>NZ_CP041636.1:3180000-3780000 GCF_007197755.1 Ferrovibrio terrae
CAGCAGGCGCTGGACTCCAAGGCGATCACGCTGCATCACCGCATCAAGGCCCGCCTGAACACGGTGGACGGTGAAGGCAATCCGATCATTGTCCGCGTCACCACCACGCCGGGCCGTATGCTGCTGAGCGAGATCCTGCCGCGTCACAAGAACGTGCCGTTCCGCGTGATCAACCAGCAGCTGACCAAGAAGGAGATCACCAACGTCATTGACGTGGTGTATCGCCATTGCGGTCAGAAAGAGACCGTCATCTTCTGCGATCGCATGATGGCGCTCGGCTTCACCCGCGCCTTCAAGGCCGGCATTTCCTTCGGCAAGGACGACATGGTCGTGCCGTCGTCGAAGCTGAAGCATATCGACGACACCAAGAAGCTGGTCGGCGAGTATGAGCAGCAGTACCAGGACGGTCTGATCACCCAGGGCGAGAAGTACAACAAGGTGGTCGATGCCTGGTCGCAGTGCACCGATCGCGTCGCCGACGAAATGATGAAGGTCATTCAGACCGACATCGACGAGGTCAGTGGTCAGCGCAAGCCGATCAACTCGATCTGGATGATGGCTCACTCGGGCGCCCGCGGTTCGGCCGCCCAGATGAAGCAGCTCGCCGGCATGCGCGGCCTGATGGCCAAGCCGTCGGGTGAAATCATCGAGACGCCGATCATCTCGAACTTCAAGGAAGGCCTCACCGTGCTCGAGTATTTCAACTCGACCCACGGCGCCCGCAAGGGTCTGGCCGACACGGCGCTCAAGACGGCGAATTCGGGTTACCTGACCCGCCGTCTGGTCGACGTGGCGCAGGACTGCATCATCACCGAGGAAGATTGCGGCACCGAGCGCGGCCTGACCGTGCGTGAGGTTGTCGAAGGCGCCGAAGTGATCGCCACGCTAGGCGAGCGCATCCTCGGCCGCGTGCCGAGCATCGACGTGAAGCATCCGCTGTCGGGCGAAGTGATCGTCCCGGCCGGCCACCTGATCGAAGAACGCGATGTCGACCGTATCGAGACGGCCGGCGTTGAAAGCATGCTGATCCGCTCCGTGCTGACCTGCGACAGCGAGACCGGCGTCTGCGGCAAGTGCTATGGCCGCGATCTGGCCCGTGGCACCAAGGTCAACATCGGTGAGGCTGTCGGCGTGATCGCCGCGCAGTCGATCGGTGAGCCGGGTACCCAGCTGACCATGCGTACCTTCCACATCGGCGGCACCGCCCAGGTGGCGGAGCAGTCGAGCCTGGAGGCCGCCTATGATGCGACCATCAAGATCGCGAACCGCAACCTGGTGACTGACAGCCAGGGCCGCTTCGTGGTCATGGGCCGCAACTGTGAAGTCATCCTGGTCGATGCCAATGGTCGCGAACGCGCCCGCCACAAGGTGCCGTACGGCGCCCGCCTGGTGGCCGACGAAGGCGGCAGCGTCAAGAAGGGTCAGCGTATCGCTGACTGGGATCCGTACACCCGCCCGGTGATCACCGAGCGCGAGGGCGTCGTGAACTATCGCGACCTCGTCGAAGGTGTGTCGATGCGCGAAGCCACCGATGAGTCGACCGGCATTTCCTACAAGGTCGTCTCCGACTGGAAGCAGAACCCGAAGGGCAACGAGCTGCGTCCGCGCATCACGCTGCGTGACAGCAAGGGTGAAATCCTCATGCTCGTCAGCGGTGCCGAGGCCCGCTACTACCTCTCGGCCGACGCCATTCTGTCGGTTGAGGATGGTGCGCAGGTGCATGCCGGCGACGTGCTGGCGCGTATCCCGGTGGAAGGCACCAAGACGCGCGACATCACCGGCGGTCTGCCGCGTGTTGCCGAGCTCTTCGAAGCCCGTCGCCCGAAGGACCATGCGATCATCGCGGAAATCGATGGCCGCGTTGAGTTCGGCAAGGATTACAAGGCCAAGCGCCGCCTGATCCTGAAGTCGGCCGAAGAGGGCGTCGATCCGGTCGAATACCTGATCCCGAAGGGCAAGCAGATTGCCGTTCAGGAAGGCGACTTCGTCCGCGTTGGCGACCATCTGCTCGATGGCAACCCGGCGCCGCACGACATCCTGAAGGTGCTCGGCGTGGAAGCGCTGGCCAACTATCTCGTGAACGAGATCCAGGAGGTCTATCGTCTGCAGGGCGTGAAGATCAACGACAAGCACATCGAGGTGATTTGCCGCCAGATGCTGCAGAAGATCGAGATCATCGACCCGGCCGAGACCACCTTCCTGATCGGCGAGCAGGTCGACCGCAGCGAGTTCGAAGAGGTGAATGCCAAGACCGAAGCCGAAGGCCGCAAAGTGGCCAAGGGCATGCCGGTCCTGCTCGGCATCACCAAGGCGAGCCTGCAGACCCGGTCGTTCTTCTCGGCGGCCTCGTTCCAGGAGACCACCCGCGTGCTCACCGAAGCTGCCGTCGGCGGCAAGGTGGACAAGCTGATCGGCCTCAAGGAAAACGTGATCGTCGGTCGCCTGATCCCGGTCGGCACCGGCGCCATCATGAACCGCATGAAGGGCCTCGCCGCCCAGCGCGATCGCGATTTCGCCGATGCGCTGGAAAGCGAACTGCAGGCTGCCGTCGGCGACGCCGCCGAATAAGCTTTCGGTTCATACCCGATAGAGAGGGGCGGCCCGCAAAGGCCGCCCTTTTGCTTGAGGGGCCCTTTTGCTTGCTGGCTGTCGAGAATCACCCTAAGCCATAAGCATGGACTGGCAGGATGAAGGCGTTGTCTTAAGCGTTCGCCACCACGGCGAGAGCGCCCGGATCGTGACCCTGCTGACCGAAAGCTATGGCCGCCATGCCGGGCTGCTGCGTGGGAGCGGAACCGGCAGGGGCGGTGCGCTGCAGCCCGGCCAGCTCGTCGGCGCTGAATGGCGTGCTCGCCTGTCGGAACAGCTCGGCTATTACACGCTGGAAGCCCTGAAGCACCCCGCCGCACTGATGCTGGACGATCCGGCGCGGCTGGCAGCGTTGCGCGCCGTTTGCGCCTTAGTAGATGCAGCATTGCCGGAGCGCGAACCGCATCCCAATCTGTTCGGCGCCACCAAGGCGCTGTTTGCCCTCATGGCGGAGATGGAGGATCCCGGCGACTGGGGCGCGCTCTATGTGCGCTGGGAAACCGGCCTGCTCGCCGAGATGGGCTATGGCATCGATCTGGAAAGCTGTGCCGCCACCGGCGCCACCACCAATCTGACGCATGTCTCGCCGCGCAGTGGCCGCGCGGTCTCGGCCGAGGCCGCCGCGCCTTACGCCGATCGTATGCTGAAGCTGCCGGCCTTTCTGGTGCCGGGCAGGGCGGAGGCCGAGTCGCTGCCAAACGATTCGCTGCAGGCCGTTCTGGATGGTCTCGCGCTCACCGGGCATTTCCTGGAAAACCGCCTGTTCGCCCAGCTCCATGCTCCGGTGCCGCAGGCCCGCGCGCGCCTGATCGAGGTCGTGCGCAATCAGGGCCAAAAGTAGAAAGGCCGGCCAAACCGGTGTAGAAAGCGCGTCATGAGCAAGCATCTGCCCCCCAAAGACGTCCCCGAAGATATCCGCAACGTGCCGCTGCCGGATGCGCTGTCCGAGCGCTATCTGGCCTATGCGCTCAGCACCATCACCTCGCGCTCGCTGCCCGATGCGCGCGACGGGCTGAAGCCGGTGCAGCGCCGCGTGCTGTTCGCCATGCGGCTGCTCAAGCTGGACCCGGCCTCGGGCTACAAGAAATGCGCCCGCGTCGTCGGCGACGTGATCGGTAAGTATCACCCGCATGGCGACCAGTCGGTGTATGACGCGCTGGTGCGCCTGGCGCAGGATTTCGCGCAGCGCTATCCGCTGGTCGACGGCCAGGGCAATTTCGGCAATATCGACGGCGATAACGCGGCGGCGATGCGATACACCGAGGCGCGCCTGACCGAAATCTCCAATGTGCTGCTCGCCAATCTGGACGACGACACGGTCGATTTCCGCCCCAATTACGACGGCGAGAATGACGAGCCGGTCGTGCTGCCCTCGGGTCTGCCGAACCTTTTGGCCAATGGCGCCACCGGCATCGCGGTCGGCATGGCGACCTCGATTCCGCCGCATAATCTGCCCGAGCTGTGCGATGCGCTGCTGCACCTGATCAAGCATAAGAACGCCAGCATCGAAAAGCTGGTGGAATATGTGCAGGGTCCGGATTTCCCGACCGGCGGCATCCTGGTCGAACCCTTAAGCGCGCGGATCGAAGCCTACAAGACCGGCCGCGGCAGTTTCCGCCATCGCGCCGTCTGGCAGCAGGAAGAACTGCCGCGCGGCATGTGGCAGATCGTCGTCACCGAGGTTCCGTACCACGTACAGAAGTCGCGGCTGGTCGAGCGTATCGCTGAACTGATCACCGACAGGAAGGCGCCGCTGCTGGACGACGTGCGCGATGAATCGACCGAGGATGTGCGCCTCGTCCTGATCCCGAAGAACAAGACCGTCGATCCGGCCGTGCTGATGGAAAGCCTGTTCCGCACCACCGATCTGGAAACGCGCTTCCCGCTCAACCTCAATGTGCTGGACGGTGGCAAGCTGCCCAAGGTGATGAACCTGCGCGAGGCGCTGCAGGCCTATCTCGATCACCGCCATGACGTGCTGGAACGCAAGAGCCGGTATCGCCAGGGCAAGATCGAACATCGCCTCGAAGTGCTCGACGGCTATCTGATCGCCTATCTCAACCTTGACGAGCTGATCGAGATCATCCGCCGCGAAGACGAACCGAAGCCGGCGATGATCAAGCGGTTCAAGCTGAGCGATGTGCAGGCCGAAGCCATTCTCAACATGCGCCTGCGCAGTTTGCGCAAGCTGGAAGAGATGGAGCTGCGCGGCGAGCATAAGGAACTGTCGAAGGAACTGGCCGGGCTGAAGCAGCTGCTGGCCAGCGACGAGCTGCGCTGGCAGGCGATTGCCGGCGAAATCCAAGAGCTGAAGAAGCAGTTCGGCCCGAAGTCGGCGCTGGGCAAGCGTCGCACGCGGATCGGCGATGCGCCGGTGATCTCGGAAGAGGCTTTCGAGGTGCTGGTCGAGCGCGAGCCGATCACAGTGATCTGCTCGGCCAAGGGCTGGATTCGCGCCATCAAGGGCCATGTCGCCGACGATGGCACTGCTTCGTTCAAAGAAGGTGATAAAGGCCGCTTCTGGCTGCATGCCGAAACCACCGACAAGCTGCTGCTGTTCGGCACCAATGGCCGTGCCTATACGATCAATTGCGACAAGCTGCCGCGCGGCCGTGGCCATGGCGAGCCGGTGCGCC
The DNA here is from genome assembly GCF_007197755.1 of Ferrovibrio terrae. NCBI lineage: Bacteria > Pseudomonadati > Pseudomonadota > Alphaproteobacteria > Rhodospirillales > Rhodospirillaceae > Ferrovibrio > Ferrovibrio terrae. Next base: position 3,185,226 of record NZ_CP041636.1, read on the forward strand.
TGATGATCGACCTGGGCAACGACCAGGATATCGTCACGCTGATGAAGTATCAGGGCGAGCGCAAGTTCATGGTCGCCAGCAGCGACGGTCGCGGTTTCGTCTGTCCCGAAATCGAGATGCTGGCCGCCACCCGCACCGGCAAGCAGATCCTGAACGTGCAGGCGCCAGCTGAAGCGTGCGTCATGACGCAGGTGGAGGGCGATACGGTGGCGGTGATCGGCGACAATCGCAAGCTGCTGCTGTTCCCGTTGAGCGAGCTGCCCGAAATGACCAAGGGCCGCGGCATCACCTTGCAGAAATACAAGGATGGCGGTCTGGCCGATGCCCGCACCTTCACGCTGAAGCAGGGCCTGAGCTGGATCGACTCTTCAGGCCGCACCAAGACCGAGACGGACATCAAGGACTATCGCGGCGAACGCGCCCAGGCGGGCCGCATCGTCTTCCGCGGCTTCAACAAGAACAACCGCTTCTCTTAAAAACGATGATCGAGGAAGGCCGGGGAGACCCGGCCTTCATTCTGTCTGGAGGACACCATGGCCACGCCCGAAATCAAAAAATACTGGCAGAATTTCGTCGACGGCGAATGGTGCGATGGTGCGACGAACGAGCGCATCGTCGTCGAGAATCCGGCGACCGGCGAGATGCTGGCCGAAGTGGCGCGCGCCATGCCGGCCGATGTTGATCGCGCCGTGGCGGCGGCCCGCAGGCGTTTCAATGCCCGCACGCTGATCGACATGCGGCCGATGGCGCGCGGCGCGCTGCTGCTGGAGATCGCCGCGCAGATGCGTGCGATGGCCGAAGAGATCGCGCTGGCCGAATGCCTGGATAACGGCAAGACGCTGGCGGCCGGAAAGAACGAGGCGATGGCCGCCTCGCGCTACTTCTCCTACTACGGCGGCGCCACCGACAAGATCGAAGGCCGCATGATCCCGCTCGGCGCGGGCTATGTCGATTACACCGTTCCGGCGCCCTATGGCGTATCCGTTCAGATCGTGCCGTGGAATTTCCCGCTGCAGATCGCCGCGCGCTCCGTCGCCTGCGCCTTGGCAACCGGAAATACCGTGGTGCTGAAATCGCCGGAGCTGTCGCCGCTGTCCTGCTATTTCATCGCCGAAGCCTGCAAGCGCGCCGGCGTGCCCGATGGCGCGGTGAATGTGCTGTGCGGGTATGGCCACGATACCGGCGCGGCGATGGTGTCGCACAAGGATGTCGACCATATCGTCTTCACCGGCTCGCTGAAGACCGGCCAGTTCATCCTGCGCGCCGCGGCCGAGCGCATCATCCCTTGCGTCATGGAACTCGGCGGCAAGTCGGCCGGGATTGTCTTTCCCGACGCTGATCTCGACCAGGTGGCGGCGAGCACGGCGATCGGCATTTTCACCAATGCAGGCCAGGTCTGCTCAGCGGCGTCGCGCCTCGTGGTGCACCGTTCGCGCCATGACGAGGTAGTGGCGAAGATTGCCGCCAAAGCCAGGGCGCTCAGCATTGGCCCCGGCATCGACGGCAAGGATCTCGGCCCGCTGATTTCCGGTGCGCAGCGCGACAAGGTGGAAGCCATGTGCCTGGCCGCGCAGCAGGAAGGCGCCGAGGCAGTCACCGGTGGCCGTCGCGTCGATGGCCTGCCGGGATACTTCATGCAGCCGACGGTCTTTACGGGTGTAAAACCCGACATGACCATGGCGCGCGAAGAAGTCTTCGGCCCGGTGCTGACCGTGCAGGTCTATGATGATCCGGACGAAGCCATCGCGCTGGCCAACGGCACTGACTACGGCCTCTGCGCCGGCGTTTACACGAAAGACCTGCGGCAGGCGCATTGGGCGGCTGACCGGCTGGTGGCGGGACAGGTCTTTGTGAATGAATGGTTCGCCGGCGGCATCGAGACGCCGTTCGGCGGCACCAAGCGCTCGGGTTACGGCCGCGAGAAGGGCCAGGAAGCGCTGCTCAGCTATGTGCAGACGAAGAATGTTGGCATCCGCATCGATGGCAGCGGCGGCGGTCGTCCCGGCGGCTGATTGGGACCTAGCGCGCGCGGCTGAAAATGCTGGTCATCGTGCGGTCGCCCTTATGCGAGGTCCAGTCGACCTGAAGCCGGTCACTGTCCAGCAGTGACAGTCTGATCCCGGCATTGTTTTCATGCGTGCGCGTACGCACCAGCCGGTCGCCCTCGCGGGTCAGCAGCCAGGCGTTGTCATCCGGCTTGTCGCCATTCACGCCCAGCCCGGTGCGGTAGACGCCCTTATAGGTTCCGTTGTCGCCTGGTTCTATGACGGCAGCCGCGAAGCGGCCATTGGTCCAGGTGCCCTGCCACAGCCCGCTATAGCCATCCTGGGCTGGAAGTTTCGGCAGCTTGATGCGGAACGTCGCCGCCGTGTGTCTGTCGGTCTCGCTGCAACTCGGCTTCTTCCCGGTTTCGAAGAAATACTGCAGGCACGGTCCGAAGCGCCGCGCGAATTCCCAGCTCTGGCCGCCACCATGACCCTGCATGTCGTGATAGCTCGGCTGGTTGATGATGAAATTCGCCACGCCGAGTTCGGTCAGGCGCTTTTCGGCATAAGGCCCGCGTACATTGGGCTGCTGGGTTTCAAACCAGTCGTCGCCGGTGAAGAAACCTGCGGCCACATGGATGCCGCTGTCTTTGTATTTTTCCCAGAGCTCGCGGATGTAAGTGTCGTTCTGGCGCCATTCACGGCTCTTGCCGGCGTCGCCGAACGCAGCGGGCGAAAGCGGCAGGATGCCATGGATATTCGGCTTCAGGCTGCCGGTGTGGATCACGGCGAAGGCGCCGCGCGACTGGCCCATCAGGATGATGCGGGGATAGGCGCGCACCTCTGGCTTCTCCAGCACATGCAGGATCAGCGGCGTGGTGAGGTCATGTGTCGCGCCGGCGACGGGTTTGCCTTTGCCGACGCCAATGATGGGATGCCGCTGCAGGTGATAGCTGTCCCATCCTGCTTCGGCGAAATACTGCATCACCGGCGGCACCTTCTCCGGTGCCAGCTTGTCGGGACTGTAGCCGTGATTCCAGATCACCAGGCCCTTGGCTTTTGCCGGACCATAGGGGTGTTTGCTGAGATCTGACCGGCCAGGGAAGACGGCCGGGTTGAACCAGTAGTCGCGATCCTCGGAAAAGTTCTGCGCCTTGGCAGGGTGGGCGCAGATGACCAGCAGCAGGGCGAGCGCGAAACATCCCGCCCATACTGGCTGCAGTCTTGCTGTCGTCATCGATGCGCCCCCCGACGCCTGCTGCCGGGATTATGGCGTCAGGTGATCATCGGCGGTCAAGCAAATTGCATGATAGTCCGGGCCTGCATACCGGGGTTCTCGTCAGCCCGCGGCTTTCAGCTTGTCGCGGTCATAGCCGGCCACCCGCTTGTAGCTGTCGGTGATCGCGGTCAGTTCGGCCGGGCTGATCACGTCCTCGATGCGCGTGAAGGGTTTATCGCCGGTACGTTCGTAGACCTCGCGCAGAATGGCATCCGGCGGATTGGTGCGGTTGGTCAGCACCACCTGCGTGGTCGCCGGCAGGCGTTTTGCTTCATAGGCTGCCAGGGCCTCGCGCGGATCGGCATTTTCGGCCAGCAGGTCGGCCAGCAGGCGGCAGTCGAGAATCGCCTGGCCGGCACCGTTGGACCCGCGCGGCACCATCGGATGCGCCGCATCGCCCAGCAGCGTGACGCGACCCTCGGTCCAGTGATCGAGCGGCTCCTGATCGACCATGGGAAATTCCAGCACCGTGTCAGCCTTACGGATCATGTCTGGCACATCGAGCCAGTCGAAATGCCAGTCGGCGAAAGCAGGCAGGAAATCGTCCAGGCTGCCCGGCCGGCTCCAGTCGCGCTTGCGGTAGGTCTGTGTCTCGATCTCGGCCACCCAGTTCATCAGCTGGTTGCCTTCGGCGTCGACATTCTCGCGGATCGGATAAATCACCATCTTGCCGTGGCTGAGCCAGCCGGCGCGCACCATGCAGGCACCCGACAGGATCGACTTCATGCGAGTGACGCCGCGCCACATGTTGACGCCGGAATAGCGCGGCTCGCCTTCGGAGCGGTGCATTTGCTTGCGGATCGCCGAATGAATCCCGTCGCAGGCGATGATCACGTCGGCCTGCTGGTCGGGCAGGGCCTCGCCGGTCTCGGAATTGCGGAACTGCGCGATGGCCTTGCCGGCATCCTGGCTGAAGCCGGTGCACTGCCAGCCGGCATGGATGCGATCCTTGCCGATCCGCTGTTCGACCGCAGCCAGCAGGATCATCTGGAGATCGCCACGATGGATCGAGAACTGCGGCCAGTCATAACCGGCTGCACGACCCAATGGCTCGCGATGAATCAGCTGGCCGAAGCGGTTGAAGAATGCGGCGTCTTTTGTGGTGACCGCCGCTTTTGCCAGTTCGGCTTCCAACCCGAGGCGGCCGAGTTCCTTTGTGCTGTGCGGCAGCAGGTTGATGCCGACGCCGATAGCCCTGATCTGCGGGGCCATCTCGAAGATGCGGCAGGCGATGCCGCGTTCATGCAGGGCTAGGGCGAGCGTGAGCCCGCCGATGCCGCCACCGACAATCAGAACTTCCATACGGACACTCTTACTCGGGTTGAATCTTCGCTTCGTCGATCACCTTGGTCCAGCGCGCCAGGTCCTTCGCGGTCAGCTGCGCCAGCACATCCGGCGCGCCGGTCTTCACCACCATCCCCTGCTTCTGGATCAGTTCACGCACGCCTGGATCGGCGAGGATCTGGTTCACCTCGGCATTCAGGTGCTTCACCATGTCTGGCGGAGTCTTGGCCGGCGCATACATGCCGTACCACAGGTCAACCTCGAAGCCGCTGACGCCCTGTTCGGCCAGCGTCGGAATCTGCGGCGCCATGGCCGAGCGTTCGGCGCCGGTCAGGCCCAGCACGCGGATACGGTTATCGGCCAGGAACGGCAGCGCCGTATGGACTGGCATGATCATCGCCCCCACAGTGCCGCCCAGCAGATCCTGCACCGCACCACCCGAGCCCTTGTAGGGAATGTGGTTGATGTTGATGCCGGCGGCGAGCTTGAAGGATTCCATCGCCAGATGCTGCGGCGTGCCGTTGCCGGGCGAGGCATAGTCAATCTTGCCCGGCTGCGTTTTGGCCAGCGCGATGAATTCTTTCAGATTGGCGGCTTTTACCGAAGGATGAGTGACCAGCACGAGCTGGCCCAGGGCCATCATGCCAACGGGTGCAAAGTCCTTCACCACGTCGTAGGGCACGTTCTTGTAGAGAGGCGGCGTCATTACGAAGGTATTGGCCGTCACCATCAGGGTGTAGCCGTCTGGCGCGGAGGTGGCGACCACCTGGCTGCCGATGTTGCCCGACGCGCCGACACGGTTCTCGACCACCACCGGCTGGCCCGAACGCTGTTGCAGTTGTTGGCTCACGATGCGGGCCAGACTGTCCATGCCGGTGCCGGGCGAAAATGGCACAACGATCTTGACCGGCCGCTGGATCAGGGATTGCGCACTCGCTGGCAGCGACGACAGCGTGAATGAAGCAGCAGTGGCGGCGATCAGGTTGCGGCGGGACAGTGTGAACGTCATCTGGTTTTCCTCCGTGGGCGCGCCGCTTCATGATGGCGGGTCGCTGTAATCGGCATACGTCTGACGAATATTCCTGACAGACGGTCCTGTCAATTCACGAAATAAGACGCTTGCACTGCGTCGACGGGCAGGGCAGGGAGAAGGGTATGGCGAAATCCCGGCGTCCCAAGTCAACCGCAGCGCACCCGTTGCCTGAGATCTACGAGCGTCCCGGATTCCAGATCCGGCGGGCTCACCAGAACTCGGTTTCGGTTTTTGTCGAATGCCTGAAGCCGTTTGACCTGACCCCGACCCAGTTCGGTGCGCTCACCATGGTTCGTCGCTGGGGGCCGGTCAGCCAGATCGACCTCGCGCGGAGTCTGGGCTTCGACCGTTCCACCACGGCCCTGGTTGTGCGCTTGCTGGGGGAGCGGCGGCTGATCGCGCGCAGTCCCAACCTGGAGGATCGGCGCAAATTCGCCCTGACGCTGACGCCGGCGGGGCGACGCCTGCTGGATGCCAGCCAGAAGGCTGCCGAGGAGGCGCGCCTTGCTCTGCTGGAGCCGTTCACGAAGGCTGAGGCGGCGGAGTTCCTGCGCCTGCTGCGCCGGTTTAATGAGGCGTTTGACGGCGTTTCCCGGGCCCCCCGGATGGTGCGCAACCCCGGTGGTACGGAGGATGGCGGGAAAGCGCCTAGTTTTACGGCGGAGTCGCGCAAAAGACGGCTTGCAACCACCCCTCGCTCCAACTAGATGTAATTTCATACTAAATAGCATACTAAAAGTAGAGAATGGGCGGGGATGTGGCGAGTGGGCCCGCAGCAGGTCAGGGGCAGGACCAGCTCGAGGCGACAGGGTGTATTTACGCGCTCATCGACCCGCGCGATCACTGCATTTTCTACGTCGGTCAGACCCGCGATCTGGATGCGCGCAAGCGCACGCATTTCGCCGGCGGGCATTCGCTGTCGGGCGCGAAAATCAAGGTCCTGCGCAGTAACGGTCTTCTGCCGCTGGTCGTCGTGCTGCAGGCCGACCTGCCATTGCGGCGGCTCGGCCTTGCCGAAGCTTTCTGGATTGATCTACTGCGCCAGCGCGGCGGTGAATTGCTGAACATGACGCGCAGGGCGGCCGACACCCGACGGCAACGGGCGGAAAGCACCGGCGCCGCAGGCTTCGGCGCACCGCGTGTTGCGCCGCCTGGCTATGACGAGGGGCGGAACCAGCCGCTACAGCAGCTGCGTGAACTGCGCCGGCAGCAGCGCGTGCGCGAGCTGAACCTTCCGCTCAATGCCGGGAAACCCTGGACGTCAGGTGAGGATGCAGCGTTGCAGGCTTTGGTGCGTCACGGCCTGAGAGCCAGCGATATTGCCCGGCGCTTCGGGCGCTCACGGGATGCGGTGGCAGCCCGGCTGATCCGCCTGGGCCTGGTCGCGGATGAGCCCCGCGAGTAGGGGCGCGAAAATGAAAAGGCCAGTGGGTCACCCCACTGGCCGGGTCATCGGATGCGGCGTTCAGAGTACGCCAAAGATATAGAGAAGAATCAGGATCGGAATCGGGATACCGAGTAGCCACAACAGAATGGCACGCATGAGGGCAGGCTCCGTTTTTGTTGTCGTAACTACTTCATAAACGGCTGATGCGGCATTTCGTTTCACCTGCATTCGCGGTCTAGGCAGCGGTCGCGCAAGCCTGTCAGATAGCGCTGGTATCTTGCCGAGTCTGGCGGTTTGTACTATAATTGTTCTCTTTTGTCTGGTGTTTTACCGATCCGGGCGTGGAGGCATGGTCACAGGAGCGGGATGGGGCGATGAAAGCGGATTTTTTGTTGATTTTCAGGTGTTTTTGCAATTCTGAGCTGGCTAAAACAGGACGAAACTGGCTCAAACAGGACGAAACTGGCTCAAACAGGACGAAACTGGCTCAAACAGGACGAAACTGGCTCGTAACTGGCCCGGTCTGGCCGCAAGCGGTCGTGTCATGCTGATCGATTATTTGCAGGCCGCGTTTCTCGGTGTCGTCGAGGGGTTGACCGAATTCATTCCGGTCTCCTCGACCGGCCACCTGATCCTGCTGGTCGACCTGCTGGGCTTTGAGGGCCCGCCCGGCAAGGTCTTCGAGATCGCTATCCAGCTAGGCGCCATCCTGGCCATCTGCATCGTCTACTGGTCGCGGCTGTGGAGCACGCTGTCCGGACTGGGCCGTGACGATCGCGCCAACCGCTTCACCGTTAATGTCCTGCTCGGCTTCCTGCCAGCGCTGGTGATCGGCTTCTTCGCGCATGGCTTCATCAAGGGCGTGCTGTTCAATCCCTGGGTCGTGTCGATCGCGCTGATCGTCGGAGGCATCGTTATCCTCGCCATCGAGCGGTTCGTGGGCGAGGGCGAGGTCGAGAGCGTCGATGATTTCAAATTACGCCTCAGCCTGAAAATCGGCCTGCTGCAATGCCTCGCCATGATCCCGGGCGTATCGCGGTCCGGCGCCACGATCATGGGCGCTCGCCTGCTGGGTGTGCGGCCAGCCGCTGCGGCCGAATTCTCGTTCTTCCTCGCGGTTCCGACCATGGCGGCGGCGACGGCCTATGACCTGTTCAAGAATCGCGACACCCTTACGCTCGACGGCGCCGGGCTGATCCTGACCGGATTCATCGTGGCTTTCCTCTGCGCCCTGCTGGTGGTGCGTTCCGTCATTGCCTTCATCAACCGCTACGGCTTTGTACCCTTTGCCTGGTACCGCATCGTCATCGGCACCGTGATGCTTGCGGTTCTGACACTGCGTTGAGCAGAATGGCGGCAACGAAAAAACGACCGGAGGAAACCCCGCATGGGAGAAGGGCTGCCGCCATCCGTCTACGCGGCCTTTAAACGGACCGCCGAGGCGCATCCGCAGAACAGTTTTCTCTGCGTGCCGTCCAGACCCGACCGTGCCTATGCGCCCGACGGGCTGGAACTGAGCTACGGCGCCGTTGCACTGATCGTCGACGATCTGGTGACGCGCTATCGTTCCGCCGGCTATGGCCTTGGGCATCGGGTTGGCCTGCTGCTGGAAATGCGGCCGGAATTCCTCTTTCACTATCTGGCGCTGAACGCCCTGGGTTGCGGCATCGTGCCGATCAATCCCGATTACCGGCATGATGAGATGCTGTATCAGATGCAGCATTCCGAGGCCGACCTGGTGGTCGGCGTGCCGCATCGCGTCGATGACCTGAACGCCATGGCGCGCGATCGCAGCGAAAAACCGCTGCCGGTTTTCGATTGCACGGCCTTGCCTGAGGTTTTCCCGGCCCCGCAGATCAGGGCCGCGAGCGGCAGTATTGGCCACGATACGGAATGCACGCTGCTTTATACGTCGGGTACGACCGGCCGTCCCAAGGGGTGCATTCTCACTAACTTCTATGCACTTACCGCCGGGGCCTGTTATCGCGATCTCGGCGGACTGCTGACGGTGAGACCGGGCGAGGACCGCTTCTACAATCCGTTGCCGCTGTTCCATATGAACCATGCAATGGTGACTGCCAGCTGCGCCATGCTGACGGCGAACTGCCTGATCCTGACCGAGCGCTTCAGTCCGACGCGCTGGTGGCAGGAAGTGGCGCAGACCCGGGCCACCATTATCCACTATCTGGGTATCGTGCCGCCGCTGCTGCTCAACCAGCCGGTCACCACGGACGAGAAGCAGCATCGCGTGCGCTTCGGTCTTGGCGCCGGCGTCGAGCCGCAGCTGCACAAGACTTTCGAAGACCGTTTCGGTTTCCCGCTGGTCGAGGTCTGGGGCATGACCGAAACCGGTCGCATCTTTTCTGATTGCCACGAACCGCGTGAGATCGACACGCGCGCCTTTGGTCGGCCGCAGCCTGGTTTCGAGGCGATGGTGGCGGGCGCTGATGGAAAGGAACTGCCGCGCGGTCAGGAGGGCGAACTGCTGGTGCGCCATTCGGCCGCCGACCCACGTCGCGGTTTCTTCTCCGGCTATCTGAAGAATGACAAGGCGACGGCCGAGGCCTGGGCCGGCGGCTGGTTCCATACCGGTGACGTGGTGCGGCAGTCCGACAGCGGCATGCTGTATTTCGTCGATCGCATGAAAAACATCATCCGCCGCTCGGGCGAGAATATCGCGGCGGCCGAGATCGAGGCCTGCCTGCAGGCGCATGACGCCGTGGCGCAGGTGGCTGTTCTGGCCGCGCCCGACGAACTGCGCGAGGAAGAGGTGATGGCCTGCATCGTGCTGATGGATGGCCATGCCGCCACAGCGGATCTTGCCGATCAGCTGTTCGCCTGGTGCTTCGACCGCCTTGCCTATTTCAAGGCGCCCGGCTGGCTGCTGTTTGTCGACAGCCTGCCCACCACTGGCACCCAGAAGGTGCAGAAGACACAGATTTTCAAAGCCGGTGAGGATCCCCGGCAGCGCCCCGGGATTTATGACTTCCGGGCCCGCAAGAAACGGTAAAATGTCGCAGCCGGCCGGGCTTGACCGGGCCGGTGCTGCGGTCTTTCTTGCGCTCGACTAATAGCGTGACGACAGGATTTGAGGGCATGGAGACGATGACGGTTCTGAAGGCGATGAGCGAACGACGCGACGGCGATGCCCGCGCTGTGGCGCTGTGGCTGTTCGCTGTCGCCGGCCTGGTGGCGCTGATGGTGGTGATCGGCGGCTTGACCCGCCTGACCGAGTCCGGTCTTTCGATGGTGGAATGGAAGCCGATCACCGGCTGGCTGCCGCCGCTGTCGGAAGCGGCCTGGATTGCCGAGTTCGAGAAATACAAGCAGTTCCCTGAATACCAGAAGATCAACATCGGCATGACGCTGGAGGGGTTCCAGAACATCTACTGGCTGGAATACATCCATCGCGTGCTCGGTCGCCTGATCGGTCTCGCCTTCGCGGTTCCGATGCTGCTGTTCTGGATTTCCGGCCGCATTCCCGCCGGTATGAAGCCGCATCTGGTGGCGATGTTCCTGCTCGGCGGCAGCCAGGGCGCGCTCGGCTGGTTCATGGTGGCGAGCGGCCTGGTCGATCATCCCGATGTCAGTCACTATCGTCTGACCGCGCATCTCGGGCTGGCCTTTTTCATCTTCGCTTATCTGCTCTGGGGCGGTCTTTCGCTGCTGCGCTATGGCCGCATGGTCTCCGGTCGCGGCGGCGGCCTCGCGGCGGCGCTGACGGTGCTGGTGTTCGTCCAGGTACTGTCAGGCGGCTTAGTGGCCGGCATGAATGCCGGTCTGGCGCACAACACCTGGCCGCTGATGGATGGCGCTTTCATCCCTGACGGCCTGCTGATCGCCAAGCCCTGGTGGACCAACTTCTTCGAGAATGCCATGACCGTGCAGTTCCAGCATCGCATGCTGGCTTACTGCGTGTTCGTTCTGGCCGTCGTCACGGCCCTATCGCTGAAGGGCAAAGCGGCGACCGGGCTGCGCCATGGGCTGCTGACGGCGGTGCTGGTACAACTCGGTCTTGGCATCGCCACGTTGCTGGCGCATGTGCCGGTGTCACTCGGCACGCTGCATCAGGCCGGCGCGGTGGTGGTGCTGGGCATGTCTGTCGCGCTTTGGCATGACCGGTCTTTGAGCCGCGATGACTGACATCGTCCTGCTCTACTGCACGACATCGACTGTCGCCGAAGCCGAGGCGATCGCGCGGAAGGTGGTGGGCGAGCGGCTGGCCGCCTGCGCCAACATCATCCCCGGCATGCGCTCGGTTTATTGGTGGCAGGGCAAGCTGGAGCAGGGCGAGGAAGCCGTGCTGATTCTCAAGACCGGTCCCGATCTGGTCGACGCCGCCACGGCCGCCGTGAAGGCCGCCCATAGTTACAGCGTGCCCTGCGTGCTGTCGTTGCCGGTAGGGCAGGGCGGCAATGCCGAGTACATCGCATGGCTGCTGGCTGAAACAAAACGCTAGGTCTTCGAACGGTCACAGGCCCCAGCGCACCTCTGCCGGTATTGTCCCGGCCAGTCGGTTTTGCTGGAGCCACATCGATGGACCGCGTTCTTGCGCCATTGCTGACCGGTCGGTCATTTCTGGTGTTGATGGCCCTGGCGACCATCGGCCCGGTCCTGCTGGCCGCGCTGCATCTGGGCATGCCCGGCAGCGTCGGCCTTGCCGGCAGCAACGCCTTGCGCGTACTGGAACTGCTGGCCGCACCGCATGTCTTCACCACGCTCTACCTGCTGGTCGATGCGCGTGAGCTGGTCGGCGTGCCGCGTCCGCTGCTGACTCTGCTTGCCATTCCTCTCCTGCTGATGGCTGCGACCACGGCGGTGCTGGTGTCATCCCCACTGTGGATGGTGACGGCCTTCATGCTGTTCTACACCTTCTTCGGCATGTGGCATTTCGGCCGGCAGAATTTCGGCGTCGTCGCCTTCGCCACCCGCATCTCGTATCGCAGGCCGATGGGCCGCTTCGAACGCCACGCGCTCAACGCCGGCAATGTCGCCGGGCTGCTGGCGGGCTATCACATCTTCGCACCGGTGATGTTCACGCTGAACCCGCAGACCTGGCCGCTCGACCTCAGTCGCGTCGATCCGGTCTTCTCACTGTTCCGCTATGGCGGGCTGGCGATCTATGCCGTGCTGATTCCCTGCATGCTGTATTACCTGGTGGCGAACTGGCGCCGGCATGAGCCATTCGCTCTGGTAATCTTCCTCGGTTGTGTCTTCTTCTTCCTGCCGACCTACCTTTCGACCGATCCGCTGCTGGTGCTGGTGGCCTGGGCGGTGGCGCATGGCCTGCAGTATGTGCTGATCCTTGGCCTGCATGCCGCCGGGCGGGCCACTGGAAAACCCGAGCGGTTTTTAATCTGGCCGCTGGTTCTGTTTGCGGCCGTAGTATTGGGCGGCGTGGTGCTCTGGCGCGTCAGCGGCCGGATGCAGCTTGATGGCGGTGACACCGAAATTCGGCTGGCGGTATCGTTCGTCGTCGCCATCACGCTCGTGCATTACTGGGTCGAACGGTATCTGTGGAGGTTCAGCAGCCCGGCGCGGCGCGCCTGGCTGGAGCAGAGCTTCCGTTTCCTGTCTCCGCCGAAGACGACCGGCTAGGCTGACACCATGGACCGTTTATGGATCGCCTTTGCTGCCTTGGCCGGCGCCGTCGGTGCGCTTGGCGATGCCGTTGTCCGGCATATCGTCACCAACCCGGAACAGATCGAATTCGGTGTCACGGCGGCGCGCTACGGGCTGATCCATGCCGTGGCGCTGCTGGGGGTGGCGCTGCTGTGGAACCGCGATGACTATTACGCGCCGGGTTTCTGGCTGCCGGCTGCCGGCTGGTGCTTCGTCGCCGGACAGCTGCTGTTCACCGGCTCGCTCTATGCCTTTGCCTTCGGCATTGCCCCGGGCTGGCTGGGGCTGCTGACCAAGCCCGGCCTGGCCGTGCTGGTACTGGGCTGGCTGGCGCTGTTCCTGCACGCCCTGTTTGCCCGCCGACAACAATGAACCGGCAATAATGTATGGAGGCATTTTAGGGGCTTGCTCCGTGGCCGGACGGGCGTAGGCTGGCGGCAACTCCAGTTACCCGAGTCCGCAGATGTCCCGCTCTTCCGGTTTCCTGACGCTGGTTTTCTCCAGTCTGGCCCATACCTATTCGCATCTCTTCACGCTGCTCTACGCCACCATCGTGCTGGTGCTCGAGCGCGAATGGGGTATGGGCTACGACACGCTGTTCGCACTGTCGATCCCGATGAGCGTGCTGTTCGGTGCCGCAGCACTTCCCGCCGGCTGGATGGGCGACAAGTGGAGCGCGTCCGGCATGATGGCGCTGTTCTTCCTCGGTGTCGGCCTGTGCTCGATTGCAACCGGCATGGCCGATACGCCGCTCACCATCTGCCTCGGCCTGGCCGGTATCGGACTCTTCGCGGCGATTTATCATCCGGTCGGCATTCCCTGGCTGGTGCGCAATGCCGTCAACCGCGGCCGCGCACTCGGCATCAATGGTGTGTTCGGATCGGTCGGCACCGCGGCTGCTGCGCTCGTGGCCGGTTTCCTGGCCCAGCTTTACGGCTGGCGCGCGGCCTTCATCCTGCCGGGCGCAGTCTGCCTGATCACCGGCGTCGCTTTCCTCTGGGCACGACAGACCGACCGGCTGCTCGATCGTGGCGAAGATGCCGTGCCGACGCCGCCACCCGGCAAGAGCGATATCTGGCGCGTCTTCTGGGTGATGTCGGCCACCATGCTCTGCACGGGCCTCATCTTCCAGGCGACGGCTTTCGCGTTGCCCAAGATCTTCGACACGCGCCTGTCGGACTGGTTGAACGACAGCATGCTCGGCATCGGCGGCATGGTCACCATCGTCTATACCGCCTCGGCATTGTCGCAGATCGTTGGCGGAGAACTGGCCGACCGTTATGCTTTGCGCAGCGTTTATGCCGCTGTGCAGTGGTTGCAGATTCCGGTCATCATCATCGCCATGATGCTGATCCATCCAGCACTGGTGCCGGTGGCGGCGCTGATGGTCAGCCTCAATGTGGCGGGGCAGGCGGCGGAGAATTCACTGCTGGCGAAATACACGCCGCCGCAATGGCGAGGCAGGGCCTTTGGCGCGAAATTCGTGCTGACGCTCGGCGTGTCATCGCTCGGCGTGGCCGTGATCCCGGTGATCTACCGCATGACCGGCACGCTGGACGTGCTGTTCATCCTGCTGGCGGTGGCTGCGGCTGGAGCGGGGGTGTTTGCGCTGTTATTGCCACGCGACAAGGCTGCCGCTGCACAGCAGACAATCGTGCCGGTAGCGGCCGAGTAATCAGACTGCGTTCAGCGCTCGATCGAGGTCCTTGATCAGATCGGCGACGTCCTCGATGCCGATCGATAGCCGGATCACGTCGTCACCGGAGCCTGCCGCCGAGCGCTGTTCGGGTGTCAGCTGACGATGCGTGGTCGAGGCCGGATGGATCACCAGGCTGCGCGTATCGCCGACATTGGCCAGATGCGAGAAGATCTGCACGGCATCGACGAATTTCAGCCCGGCGTCGTAACCGCCCTTCAGGCCGAAGGTGAAAGTGCTGCCGGCGCCCATGGGCAGGTATTTCTGCGCCAGCTCGTGGTGCCTGTCGCCCGGCAGGCCGGCATAGTTCACCCAGGCTACCTGCGGATGTTTCAACAGGAATTCGGCTATCGCCAGCGCATTGTCGCAATGCTTGCGCATGCGAAGGCTCAGCGTCTCCATGCCGGTCAGGATCATCCAGGCATTGAAGGGCGAGATCGCCGGGCCGAGATCGCGCAGCGAGATCACGCGGCAGGCGACAGCGAAGGCCATGTCGCCGAAGGTCTCCCAGAAGGTCAGGCCGTGATAGGCCGGCGAGGGTTTCGATAGGTGCGGGAACTTGTCGTTCTGGCCCCAGTCGAACTTGCCGGAATCCACAATCACGCCACCCATGGAGTTGCCATGGCCGCCGAGGAACTTGGTGGCCGAATGCAGCACGATATCGGCGCCATGCTCGATGGGACGGCAGAGATACGGCGAGGCCATGGTGTTGTCGATGATCAGCGGGATACCGGACTCATGCGCGATCTCGGCCAATGCGGCGATATCCGCCACCACGCCGCCGGGATTGGACAGGCTCTCGGCATAGATGGCTTTGGTCTTCGGTGTGATCGCCTTGCGGAAGCCGTCGAGGTTGTCCGGATCAACGAAAGTCGTGTGCCAGTCGAAGCGCTGGAAGCTGACGCCGAGCTGGGTGATCGAGCCGCCATAGAGCTTACTGGAGGCCACGATATGGTCGCCCGGGCTCATCAGCATGTGGAAGGCCACCAGCTGCGAGGCATGGCCGCTGGCGACAGCCGTTGCCGCGCGGCCATTCTCCAGCGCCGCAACCTTCTGCTCCAGCACGGCGGTCGTCGGGTTGGTCAGGCGGGTATAGATGTTGCCGAAGCTCTGCAGGTTGAACAGCGAGGCGGCCTGGTCGGCATCCTCGAATACAAAAGCCGTGGTCTGGTAGATCGGCGTCGAGCGCGCGCCGGTGACCGGATCGGGCGCCGTGCCGGCATGCACCTGCAGGGTATCGAAGCCATAGGGCGAGGTGTTGTCTGCCGCACGACCTGCAGCAGGCTTCTTGGTATCGGCCATGATCTTAAATCCGCCGTTGACGCTTGGAGTTGATAACGCGGGTATTCACACCCATCCAGCCGATCTCCTGGCTGAGCCGGCCGTATTCGATCTTGGGGCAGCGGTTCATCACCACGTTGAGCCCGGCGGCCTCAGCCTTCTGCGCTGCGGCATCGTTGCGCACACCGAGCTGCATCCACAGCACTTTGGCGCCCACCTTGATCGCTTCGTCGGCGAGCGGCGGGATGGCATCGGAATTGCGGAAGCAGTCGACCATGTCGACCTTCACCGGAATCTCGTTGACGCTGGCATAGACCTTCTCGCCAAGAATCTCTTTACCGGCTTCCTTCGGGTTGACCGGGATGACGCGGTAGCCTTTCTGCTGCAGGTATTTCATCGCGAAGTAGGAGGGGCGGTTCCAGTTTGCGCTGGCGCCGGCCATCGCGATCACATTCACCTTGCGCAGGACGCCGCGAATGTAATCGTCGTCGTAATTGTCGTGGTCGATCTTTTCCAGGACAGCACTCATGTCAGCGGCCCTCCCATTTGGGGTCGCGTTTCTCGATAAAAGCGTCGATGCCTTCTTCGGCATCGCGTGCCAGCATGTTTTCCGTCATCACCCGGCTGGCATAGTCGTAGGCTTGAGCCAGCGGCATGTCGACCTGGCGGTAGAAGGCTTCCTTGCCGATCTTCACGGTCAGCGGCGACTTGGCGGCGATCTGGATGGCCAGTGCCAGCGCGGCATCTGCGAGGCCAGCTTCCGGCACCACGCGGTTGACCAGGCCGATCTCGGCGGCGCGGGCCGCCGGCAGCAGGTCGCCGGTCAGCAGCATTTCCATCGCATGCTTGCGCGAGACGTTGCGCGACAGCGCCACCATCGGTGTCGAGCAGAACAGCCCGATATTCACGCCGGGCGTCGCGAAACGTGCGGTATCGGCCGCCACGGCCAGATCGCAGCTCGCCACCAGCTGACAGCCGGCGGCGGAGGCTACGCCATGTACCTGCGCGATCACCGGCTGGGGCAGGGCGACCACCGACTGCATCAGCATCGAGCATTGCCGGAACAGGGCTTCGTATTGCTGCCGGCCCGGATTGGCCCGCACTTCCTTCAGGTCGTGGCCGGCGCAGAAGCCGGGGCCACTGGCGGCGATGATCACCACTTTGACACTATCCCGCGCGGCCTTGATGGCATCGAGCTCAGCCTGCAGGGCGGTCATCATCCCGACCGAGAGGCTGTTATAGGCCTTGGGCCGGTTCAGGGTCAGGCGGACAATGCCGGCTTCGGGCTGGGCGCGCAGGACCGGCTGGTCGTTTGGCTTCAAATCAGGTGCGGCGGACACGGGCCTCTCCGGGCATTTTCGGGGATGGGCGAGGGGCCATGATAGGGTCCGGGCCAGGATAGTGAAAGGCGGGCAGGGACAGTGGCCGGGTCACTGCCGCCGCGCCCCGTTCCGGGCCGCATTTCTGCCCCATTACCGGGCCATGAAAGGCGGCCAGAAGTCCGGCCGGACCCGGCCCCCCAGTTGCACGAGACCGGGGCGGCAGCGTAAAAACGCGCAGTGGCCCGGGCTCGAATCGCCCCCGTTCAACAACAAGAAAGTGCCAGTCGCATGATTCGTCCGATCCGCAAAGCTGTGTTTCCTGTCGGAGGCCTCGGCACCCGCTTTCTGCCCGCCACCAAGGCGATGCCGAAGGAAATGCTGCCGGTCGTCGACAAGCCGCTGATCCAGTATGCCGTGGAAGAGGCACAGGCCGCCGGCATTGAGGAGTTCATTTTCGTTACCGGCCGTGGCAAGCAGGCGATCGAGGATCACTTCGACCGTTCCTACGAGCTCGAGGATACGCTCAAGGAGCGCAACAAAAACGACCTGCTCGACTTGATCAACAGCTGGATGCCCAAGGCCGGCGCGGTGTCCTACACCCGCCAGATGGAACCGATGGGCCTGGGCCATGCCGTGCGTTGCGCCAAGTCGCTGGTCGGCGACGAGCCCTTTGCCGTGCTGCTGGCCGATGACCTGATCCTGTCGAAGCGGGGCTGCCTCGCCGAAATGGTGGATGCCTACAATAAGGTCGGCGGCAACATGATCGCGGCGATGGATGTGCCGCACGAACACACCAAGCGCTATGGTATCGTTTCGCCGGGTAAAGACACTGACAAGCTTGTCGAGGTGAAGGGCCTGGTGGAAAAGCCGAGCCCGGACAAGGCGCCGTCGCGCACCGCCGTGATCGGCCGCTATATCGTGCAGCCGTCGGTGTTCGATCATCTTGACAAGGTGCAGCGTGGCGCTGGCGGTGAGATCCAGCTGACGGACGCGCTGGCCCGCATGATCGGCGAGGTGCCGTTCCATGGCCTGCGTTTCAGCGGTACGCGCTACGATTGCGGCGACAAGATCGGCTTCCTGCATGCCAACATCGCTTACGCGCTCGATCGCGCCGATATGAGCAAGGATGCGGCCGAGATCGTCCGCGAGGTTTACAAGACGCTTTAAACGCGGCGGTACCGCCGGGGGGTAGAGAATGCGCGTAGCGATGATTGGCACCGGCTATGTCGGCCTGGTGTCCGGAACCTGTTTCTCCGAGTTCGGTCACAGCGTCACCTGTGTCGACAAGAATCCCGACCGCATCAACAGCCTGTTGCGTGGTGAAATTCCGATTTTCGAACCGGGTCTGGACGATCTGGTGCTGCGCAACGTCAAGGCCGGCCGCCTGTCGTTCACCATGGACATCAAGGCGGCGGTGGCCAATGCCGATGCGGTGTTTATCGGCGTCGGCACGCCGTCCCGCCGCGGCGATGGCGAAGCAGACCTCTCGTATGTTTATGCGGCTGCCAAGGAGATTGCCGAGGCGCTGACGCATTACACGCTGATCGTCACCAAGTCGACCGTACCGGTGGGTACCGGTCGCGAGGTCGAGCGCATCATCCGCGAAACCCGTCCCGATGCCGAATTCGAAGTCGCTTCCAATCCGGAATTCCTGCGCGAAGGGGCGGCCATCGAGGATTTCATGCGTCCGGACCGCGTGGTCTGCGGCGCAGGCAGCGACCGGGCCAGGGAGCTGCTGCGCGCGCTCTATCGTCCGCTGTATATCAACGAGACGCCGATCCTGTTCACCACGCTGGAAACGGCGGAGCTGATCAAATACGCCGGCAACGCCTTCCTGGCGACCAAGATCACCTTCATCAATGAAATCGCCGACCTGTGCGAGAAGGTGAATGTGAACGTGCAGGACGTGGCGCGCGGCATCGGCCTGGATGGCCGTATCGGTGGTAAGTTCCTGCATGCCGGCCCGGGCTACGGCGGCTCCTGTTTCCCGAAAGACACCAATGCGCTGGCAGCCACCGGCCGCAAGTTCGACGCTCCGCTCAGCATCGTCGAGACCGTGATCGATGTGAACGACAAGCGCAAAGGCCGCATGGCTGAGAAGGTAGTGGCTGCCTGCGGCGGCTCGGTGAAGGGCAAGACCATTGCGGTGCTTGGCCTGACCTTCAAGCCCGAGACCGATGACATGCGCGACAGCCCCAGTCTGGAGATCGTGCCGGCGCTGCAATCGGCTGGGGCGACCATCCGTGCCTTCGATCCCGAAGGCATGCATGAAGCCAAGAAGCTCTTCAAGGATATCGTCTGGTGCGATGACGGCTACGAAACCGCGACCGGTG
The DNA here is from genome assembly GCF_007197755.1 of Ferrovibrio terrae. Classification (NCBI taxonomy): domain Bacteria; kingdom Pseudomonadati; phylum Pseudomonadota; class Alphaproteobacteria; order Rhodospirillales; family Rhodospirillaceae; genus Ferrovibrio; species Ferrovibrio terrae. The sequence continues at coordinate 3,204,448 of NZ_CP041636.1, forward strand.
CCGACGTCCTGGTGATCATCACCGAGTGGAACCAGTTCCGGGCGCTGGACATGGAAAAGCTCAAGACGCTGCTGCGCGCACCGGTGATGGTTGACCTGCGCAACATCTACAAACCGGCCGAAATGAAGCAGGCCGGCTTCCGCTATTACTCGGTCGGTCGCCCTCCTGTTCAGTAAGGCGCCGGTGCAGTAAGGCGCCGCGGTCGTCTAAGCGGCTGTGCGGCGCGGCAGCAGATACCAGGCCAGCCCCAGCAGCAGCAGCACCATCGCCAGGCCGAAGGTCCACTGATAGGCGACCAGCGGATAGCTGCCGTTATCGCCGCGCGGCCACAGTGCGATCAGCCAGCCCATGCCGGCTTGGGCGAAGAAGGTGAAGCCGAACACCACGCCGTTCAGCAGCGTGTTGATCCGCCCGGCCTGTTCCGGCGCGAACTGGCTGCTCAGGATCGGATAGGCCAGAACGGTGGTGTTGCACATGATGCCGAAGGCAATCCACAGCAGCGGGCTGGTCGGCATCCAGCCGCTGGCCAGTGCCGCCAGTACGATGGCATAGAGCACCACGCCCCAGGACATGACCCGGCCGAGCGGGATGCCACGGCGCTGCAGCCGGTCGGCGGCAATGCCGGTCAGGGTGAAGCCGGCGGTGAGGGCTGCCGCCATGATGAACAGCACCTGCGCGGCGCCGGCGCGGTCGAGACCGCCGACATCCCGCAGGTAAGGCCCGGCCCAGAGTCCCTGGATCGACATGCCACTGGCCATGCCCATCATCGAGACCGGGGCGATGCGCCAGAACCGCGCATCGGCCAGGAAGCGACCGCATTCGCGCAGCTGTTCCCCCAGATTGGCGGTAGAGGGCGGCCTGGCTTCACGCTCTGGCACAATGAAAAAGATCATCGTCGAAGCGAACACGGTCAGCGCGGCCAGGCCCCAGAATAATGCGGTCCAGTGATAATGCTCCAAAGCCAGTTCGACCGGCAGTGTGGCGGCCAGTGCGCCAAGGCCGCCGGCGGTCATGAATACGCCATTGGCCAACGCCCAGCGCTCCTTGGGCAGCCACAGCGCAATGGCCTTCATCGCCGACATCAGCCCGCCGGCGACACCGAAGCCGACCAGCGCGCGACCAATCACCAAATGCGACAGATTGCTGCCCACGGCGAAGACCACGGCGCCCAGGGCGGCTGAGAGCAGCAGGCAGGCCTGTACGCGGCGCGGGCCATAGCGGTCGAGCAGGATGCCGAGCGGCAGCTGGAACAGCGAGAAGGTGACGAAATAGGCGGCAGTCAGCGTCCCGAGATCGCCCGCGCCGATACCGAGATCGCGCTGCAGGTTTGGTGCGATCACCGCATTCACGCTGCGGAACAGGTAAGACATGAAATAGCCGCAGGCAAACGGCAGCAGCACGCGGAAGGCTACGAAGGCCATACTGGCGGAGGTCACGTTGGGGGTAGAAGCAGGCATCGCCCCTGATCCTTTTGGTCTATGCCCTCCTGCCGGCCGTCAGGGCCGGGCAGGGAGAAGCAACCAAGGGGCGGGATGCCATGTCGCCTGCAACGGGGCGGGCGACAAATCAGGGCTTCGGGCGAGGCTGAAAATAGCAAATGGAACCGCGGCTGTCAGCGCAGACGAAACAGGCTTTTTGAGATCAGGTGATGCTGTAGAGGACGACGGGGGTCGACTTGCCCGGCAGCGGAAAGGTGCCCAGCCCCTGCGACGTCATCCCGTCCGGCAGTGCGGCTGCCGCAAGGGCCTCGGCCGAGGCAATGATGTCGTTGGGCAGGGTTTTGGCGACCGTTTCGATTTTCGCGGTGGTGTTGACCGTATCGCCCAAAAGTACGATCTCGCGTTTCACTTCACCCATTTCACCTGCCACCACCGGGCCGGCATGCAGTACGGCGCGGAAGTCTGGCGCAACCCCGAAATCCTGACGGTAGCGGTCTGACAGCTGGGCGAACCGCTGCTGCGCCTCGCGTACGGCTGCATAGGCGCCGGCCGGATTCCGACGGCCGTCCAGCGGCCAGGTCACGATCATCTCGTCACCGACATACTTATGCACCACACCGCCCCAGGCCAGCACGGGTTCGGTCAGGTCGACAAAGAAGCGGTTCAGCAAACTGTGGAAAGCCATGTCACCGATCTTCTCGGCGATGGCGGACGAGCCGCGCATATCGAAGAACACCATCAGCCGGTGCTCCAGCCGCGGGCGGTGATAGCGGCCACGCAGCATGTTGCCCAGCACGCCGGGGCCCAGCAGCATCGACATTTCCATGGTGAAGTTGATCAGCAGCGCGAAGCCGACCGAAAAGAAGAAGGTGATGGCAGTAATGCGGTTGAAGCCGAAACCCGGGTCGCCGGGTGCGCCGAAGAATGTGCTGCCCAGCCAGTCGCCGCCGAGGATGGCGCCGATGTAGACGACCTCCTTGATGGCCAGCAGCTGCCAGAAGGGACGGCGGCGCAGCCCGTTGGCGCCCTCGACGACATAGATCTCGAAATAGGCGATGGCGGAGCTGACCAGCAGACCGGTGAATGCTCCCCGCAGCGTGCCGTGCACCAGGATATGGGGGAGGAAGTCCTCGCCCATGATGATGCCGAGGGCTGTCCCGTAAGCAGCGCCAAGCAGGATGCCCAGCAGCATGAACAGGTGCAGGAGCTTGAGGCGGCGGCGGCGGGTGTGGGTCAGGTCCATGAGTGCAGCTCGGGGTGTCGCGCGATCATAAAAAGCCGGGAGTTGGGAGGAAAGCCGACATGGCGGTCATCTTGTGCCGGCGCGCACATTCCGGGCCCGGAAACGGCGGAAATGAAAAAGGCCGCGGCAACCTGGATCGCCGCGGCCTGTTTGAAATGCGATCCGGCGCGCTCAGGCGTCCGGCGAAATGACCGCGCAGGTCATCTTTTCACGCTTGAGCTGTTCGCAGGCCTGACGGGCGGAGGTCTGGGTCAGGCCGGTGAGGCGGGCGCGGTACAGCGTGCTCCTGCCGGCATCGATGGCATCCACCAGCGGCTCGGCCTCCGGCAGCTTGGTCTTCACACGGTCGAGCAGCTTCTCGGCGGCAGCAGCCTGTTTGAAGGCGCCGAGTTGCACGGCCCACTCGCCAGACGGTGCGGCAGCCTCGCGCGGTGCGGCGACCTGGGTTGCCTTCTTGATCTGTTTGGCGCGGGCAGCGGTGGGCGCGGGCGCGGCCGCTTCGGCATTCGAGATCAGGCCGAGGCCCTGGTCACGCTTCGGCGCGTCGACCATCAGCAGTGGGGCATTGCGGTCCTCGCCGCTCTCAAGCTTCTCGAAACCGATGTCGAGCAGCTGGATCATGCGGTTGTCGCGGGCCTGCACGCTGGTGCCGCCATAGACCACCGCCACGATGCGGCGGCCATCGCGCTTGGCCGAGGCCACCAGGTTGAAGCCAGAGGCGGCGATGAAGCCGGTCTTGATGCCGTCGGCGCCTTCATAGCGCGCCAGCATGTGGTTGTGGGTGCGGACAGGCGTGCCCTGCCATTCAAATTCGGCGGTTGAGAAGTAGCTGTAGTAAGCCTTGTGGTTCTTGACCAGGGCGATACCCAGCGTCGCCATGTCGCGCGCCGTGCTCTTCTGCTTGGTGTTGGGCAGGCCAGAGGCATTCTGGAATATAGTGCTGTGCATACCGAGCTGCTGGGCGCGGCGGGTCATCATCGCGGCGAACTGCTTCTCGGTGCCGCCGATGGCCTCGCCCAGAACGGCAGCCGCGTTATTGGCCGACTTGGTGATGTTGGCGAGGATGGCGTCGCGCACGGTAATGGTCTGGCCGGCGCGGAGCGGGATGCCGTAGGGCTGGGCTGCGGCGTGCTTTGACACGGTCAGCCGCTGGTCCATTTTCAGCCGGCCGTCCTTCAGGGCATCGAAGGCCATGTACAGGGTCATCATCTTGGTCAGAGAAGCGGGATAACGGGCGGCGTCCGGCTCCTGGGCATGGAGCACTCGGCCGTTATCGGCATCGACCACGATGGCGGAATAGGGACCGGCCAGGGCGGGGGCAGCCGTTAAGGCCAGCGCCAGGGCAGTGAAACAGATTGTTACAATAGCCGGGAGAATCCGCCCCTTGGCCAAATCGGTTCGCATCATTATCTGCCTTACCTCGGTATCCCTTAGGGCGATGGGTGCCCTGACTGCGGGTAACGACCGGGTGCCCCCCAGGCCGCGAATCGGGAGAAGGATATTAACCAGACCTACCCCTTGTCCAGCGCATTGTTTACTAACAGATTGAATCGGCATGGATTCACCAGGATCCGCAAGCCGGAAACGCAGGAAAACCCAGACTATGACGAAGAGCTTTAAAAAAGTGTTCGCGGTTGGCCTTGCCCTAGCGGCAGGTCTGGCTGGCTGCGCCTCCCAGGGCCCGACCGACAATCCGCTCCGCCGATCCCTGACCTGGGACCGCTATGTGGGCGGGGACGACCTCGCCCGTGCCTGCACCGCCGGCCAACCCGCGAAATATCGGCTGGTCTACAATGCCCGGCAGGACGACCAGCAGCGCAGTTATGACATCACGGCGCAGCCCGATGGCGGCGCGATGATGGAGGCCCGGGTGCTGGGCCGGGGCCTGCTGAACAACATCCTGATCACCGATCCGTTGCGGCCGTGGAACGGGGAGCAGGCGCTGTATCGCATGAATCCGTCGGAGTTCACCCAGTTGCAGGCGGCGATCACGGCGACCGGTTTTGAAGCGCCGGCGCCCAGCGGGCTCTTCCTGCGTGGCGACAGCTTCTACTGGACTGCCAGCGCCTGCCGGGAGGGTAAATTCCACTTCCATGCCTGGGGCTGGCCCTCGCCGGAATTCGACCGCATGGCCGTGCCGCTGCTGCGCGCTGTGGCGCCGTTCGACAAGACGGCCGAGAAACCGATCGAGCCCTATGAAGTGGCGCTACCGCCCTATGGCACCATGCTCAGCCAGGGGACGGAAAAAGGCATGAAATCGGTACCCCATCGCTACATCGTGGGCGAGAACGGCCTGCGCTACAGCCAGGGCATCCTGTTCAACTAAGCGAGTTTTTCACAGATTTCGGCCGATTCTATTGCGGCGCACAAGATTTTTGTGCACCGCACCATTTTTTCATTGACGATCCGGCAGGCAGTGCCTAAATTCAAGGCTGTTGCAGCGCAGCATTTTGCCGTCCCCCTCCAGGTGGGTCAGGCCAGTGATAAACCCCGAGACAGCAAGGACAGCACCCCATGGCTACCAAGAAGAAGATTGAAGGCACCGAAACCGAAGCCCTCGCCAACCCGTTTGAGGCTGTGATGTTCGCTTCGAAGGAGCAGGTCGAAAAGTCGATCGCCGCGAGCACCGAAGCGCTGGAGAAGGCGTTCTCGATGAGCAAGGAGCGTTTCGACGCCGTCAGCAAGAGCGTTGATGACGCCGCCAAGCTCGGCAAGGATCAGGTCGAAGCCTACGTGACCGCCGGCAACGTCGCCAGCAAGGGCCTCGAGAGCATCAATGCTGAAGTCATGTCCTTCACCAAGACCCAGGTGGAAGACCAGATTTCCGCCGCCAAGGCGATGATGGGCGCCAAGACCCTGCAGGAATTCATCGAACTGCAGAGCGGCTACGCCAAGAGCGCCTTCGAGGCCTACACCGCGCACACCACCAAGCTGAGCGAAGTGGCCACCAAGGTCGCGCAGGACGCCTTCGCGCCGATCAATGCCCAGGTTCAGGCCGCCGTCGAAAAGATGGTGAAGCCGCTCGCCGCCTAAATATTATGGCGGCTTGCGCCGCCAGAGTTTCCTCCCCAGTAGAGTATGTTTTAGAGCCCGGTCACAAAACCGGGCTCTTTTTTTGTCCCAAGGCTACTGGTATTTTTAACCCGCGTGGCCATATCATCATTCCGTGCACCAATTGTTTTCCTGGTGCCGCAAGTTTGCTGGGTCTGGGTATGAGCGAACGGGATGGACGTGACGGGCGCGGGCGCACCGAGGTCGGCGTGGTCACCAAGACCCGGCCAAAGACGCAGAAGCCGCCTATGTACAAGGTTATGCTGCTGAACGACGACTACACTCCCATGGAGTTCGTCGTGCATGTGCTTGAGCGCTTTTTCAACAAAGCGCGCGAGGATGCGACCCGCATCATGTTGCATGTCCATCAGAAGGGCGTCGGCATCTGCGGTGTCTTTACCTACGAAGTTGCCGAGACCAAGGTTACCCAGGTGATTGATTTCGCGCGCCAGCACCAGCATCCGCTGCAGTGCACGATGGAACGCGACTGAGGGAGGCTTACACGTAATGGCATCTTTCTCCCGCACGCTTGAACAGACCCTGCATCGCGCGCTGTCGCTCGCCGGCGCCAAAAAGCACGAATTCGCCACGCTCGAACATCTGCTGTTCGCCCTGACCGAAGACCAGGATGCGATTGCGGTGCTGCGTGCCTGCAATGTCGACGTCGAGAAGCTGCGCCAGCGTGTCGGCACTTTCATCGATGAAGAACTGCGCGGCCTGGTGGTCAGCATCCCACAGGATGCCAAACCGACGCTGAGCTTCCAGCGCGCCGTGCAGCGCGCTCTGTTCCATGTGCAGTCGTCCGGGCGCGAGGAAGTGACCGGCGCGAACGTGCTGGTCGCGATCTTCTCCGAGCGTGAAAGCCATGCCGTGCATTTCCTGCAGGAGCAGGACATGACCCGTCTGGATGCCGTCAGTTATATCAGCCATGGCGTTGCCAAGGCGCCGGGCAGGGGTGACCGTCGTCCGGTGCGGGGTGCCGACAGCGATGTCGAGCAGCGCGCCGAGCGCGTCGAACGCGGTGAGCGCGAGCGCAGCGGCGGCGACCGCAATGCGGCTAAGGACAAAGAGGCGCTCAGCGCCTACTGCGTCAACCTCAACGAGAAGGCCAAGGCCGGCAAGATCGATGCCCTGATCGGCCGCGAGGCCGAGATCGAGCGCACGATCCAGATCCTGTGCCGCCGCACCAAGAACAACCCGCTTTATGTGGGCGATCCCGGTGTCGGCAAGACCGCCATTGCCGAGGGCCTGGCGCGCCGCATCGTGCGCGGCGAAGTGCCGGATGTCCTCAAGGACTCCACCATCTATGCGCTCGATATGGGCAGCCTGCTGGCCGGCACGCGGTATCGCGGTGATTTCGAAGAGCGCCTGAAGCAGGTGATGCAGGAACTGGAGGGCCAGCCCGGTTCGATCCTGTTCATCGACGAGATGCATACGGTAATTGGCGCCGGCGCTACCTCGGGTGGCGCGATGGATGCCTCCAACCTGCTGAAGCCGGCACTGGCCTCGGGCGCGCTGCGCTGCATCGGTTCGACGACCTACAAGGAATTCCGGTCCTATATCGAGAAGGACCGCGCGCTGCTGCGCCGGTTCCAGAAGATCGACGTCAACGAGCCGACGCCGGCCGACGCGATCAAGATCCTGAAGGGCATCAAGGGCTACTACGAGCAGCATCACGGCGTGCGCTACACTGAGGATGCGATCAAGGCTGCCGTTGAACTTGCCGCGAAATACATCAACGACCGCAAACTGCCCGACAAGGCGATCGACGTGATCGACGAAGTCGGCGCGGCCGAGCTGATGAAGCCGGAACACAAACGTCGCAAGACCATCGGCGTGAAGGAGGTCGAGGCCATCGTTGCCAAGATCGCCCGCATTCCACCCAAGTCGGTTTCGCGCGAGGACAAGGAGTCCCTGCGCAATCTTGAGGCCGAGCTGCAGCGCGTGGTCTACGGCCAGGACAAGGCCATCGAAGCACTCTCCAGTGCCATCAAGCTGGCGCGTGCCGGCCTGCGCGAACCGGAGAAGCCGATCGGCAGTTACCTGTTCTCGGGCCCGACCGGTGTTGGCAAGACCGAAGTTGCGCGCCAGCTCGCCACCATCATGGGCGTCGAACTGATCCGCTTCGACATGTCTGAATACATGGAACGCCACAGCGTCAGCCGTCTGATCGGTGCACCGCCGGGCTATGTAGGCTTCGACCAGGGCGGCCTGCTGACCGATGCGGTCGACCAGCATCCGCATTGCGTGCTGCTGCTCGACGAAATCGAGAAGGCGCATGGTGACCTGTTCAATATCCTGTTGCAGGTGATGGACCACGGCAAGCTGACCGACAATAACGGCAAGCATGTCGATTTCCGCAATGTCGTGCTGATCATGACCACCAATGCCGGCGCGTCCGAAATGTCCAAGAATGCCATCGGTTTCGGCCGCGGCATGAAGGAAGGCGAGGACGAAGAGGCGATCAAGAAGATGTTCACGCCGGAATTCCGCAATCGTCTCGATGCGGTGATCCCCTTCGCGTCGTTGGCTCCGGAAGTGATCAACAAGGTGGTCGACAAGTTTGTCGCCCAGCTCGAAGGTCAGCTTGCGGATCGCAATGTCACCGTTGCCCTCACTGACGAAGCCCGTGCCTGGCTGGCCGAGCGTGGCTATGACCAGCTCTATGGCGCGCGTCCACTCGGCCGCGTCATCCAGGAGCACATCAAGAAGCCGCTGGCCGACGAGCTGCTGTTCGGGCAACTGGTGAAGGGTGGTCACGTCCTCGTGAAAGTCGAAGACGACAAGCTGGCCTTCGAGTTCACCGTCGAAAAGGGCGGACCGGATAAAAGCGGGAAGGGCGGCACCGATGGCTCTTCCGACGGCAAGGTGCCCGAATACGCGCACTGATCCCGGTTCGCGTCATACGGGTTAGCGTTACGGAAGCGCTCGCGAGTCCGTAGACATAAATTCTCCATAAAATTACAGTGGTGTCCATGCGGCGCAGGCTTCAGGCCTGCGCCACAGGGACCGTCCGGCCTGGGGAAAGCTCTGGCCGCGCGGGGAGGACAAAAAACAACAGGAGGCTATATTGGCCAAATTCCGTATCAAGGCCGCGCTGCTTGCCGGCGCGCTGACACTTGCTCTGCCGCTGATCGCCGCTCCGGCACTCGCGCAGGGCAAGGTGCTGCGCTGGGCGAGCCAGGGCGACTACCTCACCATGGACCCGCACAGCCAGAACGAAGGCCTGACCCGCACGGGGAGCTTCCAGACCTATGAAGGCCTGGTTGGCTACAGCGCCGATCTGAAATTCGTGCCCGCGCTCGCCACCTCGTGGAAGGCGGTCAATGACACCACCTGGGAATTCAAGCTGCGCCAGGGCGTGAAGTTCCATGACGGCAGTGACTTCACCGCCGACGACGTGGTCTTCTCGGTGAAGCGCGCTCAGCACCCCAACTCCGACTTCAAGACCTACATCGCCAGCGTCAAGGACGTGAAGAAGATCGACGCGCAGACCGTGCACGTCGAAACCAATGGCGCCAACCCGATCCTGCCGAACCAGATCGCCAACATCTTCATGATGTCGAAGGCCTGGGCGGAAAAGAACAATGTGGTCAATCCGCAGTCCTACAAGGACAAGGAAGAGACCTTCGCGGTGCGCAACACCAACGGCACCGGTCCGTTCGTGCTGAAGACCCGCGAACAGGACGTCCGCACGGTTGTGGCCAAGAACCCGACCTGGTGGGGCCTGAAGGACAACCCGCATAACATCGACGAGATCGTCTATACCCCGGTGACCACGCCGGCGACCCGCGTCGCCGCACTGCTGTCGGGCCAGCTCGATTTCGTGCTCGACGTGCCGGTGCAGGACGTGGAGCGCGTGAAGCGCTCGGCCGGCCTGCAGGTGAAGAAGACCAACGAGATCCGTACGATCTTCCTCGGTCTTGATGTCGGCAGCCCGGAACTGAAGTACGGCGACGTGAAGGGCAAGAATCCCTTCGCCGACAAGCGCGTGCGTCAGGCCATGTACCATGCCATCGACATGAACGCGATCGCCCAGAAGGTGATGCGCGGCGATGCGGTGGTGGCGGGCATGATCACCTCGCCGGGCGTGCATGGTTACGAAAAGGCGCTGGACAAGCGCCTGCCGTATGACCTGAACAAGGCGAAAGCGCTGATGAAGGATGCCGGCTACGCCAACGGCTTCGGCATCAAGCTGGATTGCTCGAACGACCGCTACGTGAATGACGAGGGCATCTGCCAGGCTGTGGTTGGCATGCTGGCGCAGATCGGCATCAAGGTTGATCTGGCGGCCCAGTCGAAGACCCTGCATTTTCCCAAGCTGCAGAAGAAGGATACGTCCTTCTACCTGGTGGGCTGGGGCGTGCCGACCTTCGACAGCCACTACGTCTTCTCGTATATGGCCCAGACGCCCGACGGCAAGAACGGCAGCTGGAACTTCACCAACTACTCGAACCCGAAGCTGGACGGCATGATCAATGGTATGCTGAGCGAGCTCGATCCGGCCAAGCGTGACAAGCTGATCCACGACGCGTGGACCATCCTGAACGACGAGATCATCTACCTGCCGCTGCACCACCAGGTGCTGAACTGGGCGATGAGCGAGAAGCTGGATATGCCGATCATCGCGGACAACGTGCCGCGCTTCCACTTCGCCAAGATGAAGTAACCCCAACCGCCGCCCCGGGTCATACCGGGGCGGCGGACCTTTTTTTGTAAGTAAAGCCCCATGCTCGGTTACATTGTCGGACGACTGGCGCAGGCGCTGGCGGTCATGCTGGCTGTCGCTCTGGTGGCCTTTATGCTTTTCAATTACGTCGGCGATCCGATCAACAACATGGTTGGTCAGGACGCCACGACCACGGATCGTGCGGAGTTGCGCGAGCAGCTCGGCCTCAACGATCCTGCGCCCTTGCAGTTTGCCCGTTTCCTCGGCAATGCGGCGCAGGGCAATTTCGGCCTGTCGTATCGCCTGAAGCGGCCAGTTTCAGTGCTGATCCAGGAGCGTGTGCCGGCCACGCTGGAACTGGTCTTTCTCTCGGCCCTGGTGGCGCTGGTTGTCGGCATGCCGCTCGGTGTCTATACGGCGCTCCGCCGCGACAGCTGGCTCAGCCGCGTGATCCTGACGTCCAGTCTAGTCGGTGTGTCGCTGCCCACCTTCGTGATCGGTATCGGCCTGATTTATCTCTTCTCGGTGCAGTTCGATTGGCTGCCCAGTTTCGGCCGCGGCCAGGTCACGCATCTTGGCTGGTGGAGCACCGGTTTCCTCACCAAGTCGGGCTGGGCCGCCATCATCATGCCGGCCATCACGCTCAGCCTGTACCAGCTGACGCTGGTGCTGCGTCTGGTGCGCACAGAAATGATGGAAGTGCTGCGCACCGACTATGTCAAATTCGCCCGCGCGCGGGGCCTGAGCAACCGCATCGTGCATTTCCATCATGCGCTGAAGAACACCATGATGCCGGTGATCACCATTATAGGTTTGCAGGTCGGTGGCCTGATCGCATTTTCCATCGTCACCGAGACGGTGTTCCAGTGGCCTGGCATGGGTCTGCTGTTCATCCAGGCGGTCGGTTTCGCCGATATCCCGGTGATGGCGGCTTACCTCGTGCTGGTCGGCGCCATGTTCGTGGTGCTGAACCTGATGGTCGACCTGGCCTATTTCGTGATCGATCCGCGGTTGCGCATGGATCGTGGCAAGGCGGCGGGGAAGGCGACATGAGCTTTTCTTTTGGCGCCATCCTGCGCAGCTGGGTCGACAGCGACCTGGCCTACAGCTTCCGCCGTTCCCCGGCCGTCGTGGTTTCAGCCGTGGTGGCGCTGACGATCATTCTCGCCGCGGTGCTGGCGCCGCTGGTCTCGCCGTTTAATCCGTTCAACCCGGCCGCCGTCAAGTTGATGGATGCCTTCACGCCGCCGGCCTGGACGGACGAGGGCCAGCTGACCTATCTGCTCGGCACAGACGATCAGGGCCGTGATCTTTTCTCGACCCTGCTGTATGGCAGCCGGATCTCGCTGCTGGTCGGCTTCTCGGCCATCGCTTTCGCAGCCGTCTTCGGCACGCTGATTGGCGTGCTCTGCGGATATCGCGGCGGCTGGCTCGATATCGCCGTCATGCGCGTCGCCGATGTGCAGCTGACCATCCCAAATATCCTGATCGCGCTCACCATCGACGGTATCGCCCGCACAGCTCTGCCGCGTGAGTTGCACAACGAGATCGCCATCTTCGTACTGATCTTTGCGATCGGGATCGCGGACTGGCCGCAATTCGCCCGCGTCGCCCGTTCAGCGGCGCTGGTGGAGCGACACAAGGATTATGTTTCGGCCGCCCGCGTGATCGGCCAGCCGTCCTGGGTGATCGTGCTGCGCCATGTGCTGCCCAATACGCTGGGGCCGGTGCTGGTGCTGGCCACTGTCGGCCTGGCACTGGCGGTGCTGGCGGAAGCAACGCTGAGCTTCCTCGGTGTCGGTGTGCCGCCCACGCAGCCTTCGCTGGGCACACTGATCCGTGTTGGGCAGAGCTTCCTGTTCAGTGGCGAATGGTGGATCACCTTCTTCCCGGCACTGACGCTGGTACTGCTGGTGCTGGCGGTAAATGTGCTCGGTGACTGGCTGCGTGACGCCCTGAATCCCAAGCTGCGCTGAAGCGGGCTAATTCAGCTTCTTTGCCTTGCGCTGCCAGTAGTCGCGCTTGGTCGCATCCGGCGGCATGCCCGGACGGCCGTCGGCGTAGAAGCGGACCAGATCCTGGATCGCGGCCGCATAGCCAGCTTTGGCTGACCGTTCGAGCCAGCGCAACTCCTCTGCGGGATCGACCTTGATGTCTTCGCCGCTGTTGTAGCGGACGGCGAGGATATAGGCTTCGGCAGGATCGCCGAGTTCGGCGGCTTTCCGCCCGGCACGGTTCGCATCGGGCCTGTTCTTCATGTAGCGGTAGCAGTCGGCCAGAAGCGTCCAGGCCTTCAGGTGGCCGGGCTCGGCCGCGACGATCAGTTCCAGTTCCTGTGCTGCCTTGGGGTATTCGTTGATCAGCGCGGCGAAACCAGCATAGCGATAGCGATGTTCCGTTGCGCCGTTCGAGGTGATGACGGCCTCGCGCAGGGCCTTCAGCCCCTGGTTATACAGCCCGCTGGCGAAATAGGCCTGGCCGAGCAGGGCATGCAGGTCAGGATCGCGCGGCGTGACGGCGATGGCCTTCTGGCAGGCCTGGACCTGTCCGCGCTGCGCCTCTTCGCGGCAGAGCGCGGTATAATCCTGTGCCGCCGCCGACAGGGTGAGCAGCGACAGAATGAGGCCGAGATGCCAGGACTTCAAAGCAGCCCCCGTTACAGCCGAGCCTTGATATCGGCAGCCTGTTTGGCAATGGCTTCGTGATCGCCCGGCGACAGGCTCCAGTTCAGCTTGGCATTGTCGCCCAGCCGGCGCGGCAGCACATGCACATGATAATGCTGCACCGATTGGGCGGCGCCCGGGCCGTTGGCCTGCACGATATTGACGCCGTCATTCGGCACGCAATCGACAACCGCGGTGGCGATTTTCTTTGCCGTGCGGGCGACCGCGGCGACGCTGTCGTCGCTTGCTTCATGCAGGTTGGCGTAATGCCCCTTGCTCAGCACCAGTGCATGGCCGTGGTTGAAGGGATTTATATCCATGATGGCAAAGCTGAGATCGTCTTCGTAGAGCTTGAAGCTCGGTGCGTCGCCCTTGACGATCTTGCAGAAGATGCAGCCGTCGTGCTGCGGTAATCCCGCCATGTCAGTTCCCTCCCCAGCAAGCCCGATGTTACCCCGGGTCCCTAATATACTCTTGCGTAATGGGGATAGACTATTCGCTTTCTTCGGTCGGCGTCACCTGACGAAAGGGTGAATGCTGGTCGAGCGCGGCGATCATGCCGGCCATATGGGCGCGCTCTTCCTTCAAAAACCGCGCAACCGCCTGCTGGAAGGCCGGCTCGGCAAGCCAGTGAACGGAATAGATCGGCACGGGGAGGTAGCCGCGCGCCAGCTTGTGCTCGCCCTGGGCGCCGGCCTCGACCCGGCTCAGGCCGTGGCGGATGGCATAGTCGATCGCCTGATAGTAACAGCACTCGAAATGCAGGAACGGATGCTGTTCGATGCAGCCCCAGTTGCGGCCATACAGCGTGTCGCTGCCCAGCATGTTCCAGGCGCCGGCGATCCAGCGGCCCTCGCGCTGTGCCATCACCAGAACCACGCGATCCGCCATCGTCTCCTGCAGGCGGCGGAAGAAGTTGCGGTTCAGATAGGGCTGGCCCCATTTGCGGCTGCCGGTATCGATGTAGAACTCGAAGAACGCATCCCAGTGCTCGTGCGTGAGAGCATCACCCTGAAAGGTGTGGATTTCGATACCACGTTCGATGGCTTCGCGGCGCTCCTTGCGGATCGCCTTGCGTTTGCGCGAGGCCAACTGCGTCAGAAAAGCCTCGAAATCCGCATAGCCGTCGTTCTGCCAGTGGAACTGCTCGCCGATGCGCAGCAGCATGTCGTGGCCCTGCGCCCAGTTCGCTTCGGTTTCACCCAGGAAGTTTACATGCAGCGAGGACAGCCCGTACTGGCGGGCGATTTCACGTGCGGCCTGCAGCAGTGCCGCCGCCACGGTGTCGAAGTCAGCGTCCGGTGCGACCAGGAAGCGCCGTCCGGTGACCGGCGAGAAAGGCACGGCTGACAGCATTTTGGGATAATACTGCCCGCCGGCGCGGGCATAGGCATCGGCCCAGCCGTGGTCGAAGATGTATTCGCCCTGGCTGTGCCCCTTGATGTAGAGCGGCAGGACGCCGATCATCTCGCCGGCGCTGTTCTCAGCCACCAGATGCGTCGGCTGCCAGCCCGTGCGCGGCGTGACGCAGCGCGACTGTTCGAGGGCATCGAGGAAGGCATGGGCGAGGAAAGGGTTATCGCTGCCGGCGCAGCGGTCCCAGTCGGCGGCCGGCAGGTCGGCAACCTGCGTCAGCGCCCGGATGGTGATTTTACTTGCTGCGTCGCGGCGTGCGGTCATACAGCCGTGGTCGACAGATCCTCGAAGATCACATTGTCGGCATGTGCCGCGGCGCGGGCACGCTCGCCGGGCGTGCGTACGGTCCAGCTCAGGAGAGGCAGGCCGCGCCGGCGCGCTGCCGCGGTGATCTCGGAGGGCAGGTCACGCACGTCATAGGCGAGGAAATCGGGATTGCCGTAGCCGGTCATCAGGGCCCGCTTCAGTTGAAGTCTGGTAAACCAGTTAAGGCCCTTGGTCATATTGGCAAGGTCGGTCGCGATCTGGCCGCGGATGATCTGCGGTGCGTTCTTCTCAAACCACTTCACGGTACGCGGATTGAACGACTGGATCACGAAGGGGCCGGGATAATGCTGCAGCATGCGGGCCACGCTGCTTTCCAGCGGACCGACGGGCTCGCCCTTGTCCTTCTTGATCTCCACCACCAGCGGCACGGCGCCCTGCACCAGATCGAGCAGGTCGCGGAAGCTCGGCACGGTTTCTTCGGTGCCCAGCAGCCTGAGCGGTTTGAGATCGGCCAGCGGCATCTGGCAGACGATGCCATCCCGACCGCACAGCCGGGTCAGGTCGGGATCGTGGAACACCACCACCTGCTTGTCGCCGGTGATGCGCACATCGGTTTCGATGGCGTAGCCGGCTTCCATCGCCTTGCGGAAGGCGAGCAGCGAATTCTCCGGCACGCCTTTGGCGATGTCATGCAGGCCGCGATGCGCCACCGGCGTTTTGGTCAACCATTTCGGGATGTCGAGACGCGGCATGTTGAACTCTCAATGCAGCAGGAAAACGCTATCGGCCTCGAAGGCGATATTCATGGGAAGGGACGGAGCGGTGGTGGTCGAGCGCGCAGGCCGGTCAGCCTGGCCGAACACCTCGGTCAGCAGGTCGGTGGCGCCATTTGCAACCTTCTGCGCATCCATGTAATCCGCCGTGGTGTTGACTAGGCACAACAGCTTCACGCAACGCGCGATACGATCCAGGTCGCCATCGCAGGCGACCTGCATATGAGCGAGCAGGTTGAGGGCCGTCAGTCGCGCGGCGGCATAGCCGTCCTCGAAGCTGATGTCGTGCCCGACTTTGCCGGCATGGCGGATCTCCTTGCCCCAGGTCGGGCCGACGCCGGCGACATGCACCAGCTTGCCGACCGTGACAAAGCCGATATAGGTCGCCACCGGCAGCGGAGCCGGGGGCAATACCAGGCCCAGCTCCTTCAGGCGTGCGGCAACCTTACCGCTTCTTGGGCCGGCCATGGCGATCAGGCGATCTCGAAGATGGCGTCGACTTCAACGCACACGCCGCGCGGCAGAGACACGGCGCCGACTGCGAAACGCGCATGCTTGCCGGCATCACCGAACACTTCGACCATCAGGTCGGAGGCACCGTTGACCACCTGCGGATGATCGATGAAGTCCGGCGTGCAGTTGACGAAGCCGCCGACCTTCACACAGCGCTTGACGCGATCGAGGCTGCCGCCGAGCGCTGCGCGCGCCTGTGAGATGATGTTCAGGCCGCAGAGGCGGGCCGCCTGCTTGCCGGTTTCGATGTCGATGCTGGCGCCGAGCTTGCCGAGATGGCGAAGCTCGCCATTGAAGATGGTGATCTGGCCGGCGACGAACAGCAGGTTGCCGGCAATCACGGTGGGCACGTAATTCGCGGCCGGGGTGGCCGGGGTCGGCAGTTCGATCTTGAGGGCGGCGAGGCGGGCGTCGTGGCTCATGGTGCGTTATCCTGGCGCGATCCTGGGAGTAAACAGGAGGGTAAATCCTGTCCACCTGTCTAGCCCGGATGGCGCGCTGCTGGCAACGCGTCGGCCCCTGAGATGACGACTGTCAGTCGTCGCGGCGGGCCTGTTTGCGGATGTACATGGCGTGGTCGCAATCGCGCAGCAGGGTCGGCAGATCGGTGCTGCCGTCATAGCTGGACAGGCCATAGCTGATACCGACCGGGATCAGGGCGTCGCCAAAGCGCAGCGGCTGCTTTTCCACACGTGTCGCCAGCTCGGACAGTCGGACCTCGGCCTGGTCCCGGGTCGCACCGGGCATGGCCAGCACGAACTCGTCACCATGCAGGCGGGCGAGGCAATCGGTGGCGCGGGCGGCGGGCTGCAGCCGCAGGGCGATCTGGCACAGCACTGCATCGCCGGCGGCATGGCCATGGCGGTCGTTGATGGCTTTGAAACGGTCGAGATCGAGGAAGGCGAGCGTGCCGCCATGGCCGTCGCGGCTGGCGCGGGCCAGGTCGGCGGCCATGAAGCTCTCGAAGGCGCGGCGGTTGGGCAGGCCGGTCAGTTCGTCGGTGGTCGACAGGGCCTCCAGTTCGGCGATGCGCTGGGCCTGGTCGATCAGGCGCTGCTCGCTTTCGGCGGCGGCGGTCAGGATCTGCTCGACAAGGCTGCGCTTCACCGGATCCGGGTCACGGCGCAGCGCCAGGCGCAGGCGCAGCACCAGACTGGCAAAGCCGGTGGAATGGGGCGCGAGATGGGCCTGACCTGCCAGGGCGGACAGGGGCCATTCAGTCAGCGGGGTGTCGTTTGCAGGCATCATGGTACGGGTTCCTCAGGCCTTACAAAGCAAGGCATGTGCCAGAGGGAAAAGGCCGGAAAACCGCTATTATTCGTTTTGGAGCCGAGGCAGGTTTTGCCGCCTTCCCAACGACTTACACTTAACAGGATGGCGGGATTACGGCACAGTCTGGTTAAAACGGGTGGCCCGCTAAATTGGATGGGGCACCGGCCGGCCTTGCAGCACGGCGTCGATATTGTCGAGCGCCATGAAGCCCATCCGGTCCCGGGTTTCGATCGTGGCGCTGCCCAGATGGGGCAGCAGGTAGGCGTTCGGCAGTTCCAGATAAGCCGGGTTGAGCTGCGGCTCGCCCGCAAAGACGTCCAGACCGGCGGCACGCAGCCGGCCGGCCTTCAGGGCTGCGATCAGCGCTGCGTCGTCGACCATGTCGCCGCGGGCGGTATTTACCACGATGGCGCCGTCCGGCATGCGGGCGATGGCATCGGCATTCAGGATATGGCGGGTTTCAGGCGAGGAGGGGGCGTTGATCGACAGGATGTCGCTCACGGCCAGCAGGTCGTCGAGATGCTCGTGGAACACCGCGCCCTGTTCCTCGGCGGCCGGCAGGCGGCGGCGGTTGTGATAGTGGATCTGCAGGCCGAAGGCGCGGGCCCGCTCCGCTACCGCCCGGCCGATCCGGCCCATGCCGAAAATTCCCAGCCGTTTGCCGACGAAATCGACGCCGAGCAGCATGGTCGAGGTCCAACCCTGCCATTCGCCTCGCCGCACCATCTGCTGCGCTTCATAGCCGCGCCGGGCGGCGCCCAGCATCAGCAGCATGGCAATATTGGCCGTCGCCTCGGTCATGGCGCCCGGTGTGTTCGCCGCCACGATGCCGCGCGCCCGGCAGGCGGCGACATCCATATGCTCGTAGCCGACAGAGAATGTCGAAATCACCTTGAGCCGTGCCGGCAGGCGTTCGACCAGCGCAGCCGTAATCTTTTCCGAGGTACAGATCAGCATCGCATCAGCATCGGCCGCGTGGGCGATCAACTCGTCAGGCGTGTAGATCCGGTCGTCCGGATTGAGACGGGCATCGTAGTCGCGCGCCACCCGGGCTTCGACGGCGGGCGGCAGCTTTCGGGTCACGAAAACAATGGATCTGCCCATGCAACCTCCCATTCTGATTCCATCTGGCCCGATTCCATCTCACCAAGGCCGGTCGGTTTCATTTCATCGGCACTGGCGCTATTCTTATCCCCATATGTTGCTACCAGCTACAGACAGGCATGGCCGCAGAATGATGGCCCGGACCGGAACAGATGCCCGCATTGGCGCCCTGCTGCGCCGCGCGCTTACGCTG
Source organism: Ferrovibrio terrae (assembly GCF_007197755.1). Taxonomy (NCBI): domain Bacteria; kingdom Pseudomonadati; phylum Pseudomonadota; class Alphaproteobacteria; order Rhodospirillales; family Rhodospirillaceae; genus Ferrovibrio; species Ferrovibrio terrae. The sequence continues at coordinate 3,223,051 of NZ_CP041636.1, forward strand.
GCCGTGCTGTTGCTTGGCCTGATCGTCGTGCCCGCGGAACCGACCCGCGCCGTCGACAGCGACCTTCAGGAAGTGGCGCGCAATCTGGCCAGCCATCGGGCACTCTATACGTTGTCGGTCGCGCGGCTCGATCCACGCAATTATCGCCACGGTATTGCCGGGGGATTGAGCCTGGAATTCGTGCATGCCTGCGATGGCTATGTGCTGAACCAGCGTTTTGTGATCGAGACCACGACGGATGACGGCACCATCCTGAACAACATGGTGCTGAACTCCTGGGAAGCGCTGGACGGCAAGAGCTTCCGATTCAAGATGCGCGACGAAGTGAATGGCGACCTTGAGCAGGAGTTGAAGGGGGAAGGCAAGCTGAGCAGCAGGGGAGGCAGCGTGACGTTCACGCAGCCGGAAGACACAGACCTCGACCTGCCGCCGATGACCCTGTTTCCGACTGAACATACCGTGCGGCTGCTGGCGCTGGCGCGTAGCGGCGGCAACTGGCTGCAGGCCAGCATCTATGATGGCGCGTCGGCCGATGCCTACAGCGAAGTCGGTGGTTTCATTGGCGGTGAACTGCCGGTCGAAACCGGCGGCAATCCCATTGTGTCCGAGCTGAAAGGCCAGCGTTCGTGGCGCATTCGCCTCGCTTACTTCACGTCCGAAAAGGCGCAGGACACGCCGGATTACGAGATCGCCTATCGCCTGTATGAAAACGGCGTCGCCGACGATATCGTCTTCGACTATGGCGATTATGCGATCCGCGCCACGCTCAAGCTGCTTGAACTCAAGCCGCGCGAAGCCTGCTGATCTTAGCTACTGGGCCGGCCAGAGCCAGGCCGCGCCGCGTACACCCGAGCTGTCGCCATGGCGGTTCTTCACCAGCGGTGTGACGACCGTGTCGGAGAACACATAAGCCCCCCACAGTTTCGGCACATTGCGGTAGAGCCTGTCCTGGTTTGACATGCCGCCGCCCAGCACCACGATATCCGGATCGAGGACGTTGAGGATCACGGCCAGGCCGCGCGCCAGCCGGTGTTCGTAGCGCTGCAATGCGGCTTCGGCCTGCGCATCGCCGGCCTCGGCCGCCGCGACGACATCTGCGCCTTTCAGGTCGCGGCCGGTCTGCGCGCGGAAATCGCGCTCCAGACCGGTGCCGGCCATAAAGGTCTCCTGGCAGCCGAACTTGCCGCAGTAGCATTTCGGCCCCGGCAATTCGTCGGGTTGTGGCCAGGGCAGGGGATTGTGGCCCCATTCACCGGCGATGGAATTCGGGCCGGAGACAATGCGGCCGTCCACCACGATGCCGGAGCCGCAGCCGGTGCCGAGAATCGCTCCAAAGACGACACCATGACCGGCACCGGCGCCATCGTTGGCTTCCGACAGCGCGAAGCAGTTCGCGTCATTGGCCAGCCGGACGGATCGTCCCGTGGCGTCGGCAAGATCGCGATCCAGCGGATGGCCGATCAGCCAGACCGAGTTGGCATTCTTGATCAGGCCGGTGGCCGGCGAGATAGTGCCGGGAATCCCGACGCCGATCGGGCCGGTCGCACCGGCTTCGCTCTCCACCGCCTGCGCGAGGTCGCGCAGGGCGGTGACTGTGGCCTGATAGTCGCCACGCGGGGCGGGCACGCGCCGTCGCGCCCGGATCGTGCCATCGCCTTCAAGTGCGATGGCCTCGATCTTGGTGCCGCCGAGATCTATGCCGATCCGAATCTTCGTCATCTGCTGCGGGTCACGTTTGCGCGAGGAGAGTCTGGATATGCGTCAGCATATCGGGCCAGGTATCGGCGCGATGGTGGCAGTCGGGCGCAGGGCCCAGCAGGGCCGCCAGCCGTGTGTCGGCAATGTAATGCAGGCGATGCACCGCGGGTGCCATCTCAGCCACGGATTTGTGATTGTGCGGAATATCGTCGATGAAGACCGCAGACCCCTTCGTCTGCTTCAGCATCGCGACCACGGCCGGGCCCTTGGGGCCGGTATTGGCGATCAGCGGAAACGCCATGCCGTGGCGGGCGAGGGCACGGATGCGCGCGTTGCGGGCCGGCATCGGCACATTGCTCAGCACTACCACCTGCGAGCTCCGGCTCAGTTCAGCCAGAGCCTGTGCCGCGCCGTCCACCGGCTCCAGTTCCTCGGTCGCTTCGGCGAAAAAGCGTTGCAGCAGGGGATGCAGGATTTCGGCAGCAACAGGGGCGTCGTCCCGGCGCTGGCGGATGTTCCCGTGCAGTGCATACGAGGCCCAGTCGAAATAAAGGTCGCGGCTTTCCAGGAAGCGCTCCAGGCCGCGCATGAAGTAGAAAAGCACCTCGTCGGCATCCACGATGACCAGCGGCTTCCCGTGCGTCAGGGTGAGAGTGGCGAGTTGCTCGGCTACCGGGGCGGGAAGCTCGGTCGGATCAGGGATTTTTGTGCTCATCAGCTGCTGGAATGTCATGGTAAACGGCTTGGCCCGGCCGGTAGGGGATGCTACAAAATACTGGATACGCAGGGAAAACGGCGAGTGCGACCGTAGATACTATCCGGGGACCGGGGCTGATGAGCAAGACTGTACTGATCGTCGAGGACAACGAACTCAATATGAAGTTGTTCCACGACCTGCTGGACGCCCATGGCTACCAGACCCTGCAGACCAAGGACGGCATGGAAGCGCTGGCCATGGTGCGCAAGCACCGGCCCGACCTGATCCTGATGGATATCCAGCTTCCCGAGGTGTCCGGCCTGGAAGTGATCAAGTGGATCAAGGAAGACGACAACCTGCGCAGCATCCCGGTGGTGGCTGTCACCGCTTTCGCCATGAAGGGCGACGAAGAGAAGATGCGCGAGGGCGGCTGTGACGCCTATATCGCCAAGCCCATTTCGGTCGGCAAGTTTATCGAGACTGTGAAGCAGTTCCTCGATCCGAAGGCCTGAGATTTAGCGGCCGAGTGATCCGATGACCGCACGCATTCTGGTCGTCGACGACATCCGCACCAATATCAAGGTGCTGGAAGCCAAGCTGACCAGTGAATATTACGAGGTGATCTCGGCCAGCAATGGCCCGGAGGCGCTGGAGGCTGCCGTCATCCAGAAGCCGGATCTGATCCTGCTCGACGTGATGATGCCGGGCATGGACGGCTTCGAAGTCTGCCGCCGGCTGAAGGCCAATCCCGACACCGCCCATGTCCCTGTCATCATGGTGACCGCGCTGGGCGATCCTGAGGATCGCGTCCAGGGCCTGAGTGCCGGCGCCGACGATTTCCTCACCAAGCCGGTCGACGACACTGCGATGTTCGCGCGCGTGCGCTCGCTGCTGCGCGTCAAGCTGATGCTGGACGAGCTGCGGATGCGTGAGCGCACGTCGGCATCGCTGGGCGTGATTTCGCCGCCGGTGCCAAGCCTGCACGAAGACTATGCCGCTGCGCAGATACTGCTGGTGGAGGACAATCCGCGCGATCAGGTGCGCCTGCAGCGCATGATCGAGGGCCAGTTCCGCACCGAAATGACGGCGGATGGCATGGATGCGCTGAACCGTGCCCGCCAGACCGAATATGATTCCGTGGTGGTCAGCCTGAGCCTGCAGAATCCCGATGGCCTGCGGCTTTGCTCGCAGTTCCGCACCACCGAGGAAACCCGCAATGTGCCGATCCTGCTGCTGGTGGGGCCGGACGACCAGAAGCAGCTGGTGAAGGGGCTGGAGATCGGCGTCACCGATTATGTCGTGCGTCCGATCGACCGCAACGAATTCATCGCCCGCCTGCGCGCCCAGGTGCGCCGCAAGCGCTATCAGGATCGCCTGCGCCTGCACTACCAGCAGAGCATGGAGATGGCGGTCACCGATCCGCTGACCGGCCTGTACAATCGCCGCTACATGGCCTCACATCTGGCCACACTGCTGGCGCAGAGCGCCAGCCAGCATGGCACGTCGGTCGCCATCATCGATCTCGATCACTTCAAGCAGGTCAACGACACGCATGGCCATCCGGCCGGTGACGACGTGCTGCGCGAGGTCGGCAACCGGATCGTGCGCAACATCCGCGGCATCGACATGGCCTGCCGCTATGGCGGCGAGGAATTTGTCGTGCTGATGCCCGACACCAATCTGGAAGCGTCGGAAGTGGTGGCCAACCGCCTGCTGAACGCCATCGGCGGCAAGCCGATGCAGACCCGCAGTGCGGGCGAGATGACCGTGACCTGCTCGATCGGCTGCACGGCTTCGCTGGAGACCGATACCGCGGACACCCTGCTCAAGCGTGCCGACGATGCGCTGTACGAGGCGAAGCACGGCGGTCGCAACCGCATCGTCTATCGCCCGTCCTGACGGGCTGGCATCGAGCCAAAACGAAAAGCCCCGCCGGTGGCGGGGCTTTCTGATACTGGCGGCCTGACGCGCCCGGATATGCTTCCTGGGCGCCAGCGCGGGAAACCTTACTTGATCTTGGTTTCCTTGAATTCGACGTGCTTGCGGGCGACCGGGTCGTACTTCTTCAGCGACATCTTCTCGGTCTTCGTACGCGGGTTCTTCTTGGTCACGTAGAAGTAGCCGGTGTCGGCGGTGCTCAGCAGCTTGATCTTGAGGGTGGTCGGCTTGGCCATGACTCGGTTCCAAAAATACGGGGCAGCTAGGATTGGCGGCGCAGCATAGGGATTCGCGCCCCGATGTCAACGCCTAAGGATTATCCCAGCGGATCATGGGCTTACCCCGGCGATAACGCCAGAAAGCCACCCGCTGCGGCGCCAGGTCGGGCGCCAGCCCGCCGACCATGCCCAATACGAATTCCGTGATGTCGGCCAGCGGCAGCCGCAGGGCGGTGTCCAGGGGCCGGAAAGCGAGGTCGAGGAGCTCGCCTGAGCCCCCCAGCTTGAGCGGCATCCCGGTCACATCGCGCAGGAAAAACCGGGCATGGAAGCGGATCGGGCTCTCGGCCGGAGTGATCGCCCGGCACAGGTAATGGAGGCCCGAGAGGTCGGGCCGCAGCCGGCCGGCTTCCAGCAGGCCGAGCGGAATCCCGGTTTCCTCCCAAGTCTCCCGTATCGCGGCCACAGCCGTCGGCTGGAGGAGTAAGTCATTACTATTCAGTGGGTTGATGGGTACTTCTGATTTATCAGATGAATCCACTCGGCCGCCCGGAAAGGCATAGACGTTAGGCAGAAAGCGGTGCTTGCCGGCGCGGCGGCCGAGCAGGACTTCCGGTCCCTCAGGACCCCGCCGGACCAGCACGAGGCTGCCGGCATCATGCGGAAGCGCAGGGCGGGTCATCATTCCCAGTCCAGCAGTCGCTGGCCGTGCAGCATGTGATGGAAGGGTACCCGCAGGGCAGGGTCGGAGGCGGATTGCGGGCTCAGCCAGTGCTCCAGATTGGCGATCACATACTGGGTGATGCCCGGCAGCGGCAGACCCTCGGTATCGGTCTGGGTGACCCAGCTCAGCTTGTCGAGTTCCGCTGAAGGCTGCAGGTCGCCGGTGGCCAGCTCGGCCGGGGCGGCGAAGAAGCGGGCGTCGAACCGGCGGGGCCGTCCGGGCGGCGTGATGGCCCGGCAGATATAGAGCAGGGCCGAGGGATCCGGGGCCAGGTTGCCGGCGCAGAAAGCCGACCAGCTCGGCGCCGTCGCTCTGGCGGTTGATGCCGGGTTGGCGATGCGCAGTCCGCTTTCCTCGAAGGTTTCGCGGATCGCCGCCAGCGCCAATGCGACGCCTTTGCGGGGGCCCGTGCCACGGCAGCGCAGCAGCCGCGCGGCGCTGACCGGATTGAGTGGCGCGGCCGGCCGGATGCGATAGTCGGCCAGATCGAGACGCCCGCCGGGGAAGACATAGCGGTTTGGCATGAAGGCGCTGGCGCCATGGCGCTCGCCCATCAGCACTTCCAGTCTGCCCTCGCGCCGGCGCCACAGGATCAGCGTGGCTGCATCGCGAATTGGCTGAGGCGGCGTCCTGGCCGAGTCGGCATTTCCCATTGGCAGAGTATAACGGCTAATGCGGCTCGTTGCCGAAGCCGTGCATGCGCCGCGCCCATTGCAGGCCAATGAGAACGCCTTTGATACGGGGCAGCAGCCACAGGCAGAGTAGCACGGTGAGCGGCGGCCACAGTGCCATATGCTGCCATTCCGGCGGCTGCAGGCGCTGCTCGAACATCAGCATCAGCGGCACGATGATATGGGCCACGATCAGGATGGTGAAATACGGCGGTGCATCATCGGCGCGATGGCCGGCCAGTTCGAGCCCGCAGGAGGAGCAGGTGTCGTTGACCTTGAGATAGCGGCCATACATCCGCCCCTGTCCGCAGCGCGGGCAACGCTGCTTCCAGCCGCGCCACATCGCTTCACCGGTTGGCCGCTCGATGAAATCGTCGAGCAGCGGGGGCTGGGTCACAGCCAGCCCTTACGCTTGAACCACCAGTAAGGCAGCACGGCCGAGGCGATCATCAGCACGATGGCCATCGGATAGCCGACCTGCCAGCTCAACTCAGGCATATGTTCGAAATTCATGCCGTAGATGCTGGCGATAAGGGTCGGCGGCAGGAACACTGTGGCGGCCACCGAGAAAATCTTGATGATCTTGGTCTGCTGGATGTTGATCAGGCCCAGCGTGGCATCGAGCAGGAAGTTGCCCTTATGCGCGAGGAAGGCAGCCTGTTCGTTCAGCGACTGCACGTCGCGCGCCAGCGTCTTCAGCCAGGTGCGGCTTTCCTTGGTGCCGCGCTGCTCGGCCATGGTCAGCGTCAGGAAGGCGATCAGACGGGTCAGCGACAGCAGGCTGTCGCGGATGCGCGAGTTCAGATCCTCGATATGGCCCAGCTTGCGCACCACCGCTTCCAGATCGGATTCGTCATCAGGGACTTCATCGGGCTTGCGGCCATAGCCGAAAATATCGCGCGATATGGTGTCGAGGTCCTTGCTGCCGATTTCCAGCACGTCGGCGGCACGGTCGATGATGGCATCGAGGATGCCGCAGAGCGCGGCATCCGGCGAAGCGAGCAACGATGTCTGGCGCTGGGCGCGGGCGACAAACTGGCGGAAGCTCTGCGGGTCGGCATAGCGCAGCGTCACCGTGGCGCGCGGCGTGCGCATGAAAGTGACGGCCGTGGTCTGCGGCTGCGGCGTCTCGGCGTGATAGAGAATATTCGCCGTCATGAAGCTGGCATCGCCCTCGCGATACAGACGGCTGGAGATTTCGATCTCCTGCATCTCTTCGCGGGTGGGCAGCTCCATGCCGAGCAGGGTTTCGATGGCTTTTTCTTCGGCCTGGCTGGGTTCGAGCAAGTCGATCCACACGACGCCATCGGGAAGCGTCGAGGTAGGGGTAAGCTCAATACGTTGCAGCTGGCCGCCTTGCGGCAGGTAGGCAGTGATCATGCTGGCCGTCCCTGGTGTTCCGGCGCTGACCCGGCGGTACAGCGCGGCGCCCTTGTAGCCCCGTAAGCCGGGCCTGGGAAGCCCTGAAAACCGGTCTGCGGCGATTTTGCCGCAGGTCCAGACTGGCTGCGGAGTGCGACGGATTTATGGCGTGACGGGGCTCGGCGTGGGCAGGGGCATGCCACGGGCCTGCATCATCTTACGCAGGCGATCAGGATAATCCGAGATCAGGCCATCCACCTTCATGTCGATTTGGCGCTCCATCTCGGCCGGATCGTTCACCGTCCACGGGATCACCTGCAAGCCGAGCTTCTGGGCTTCGCTCACCAGCTCTGGCGTGACGTTACGCCAGAAGGGCGACCAGACCTGGCCGCCGGCCGCTTTGACCAGCGCTGGCGTGGAGGGGTAGTCGTCGGCATCCAGGCCGCCCATCCAGGGACTGGCGCCGGGCTGGCCACGCTGCACGTTGTCGCTGTTGCCGCCTTCGATCGTCAGATGCACGCGCGGAATTTCCGGTGCCAGCGCGGCAGCGGCTTTCAGTGTGCGCCAGTCGAAGGACTGGATGCTGGCGCGCCGCGTCATGCCGGCATCACGGATCGCCTGCACCAATGCGGCGGCGAACTGTTCTGGCGGTGCGCTCTCGTCAGGCTTTGCCGGATTGAGCTTGGTCTCGATATTGAAGCGCACGGTCGTGTTGCCGCTCTTGGCGACCAGCGCGAAAACCTGCTCCAGCAGCGGCATGCGCGTGCCGTCCACCGGCTTCTGTTCCGGATAGGTCTGGCCGTAACGCGAAGCAGGATCGAGGCGGCCGACGTCGTAACGGCGGATATCTTCGGCCGTGCTCTGCCAGATCACCGGGCCCGGCGAGGTGATCCATTTATTGTCGAGCCGCGCCAGATGCGGCAGCAGCACCGGATCATGTCCGACGACCAGCTTGCCGTCCCTGGTCAGGTTGACGTCGAATTCCAGCGTGGTGACGCCGAGCGAAAGCGCAGTGGCGAAAGCGGGAATGGTGTTTTCCGGTGCCAGGCCGCGCGCGCCGCGATGGCCCTGCAGTTCGAATGCCCATGCATCAGTAATGCTGGCTGGTCCTGCCGCCAGCAGGAATGCCATCGTCAGGAGTACGGGTTTCATTTCCGCTTCTTGCTCCGATGCTTCGACCATGGTGCGCGGTTGGTTGGTTTCTTGAGGGCAGGTTTCCCTGCGCCGCCACGACGGGTGTTGGTACTCTGTCCGCCGCTGCCCATGATCTCGAACCGCAGGCCGCCAGTGACGGGGGTGGCTTCGGCCAGCCGGATGGTGACGCCATCGCCCAGGCGGAAGCGCTTGTTGCTGCGCTTGCCGACCAACGCGCGATGCGCCTCGTCATGCTCGTAGAAATCGTCGCCCAGCGTGGAAATCGGCACGAAGCCGTCGGCGCCGGTTTCATCCAGTTCGACGAACAGGCCAAAGCGGGTGACGCCGGTGATACGCCCCTCGAACTGCGCGCCGACATGCTCGGACATGAAGGCCGCGACAAAGCGATCCATCGCATCGCGCTCGGCCTGCATCGAGCGGCGTTCGGTCAGCGAGATATGTTCGGCGATATTCTCAAAATCGGCATCGTCCTCGGGCGGCAGGCCATCATCCCCCAATCCTAGGCCACGGATCAGGGCACGATGCACGAGCACGTCGGCATAGCGGCGGATCGGCGAGGTGAAATGCGCGTATTTGTGCAGGTTGAGACCGAAGTGGCCGCGATTATCTGGCGAATAGGTCGCCTGCATCTGGCTGCGCAGCACCACTTCGTTGATCAGGCGCTCATGCTCGCTGCCGATGGCGGCCTTCAGAATGGCGTTGAAGTGCATCGGGCGCAGGCCCTGGCCCTTGGCCAGCTTGTAATCCAGCGTGTTGAGGAATTTGCGCAAAGAGTCGATCTTCTCGTCCGACGGTTGCTCATGCACGCGGTACATGCAGGGCTGTTTGCGCTTTTCCAGTTCTTCCGCTGCCGCCACATTGGCCGCGATCATGAAATCCTCGATCACCTGATGGCTCAGCATATGATCGCGCGGTTTGATGGCAGCGATATGACCATCCTTGCCCATAACCACCCGGCGTTCCGGCGCGTGGATGGCCAGCGGCTGGCGTGCCTCGCGCGCCTTGTTCACAGCGGCATGGCAGGCATAGAGCGGCTTCAGCACCGGCTCCAGGAAAGGCAGCGCCATTTCGTCGGGCATGCCGTCGATGGCGCTCTGCACCTGACGGTAATTCAGCCCGGCGGCGCAGCGCATCAGGCCGCGCACGAATTTATGACGCTTCTTGTTGCCCTCGGCATCGAACCATAGATGCACCGCCATGCAGGCGCGATCCTTGTGCTCGACCAGTGAGCAGAGATCGGCCGAGAGCGCCTCGGGCAGCATCGGTACGACGCGATCGGGGAAGTAGGTCGAATTGCCACGCTGGCGCGCATCATGGTCGAGCGCGCTGCCCGGCCGCACATAATGCGCCACGTCGGCGATGGCGACGATGGCATGCCAGCCGCCGGGATTGCCCGGATCTGTGTCCGGTTCGGCAAACACAGCGTCATCGTGGTCGCGTGCATCTTCGGGATCGATAGTGATCAACGGGATATCGCGCAGGTCCTCGCGCTGGCCCAGCGTCACCGGCTTGGCCTTCTCGGCGTCGTGGAGCGCGGCGTCGCTGAATTTGGTCGGGATGCCCAGCGTGAATATCGGGATCAGGCTGAGCGCCTTCGGATCCAGGCTGCTGCCGATCACCTCGACGATTTTGGCGGTCTTGAGTCCGAAGCGGCGACCCTGCTGCGGCTGTGCCACCACGATCTCGCCGGCCTTGGCATTGTTCCGGTGTTCTGGCGCGATGGTGTATTCGTGGCGGACTTTCTTGTCGGTCGGCTGCAGACGGCCTTCGCCGTCTTCGGTCAGCGTGAAAACGCCGAGTACCGGCTGCTCGTCTTTTTCCAGCCGTTTGATGACGCGTGCGACATACCGGTTGCGGCCAGCGCGAGTGAGGCGGGCCAGCACGCGATCCCCGACGCCGACATCGGCCATTTCGCGGCGGCGCGCCTTGCCGCCGCCTTCAAAAACGATACGCGGCGGATCGCCTTCGCCTGTCCATTCCACCGGACGTCCCATCAGGTCGCCATCGCGGTCGAGCCGCAGGATATCGACCAGCGTCACCTCGGGAAGTTCGCCCTTCGGCGCCATGCGCTTGCCATGACCCTGGTTGATATCGCCTTCAGCTTTCAGCTCGCGCAGCAGGCCCTTGAGTTGCACACGCAACTCGGGCCCGACACCGAAGGCCTTGGCGATCTCGCGCTTGCCGACCATGCCGGGATTGTCGGCAATGTACTTCAGGATGTCCTGTTTGGACGGAAGGCCGTCTGTGACTTTCTTCTTGGCCACGCGGCTTACGCTGCTGCGGCTTTCTTGGCCGCGGCTTTCTTTTTCGGCGCGGCTTTCTTCACGGCCTTCTTGGCAGCCTTGGGCTTTGCTTCGGTCTTTTCAGCGGCTGCTTCCTTCTTGGGTGCAGCAGCCTTCTTGGCCTTCGGAGCAGCCTTCTTCTTGCCCTTGCCGCCCTTCTTGGCGCGCGAAGCAATTGCCTCAATGGCCTGATCGATGCTCAGCGCATCGACCTCGGTGCCGCGCGGGATCGGTGCATTGGTGGCGCCATGCTTGATATACGGGCCGTAGCGGCCGTCGATCACCTGGATCAGCTCTTCATCATCGGGATGCTTGCCGATTTCGCGCAGCACCTTCAGTTCGGCGCGCTGGCGCGGACCTTTGCGGCGCGCATCGGCCTCGGCGATCTTCTCGACCGCATGATTGATGCCAATTTCGAGCGCCTCCATGGCGTCCTTCAGCTTGGTATAGGCACCGTCATGCAGCAGATACGGTCCGAAGCGGCCGAGGCCGGCGAGGATCTCCTTGCCGCTGGTCGGATGCAGGCCGACGGTGCGCGGCAGCGCCAGCAGCTTCAGCGCCATTTCCAGCGTCACGTCTTCCAGCGTCACGCCCTTGGGCAGCGAGGCGCGCTTCGGCTTGGTCTTGGCCTTGCCTTCGCCTTCAACCTCGCCGAGCTGAACGTAAGGACCGAACGGACCCTGGCGCAGCGTGATCATCTGGCCGGTGACCGGATCGGTGCCGACTTCCTGCGGCCCCGAGATGGCGATGTCGCCGTGACCGTTGCTGCCGGCGCTTAGCGGCCGGGTATAGCTGCATTCCGGATAGTCCGAGCAACCGATGAAGGCGCCGGTGCGGCCGGCCTTGATGCCTAGATTACCCTTGTTGCAGGCCGGGCAGAGGCGGGCGGGCTTGCCGTCTTCGCGCGGTGGGAAGAAGTGGTTCTCCAGCAGCGCGTTGATCGCATCCAGCACTTCGCCACGGCGGCCCATCTTCTCGTCGATGCGCGTGACCGCATCCTTCACCGAGGAGAAAACCGGATCTTTCGGATCATGCTGGCTGAAATCCTGCCAGAAGTCCTTCAGCACCTTCTTCCAGTCAAGATTGTGCTCGGCGATCTCATCGAGCTTCTCTTCCAGACCAGCCGTGAAGCTGTAGGCGAAATACTGTTCGAAGAAGCAGACCAGGAAGGCATAGGCGAGCCAGCCGGCATCTTCCGGCTGGAAGCGCTTGTTCTCCAGCGCCACATAGGAGCGGGCCTTCAGCACTTCGAGAATCGCGGCATAAGTGGACGGACGACCGATGCCGAGTTCTTCCAGCTTGCGCACCAGGCTGGCTTCCGAGAAGCGCGGCGGCGGTTCGGTGAAATGCTGTTCCGGCTTGACGCCTTCTTCCTTCATCGCCTCGCCGACAGTCATCTTCGGCAGGCGGGTACCTTCCTCGTCATCGCTCGATTTGTCGTCGACGCCTTCCTCGTACAGCTTGAGGAAGCCGGGCGACAAGACAACGGTACCGGTGATGCGGAAGGTACCGGCCTTGTTGGCGGCCGCGATATCGACAGTGGTGCGTTCCAGCTCGGCCGATTCCATCTGGCTGGCGAGCGCGCGCACCCAGATCAGCTCATACAGCTTGAGCTGCACCTCATCGAGATAGCGGGCGACCGATTTCGGACGACGGCGGAAATCGGTGGGGCGGATCGCCTCGTGGGCTTCCTGCGCATTCTTCTGCTTGGTCTTGTAGACGCGCCAGTTTTCCGGCACGGCATCGCGGCCGAAATCCTCGGCGATCACGTCGCGTGCGGTGCGGATGGCTTCGTTCGCCATGCTGACGCCGTCGGTACGCATATAAGAGATGAGACCGGTGGTCTCGCCGCCGATGGTCACGCCTTCATACAGGCGCTGGGCGATCTGCATGGTCATCTGCGCCGAGAAGCCAAGTTTACGCGCGGCTTCCTGCTGCAGGGTCGAAGTGGTGAAGGGCGGCGAGGGATGGCGCTTCGCCGGCTTGATCTGCACATCGCTGACGGCATAGCTCTGCCCGGCCAGCTTGGCCACGGCGGCCTTGGCGGCGGCTTCGTTATTAATGTCGAACTTGTCGAGTTTCTTGCCGGCCAGTTCGATCAGGCGTGCGGTGATGGTCTGGTTCTGCGGCGTGCGGAAATCGGCGCCGATGGTCCAGTATTCGCGGGCCCTGAAGGCCTCGATCTCGGTTTCGCGCTCGCAGATCAGGCGCAAGGCGACCGACTGCACGCGGCCGGCCGACTTGGCCGAGGGCAGCTTGCGCCACAGCACCGGCGACAGGGTGAAGCCGACCAGGTAATCCAGCGCGCGGCGCGCCTGCTGGGCATTGACCAGGTCCATGTCGATGTCGCGCGGGTTGGCCATCGCCTCCAGCACGGCGGTCTTGGTGATCTCGTTGAATACCACCCGGCGCACGGTCTTGCTCTTCACGACCTTGCGGTTGTTCAGGGCTTCCAGCACATGCCAGGAAATTGCCTCACCCTCGCGATCCGGATCGGTCGCCAGAATAAGTGTGTCGGCATCCTTCAGCGCGCCGGCGATGGCCCGGATCGACTCCGCGCCGCGGCCGGACATCTCGTAATGCATCTCAAAGTCTTTGTCGGGTTCGACAGATCCATCCTTGGCGGGCAGATCGCGGACATGGCCGAACGAGGCCAATACCGTGTGACCGGGACCGAGATACTTCTCGATGGTCTTTGCCTTCGCCGGGCTCTCGACGACAACGACTTTCATAATGCGCTGTTTTCCAACAAAAATTATACGGACACACATACCAAGTCTGGGCGGAGGCCCGACCGGCGCGGCAGGCGGAACATGGGCGATGGAATCCGCCTTGTCAAACCCGACCGTCGGACGGTCGATATAAACTACTGAAATATATTGATTTTTAGGAGAGCCGGTCTTCCGGCGCCGGCTCCAGCGGGAAGGCGGCAACCAGCAGCATCTTCACTTCGGCACCCCCGGCGGTCAGCGGCAGGGCCAGCCGCTCCCAGCTACGCTCAACCTGCCAGGTCGAGCGCTTGTCGCGCGAGGTGTAGTCGAAGGTAGCGGTGTAGCGGCGCGACATCGGGATGCCGCTATGCACGACAGCGTCGTATTCGCTGCGCAGCAGTTCGGCCTGTTTTTCCGGCAATCCGTTGACCCGTTTGCCGGTCATGTCGACCTTGAACTGGTTCACGAAGGTCGAACCGTAGAGACGATAGAGATAGTCGCCGCCCTCAAGACGCTCGACCAGCATCAGGTTACCCAGCCAGGCCTTCATCTCGATGGGGTCGATATCGGCGCGATCGGGCAGGGCGCGGCCAGCACGTTTGCCCGCCCAGTAATTATACAGGGCCCGGAGCGTCTCCAGCGTCAGTTGCGGCGCGCCTTCCAGCATCAGGCCCATGCGGTTGTTTCACTACCCCCGATTCACGATTCTCTGTCGCGAACACCCGGATGTCGACCCAACATCCGGTATGTTTCGCATCATGATACCGCAAAAGGATGAATCTGTCAGCCCTGACGGCACATGCGCAACACAGGATTTGCCAGCACGACACGCATTAAATCCGCCTGCCGGCCACAGCCGGTCTTGGCGAACACGGCTTTGAGCTGGGATTTCACCGTATGCGGGCTGAGCGCGGTGCGCAGCGCATAATCATCGATATGCTCGCCATCCAGCAGGGCGGCGGTCAGGCGTGCTTCGGCCGGCGTTAAACGGAACTGCGTGGCCAGCGCGGCCTCCGCAGGGGTTATGCGGTCATCGGGATTGTTCACGAAGATGATCGCGGTCGCCTGCAGCAGGTCGGCGCCGAGCCGGTAGCCGGGCGCGGGGCTGACCAGCAGCGACAGTGGCAGCGCATCCTGGCGCGGCAGAACCAGCATGCCGGCATGCGACGAGCGGCCGGTGAAGCCGGCGATGGCCTGGCGGATCGTGTGCTGCAGCAGCGGGTTGCGCTCCGCTATCTGCGCGCGCAGATGGCCGTGGCTCACCGTGATGCCCTGTCCTTTCTGCAGCAGGCGTTCGGCCACGGTGTTGGTGAACAGCAGCTTGCCGGCCGCATCGACGACCATGACGCCGACCGCCATGGCCTCCAGCGCGGCCAGACCGATCGCGCCCTGCCGCTCCATCCCGTTCAGACGGCGATACATCTTCAGCGCGCGCGTCAGATGCGGTAGCAGCAGGCCCATCGCTTCGCGGTCGGCGACATCGTAACCATCCGTTTCATAGGGACGGTGGATGCCGATGCCGGCAATGGCGCCGTCATCGATGGCCATCATCGCGCCGGTCAAATGAAAGATGCCAACATGTTTCAGCCAGTCGGCGTAATATTCAGAATTGAGCAGTTTGTTGTCATCGACAACCTGACTGCCGATGAGCGGCACGCCTACGCCCAGCTTCATCGCACCTTTCACATACATATCCGACGCATGAAAATGTGCTTCATACTCGGCGATCGCCCTGGCGTCGTAATTGGCGGTGTTCGTGAGGACAACAGTTTTGCCGGCAGCGAGATCGCGCAACTGAATCGCGCAACTGCCTGAGTTAAAGGCGCGGGCAAGATCGTTTGCCATGCTGCGCCAGCCTTCCGGATTCAGCGCAGCCTCATACAGCCGCTCCACCAACACAGAGAACTCGCGTAACTCCATGCATCCCCCAACCGTCTGACGCGGCCGCGAGCATCTAAGCACGGCACGCGTACCGCCGGTACATGAACTTTGCGCGCATACCTCGTTCGGGCGATGCGATGACGACACCGCATCCGGCAAGTTGATGAAGCAACGTCATGCGCCGTCCACTGATGAATGGCGCGACTTCATCACGGGAGAGACAGATGAAACTCAGCTTACTGATTGGTGCGGCCGCTTTGGTTTTGTCGATGCAGGCGGCGCAGGCCGCTGAAAATCCGGCCGAGGTCGATGCCGTTGTGGCGGCGACGATGGCGGCCAACGATAAGGCCAAACTCTGCCAGTCCGGTCAGCCGGGGATCACTGCGGCCATTGGTACTCAGGTCCGGACGCTGGCTGGCCAGGGCAAGATCAAGGGCAATCCGCAGGCGGTGGGCGCTGAAGCCGGCCAGAAGATCGGCCGGAGCTGCCAGGGCGGCTGAGGTTAAACCCACAGACACGCCGCTGCCGGAGCCGAGGCCGGCAGCGGCGTCTCGCCGGCACTGGTCAGGATACGGCGTAACCGGCTAGCCTCCTTCCGAACAAGAAAACGCGGAGGAGTCGCCGGCATGAGTGTCGTCACCAACAAGGTCGCCTTCATCACCGGTGCGGCCCGCGGCCTTGGCCTCGCCGCAGCGACCAAGTTCCTCGACGAGGGCTGGCGCGTGGTGCTGCTCGACATCCTCGGCGACGTGCTGGAGGAGGCGGCCAAAAGCCTCGGCGGCCCGGAGAGAATCCTCACCATCCGGGCCGACGTTTCCGACCCCGGCAGCGTGCAGGATGCCGTGCAGAAGGCGAAGGATACGTTCGGCCGCATCGACGCGCTGGTGAACAATGCCGGCATCGCCATCTTCAAGCCCATTCTGGACGTGACGCTGGAGGACTGGCAGCGCGTCATGGCGGTGAACCTCACCGGGCCCTTCCTGACGACGCAGGCGATTGCGCCGCTGATGCGCGACCAGGGCGGCGGCGCCATCGTCAACATCACATCCATCTCGGGCCTGCGCGCCTCCACGCTGCGCGTCGCCTATGGCACCAGCAAGGCGGGGCTGGCGCATCTCACCAAGCAGCAGGCGGCCGAACTCGGCGAATACGGCATCCGCGTCAATGCGGTGGCGCCCGGCCCGGTGAACACGGCGATGGCGGTGGCCGTGCACACGCCGGAAATCCGCGCTGACTATCACGACCACATGCCGCTCAACCGCTACGGGCTGGAAAGCGAGCTGGCCAACGCGATCTATTTCCTGAGCAGCGATCAGGCCAGCTTTGTCACCGGGCAGATTCTCTGCGTCGATGGCGGGTTTGATTCCACCGGTATCGGCTTGCCGACATTGCGGGGTGAGCGGCGGAATGCCTGATCAAGCCCGCCCGCAGCACTGCTTGAACTTCTTGCCTGAGCCGCAGGGGCAGGGATCGTTGCGGCCAGGCTTCTTCACCGGCTGCACGGCCGTCTCACCGTCGACGTAGACCCAGCCGTCTGTCGCGTCGCGGCGGAAGCGTGAGCGTTCGTGCAAAGCGCGTGTCTGCCCTCCAGTCTGCTCTCGGGCCTGAAACCGCGCGACGAACTCCACGATGCCGGTGCTGTCCTCTGTGCCGCCAGATTCCGTGTCGAGAATCTCCAGCCCGAGCCACTGCGTCGTCTTCATGCCGGCGCTGACATCGGCCATGTCGAAACCGGCGCGATGCTCGAGCGCCAGCGTGCGCGCCAGATGCGCCACATCACCGCGTGCGTAAGCCGTGTAGCGCGAGCGCATCAGCGCCAGCGCGGTGGGCGCCGGTGCGCCAGCGAGGATCGGGCCGCAGCAGGCCTCGAAGGACTGGCCGGACTGGCAGGGGCAGGACGACAACTTACGCCGCCGGCTTCTCGTGCGTTTCGGCCGGCCGCGCGAATTGCGGGAAGTTCGGATGCATCGCCAGCGGGATCACGTCCACCTTGGTGAAGCAGGGATAGAGCGGCATGCCGCGCAGCGTGGCCGCCACCGCATCGGCATCGGGCAGATTCCACAGCACAAAGGTGCCCAGCGCATTGGCGCGGCGCCAGATGCCGACCAACTGGTACTTGGCCAGCATCGTCTCGGACTCGCGCCATTCGGCCTGCACCAGTTCCTTGAACCTGTCGCCGGCACGCAGGTATTCGATCCGCACGTCGCAAAGGAACAGGTTGCTGTCGGGCTTGGGCTTGCTGTCCGGCTTCTCATGCGTTTTCGGCGCGCGCGCGAACTGCGGGAAGTTCGGATGGCTGATCAGCGGTGTGACGACGACATTGGTGAAGTAGGGATAGAGCGGCATGGCGCGTACCTGGTTGCCGACCGCCTCGTTGTTCGGCAGGTCGACGATGAACATCGTGCCCATGCCATTGGCCTTGCGCCAGATGCCGATGAACTGGCCTTTCGCCAGCAGCCGCTCTTCCTCGTCCCATTCGGCGCGCACAAGCTGCTGCGCCTTGTCGCCCAGCGTGGTGAAGTTGAAGGTGACGTCGATGAGCGCGAGCATGGTTTTTTTGTCCTTCTCCAAATTGTCATGCCCGGACTTGATCCGGGCATCCACGTCTTTTCTTTTTAACTGCAGGCTTTTTGAGAACCTTGTCACGTGGATGGCCGTCAAGCCCGGCCATGACACAAGAGAGGGATGGCGACGAGGCCTTAATCCACGATCCGCTTTTTCACGTAACTGCCCGGCGCCGCCTCGATCACCTTGAGCTTGCCGTCGCCCGGCTTGCGGGCCGGCACCTTGTCGCCGGATTTCGGCGCCAGCCAGGCATCCCAGTCATTCCACCAGGAGCCGGGATATTCTTTCGCGCCCTTGATCCAGTCTTCCACGTTCGGCGGATTGGTTTTCGTGTCGTTGAGCCAGTGCTGGTACTTCTTGGCATCCGGGTGATTGATCACGCCGGCGATATGGCCTGAGCCCGCCATCATGAAGCGCACCGGGCCGCCATAGAGCTGCGTTGCCTTGTAGACCGACTTGTAGGGCGCGATATGGTCGTCCTTGCTGGCCTGCAGATAGACCGGGATCTTGATCTGGCGCAGGTCGAGCTTTTCGCCGGCCAGTTCCAGCTGGCCTGGCTGCGACAGCAGGTTCTTCTGATACATGTTGCGCAGATAGAAGGCATGCATCTTGGCCGGCATGCGCGTGCAATCGGCATTCCAGTAGAGCAGGTCGAAGGGGAAGGGCTCCCTGCCCAGCAGGTAGTTGTTGACCACGAAGGACCAGATCAGGTCATTGGCGCGCAGCATGTTGAAGGTGGTCGCCATCTCGCCGCCGTCGAGATAGCCCTTTTCCGCCATCAGGTTTTCCAGATAGGTCAGCGTCTCCTCGTCGGTGAAGACGCTGAGCTCGCCGGCCTCGGTGAAATCCACCTGCGCGGCGAAGAAGGTGACGGCCTTGATGCGGTCGATTTTCTTCTGCGCCATCCAGGCCAGCGTGGAGGCCATCAGCGTGCCGCCGATGCAGTAGCCGATCGCGGTGACCTCGTCCTCGCCGGTCGCCTTCTTCACGGCGTCGAGGCCCTCCAGAATGCCTTCGCGCATGTAGCTCTCGAAGGTTTTGTCCACCGTCGTCTCGTCCGGCATGTTCCACGACACGACAAAGACCGTGTAGCCCTTGTCGACCATCCAGCGGATGAAGGAATTCTGCGGCTTGAGATCGAGGATGTAATATTTGTTGATCCAGGGCGGCACGATGAACAACGGCCGCTGGTAGACCTGCTTGGTGGTCGGCTCGAACTGCAGCAGCTGCATCAGGTCGTTCTGGTAAACCACCTTGCCGGGCGTGGTGGCGATGGTTTCGCCCACGGTGAAGGCCTTGGAATCCACCATCTTGACGGCAAGCTTGCCCTTGCCACGCTCGATATCCTCCAGCAGGTTTTCCCAGCCTTTGACCAGGTTCTCGCCGTTGCTCTCGATGGTGGCACGCATCACCTCGGGATTGGTGAGGACGAAATTCGATGGCGACAGTGCATCGAGGAACTGTTTGGCGTAGAACTCGGCCTTGCGGGCGACCTTGGGGTCGACGCCTTCGGCCTGGCTCATGGTGGACTGCACCCAACGCGAGGTCAGCAGGTAGGACTGTTTCAGGAAGTCGAAGACCGGGCCGTCCTGCCAGCCGGCATCCTTGAAGCGCTTGTCGCCCTTGTCGGGCTCCACGAGGGGCGCGGCCGGGCGGCCGAGGAAGCGGTCGGTGGTATTGGCCCAGAGCTTGGCGTAATCCTGCCACAGCTTCATCTGTGCCTCGGCCAGCCTGTTCGGGTCGGCCATCAGGTGCTGGGCGATTTCCATGAAGGCGCCGCCGACATTAAGCGGGTCGGGATTGGCCGGGGCATGCAGGGGCGCCCCCAGCGGGCCCTGGGGCGGCTGTTTTGCCTCAGGCTGCTGGCGGGCAGCCATATCGGCCATCAGTTTCTGACTTTGCTCGGTAATCCGGGCCCAGTTCCGGGCCCAGGCCGCCGGATCGGGCAGTTTTATGTCGGTTTCCGGTTTGCCACTGTCCGGTTGCTTCGCCATCCGACAGTCCTTATTCTCGGGGCCCGTTTCCTCGCCGTGCGATTCCGGTTTTCGGCCGGATTTCCACGGTCGGAATTGAGGTTACGGGATAGGGAATCGCGCTGCAAGGCCGAACGACCGGCGGCAGGCGAGAGGCTGTTTTTAGTGTTTCAGGGGGTTCGGATGGTTCTGATCGGCAAGACCTCCGCCAGCGCAGCGGCGCCGGGCGGTTTTATGCTGCGCAGCATGGCTGGTGCAGCATTGCTGGTCGCCATGCTTGGTCTGGCGGGCTGCGGCAGCTGGGCGGATCCCACCGAGTGGAAGGATCCGACCGGCTGGTTCGGCGGCGATGACGCTGACGCGGCCCCGGTGCCGAGCGGCAATATCGCCCGCGATGCCGGCACCAATGCCGAGCGTTTCCCCAATCTGGCCCGTGTTCCGCCCCGTCCGGTGGAAATGTCGGCCAACAGCGAGCGCCGTCAGGCGGTCGACAGTCTGGCCGCGGATCGCGCCAATGCCCGCTATACCGACGAGGAACTGCGCGCCCGCCCGGCCGACAGCAACACGCCGCCGCCGGCGCCGCGGCAGCCGGCGACCCAGCTGCCGAGCGCCAATCAGCAGCCGCTGCCGCGTGGCGCCGTCGAGCCGCGCAGCCAGCAGATGGCCCAGCAGCCCGGAGCGGCGCCCGTGACCCAGGCCCCGCTGCCGGCGCCCGGCCAGCAGGCCCAGGCACCGGCTCCGGTACCGGCGGCCACACCGCAGCGGACGGACACCTATTCGCAGAGCCTGGCCCAGTCGGGCGCTACCACGCTGCCCGCCGGTCTGGCGCAGCCGCAGGGCGGGGCGAGCTACAGCCCGGTGGCGCTGCCGGGTTCGCAGCAGCTGCTGGCCATCGTCCGTTTCGGCAACGGCGCCAGCGGTCTGGGCAACGACGACAAGGCGCTGATCAAGCGCGTCGCCGAGTATTACAAGGGCGTGGGCGGCAAAGGCAGCCTGAAGGTGACGACTTATGCCAGCCAGGCCACGACCGGGCTGGCGCAGCGCCGCACCGACAATGTTCTGGCCGAGCTGCGTCGCCATGGTGCGTCGGAGATCGCAGCCGCTACCACCGCGCCGCCGGCAGGCACTGCCGGGGGCGCCGCCGACGACTACGGCCGCAGGGTTGAAATCTATCTCGTGAACTAAACGGATTTCGACTGAGGCTGAAGCGGGGGCGCGGGGCGAAAAGCTGCCGCGCCTTCGTGTAACTGAGACCCTGTTTTCTTTTTTCTTCGTACTGGATCAGAGACCCATGGATACCGAGTTCTACCGCATCAAGCGCCTGCCGCCCTACGTGTTCGAGGAAGTGAACCGTATGAAGGCCGCAGCGCGAGCTCGCGGCGAGGACATTATCGACTTCGGCATGGGCAACCCCGACAACGCCACGCCGCCGCATATCGTGGCCAAGCTGGTTGAGGCGGCGACCAATCCGAAAGCCCACCGCTACTCGTCCAGCCGTGGCGTGCCCGGCCTGCGCAAGGCGCTGTCGAACTATTACGGCCGCCGTTTCGGTGTCGAGCTCGATCCCGAGAAGGAGGCCATTGTCACGCTGGGCTCGAAGGAAGGGCTGGCCAATCTCGCCATGGCGATCTCGGCGCCGGGCGACACCGTGCTGGTGCCCAATCCCAGCTATCCGATGCATGCCTTCGGTTTCGTCATCGCCGGCGCCAATGTGCGCAGCGTGCAGATCGGTCCGGGCATCGATTTCTTCGCCGGCCTTGAGCGCGCCTACCAGCACAGCGTGCCCAAGCCAATCGCGCTGATCGTCAGCTTCCCGGCCAATCCCACGGCGATGACGGTCGATCTGTCCTTCTACGAGGCGATGGTCGACTACGCCAAGAAGCGCAACATGTGGATCATTTCCGATCTGGCCTATTCGGAGATCTATTTCGACGGCAATCCGCCGCCCTCGATCCTGCAGGTCAAGGGCGCCAAGGATGTCGCCATTGAATTCACCTCGCTCAGCAAGACCTACAACATGCCGGGCTGGCGTATCGGTTTCGGGGCCGGCAATCCAGCCCTGATCGGCGCGCTGGCACGCATGAAGTCGTATCTGGATTACGGCGCCTTCACGCCGATCCAGGTGGCGGCTACCGCGGCGCTGAATGGCCCGCAGGATTGCGTCGAGGAAATCCGCCAGACCTACAAGTCGCGGCGTGATGTGCTCGTGAAGGGGTTGCAGGCCGCGGGCTGGAATATCCCGATGCCGAATGCTTCGATGTTCTGCTGGGCGCCGATCCCCGAGCGCTATGCGCATCTCGGCTCGGTCGAGTTCTCCAAGCTGCTGCTGCGCGAGGCGGAAGTCGCTGTCGCGCCGGGTATCGGCTTCGGCGAACATGGCGACAATTTCGTGCGTCTGGCCTTTGTCGAGAACGAGCACCGCACCCGCCAGGCTGTGAAGAACATCAAGAAGCTGCTGGCGTCGCCATCGAACATGCCGGAGTCTTCGGCCAAGGCGGCTGCCAATGACTAAGGCATATGTCAAATCGGCCGCACCGCTCAAAGTCGGTATTGCGGGCCTTGGCGTGGTCGGTGCCGGCGTCATCCGTCTGCTCGACAAGCAGGCCAGCATGCTGGCGGCGCGTGCGGGCCGCCCGATCAAGGTGGTGGCGGTATCGGCACGCGACAAGCGCAAGAAGCGCGACATGCCGAAGGGCAACTGGCGCTGGCATACCGATGCGCTCGACCTGGTCTCCGATCCTGAAGTTGAGGTCGTGGTCGAACTGATCGGCGGCTCGGAAGGCAAGGCGCGCGCGCTGGTCGAAGCCGCGCTGAAGGCCGGCAAGGGTGTGGTCACCGCCAACAAGGCGCTGCTCGCCATGCACGGCACGAAGCTCGCCATGATGGCCGAGACCAAGGATGCGCCGCTGGCTTTCGAAGCGGCAGTCGCCGGCGGCATCCCGATCCTGAAGGCCCTGCGCGAGGGCCTGGTCGGCAACCGTATCGAACGCATCACCGGCATTCTGAACGGCACCTGCAACTACATCCTGACCGAGATGCGCCAGACCGGTCGCGATTTCGGCGTGGTGCTGAAGGAAGCCCAGCAGCTGGGCTATGCCGAGGCCGATCCCAGTTTCGATGTCGATGGCATCGACGCGGCGCACAAGCTGGCGGTGCTGACCTCGCTGGCCTTCAACACGCAGGTCGATTTCAAGGCCGTGCATGTCGAAGGCATCCGCCATGTCTCGGCGGTCGATATCGCCTTTGCCAAGGAATTCGGCTACCGTATCAAGCTGCTGGCGATTTCCCATCGTACCTCGCGCGGCATCGAGCAGCGCGTGCATCCCTGCATGGTGCCGGCCGATACGCCGATCGCCCATGTCGATGGCGTGTTCAACGCCGTGGCCGCCGAAGGCGATTATGTCGGCCGCATGATGTTCGAAGGCCGTGGCGCCGGCAGCAACCCGACGGCCTCTGCCGTGGTGGCCGATCTGGCCGATCTGGCCGCCGGTCGCCGCCTGCATGCCTTCGGTGTGCCGGCCGTCAAGCTGCAGCCGCTCAAGGCCGCGCCGATGGCCGAGCATGTCGGGCGCTTCTATATCCGCCTGATCGTGCGCGACCAGCCCGGCGTGCTGGCCGATGTCTCGGCCGTGCTGCGCGACGAAAAGATCTCCATCGAGAGCCTGGTGCAGCGTGGCCGTTCCGAAGCCGAGAACCAGCCCGTTGCCGTGATGCTGATCAGCCACGAGGCGCGCGAGGCCGACATGGCACGGGCCATGAAGAAGATCGCCAAACTGCGGTCGGTGCTGCAGGCGCCGGCGTTGATCCGCATCGAACCGCTCTGAGGACAGACCATGGCCGCAGGCAAGACGACGACGGCGAAAAAGGCAAAGGCTGAGAAGCCGGCGGAGACTGTCGATATCGGCAGCCTTTCGGTCGAGCGTAATCTCACGCTTGAGGTGGTGCGCGTCACCGAGGCCGGTGCGATTGCCGCCGCCAGACTGACCGGTCTGGGCGACGAGATGGCGGCCGACCAGGCTGCCGTCGATGCCATGCGCACCGCGCTGAACGACCTGAATATCGACGGCACCGTCGTGATCGGCGAGGGCGAGCGCGACGAAGCACCGATGCTCTATATCGGCGAGAAGGTCGGCACCGGGAAGGGGCCACGCATCGATATCGCGCTCGATCCGCTGGAAGGCACCTCGATCACCGCCAAGGGCGGCAGCAATGCGCTGACCGTGATCGCGTTTGCCAATGCCGGCTGTTTCCTGAATGCGCCGGACGTCTATATGGACAAGATCGCGGTCGGTGGCGGGCTGCGCGAAGGTGTGGTCGATCTCGATCTGACGCCGGCCGAAAACCTCAGACGTCTGGCCGAGGCCAAGGGCATTGCGGTGTCCGAACTGACCGTCTGTATCCTCGACCGGCCGCGGCATGCCGAACTGATCAACCAGGTACGCACCACCGGCGCGCGGATTTCGCTGATCTCGGATGGTGACGTGGCCGGGATTATCGCGACCACCGATCCGGCTACCGGGATTGATATCTACATGGGCTCGGGTGGCGCGCCGGAGGGCGTGCTGGCGGCGGCGGCTTTGCGCTGCATTGGCGGCCAGATGCAGGCGCGCCTGATATTCCGCAGCGAGGATGAGCGTAATCGCGCGCGCCGGCTTGGCATCGACAAGCTGGATCGCAAATATGCCCTGGCCGATCTCGCCTCAGGCGATGTGATCTTTGCCGCCACCGGTGTCACCGATGGCTCGCTGCTGCATGGCGTGAAGCGGATTCCCGGCGGCTTCAAGGTCAACTCCATCGTCATGCGGTCGCAGACCGGCACCATTCGCCGCATAGAAGCTGTCATCCGTCCTCCGCACCAGGGCTGATCATGCAAGTCGAGTCCGCGCCTGCTTTCCTGGGCGTGACCCAATCCATCGGTGGGCGGCGCTGGCGTCTGCGCAACACCGATGAGCGGCTGGCGCTGGCTCTGGCGCAGCAGGCCGGCCTGCCGGAAGTGCTTGGTCGTGTTCTGGCCGGCCGTGGTATAGGGCTGGACGGACTGGAAGACCATCTCAATCCGAGCTTACGCCGTCTGCTGCCCGATCCGTCCCGCTTTCGCGACATGGATGCGGCCGCCGAACGCCTGGCGCAGGCAATTGTGAAAGATGAGCGCGTCGCCGTCTTTGGCGATTATGACGTGGATGGCGCCACCTCGACGGCGTTGCTCAGCCGCTTCTTCCACGGCATCGGCCGCGACCTGCGCGTCTATATCCCGGATCGCCTGAAGGAAGGCTATGGCCCCAATGCGCCGGCCCTGCGCCAGCTGGCGCGAGAAGGCGTGAAGGTTGTGATCACGGTCGATTGCGGCACGCTGGCTTTCGCGCCGCTGGAAGATGCCGCCGCCATCGGACTGGAAGTGATCGTCGCCGATCATCATCTGGCCGAACCTGAATTGCCCAAAGCCGTCGCCGTGGTCAATCCGAACCGGCTCGACGAGACGCCGGGCTTCGGCCAGCTGGCCGCTGTCGGCGTGACGTTCCTGATGGTCGTCGCGGTCAATCGCCGGCTGCGCGCCATGGGATACTATTCGAAAGACAATCCTGAGCCGGACCTGCTCGGCTGGCTCGATCTGGTGGCACTGGGCACGGTCTGCGACGTGGTGCCGCTCACTGGCCTGAACCGCGCCCTCGTCAGCCAGGGCCTGAAAATTCTGCGCGGCCGTGGCAATGTCGGGATGGCGGCACTCGCCGATGTGGCTGGCGTGTCTGAGCCGCCCGGCGCCTATCATCTCGGCTTCCTGCTCGGTCCGCGCGTCAATGCTGGTGGCCGTGTCGGTCAGGCCGATCTCGGCACACGGTTGCTGTCCACCAATGACGCGCGCCTCGCGCAGCAGATCGCCGGCGAACTCGACCGCTACAATCGTGAGCGGCAGGACATCGAGGCTGGTGTCCTGCTGGAAGCGATGCAGGAGCTGGAACATGTGCCTGACAGTGCCGCTCTGGCGCTGGTGGCGCGCAAGGGCTGGCATCCGGGCGTGATCGGCATTGTCGCCGCGCGCGTGCGTGAAGCCTCCGGCCGGCCGAGTTTTGTCATCGCGCTGGATGAGAATGGCATCGGCAAGGGCTCCGGCCGTTCGATCCCCGGCGTGGATCTCGGCGCGGCAGTCGTCGCGGCGAATCAGGCCGGCCTGCTGGTCAATGGCGGCGGCCATGCGATGGCGGCGGGTCTGACGGTGGAGACAGCCAAGCTGAACGAGCTGAAAGCCTTCCTGAATGCACGGCTGGATGCTGCCGTGCAGGCGGCCGGAGCTTCGGCTTCGATGGGCTTTGACGGTGCGCTCGGTGTCGGTGGTGCCAATGCCGATCTCTGCGACAAGCTGGAACAGCTCGGCCCCTACGGTTCAGGCAATCCAGAGCCGCGCTTCGCGCTCGCCGGTGCGCGCGTGATCACCGCCGATGTGGTGGGCGAAAAGCATGTGCGCTGCATGATCACCTCGGGTGACGGCAGCGGACCGCGACTGGCCGCGATTGCTTTCCGTTCGGTCGAGGCTGATCTGGGTCCGGCGCTGATGCAGGCGCGCCAGACCGGTGCGCCGCTGCATATCGGCGGCCATCTGCGCACCAATCACTGGCGCGGCGAAAAGCGCGTGCAGTTCGTGCTGGAGGATGCGGCGCAGCCTGGTTGAGTTAAGGCGGCGGTGTGGCCGCAGCCTGGGCAGCGGCTTCCTTGCCGCGCAGGCGTTCGCGGTGCAGCACGTAAAGTCCGCTGCCGACGATGAATACGATACCGACGCTGGCCAGCGTGTTCGGCACATCGCCCCAGATGAAATACCCCAGCAGCAGTGCCAGCGGCAGGCCGGCATAGCGCATCGGCACGATCACGGTCACTTCTGCGTGGCGGAAGGCATCCACGGTGCAGATATAGCCGACGGCAATGCACAGCGCGGCCACCGCCACGAAGCCGAACTGGCCCCAGGTCATCGACACCCAGCCCTCGAGCAGCGCCAGAGTGAGCGCCACCAGCGTCAGCATGCCGACATTGGTCAGGATGATGATGGAAGAAGGGATCTCGGCGGCGATCTTCTTTGTCACCAGGTCGCGCAGCACCACGCAGGCCGCCGCGCCGACGCCGAGCATCGAATAGGCGTTGAAGTTCTCGGCACGCGGCTGCACCACCAGCAGCACGCCGACAAAACCGACCGCCACCGCGCTCCAGCGCCGCCAGCCGACCGTTTCGCGCATCACGAGGGCAACCACCGCCGTCATCATCAGCGGCGAGGACATATGGATCGCCATCACGTTGCTGATCGGCGTATGGAACAACGCGATCATGTAGAAGTAGCTGCTGACCAGATCGATGCTGCTGCGCAGTAGCACCGGGCGGTCGAACATCCGCAGGATGCGGGGCATCGCGCCCGTGACCTGGATCATGGCGACAACGGCGGCGGTGGCGATCAGGCCGCGCAGGGCAAGAATCTGGTGGGTCGATACCTCGCCATAGACCAGCTTGCAGAGCGCCTCGTTGATGGTGAAGAGGAAAACTGCGAGCAGGAAGGAGATGATGCCGCGCCGGTTGCCGGAACCGTGGAACCGTTTCAGGAAATTCATTTCAGGGGTGGGCGGGCAAGATCAGCGTTTGGCGTTCGGATCGGCATGGATGGGGTCGACCCAGGGCACGTTCTCGGGCTTCTCCACCGGTTCGATATCCAGATTGACCACCACCGGTTCCTGACCCGAGCGGACCAGCACGCATTCCAGCACCTCATCGGTGCTGGCGTTGATTTCCTGATGCGGTACATAGGGCGGCACGAAGATGAAATCGCCCGGGCCGGCTTCGGCGGTGAATTCGAGGTTGTTGCCCCAGCGCATGCGCGCCTTGCCCTTCACCACATAGATCACGCTTTCCAGATCGCCGTGGTGGTGCGCGCCGGTCTTGGCATTGGCATGGATATGCACGGTGCCGGCCCAGATTTTCTGGGCGCCGACGCGGGCATTGTTGATTGCGGTGGCCCGATTCATGCCGACAGTCTTGCCAGCCGAGGTCGGATCGAGCTGATCTCCCCGGATCACCCGCACGCCGTCATGTTTCCAGTCGGTATGATGGTGGTGCCCATCGTGATCATGGTCGTGGCCCATGACGCTCCTCCGCAACGTATACGGAGAATGGTAGTCGCGGCCCGGGACTGCGGCAAGGGGTGGGGATTATTCCTTGTGGCGCGGATCGAAAGCGTCGCGCAGGCCATCGCCCAGAAGGTTGAAGCAGAGCACGACGAGGAAAATCGACAGGCCGGGATAGACCGCCATCCACGGCGCATCGGTCATATAATCCTTGGCGGTGTTCAACATGCTGCCCCAGCTCGGCTCCGGCGGCTGCTGGCCAAGGCCAAGGAAGGAAAGGCTGGCTTCGGCGATGATGGCCGAGGCAATCGTCAGCGTCGCCTGCACCATCAGGGCCGGCCAGATATTGGGCAGGATATGGCGAAACGCGATGCGCAGCGGCGAATTGCCCACGGCATGGGCGGCCTCGATGTAATCCTCCACCTTCACGGCCTGCACCTGCGCGCGGGTCAGGCGCACAAATATGGGTGCTGCCGCGATGCCGATGGCGATCATGGCGTTGGTCAGGCTGGGCCCGAGGAAGGCGGCCATGGCAATCGCCAGGATCAGGAAGGGTACCGCCAGCATCGCATCGGTGAAGCGCATGATCACGCCATCGACCAGTCCGCCGGCGTAGCCTGAGAGCAGACCCACGGGAATCCCGATCAGCAGCGCCAGCAGCACCGAGACGACGCCGGCAAACAGCGAGGCGCGGGCGCCATGGATCACGCGGCTCAGCACGTCGCGGCCCAGTTCGTCGCTGCCGAACAGATGCTCTACCGTCGGCTCGCCGCGCAACGCACCCCAGTCGGCCGCGATCGGGTCGTAGGGTGCGATGAGTTCAGCCAGTAGCGCGAAGCCGATGAAGACCAGCACGACGGCCAGACCGAACACCGCGCCCTTGCGCCGGAACAGGCGGCGCAGCGCGCGCCGTGCCGGGCTTTGCTCAGTAGCCGGTTTGGCGACGGGCGCGGAGATCACAGCCTCGCTCATGTCCGCAGCCTCGGATTAACCAGGAAGTAGGCGATGTCGGCCAGCAGGTTCAGCAGGATATAGGCGGTTGCCGTACAGAGCACGACGCCCTGAACCACGGCGTAATCGCGGTTGAACACGGCATCGACGATCAGCTTGCCGAAGCCGGGAATGGAAAAGATCTGTTCGGTCAGCACCGCGCCCGACAGCAGCTGGCCGAATTCCAGCGCACCCAGCGTGATCACCGGCACGGCGGCATTGCGGAAGGCATGCTTGCCGATCACCACGCGTTCATACAGGCCCTTGGCGCGGGCGGTGCGGATATAATCGCTGGCCATCACCTGCAGCATGGCGCTGCGGGTGTGGCGCATGAAGACGGCAGCGATGCCGGTGCCGAGAACGAAGGCCGGCATGATCATGGCCTGCAGATTGGCCCAGAGGTCTTCGGTCGGCGAAACGTAACCTGACGCCGGCAGCCAGCCGAGATGCACCGAGAACAGCAGGATCATCATGATGCCGAGCCAGAAATTCGGCGTCGACAGGCCCCAGAGGCCGATTACATTGGCGACGTAGTCGGGCCAGCGGCCGTTGTGTAATGCGGAAATGACGCCGGCCGGCAGACCGATGGCCAGCGCGATCAGCATGGACAGGAGCGCCAGTTCGATGGTGACCGGCAGCTTTTCCAGCAGCAGCTGCGACACCGGCAGCTGGATACGGATCGACTCGCCGAAATCGCCCTGCAGGATGCCGCCGATCCACAGCCCGTACTGAACCCAGATCGGCTTGTCGAGATTGTATTTGGCCCGCACTTCGGCAATCGCCTGCGGATCGCGCTCCTCGCCAGCCATGGCGATGGCGGGATCGCCGGGCAGCAGTTGCTGCAACCCGAAGATGATGATCGACACGAACAGCAGTGTCGGCAGCAGGATGGCGAGGCGCCGGAGCAGGAAGCGGGTCATAGGGGGCTTTACAAAAGAGCGGAGGGCACGCCGAAGCGTGCCCTCCGGCGCATTACATCTTCATGCCGGCGAAGCGGACCAGGCCATCGGGATATTCCTTGAAGCCGGTCAGCTTGGCGTTATGGGCGTAGAGCCACTTGCGATGCAGCAGATAGATGATCGGCCGCTCGGCATTGATGATCTTCGCTGCCTTTTCCCAGGCGGCCTGGCGCTGAGCCAGGTCGGTGGTCAGGCGGCTGTCGTTCAGGATCTCGTCCAGCGCCGGATTGCACATGCCGGAATAGTTCAGCGGCTGCTTGCAACCATGGAAGCTGTAGAGATTGCCATCCGGGTCGGGGCGACCGCTCCAGGCCAGGATATAGGCCTCGAAATCGCCCTTGTCGGCCATGTTCAGGGAGGTGGCGAATTCAGTCGCCTGAATGCGCACATCGAACCCGGCTTCCTTGGTCATGGCCTGCACGACCTGCGCGATCTTGTTGGCGTCGGTCGTGGTCGGCGTCACCAGGTTGACCACCGGATTGGTGTTGCCGGCTTCCTTCAGCAGCGCCTTGGCCTTGGCGACATCGCGCTTCGGGATCGGCACCGACTTGGAATAGCCCGGATTGTTCGGCGCGACCCACTGGTTGCCCGGCACGGCCAGGCCATCGAACACGACCTTGTTGAGGCCGTTGCGATCCAGCGAGAGCTCGAAAGCCTCACGGATCTTGGCATTCGACCCGATCGGCGACTTCGACTTGTCGCTTTTGCCGATGTTGATCGTGATGCCGTAATAGCCGATCTCGGTGATCGAGGCGAGTTTCAGCTTGCTGTCCTTCTGTACACCGCCGGCATCGGTGGCCGACAGGCGTTCCAGGAAGTCGAGCTGGCCCGACCGCAGGTTGGCGAGACGCACGGTGGCGTCGATGAAGGGACGGAACTCGATGCGCGAGAAATTCACATTGTCCTTGGCCCAGTAGCCGTCATATTTCTCGACGATGATGCGATCCTGCGCGACGCGTTCGACGAACTTGAACGGACCGGCGCAGACTGGCGCGGTGGCGAACTTGTCACCCAGTGCCTTGCCGGCCTTCGGCGAGATCATCATGCCGGCGCGGTCGGTCAGCGTGGCCAGCAGCGGCGCGAATGGCGCCTGGGTGTTCAGTCGCACGGTCAGCGGATCGACCACATCCACGGTGGTCACGGCCGACAGTTCGCCGCGGCGCTGCGAACCCTGCATGGTCTTGTGGCGCTCGATATTGTATTTCACCGCTTCGGCGTCGAACTTCTCGCCGTCATGGAAGGTGACATTCGGGCGCAGCTTCATGGTCAGCGCCTTGTTGTCGGCCGACCAGCTCCATTCGGTGGCCAGCTGCGGCACGACCTTCAGGTTCGGATCGATATCGACCAGCTTGTCGCACAGCGCCGAGAAGACCAGGCGGCTGACAAAGGTGCGCGCCAGCGTCGGGTCGAGTGCGTCCGGATCTTCCGCCAGACCGAATTTCAGCGTCTGTGCAGAGGCGCCGCCGGCCCCCAGCACCATCACGGCGGCCAGCGCCGCAAAAGCAGTCTTCCTCATCATGTCAGCCTCTCCTGTTTATGGTTGTGATGTGGTGTGTAAAAAACGGGCCTGCAGCCGGGCGAGGCGTGCCGCGCCTGCGCTGTCGCTCTCGGCCGGCAATGGTGCGGCGGCCGGCAAGTCGCGCCAGTGATGGCAGGCGACGCTGTGGCCTTCGGAGGTGGTTTCCGTCGCCGGCTTTGTCTGCCGGCAGAGATCGGTGGCGAAGGGGCAGCGCGTATGGAAGCGGCAGCCGCTCGGCGGGTTGATCGGGCTCGGCACATCGCCGGTCAGGATGATGCGCTGGCGCGTCGCGCCCGGCTGCGGCACCGGGATGGCCGACAGCAGTGCGCGGGTATAGGGATGCTGGGGCCTGGCAAACAGTTCGGCAGCCGGTGCGACTTCCACGATATTGCCGAGATACATCACGGCGATGCGCTGCGAGATATGGCGCACCACGGCCAGATCATGCGCGATGAAGACCATGGTGATGCCAAGCCGGGCCTGCAGGTCCTTCAGCAGGTTCAGCACCTGGGCCTGCACCGAGACATCGAGCGCCGAGACGGCTTCGTCGCAGACGATCAGATTCGGCTGCACAGCCAGCGCACGGGCGATGCCGATACGCTGGCGCTGGCCGCCGGAGAATTCATGCGGATAACGGCGCGCGTGAGAGGCACGCAGCCCGACGAGGTTCAGCAGCTCTTCTACGCGCGCCTTGCGCTTCCCGGGCGGCACCAGGCCATGCAGCATCAAAGGCTCTTCCAGCGTGGCGGCCACCGTCATGCGCGGATTAAGCGAGGCATACGGATCCTGGAACACCAGCTGCATCTCGCGGCGCAGGTCGCGCAACGCCGTGCCGGTCAGTGTCGTGATGTCGCGGCCATCGAAGCGGATCGTGCCGGCAGTCGGCTCGATCAGGCGCAGCAGCAGCCGGCCGGTGGTGGATTTGCCGCAGCCGCTTTCGCCCACCAGGCTCAGCGTCTCGCCGGGCTTGAGATCGAAGCTCACGTCATCCACGGCGGAGACATGGCTGATCGGGCGGCCGAACCAGTTGGTGCTGGCGGTGAAATGCTTGGTCAGGCCGCGGACTTCCAGAAGGTTACTCATATCAGGGGCGCCTTCCAGCAGGCGACGGCATGGCCGGGCAGTACCTCGCGCAAGGCCGGCGCAGCGGTGCGGCACTCTGCCTCGGCAAACGGACAGCGCGGACTGAAGCTGCAGCCCGGCGGCGGATCGAGCGGATCTGGCACGCTGCCCTCGATGGAGGCGAGCCGGTCTTTGGTGTGGTCCAGCCGCGGAATAGATCCCAACAGGCCGATGGTGTAGGGATGCTGCGGCGCATCGAACAACTGCTCGACGGGCGCCTGTTCCACGATGCGCCCGGCATACATCACCGCGACATGATCGGCCATCTCGGCGATCACGCCCATATCGTGGCTGATCAGCATGATGGCGGTGCCGAGATCGCGCTGCAGTTCGCGCAACAGATCGAGGATCTGCGCCTGTACAGTGACATCGAGCGCCGTGGTCGGTTCGTCGGCAATCAGCAGCTCCGGGCCGCAGGCCAGCGCCATGGCGATCATGGCGCGCTGGCGCATGCCGCCGGACAGCTGGTGCGGATAGTCATCGACGCGCTTTTCCGGTGCGGGAATCTTCACCTTGCGCAGCATGGCGATGGCCTGCTCGCGCGCCTGCGCGCCGGTCAGCCCCTTGTGCCGCGTCAGGCCTTCCATGATCTGGTCGCCGATGGTGTAGGCCGGATTGAGCGAGGTCATCGGTTCCTGGAAGATCATCGCCAGGCGATTGCCGCGCAGGTCGCGCAGGTCGTCGGCGGAGAGTCCGCGCAGGTCCTTGCCGGCAAAGCGGATGCTGCCGCTGGCGATACGCGCGCCGCGACTGGGCAGCAGGCCCATGACGGTCAGCGAGGTGACCGATTTGCCGCAGCCGCTCTCGCCGACGATGCCGAGCGTCTTGCCTGACTCGACCGCGAAGCTGATGCCATCGACGGCGCGGAATTCGCCGCCGCCCTCGGTGGCGAAATGTGTGCGCAGGTCGTCGACTTCCAGCAGGGCCATTTAACGCTGCTCCGCTTCCAGGCGCGCGACTTCGGCCTCGACCAGTGTGCGATCCCAGATGCCGCTCGGGTTCTCGCGCGTGGCGTAGAATTTCGTGAAGGCCGCCGGACGGCCGCGTGAAACGACGTGGAGGCGGCGCAGCTCGGCCAGCGGCTCGGCATGATCGTCGACGCGCAAACTCAGCGCCGGATAATCCTGGTCAGTATGGATGATCAGCGCAGCCGACTGTCTGCCGCGCTTGTCGCCGCCTTCGGCCTGTCCGGCATCCAGCGCGTCGAGGAAGCGCTCGGCGAAGGGCTTATTGCTGCCTGCGAAGCTGGCAAAGGTCGCGTCCACCACGCTTTCGCCGGCCAGCATGTTGCCGGCGACCGAGAAGCCCTGACCGGTCCTGTGTCCGCACCAGCCGATGCAGTCCCTGCCGGTAAAGGCAGCCGTGTTGCCCTCGCGATCCACCACGTGAAGCTGGCGCGCCTCGCGGCCGTCATCGGAAGCCACCAGCCAGCGCACGACTTCCGTGGCCGGAAGTTCATCGCTGAGCATGCGCAACCCGCGCGGCCCCCAGGTCGGATTGAGGAAGGCCTGCGTCGCCAGCGCGCCGGTCCCACTCATCGCATGCGGGCACATCGCGCCGACGGCGAAGAACTTGGTGGTGACAGCAACGCCATAAGCGCCAGTCGCGGGATCGCGGGCGACGATCGACCACGTCATCTCTTAGCGACCCACCGCGTAGCCCTGCATGCCGCGCGGGTTGGCGCCGGCAGTGAGAAGCGTGCCTTCCGGGGTTTCAGTTGTGCCGCAGGCCGTCAGCCGGCCTTCCGACCAGTCGCCGCCGACTTCGACCTTATGGCCGCGCGCCTTCAGCGCCTCGATGGTCTCTTTGCTGAAGCGGCCTTCGAGGCCGAGATGGCCCGGCTTGGCGGCGCGCGGATAGAAGGAGGAGGGGAAATGTTCGCTGTGCCAGGCCGGGCTGTCGATGGCTTCCTGCAGGTTCATGCCGTGATGCACCACTTTCAGGAACATCTGCGGCGACCACTGGTCCTGCTGGTCGCCACCGGGCGTGCCAAACGCCAGCGCCGGCTTGCCGTCGCGCAACGCCATCGACGGAGAAAGAGTCGTGCGCGGCCGCTTGCCGGGCACCAGTGAATTGGGCAGGCCATCTTCCAGCCAGAACATCTGCGCACGGGTGCCGAGGCAGAAGCCGAGTTCGGGGATCAGCGGCGAGGACTGCAGCCAGCCGCCTGACGGCGTGGCCGAAACCATGTTGCCCCATTTGTCGATCACGTCGATATGGCAGGTGTCGCCGCTGGCGGCACCGCGCGCCGTGACCTTGCCGTCGCTGCCGGCGAGACGGCCCACCGTGGGCTCGCCGACACCGACGCCGCCGGATTCACCCGCCTTGATCGAGGTCAGTTTCGCGGCCTTGCCCATCGGATCGCCCGGGCGCAACTCGAGCGAGGCCTTGTCGGTGATCAGCCTGGCGCGCGCGGCGTTATAGGTATCCGACAGCAGCGCGGCCATCGGCACATCCACATGGTTGGGATCGCCATACCAGGCCTCACGGTCGGCGAAGGCCAGCTTGGACGCCTCGACCAGCGTATGCACGAAGTCCGGGCCGGCCGGATCCATCGCGGAGAGATCGAAATGCTTCAGGATGGCGAGCTGCTGCAGGAAAGCGGGCCCCTGACTCCATGCGCCGCATTTCGCCACGGTCCAGTCCTGGTAGTCGTAGGTCAGCGGCGCTTCGATATGCGCCTGCCACTTCGCCATGTCGTTGCCGCTCAGCACGCCGCGATGACGCTTGCCCGAGGCATCCATCGCCTCGGTGCCGGCGACATATTTGTCGATCGCCTCGGCGACGAAACCTTCGCGCCAGCTTTTACGCGCGGCTTCGATCCGCTGCTCGCGGTTGCCGGCGCCGGCGGCCACCAGCTTGCGATAGGTAGCGGCCAGGCCCGGCTGTCTGAACAGCGCATAGGGCTTGGGCAGGTTGCCGCTCGCATCCAGCCACAGCGCGCCGGAAGTTTTCCATTCGTCCTGGAACAGCTTCTGCACGGTCGAGATCGTGTCGATCACGCGCGGCACCAGCGGCGCGCCGTATTCGGCATAATGAATCGCCGGCGCCAGCGCATCGGCGATGTCGATGGTGCCGTAATCGCGCAGCATCAGCAGCCAGCCATCCACCGCACCCGGAACGCAGGGCGCCAGCAGACCCGAGCCGGGGATCAGGTCGAGGCCGAGCGATCTGAAATGCGCGATCGAGGCTTTTTCCGGCGCCGGACCCTGGCCGCACAGCACTTCGATCTTCTGCTTTTTCGCACTCCACATCAGCGCCGGCAGATCGCCGCCGGCGCCATTCAGATGCGGCTCCACCATATGCAGCACGAAGGCGGCGGTGACGGCGGCGTCAAACGCATTGCCGCCGCGCTCCAGCACGCCCATCGCGGTCGACGAGGCAATCCAGTGCGTGGTGGCGACGACGCCGAAGTTGCCTTTGATTTCGGGGCGGGTGGTGAAGGCGAACGGAACTTTCATGACACGATCCAACTCAAAAAAGAGAAATGCTGGGCTTATTCGGCAGCCGGAGAGACCGGCGCGAGGTTCATCGCCTTCAGCAGGGCTTCCTGATGCGTGGTGATATGCTGGCGCATGATCTGCGCCGCCTGGTTGCCGTCGCGCGCGGCGATCGCATCGGCAATGGCGAGATGCTGCTGCGCCGAGCGCATCTTGCCATCCGGTGTGCGCGCGCGCGCGCGCATGCTCTGCCACGAGGTGTCGTTGCGGATCTTGTCGATCACCTCGAACAGGTCGAGCAGCAGGCGGTTGCCGGCCGCTTCGGCCAGGCTGCGATGGAAGGCGCTGTCCCAGCGTTCCAGCGTCGCCGGCTCGGTGTCGAGGCTGGCGGTGGCGATGCGCTCGGCCAGACGGCGGATCATCGCGATCTGGTCCGCACTGGCACGATGCGCTGCCAGCTGCGCCATGCTGGGCTCGATATGCAGCCGCACTTCCATGATCTCGTAGAAATTCGTGCGGCTGGCCAGCCGGCTGAGCGACGGCGCGGAGGCCGACGGGGCAGGGCCGATGAAGGTGCCCTTGCCCTGGCGGCGCCAGATCTTGCCTTCGGCCTCCAGCTCGGCCAGCGCCTGGCGGATCACGCGGCGACTCACGCCCAGTCGGGCGGAGAGATCGCGCTCGGTCGGCAGCGGGGTTTCGGGATGCGGGGCGTGTTCGACCAGCAGTTTGCGCAGCACGCCCAGGGCCTCGACGGCCGAGGAGACGCGCAGGGTGGTGGGGGGCGACATTTCGTTCATGTCCCCGAACCTAAACCCAATGGTTTAGGCAGGACAACTGCAAATCATTGCTTTAATTGCCAATTAAATGCCCAATACGCTGCCTCTTATGGCATTTTGATCGCCTGAACGACGAACCATTTCCCAGATTGGTTCAAAGAGGTCCAACCCCGCTGCGGCCCAGCTCCGGCATCGGTGAATCTGGAGGCGGGAGCGGCTATTGATTTGTCGACACTGACCCGGTACACACCGCCTCGCGCCGGGCAACCGGTGCTGCTGCCGGATCATTTGATTCGCGCAGCCACAGGCCGACCCCATCGTCTAGAGGCCTAGGACGTCACCCTTTCACGGTGAAGACACGGGTTCGAATCCCGTTGGGGTCGCCAGCTTACCTGGCTGGTCTGACCAGGCCATTCACGACATTCCAGATGCACCGCCCAGCTCAGGCTCGCGCCTGCGCGTGCGGGAGGTTTATCGCCTTGACCTTCCCACACGGTAAGGACTTAGATTTCACTCATGAGCCGTCGAGGACAAGCGAATCATCAGCCCAGCAGACTGCGCCGTTTTGGCACAGTCTTGGCGCTGCTCGGCCTCATCTTTGCCAGCACCATCGCTTCGATCTCGCACAGCATCGCCATGCCGATGATGGCCGGCGCGGTCCTGCAGTCGGTTGAGCAGGACAGCGCGCCGGGTGGTCATTACATGGCCAGAATGGCGCATGACTGCGAGAGTGAAGCAAGCGCGGAGGCCGCGCCGCAACAGCCGCAGGGCCCCTGCGATGAAGGCTGCATGCTATGCAATGACTGCACGATGACGAGCTTCACGCTGATATCGCCGATCGGCGTTGGCCTGGCCGAAGGCTACAGCATCTATGCGCCGGCTGCCGTTCTTGTCCCGGCGAGCATTACACCTCCGTCTCCCAGTGAGCCTCCGAGAGTCTGAGCCACAGCACATCTGCGCCTGACGCCACAACCGTCAGTCGCAGTCGGAGTTTGTTGCTCAACGTCGTGAGGTATTTCCATGTCTTCCCGCATGCAGTCGGCAGCTTTTACGTTGCTGATGCTGACACTCGGTCTGGCTGAAGCGGCCAGTGCCGGTGACAAGCGCCCGGATCCCGCGGATCCAGAGGCTGTTGTTCCGCCGCATCGCTACGTCTCGAATTTTACGTCCTACCGTCAGCCGCAGCTCGAACAGAAGCTCGACTGGCGTCAGGCCAATGACACCGTCCGCGATGTCGGCGGCCATGCCGGCGCCTTGAAGGGCGCACCCACGCAGGCAGCCGGGCAGCCTGCCGATCAGTCGCCCGCACATCACAGGCCAGCGATGCCTCACGCAGGGCATGCCGGTCATGGAGGGCATAAGCCATGAGCGCGAAGATCACGTTGCGACGCGTGACAGCGTCGGTTGCGCTTGTCGCCCTTCTCGCGGCCTGCGCCAGCCCGGTGGCGAATGGCGCGTTTGACGAGGTGGCAGACACCACCGAGCAGCGCATCGGCAAACGCCCGCTCTGGATCAAGAGCGAACAGGAAGAGCAGACGGTCCGCGAGGCGTTGGACAGGCTGCTGGCAAAACCGCTGACGGCCGACGATGCTGTTCAGGTCGCGTTGCTGAACAACCGGCGCCTGCAGGCCGGTTTTGCCGAACTGGGCATCGGCGCCGCTGACCTGACCAGTTCATGGCGTCCGGCAAATCCGGGCTTCACCTATGGGCGCCTGCGCGGCGGCGGCGAGACCGAGATCGAACGCGCTGTCACGCTTGATGCCCTGAGCCTGCTGGTGCTGCCCATCTCGGCCGGGATCGAAAGCCGGCGATACGAGCGCACCAAGCTCAACACAGCAACGGAAGTCCTGTCGCTGGCTGCCCGCACCCAGCGCGCCTGGTATGAGGCGGTCGCGGCTGAGCAGATCGCAAAATATGCCGTGGATGTCCGGGAAGCGGCCGATGCGCAGGCCGAACTGGCGCGGCGCATGAAGCAGGTCGGCAATTTCTCCATGCTGGCCTATGCGCGCGAGCAGCTGTTCTACGCGGATACCACAGCCCGTGTCGCAAAGGCACGCATGGCCGCCACCGCCGCCCGCGAACGGCTTGGCCGTCTGATGGGGCTATGGGGCAGGGATATGGCATTCAAGCTGCCCGAGCGCCTGCCTGACATCCCGAAGCAGCCGCGTGACATCGAGAATATCGAGGCCAAGGCAATTGCCGAGCGGCTCGATGTGCGGATGGCCAAAGCCAATGCTGAAGCGACGCGCAAGGCCAATGGCCTGACCCAGGCGACACGCTTCGTCAATGTGCTTGAAACCGGCTTAATGCGGAACAGCGAGACCGGCAACAAGGACAAGACTGGCTACGAAATCTCGAT
This sequence comes from Ferrovibrio terrae, assembly GCF_007197755.1. Classification (NCBI taxonomy): domain Bacteria; kingdom Pseudomonadati; phylum Pseudomonadota; class Alphaproteobacteria; order Rhodospirillales; family Rhodospirillaceae; genus Ferrovibrio; species Ferrovibrio terrae. Next base: position 3,262,187 of record NZ_CP041636.1, read on the forward strand.
TGAAGTACCGATCTTCGATTTCGGCGATGCCAAGGCGACCAAGGCGGAGAATCTGTACATGCAGTCGGTCAACCTGCTGGCCGATACCGCCATCAATGCCCGCTCGGCGGCCCGAGAAGCCTATACCGGCTACCGCACGGCTTACGACCTCGCGCAGCATTACGCGTTCCACATCATCCCGCTGCGGCAGAAGGTCTCGGAGGAAATGGTGCTGCGCTACAACGGCATGCTGATCTCGACATTCGAGCTGCTGGCCGATGCCCGCGACCAGATTGCCGATGTGAGCGCCGCGCTCGAAGCGCAACGCGATTTCTGGATCGCCGATACCGATCTGACCTTTGTCACCATTGCACCCGTAGACGCATCGGGCAGCCCGTCCTCCCTGGGGATGGTGGCTGCGCGATCCGGCGCGGCTGGTCATTAAGGAGGCCATCATGCTGTCACGTCGTACCCTGTTTGCTGCCGCTGCTTCCGGCATTGCTGCCACAGCCGTCAGCCGCACGGCTCTCGCGAACCTGCCTGACCCGGTCTATTCGCCAGGCCCGAAAACCGCGCCGCCGCCACAGCCCTCCAGCGGTCGGCCGTTCAACCCGGTTGTCACCCTGAATGGCTGGTCGGCGCCCTGGCGCATGAATGGTGACTGGAAGGAATTCCATCTCGTTGCCGAACCTGTCGTGCGCGAACTGGCGCCGGGTATGAAGGCCAATCTCTGGGGTTATAACGGCAGTTCACCCGGTCCGACCATCGAGGCAGTCGAAGGCGACAAGGTGCGCCTGTTCGTCACCAACAAGCTGCCGGAACACACCACCATCCACTGGCATGGCCAGCTGCTGCCGTCGGGCATGGATGGCGTCGGCGGTCTGAGCCAGCCGCATATCAAGCCGGGCGAGACTTACGTCTACGAGTTCCAGCTCAGGAAATCCGGCACCTTCATGTACCACCCGCATGCCGATGAAATGGTGCAGATGGCCATGGGTTTGATGGGCATGTTCATCGTGCATCCGCGCGATCCGAACCAGTATCGGGTGGACCGGGATTTCGTCTTCCTGATGAGTGCCTATGACATCGATCCCGGCGCCGCCACGCCCAAAGTCGCCGAGATGCTGAACTTCAACCTGTGGACCTGGAACAGCCGGGTCTTTCCCGGCATCGACAGCCTGCCGGTGCGGCTCGGCGATCGCGTGCGCATCCGCTTCGGCAACCTGACCATGACGAACCATCCGATCCACCTCCACGGCTATCACTTCTCGGTCACGGGTACGGATGGCGGCTGGGTGCCACCTTCGGCGCGCTGGCCGGAAGTCACCATCGATGCGCCGGTGGGTGCGATGCGTGCTTTCGAGTTCGACGCCGATGCGCCGGGCGATTGGGCATTCCACTGCCACAAGTCGCATCACACCATGAATGCCATGGGCCATGACGTGCCCACCATGATCGGCGTCGATCATCGTGGCATGACCAAGCGGCTTGTCTCGCTGATTCCCGATTACATGACGATGGGCGAACGTGGCATGGCCGATATGGGTGAGATGGAGATGCCGCTGCCGGACAACACGTTGCCGATGATGAGCGGCAGCGGGCCGTTCGGTCCTCTTGAGATGGGCGGCATGTTCACCGTGGTGAAGGTGCGCGAGGGGCTGGCCCGTGGCGATTACCGCGATCCCGGCTGGTACAGGAACCCGCCTGGGACAGTGGCCTACAAGCTCAATGCCAGTTCGATAAACGCGGCACCCCAGCCGCCCAAACCCACGCACAACCACTAAGGAACAGTCCCATGTCGTCTATTTTCCTAAAGGCCGCTTTCACCGTTGCGACTGCCGTGGTCATTCCTGTCGCCGCTCTGGCCCATGGTCCGGAAGCGCATTCACCCGTGGGGGAACCCGGCAAGGCCAGCGCCGTCACCCGCACCATCGACGTCAAGATGAGCGACACCATGCGGTTTCATCCGGAAAACATCTCGGTCCGGCGCGGCGAGACCGTGAGGTTTGTGGTGAAGAACGATGGCCTCGAGCCGCACGAATTCATGCTCGGCGAGATCAAGGCGCTGCAGGAGCATGCCGAGGTGATGCGCAAGCATCCGACTATGGTGCATGACGAGCCGAACGCCATCACCGTGAATCCCAGCCAGACCGGCGAACTGGTCTGGACATTCACCACATCCGGTCGTGTCGATTTCGCCTGCCTGATTCCCGGCCATTTCGAGAAGGGCATGAAGGGCGACATCCGGGTTTCACAATAAGGGGTACTGACATGAAGTTCAGTGCATTCGCGTTCGCCGCAATCCTGCTGGCGTCTGCCGCCAGCTTCGCCCAGACCGGCAAGACGGAGGGCGATATTCGCAAGGTCGATCCGGAGACCGGCAAGATCACTTTGCGCCACGGTCCGATTGAAGGCGAGTTGGAGATGCCCGCCATGAGCATGGTGTTCCAGGTCAAGGACGCGTCCCTGCTCAACAGGCTGAAGGTCGGCGACAAGGTCGCGGCCACGATCTCCAAGGAAGACGGCGTCTTCTACATTCAGTCAGCCGAGAAGAAATGAGGACAGCCATGAAAGCAGTTATCGCCAGCCTGTTGGTTCTCATGGGATGGGCAGGCACCGCCCATGCGCAGCATCAGCATGGCAGCGGCTATGCCGCCATGGCGACGCGGCCCATCAAGGCGCTGTCGGAGGACCAGATCACGCAGCTCAGGGAAGGCCGGGGCATGGGGCTGTCCCTGCCGGCCGAACTGAACAGCTATCCCGGACCGATGCATGCGCTCGAACTGGCCAATGCACTCAGGCTCACGCCGGACCAACGCACGCGACTCAACGCGATCAAGCAGCAGATGAGCAGCAGGGCCATTGCCCTGGGCCATCAGGTGATCGCTGCCGAGGCGCAGCTCGATCGCGCTTTCGCCTCAGGCCAGGCCGACCCGTCAGCCGTCGTCCAACAACTCTCCGATATCGGGCACCTGAACGGCGAACTGCGATCCGTTCATATCCTGGCGCATATGGAAACGAGAGCACTGCTGACGCCCGACCAGGTGGCGCGGTATGACGCGGAGCGCGGGTATCGGCCTGCCGGTCATCAGGCGCCGCAGCGGCACAATTCAGGAGAACACCGGCGGCAGCATTGACAACCTCCGGGGCATCATGTGGTCAGCGCCTACTGCGAACGACATCGCTGCTGTCGTCTGACGGTTTCCCGCGAGTTTTGGAGCAGAATCTGACCGATTCGTATTTAATTCTTAATCCATTCAAGATTGCAGCGAGGCGAAACCTGGCCATATAATCTGGGTAGAGACTAGATTATGCCTGCGCCGACCAAACTCGCTCAGCTGAACGACCTGCTCAACAAGGCGGAGCTGCATGGGGTGGCCATCATCCGCAAGATGGCCGAGCCGGAGAAGTTTGCCGCCAGCTTCGATCAGTTCCGCGGCTATATCGACGAGATCGACAAGTTCTACGTGCTGGTCGACCTGGTGGAAGACCAGTTGCCGCTGTTCGAGGCCGCGCGGCGCGACAAGCTGGCGCATAACCTGGTGAACCTGCGCTGGCAGGTCTGCATCGTCGAAGTCAACGCCACGCGCATCTTCATCCTGCAGATCGGCGAGAAGGGGCGCAGCATGCCGTTCGGCAGCCGCGACTTCCTGCAGCGCCGGCGCGACCGGCTGGGCGACATCGACCTGTTTTACGACCGCTTTGGCGAGCAGCACGGCTTGCCCAAACTGCAGGCCGAACTGGTCGACACCGTGCGCCGCCTGCTCGACAACGTGATCGGCAAGAGCAGCTCGCTGCCCGACCTGCTGGCGGACGCGATGGAGCAGAGCCGCGACGAACCGGTTATCCAGCAGCCGCGCCTGCGTTCTCCGGGCGAGATCACCGGCAGCGTCACCCAGAAGCGCAGGCCGGCCGAACTGAAGGTCAAGGTGGTCTACGGTCGCTACTATGCCGATGGCATGTCGCTGCAGGCGGTGGCCGAGGCTTGTGCTGAATCGAAGATGACGATGGACCAGCTGGCGCAGCAGCTCGGCGTCAACCGCACCCAGCTCGGCCTGATGCTGAATGGCGCCGATGCGATGTCGAAGCGGATTTATGAGGACCTGCGCGATTTCCTGCGCAAGGGCTGAAAGTCCCTTCAAGCAAAATCAATAACTTGCCTTACGACGGAATGGTTGCTATAATGTTCCGAGTGGCCTTATGCTGCTTTTTAAGTAATTGAATTTACGTCGAAAACAGAAATTAAGCAGAAATAAGTACCGAATAAGCCGGAATACGCCGAAACAGACTGCGGGCAAGGCCGGGAATGACTGGATCAGGCGTCCTGACGGGAAAGAACAGCCGCTTCCGATGAGCAGGGACACCTCCATGATCCGGGTCACCGGCCGCATCAGTCTCGATCCGCGCGAGCTGGAGATCAGCTTCATCCGCGCATCGGGGCCGGGCGGGCAGAATGTCAACAAGGTGTCCAGTGCCGTGCAGCTGCGCTTTGACGTGCGGCAGTCGCAGGCCTACAGCGACGATGTGCGGGCCCGGCTGGAAAAGCTGGCCGGCAACCGGCTGACGCTGGACGGCGTGCTGGTGCTGACGGCGCAGGAACATCGCAGCCAGGAGCGCAACCGCGAGGACGCGATCGAGCGGCTGCTGGGCCTGATCCGCGCGGCGGCCGTCGTCCCCAAGGTGCGGCGGGCGACCCGGCCGACGCTGGGCTCGAAGAAGCGCCGCCTGGAATCCAAGAGCAAGCGGTCGGGCGTGAAAAGCATGCGCTCGCGCCCCGGGATGGATTGAGTATGATGTTCGCCGCGATCATGCCACATTCCCCCAGCAAGACAGACGGGCCATATCCCATGACGAGTCCGTCCCGCCAGATGTTTTCCCGCACACCCGCCTTTGTCTTCGCGACCACACTGCTGGTCGCGCCTGCGGTTTTTGCCGCCGACCCGCCGGATCTCGCCAAGCAGGCCGAACCGCAGGTCGGCATTTTCAGTTTCGTGCTGGAGAACGACCTTTTCTACAACACCGACCGGCGCTACACGAGCGGGTCGCGCCTGAGTTACCTGACGCCGAAGAACGGCGAGCCGGAATGGCTGCGCGATCTGGCCTATGAAGTGCCGATGCTGGCCTGGCACAGCGATATCCGCGTCGAATATTCCATCGGCCAGAATATGTACACGGCGTCGAACAAGCTGCTGCGCGATCCGCCGCGTGATGATCGCCCCTATGCCGGCTGGCTCTACGGCTCGGTTGGTGTGGTTGCGCGTACCGGACAGGTGCTCGACCAGTTCTCGGCCAGCGTCGGCGTCGTCGGCTCGGCCTCGCTCGCGCATGAGACGCAGGATTTCATCCACTCGATCGTCGATTCACCCGAGGCGCAGGGCTGGAGCAAGCAGCTCAAGAACGAACCGACCCTGCAGCTGACCTACCAGCGCAGCTGGCAGTCGCCCGAATTCAAGCTGCCGGGCGGTTTCGGCATCGATGCCACGCCGCATGCGGGCGCCGCCATCGGCAATGTCTACGACTATGCCAATATGGGCATGATGTTCCGCTTCGGGCAGAACCTGCCGATCGATTACGGTCCGCCGCGCGTGCAGCCCAGCCTGCCGGGCTCGGGCTATTTCGAGAAGGCGCCGGGCGGTTTCGGCTGGTATCTGTTCGCCGGTGTCGATGGCCGCGCCGTGGCGCATAATATCTTCCTCGATGGCAACACCTTCCGCGACAGCCGCAGCGTGGAGAAGGAAAACTTCGTCGGCGATGCGCAGTTCGGCCTCGCCGTGGTGGTGGATGGCGTGCGGCTGGCCTACACGCATGTGTTACGCACGCGTGAATATGTCGGCCAGGATGCCAGCGACCAGTTCGGCGCGTTCAGCGTGTCCTTTGCTTTCTGACCGGTAAGCGGCTCAGCCCAGCGGTGCCGTCCGGGCTCTCGCCCTTGTGACCCGATAGCGCTTGCCCGCGAGGGCGATTTACGGGAATTTTATGGCATGCGCCGCTTCGGTTTTTTCCGCCGCCTGCACCAGGCCGCCCTTGTGGCTGTCCTGGTCTTTGGTTTGCTGCCAAGCGTTCAGGCGCAGCCATCGGGAAACGACCTCGTCGATGCCGCGCTGATCGCCGAGCCGCAGAGCATTCGCGCCGGTCAGCCGTTCTGGGTCGGCGTGCGCCTGCGCATGGCCGAGCACTGGCATACCTACTGGCGCAACCCGGGTGACTCCGGCCTCGCCACTGAAATCAGCTGGGCCTTGCCGCCGGGCTTCAGCGCCGGACCGATCGTCTGGCCCGTGCCGGAGCGTATCCCGGTCGCGCATCTGGTCAATTATGGCTACGAGGGCGAGATCGTTCTGCTGACGCAGATCACGCCGCCGGCTGCATTGCCGGGTGGCGATGTGCCGCTGCGCGCCGATGTGAACTGGCTGGTCTGCCAGAAGGAATGCATCCCCGGCGAAGCAACCGTCGATCTCGCGCTGCCCGGCGGCAATGGCGACATCAATGCGGCGACGAAATCTGCGTTCGATGCCGCGCGCCAGAAGGTGGCACAGGTCTCGCCCTGGCCGGCGCGCATGCAGATGACCGATGGCGGCTTTGTCCTGTCGGTTGCGGCAGCGGGACTGGAGGCCGGCCGCATCCGCGAGGCAACATTCCTGCCGCACCAGGAATCGATGATCGAGCATGCCGCCGCCCAGCTGCTTAGCATCGACGCCAATGGTCTGGCCCTGAGGATGCAGCGCGGCAGCTTCGCCACAGCCGGCCTGCCGCAGCAGACCGGCGGCCTGCTGCTGATCACGGAAGACATTGGCGGCAAACTGCAGCAGCAGGCGTTTGAATTCTCCCAGATCGCCTATGGCGCAGCACCTGCTGTCGCCACAGTTGCCGATTGGGCCACCGTGCTGCAGGCGGCGTTGCTGGCTTTGCTGGGCGGGGTGCTGCTCAACCTGATGCCCTGCGTCTTCCCGGTGCTGTCGATCAAGATACTTGCGCTGGTGTCGCACAGCGGCCAAGACGGAGAAAAGGCGCGCAGGGCGCAGATACGTCGTCATGGCATCGCTTATACACTCGGCATTCTCGTCAGCTTCGCGGCGCTGGCTGGCCTGCTGCTGGCGCTGCGTGCCTCTGGTGCGCAGATCGGCTGGGGCTTCCAGTTGCAGATGCCGCTGGTGATCGCGCTGCTGGCCTATCTGCTGTTCGCCATGGGCCTCAGCCTGTCGGGCGTGTTCCATGTTGGCGGCAGTTTCGCCGGCATCGGCGACGCGCTGACGCGGCGCGGCGGTTATCAGGGCTCGTTTTTCACCGGTGTGCTGGCAGCCGTCGTCGCCACGCCCTGTACCGCGCCGTTCATGGCCACCGCAACAGGCTTCGCTTTGACCCAGCCGGCGACTGTCGGCATCGGTATCTTCCTCGCGCTGGGTTTCGGCCTGGCACTGCCATTCCTGATTCTCACCCTGGTGCCGCAACTGGCCGACCGTCTGCCGCGTCCGGGCCTGTGGATGGAGCGCGTGAAGCAGGCGCTGGCGTTTCCGCTTTATGCGACTGTCGCCTGGCTGATCTGGGTCTTGAGCCAGCAGGTCGGACAGCAGGGACTGCTGACCGCCATGCTCGGCCTCGTACTGGTGGCGGCTGCGGCCTGGAGTTTTGGTTTGCGCGGACGTGTGGCGATGGCAAGCGCCGCGCTTCTGCTGGTTGCCGCCGCCGGGGCGCTGTACAGCACCGCGCGCGATCCTGCGGCACCGGCTGCATCGGTGGCCCAGACTCAGCCGGGTGGTGCGACGACCGAAGCCTTCAGCCGCCAGAAGCTCGATGGCCTGCTGGCGCAGCAGACGCCGGTCTTTGTCAACATGACGGCGGCCTGGTGCATCACCTGCATGGTCAACGAGCGCACGGCGCTGTCGAGTGACACCGTGCAGGCCGCCTTCCGCGAGCGCAGCATCGTCTACATGAAGGGCGACTGGACCAACCAGGATCCCGAAATCACCCGCGTGCTGGAACAGAACGGCCGCAGCGGCGTGCCGCTCTATCTCTATTACGCTGGCGGCAAGAGTGTCGTGCTGCCGCAGATTCTCACCCCGGCCATCGTGCTCGAGCATCTCGACCAGCTCGACCGGCCGCAGAAAAGTGTGTCGCTTTCCAACCCAACCCTCAATCCTCAACGATAGGAGCATGCAGTCATGACCATCTCTCGTCGCATCCTGCTTTCCGCCGCCGCCATCGGCGCTGTTGGTCTGCTGGCCATCCCGCAATTCGGCAATGCCTCATCCGGCGTTCAGGTTGGCCAGCCGGCACCGGCCTTCAGCGTCAAGGACACCAACGGCAAGACCGTCTCGCTCGCCGACCTCAAGGGCAAGACCGTGGTGCTGGAATGGTCGAACCACGAATGCCCCTTCGTGAAAAAGCACTACACCGGCAACAACATGCAGACGCTGCAGAAAAAATGGACCGGCCAGGAGGTGGTCTGGCTCACCATCGTCTCCTCGCCGGTGGGTGAGCAGGGCTATGTCGATGCCGGCCAGGCCAACAAGCTGACCACCGAACGCGGTGCCGCCCCGTCGGCCGTGCTGCTCGATCCGAAGAGCCAGATTGCCCGTGCCTATGGCGCGACGGTGACGCCGCATATGTACGTGATCGACAAGACCGGCAAGCTGGCCTATGCCGGCGGCATCGACGACAAGCCCTCGGCCCGCATTGACGACCTGAAGGGTGCGAAGAACTTCGTCGATAGCGCCCTGACCGAACTGGCGCAGGGCAAGGCGGTCAGTACCACCACGGCACGTCCCTATGGCTGCACGGTGAAATACGCGTCGCCGTCGGCCTGATCCTGATATCGCTCTGAAATGGAAACGCCCGGTTCTGAACCGGGCGTTTTCTTATTCGGCGGCCTGCGGGACTGCCGGACGCAGGCTGGCCTCGAAATCACCCAGCATGTTGCCCAGCGACTGGCCGTCCGGGTCGGCCAGCGCGGCGGTGCGTGCCTGCACCAGCGCATCGGTCGCGGCAGTCGTCGAGAGGCGGTGCTCCAGCGCCGGCAGGATCACACGATCGCGGATGCGTTCGAAATTGCCGGCGCCACGTTTGAAGGTATCGCCATAGCCCTTGATCAGCCGGGCGCAATCGACGATCTCGCGGGCCAGATGGAGATTCAGCGCGGCGGCGCGGCGGATCAGGTCAAGCCAATCCTCGATACGGGCCTGCTCCTCGGCGTAACGCGCGCTGCGCGGCCGCCAGCCCCGCAGGCCGGCCAGCATCCGCAGTTTCAGATAGCCGCCGATGCGGTTGGACTGCACGGTCATCGCCAGATGCAGCTTCTCGGTCCAGCCCCTGCGTTCGCAGAGTGCGATCACGCTGCGCGCCATGGCCGGCGGCAGCAGCGAGGCGATCTCTTCCACGCCGGGTTTGAGAAATTCGGCTACGGTATAGGGCTGGCCGGGTTTCACGCGCTGCTCGCGTTCGATGGCGGCAAAGCGTTCGGGTTTCAGCTTCAGTTGCGCGACGCGGATCACGTCTTCGAAGCTCATGCGCAGCGCCAGATGCCGCGCGGTCTCATTGGCCAGCGCCTCATCGCCCAATTTCGCGACGGTATCAAGGCGGTCGAGATAGAGGCGGGCGTAAGCCACGCCCTGATAGTCGACCAGACGCTTGATGCCTTCGGCGGCAAATTTCTGCACGGCCATCGGCAGGCGCGCGATACGGTCGGCCAGCGCCGGCATAGCGGCAGCCGGTGGCAGCGACGACAGTACGTCGGCGCGTGCCTCGATCTCGTTCTGGCCATGGCTGAGGCCGAAGCGGAAGCCGGCGAGATTGCTTTCCACCGCTTTGCCCTCGGTGCGGATGCCGTCCTCGAAGGCGGCGGCGTCTAGCGGCAGGGTGCCGGAGCCGGCCAGCGCACCGAGCAGCACGGCATTCAGGATGCTGCCGGCATCTTTCGCGGCCTGGTCCATGTCGAACAGGATGGTGTGGCGGGCATGGTCTTTCGCGGCCCGGAACAGCTTGCCGGTGTCGTAACGGCCGTCGCCCATGGCGCTTTTCTCGGCCACGGCAAAGATGCGATGCGTGGAGGCGATCAGCAGCGTACGGTCCGGCGAGACAAAGCCGTTGGCGATGGCGCGACCGGCCTCGACGAATTCACTGGCGATCATCACGTCGACCTGGCCCGGCATCGGGTTCAGGCACATCACCGGGCGCTGTGTCGTCTTTTCCGGCCAGATCTCGATGTAGTAGGTGGTGGCGCCGGTGCGCTGGGCGACGCCGGGAATGGATGTGCTCTGCACCGGATAGCCGGCGCGTTCGGCGGCATCGACGATCCAGCCGGTCAGCACGCCGCCGCCTTCGCCACCCATGGCGGCGATCAGGATGCAGAGAGGGCGAGTCTGATTCATTTTACTCTCCCGCAGCCGGCATGGGCGCAGGTGCAGCCTTGCTGCCGCCGAGCCAGCCGATCACGGCGCGATGCAGGCGGTCGCTGAAGCGGTCCCACCAGCCCGGGTTATGCACGATCTCGGTCTTGTAAAAGGACGGGCACAGCACGGCGGCATGCGCCACCTCACCGCAATGGCCGCAACCGACGCAGCCGCTGTTCACGCTGGCCACCGGATCGGTGCGCAGCGGGTCGGGATTGGGCTTGATGGTCAGCGACGGGCAGCCCGACAGGCGGATACAGGAATGGTCGCCGGTGCAGACCGCGTCGTCGATACCGAAGCGGGTGCGTAGCACGCGCTCTCCCGACTTCAATGCCTTGGCCTCGTCGCTGCGCAGGCGGCGCTGACGTGCCAGCTGGCATTCGCCTTCGGCCAGGATGATCTTCAGGCCCTTGGTCGTGGTGGTGAGCGCGTCACGCAGGGTCTCGCGCATGGTGCCGAGGCTGTAGGAGCGGATGCGTTTGACCCATTTGACGCCGAGCGCCTTCACCGTCGTCTCGATATCCGAACCGCTGGCGAGGCCGTCGACGCGGTTGCCGGCCGAGGAGGGAATGTACTGCACGCCGGTGGCCGACGTGTAGCCGTTCTGCATCACCACCAGCACGCCGTCGCCACGATTGAACATGGCCGAGGCCACGCCCGACAGCACGCCGTTATGCCAGAAGCCGCCATCGCCCATGATGGCGAGTGAACGCGTGTTCATGAGCGGTCCGACGCCAGCCGCCGAGGCCAGCGACATGCCGTAACCGAGAATGGAATGACCCAGCGAAAACGGCGCGAAGGTCGCCAGTGCATGGCAGCCGATATCGGCGGCGACATGCACCTTGCCGATCTCGCGCTCGACCAGCTTGATCGCTGTGAACACTGGCCGCTCGGGGCAGCCGGTGCAGAAGGTAGGCGGGCGCAGCGGCAGGTTGGTGCCGATGAGCGTCTGCGCGGTCTTGCGATTTTCAAGCGCACCATTGAATGCGGCGTCGGCGGCAGACACATCGATCTGCGGCTGCTCGGTCTTGACGAAGGCGAGCAGGCCGCGGGTCAGCGCCTCGATGGAATATTCGCCAGCCGCCGGCAGCATGCCCTTGCCATGCACGCGGGTATTCACATCGGCACGGCGCAAGGCAGTGTGCAGCGCCTGCTCGATATAGTCCGGCGAGCCTTCCTCCACCATCAGCACGGCGCGCTTGCCGGTGCAGAACTGCACCAGCTGCTCCGGCACAAGCGGGTAGGTGACATTCAGCACCAGCGTCGGTACGCGGCTGTTGCCGAAGGCATCGGCCAGGCCGAGATTCATCAGTGCGCGGTTGAGCGCATTGTACAGGCCACCCTGCACGACAATGCCGATCTCCGATAGATCGCCCGGCATGGTCTCGTTCAGCCCGCGCTCGAGGATGAACTTGCGCGCCGCCGGCAGGCGCTGCTCCAGCTTGAGCTTTTCCTGCATGAAGGTGGCGGGTGGATGCGCGAGGCGGTCGTAGTTGAAGGCCGCGGGGCCGGGCAGGCGGCTGTTGCGCGAGACTTTCGCCGGCTTGTTGTTCTTGGCCGGGAACTCGCCGGTGACATGGCAGGCGCGGATGCGCAACTCCAGCATGACCGGCGTGTTGGTGGCTTCGGAAAGTTCGAAACCCTCTTCGACGCAGCGGGTGATCATCGGCAGGTCGGGGCGCGGATCGAGCAGCCAGATGGACGACTTCATCGCATAGGCGTGGCTGCGTTCCTGGATCACGCTGGCGCCTTCGCCGTAGTCTTCACCGACCACGATCAGCGCGCCGCCGGCGACACCGGGAGAGGCAAGGTTGCTGAGCGCGTCAGACGCCACGTTGGTGCCGACGATGGCCTTCCAGGTGACGCAGCCACGCGCAGGATAATGGATCGAGGCGCCGAGCAGGGCGGCAGCCGAAGCTTCATTCGTGCAGGTTTCGAGATGGATGCCGAGATCGTCGAGCATGTCCTGCGCCTGCACCAGCACGTCGACCAGATGCGATACGGGCGCGCCCTGGTAGCCGCCGACATAGGAGACGCCGGACTGCAGGATGGCCTTGGTGACGGCGAGAATGCCTTCGCCGCGGAAGATGTCGCCATCACCCAGACGCAGCGATTCAATCTCTTTGGCGAAAGAGCGTTCCATTCGATTCCTCCCAAGCGCGCGGAATCTTGCACCGCACACTCGCAGGGTCAAGAAATTAGTTTGGTATCCAACAAAACAATCTGGACAGCCCCCGCCGGGCCGGGCTACGCTGCCGCCGCAAAAACAAAAAAAGGGCTGTCAGGTTTCGCTGACGGCCCGCAAGCGGAGGAAACACATGACCAGCAAACGCCACAGTTATGTCTGTGCCGCAGCCCTCGGGCTCGGTGTCGCGCTCGGCCTCGCCGCCGTTGCGCAGCCCGCCATCGCGCAGGACAAGCCTGTGAACCTGCGGCTCGGCCACTGGCTGCCGCCGTCGCATCCCCTGCATCCGGCTTTCACCGAATGGGGCGCTTCGCTGGAAAAGGCGACCAACGGCACGGTGAAGACGCAGATTTTCCCGGCGCAGCAACTCGGCCAGGCAAAAGACCATTATGACATGGCGCGTGACGGCATTGCTGACATCACCTATGTGAATCCAGGCTATACGCCGGGCCGCTTCCCGGTGATCGCCGGCAGCGAAATCCCGTTCCTGTTCTCGAACGGCAAGAGCGGTTCGGCCGCGATCGATGCGTGGTATCGCAAGTATGCCGAGAAGGAAATGAGCGACGTGAAGGTCTGCATGACCTTCGTGCATGATCCGGGCACCTTTCACAGCAAGATCAGGATCGCCAAACCGGATGATCTGAAGGGCCACAAAATCCGTCCCGGCAATGCCTCGGTGGCTCGTCTGGTGACACTGGCTGGCGGCACCAACGTGCAGGTCACCGCACCGGAAGCCCGCGATGCGCTGGAACGCGGCCTGGCCGATGCGATCAGCTTCCCGTGGGGCAGTGTGTTCATCTTCGGCTTCGAGAAGGCCGTGAAGTATCACATGGACGCGCCGCTCTATATCAGCAACTTCGTGCTGGCGGTGAACAAGGCAGCCTATGGCAAGCTGTCGGCGAACCAGAAGAAGGCATTTGACGCGCATTGCACTTCGGAAATGTCGGAGAAGGTCAATACGGCCTGGTCGGATGCCGAATCTTCGGGAAAAGCCAAGATGCTGGCATTGCCGGGACATGAAGGCGTGAAGCCGAGCGACAGCGATATCGCGGCCTGGCGCAAGCTGTCGGATGAAATGACCAAGGCCTGGTACGAAGACGCCAAGAAGGTTGGCGTCAACGGCGAACAGGCGCTGAATGAATTGAAGGCGGAGCTGAAGAAGCGCAACGCTGCCTTCTGATCGTGTAAAGCCTGCGTAAAAAGGGCGGCTGCGGTCCGACAATGGCCGCAGCCGCCCAATTTATTCTAGAATGACGTGATTCGGATTCCGCAGTGCTGCCGCGTACCGGCAGGGGGAGCTGCCTCATGAAGACATTCATCTCATGAAAACATTGATCGACAAGGCCGAGCTGGTGGCCGGGCTGCTGCTCGGCGCTATCGCCGTGCTGACCTTCGTGGCCGTGATGTTGCGCTGGCTGGTCAACTATGGCCTGCCGGACACCTTCGATTTCTCCCGTCTGCTGCTTGGCACCGCGATGTTCTGGGGCATCGCGCTAGCCGGGTTTCACAACCGCCATATCCAGGTCGACGGGTTCTGGGAAATGGCGCCGGCCTGGGGCAAGCGCCTGATCGACATTTTCGCCACGCTGGTGACGCTGGCGTTCATGGCGCTGTTCACCTGGATGCTGGAAAGCAAGGTCAGCAGTGTGTTTGCCAGCAACGAACAGACTTTCGATCTGCGCCTGCCTGTCTGGCCGTTCCATGCCGTGGCGGCGCTGGGTATCGCGCTTGCCACCGTGCTACTGGCATTGCGTCTGTTCCGCCTGATCACCCGGCGGGAAGGGGCCTGACGCAATGGATCAGGATTTTGTCACCATAGCCGGCTTCGTCGTCCTCTTCGTATTGATGATGCTGCGTGTGCCAGTCGGCGTCGCCATGGGCATAGTCGGCGTTGGCGGTTTCGGCATTCTGGCCGCCACAAAGCCAGCGCTGAACCTGCTGGCACAATCGCCGATCCGTGTTGCCACCGATTACGATCTCGCCGTCATCCCGATGTTCATCCTGATGGGCAGCTTTGCCACCGCTGCCGGCATGAGCCGCGAACTGTTCCGCGCCGGCGAGGCCTGGCTCGGCCATCGTCGCGGCGGCCTCGCCATGGCGACTGTGATGGCCTGCGCCGGTTTCGCCGCGATCAACGGCTCGTCGGTGGCCACAGCCGCCACCATGACCAAGGTGGCGCTGCCCGAGATGCGACGCTTCGGCTATCACCCGGGCTTCTCGACCGGCGTGATCGCTGCGGGCGGCACGCTCGGCATCATGATCCCGCCGTCCGTGGTCTTCGCGCTATATGGCATCCTGACCGAGCAGGATATCGGCAAGCTGTTCATCTCCGGCATCCTGCCCGGCCTGCTCGCCATCGTGCTGTATATCATCACCATCCAGATCGTTGGCTGGTGGAAACCCGATCTGGTGCCACGCGGCCCGAAGACCAGCTGGCGCGAGAAAATCACCTCGCTGCGCGACATCTGGGCCACTGTGCTGCTGTTCGCCGGTATCGTCGGCGGACTTTATGGCGGCGTGTTCACCGCGACCGAGGCGGCCGGCTGCGGCGCCTGCGGCGCGCTGATCATCGGCATCCTGCGTGGCCGGCTGCGCTGGACCGAGATCAGGGAAAGCCTGATCGATGCCGTGCGCACCGGCGGTTCGATCTTCACCATCGTGGTTGGCGCTTTCCTGTTCGGCTATTTCCTGGTGATCACCCAGACGCCGCAGAAGGTGAGCGATTTCCTCACTGCCCTGCCGGTCGGCCCCTACGGGGTTCTCACCCTGATCCTGATCATGTACCTCATCCTCGGCGCGCTGATGGACGAATTGGCGATCATCCTGGTCACCGTACCGATCATCTATCCGGTGATGATGCAGCTCGGTTTCGATCCGATCTGGTTCGGCGTGATCATCGTGATGGTCACCACGCTGGGCATGGTGATGCCGCCGGTCGGCATCAATGTCTTTGTCATCAACTCGATCGCCCGCGACATCAGCCTGTGGGAAATCTACAAGGGCGTGATGCCGTTCATCCTGGTCGATCTGATCCGCCTGGCGCTGCTGGTGATCTTCCCTGCGATTGCGCTTTGGCTGCCCGGGAATATGAACTGACATGCGCGGCAAGAAGGAACAGAGCGGCGAGACCGTTGCACCCGTCCGCAAGGAAGCGAAGGTCCGCAGGCTGGACCGTGGGCCGCTGCCCGGCCTTTATGGCTACAATCTGCGCATCGCCCAGGTCGCTGTTTTCGACAACTTCATCAAGGTGGTGGGCACCGGGCTCGCGGGCCGAATGGGCGGACTGACGCCCGGACGTTTCAGCCTGCTGGTGCTGTTGCGCGCCAATCCCGGCATCAACCAGACGGATCTCAGCCGCGGAGTAGGGGTGGACAAGTCGACCCTGACGCCGGCGCTGGACCAGCTGGAGAAGAAGGGCCTGATCCTGCGCCAACGCACCGCAGCCGACCGGCGGACCTACTCGCTGTCGCTCAGCCCGGCGGGCGAACAGCTGCTGACCGAGCTGATGGTCAAGGTCGAGCAGCATGAGCGGAATATCGTGGCCGGGCTTACGACGTCGGAACGGGTGACGCTCAACCGGCTGCTGAAGAAAATGGCGCGTAGCTTGGGCAGTGAAGCGCTCGGCTAAGCTGGCGTCACTGCAAGGATTTTTCTACCACAAGTCGCCCTGTTTTAACTTGGCCGTAGAGCCATTCGCAGAAAACGGCGATGCAGGCGAGCTTGGCCATAAAAGACGACATCTCTTAAGGGGTCGAACTTTCGGGGTAGCTATCGAACAAAACCTGATCATATGGATTGACAAGCCTTTGCTACATATGGCGAAATTGTCGTCGCTGGTTGGCAACTGCAGCCAGCGCATTTTGTATTCCTCCCGGTAAACTGCGGGCGATTGCCGCGAAACGCTCCGGGTGAGAGAATTAACGCGTTGATTGATATGTTCCGCCGTGACGGGGTGCAGAATCGGGTTGTAAGAGCCTACGCTTCGCCTACGGGTAGGGCTGTGCGCCGTGAGTGGCAGGATGCCTGCATCCAGTTGCCTTCGGCGCCCCGGATTGCCGGCCAGCCTGCAAACGACAGATATCGGGACATAGACCTAAATGAGCGACGAAAAAGCAGTAACGATCGTGATGGTCGAGGATGACGAAGGTCATGCTCGTCTGATCGAAAAGAATATTCGCCGCGCCGGCGTCAACAACGAGATCATCTCCTTCTCCTCCGGCACGCCCGCGGTGGAGTATCTGCTGAAGGCAGGCGACAGTGACAACGGCACGCATGGCGGCGCCTATCTGGTTCTGCTCGATCTGAACCTGCCAGACATGCAGGGCACCGAGATCTTGCGGCGCGTGAAGGAACATCCCGGTCTGCGACGCATGCCCGTCGTGGTGCTGACCACGACTGACGACAAGCAGGAAATCCAGCGCTGCTATGATCTTGGCTGTAACGTCTACATCACCAAGCCGGTGAATTACGAAAACTTCGCCCAGGCGATCCGTCAGCTTGGCATGTTCTTCATGGTCATGCAGGTTCCCGAGACGACGTAATGACCCCCGATCGGCCTCGTCTGCTCTATATCGACGATGATCCGGGCCTCAGCCGCCTGGTGCAGAAGGAATTCGAGCGCAACGGATTCACCGTCGAACTGCTGACCAGCGGTGCGGCCGGTGTCGAACGGCTGCGGACATCGAACGATGTGGATGTTGTCGCGCTGGATCATCACATGCCGGACCAGCTGGGTCTCGACACGCTCCACATGATTTCCGCTTTGCCCAATCCGCCGCCGGTGGTTTATGTGACGGGCGAGTCCGAAGGGCGTGTTGCGGTGGCGGCACTCAAGGCCGGCGCGGCCGATTATGTGATCAAGGATGCCAGCCCTGAATTCCTGACCCTGCTGCGCGCAGCCATCGATTCCGCGCTGGAAGGCCGGCGGCAGAAATTCCTGCGCGAACAGGCCGAAGCCGAGATGCGTGCCGCGCGCGACCGCTTTGAGGCCCTCGCCAACGAACGCGCCGTTCTGATCCGCGAGGTCAATCATCGCGTCTCCAACAGCTTGCAGCTGATCGCCAGCCTGCTGCAGGTGCAATCGGCCGCGCAGAGCGACATGAAGTCGGCGCAGACGCTGCTGAATGCTTACAAACGCGTATCGGCCGTGGCGCGGGTTCACAAGCGCCTGTACACCAATGCCGACGTACGATTTGTCGATCTGGCGGACTATCTCTGCGGCCTGGTGGAAGACCTGCGGCAATCGGCCGATCAGGGCAGCCGTATGCTGCAGTTCCTGGCCAGCCAGACCCGGATAGGCACAGATTTCGCCATCCCGATCGGCCTGATCGTGACTGAACTGGTGATCAACGCCTATAAATATGCGTATCCAGACGGTGATGGTCCGATCCGGGTGAAGGCGGAGCGCACCAATGACCTGATCACCGTGCAGGTGCAGGACGACGGTATCGGCGTGACGGAGCACGACTGGCGCAGGGGCGGCGGCATCGGCAGCAAGATCGTACTGGCCATGGTCGAGAAGATCGGCGGCGCGATCAATATCGAGAGTGGGCGGAGCGGCGCCTGCATCACCATAACCTTCACGGCCGTCGATCCTGCCCCGGAACTGGATGCGGTGGGCGACAGCCTGACGTCTGTGCTGGTGATTGCCGACAGCCTGGTGCGCGGTATGGCGACCAGCGACGAGGCGCGGGATGAGATCGAACCACCAGTCCTGCTGCTGGTGGAAGACGATCCGCTGATGCGCATGGTTGTTGCGGGCAACCTCGAGGCTGCGGGATTCCGTGTCGAGGAGGCCGGCAGCGGCGAAGAGGCGCGCGCCATCTGGACCCGCACGGGCGGTGTGGCCGCAGCCATTGTCGATATCGGTCTGCCCGATTGCCGTGGTGATCAGCTGGCCAGCGAATTCCGCGCATCCATGCCAAACCTGCCGATCATTCTGGCGACCGGATATGACGAGAAGGTGGTGGCGCCGGGTTTCGTCGGCAGCCGCTACAGCCGCGTTCTGGCCAAGCCGTATGACGATACGGCGCTGCTCGGCATCCTGGGTGCGCTGGGCATCACCGGCGGCACTATACCGGTGAGCGAAACCGGGCCGGCGTTAGCACCGCGCGTAATGTGACCTGCCGCGGCTTTAGCCGCGGAAGACAACCGTCTTGTTGCCATTCGGGAAAATGCGGTGCTCGACGTGGTATTTCACCGCGCGGGCCAGAACCAGGCTTTCGATATCGCGCCCTGTCGCCGCGAGCTGCTCCGGCGAATAGCCATGATCGACGCGGGCGACTTCCTGCTCGATGATCGGACCTTCATCCAGGTCGGCCGTCACATAATGCGCGGTCGCGCCAATCAGCTTCACACCGCGCGCATGCGCCTGCCTGTATGGGTTCGCCCCCTTGAAGCTGGGCAGGAACGAATGATGGATGTTGATGATCCGGCCGGCATAGTCACGGCTGAAGTCGGGTGACAACACCTGCATGTAGCGGGCGAGCACGATCAGGTCGATCTTCTCCTGCTCGATCAACTCGCGCAGCATCTTCTCCTGTCGTGCCTTGCTCTCCGGCGTCACCGGCCAGTGATGAAACGGGATGTTGTGGTTGGCGGCACGCTGATACCAGTCGCGGTGATTGGAGACGATGGCGGGAATTTCGATCGGCAGCGCATCGATCGAATAGCGATAGAGCAGGTCGTTCAGGCAGTGACCGAATTTCGAGACCAAAACCAGCACGCGGGACTTTGCGCGCTCGTCATGGATTTCCCAGGTCATGTCGAACGGCGCCGCGACCGGCGCGAATGCGGCGCGGACCTGTTCCAGCGGCCGCCCGTTCCCATCTGGCCCGGCTTCCAGGTCCTCGACGCTGACCCGCATGAAGAACAGGCCGGTCTCGCCATCGCCGAACTGGGCGGAATCGCGGATGTTGAAGCGATGGGTGGCGAGGAAGCCGGAGACGGCCGCGACAATGCCGGGGCGGTCGTGACAGGACAGTGTGAGGATCAGGCTCATTGGGACGCGATAAAACCAATATTCGGGCCAGGGGCGGGCGCGACAGTACCCGCGCGGTGGCAGAGTCGCAACCGCAGGGTTAAGAAAGGGTGGACTATGCAGGCGGTTTCCCGGCTAACAAGATGCTCGCTTCGGGTGTAGGGCTTGATTAAGCTGCACTCAAACTGAACGGACTAGGCTCTACAGACATGATCACCCGCGGCCCCGATTTACTGCGCCAGATGGCCAACAAGCTGCTTGATGCGCTGCTGCAGGGGGCTGAGGCCGAGGCCCGCAAGGCGCCGTTCACCACCGACATGCTGCGTCAGCTCGTCGAAGCGATGAAGACGGCGTCGGATTACGACCATTATTATCGGGCGTCCTACGACAGCCTGATGAAAGTGGTGGAGGAAGACGCCCGCCGCGGCGCCCGCGTGAATGCCTTCGGCCGCCTGCTGGTGCATCCGCTCGATCCGCTGTTCAGCGAAGAGAAGCTCGACCGCCGCCTGATCGGCAACTTCTTCTTCTTCGTGCGTTCGCTGTTCGGCGACGAGGTCGAAATCATGGCGGACGAGGCGGCCACCATCGCCGAGGAAATCCGTACCCGCGCCGACGGCAACCTGGACTGGGCCAGCTTCTATGCCGACCCGCGCGCCAAGCAGCTCTATTTCAGGGTCATCGCCCGCGTGATCCGCGCCTTCCGCGTTTTCGAGACGCGCCGCGACTGGGTGATGAAGGTGATGCAGCACGATCCTACCGCGGTGGGGCTGTCTTCGAATGTCTATATCGAGCGGCCATTCGAAGGCCAGGCGCTGCCATTCGGCAACCGCGAATTCTATCTGTTCTTTGATGGGCTGATCCGGCCGCTGGCGCAGCTCACCGCCGAAGATGCGGCACTGTTCCAGAGCGCAACCGGCGAGGACCCGGCCAGGATTGTCGGGCACTTCCTGTCCGAACTGGAGCAGCACCGTACGCTCAGCTGAGCGTGCGATGTCCTGCTATCCGCGAACAATCAGTTGGAGTTGGCGGGCTCGCGGTGATCGAGCTTGGCGGCAAACTGCTCGAACAGTTCCGACACGCAGCGGGCAACAGTGCGCTGATGGTTGTCGTTGAGCTGGTCGGCAGCCCGCATGCACATATCGGCGAACTTGCGGGCGAGGATCACTGCGTCGCGGTTGCTTTCCAGCCGGATCTCATCGAACACAGTGACGATGAAGTCGCGCGTCTGGTTGCTTTCATGATGCGAAACCGGACGCTCGCCCATCAGTGAGTCCAGCATCGCATTGAAAGTCTGCGAGGTGTCGATGGCGATGCTCGCCAGGATCTTCTCGATCCGCTCGTTGTCTTTTGGCGCCAACTGCTTGCGGGTGCCGGTGCTGGCGCCATTAGAGCCCGCGCGGACTTCAGTCGGCTGGTTCTCGGTCTGGTTGGGTCGCTGGCTACGGTTCCACATGAGACTGAATCCTGCTGTTACGGTCAGGCGATATGACGATCAGGGTGGTGGCCGAACGCGCCAGCGCCGGCTTTAGTTCACGACTTCGCGCGAGGCACGGATCATGTTGTCGATATGCCAGCCTTGGAACAGGCGGATGCCGGCAGCCAGGCCGGCCTTCAGCGCCTCTTCGGTCTCGCAACGCGCCATGATCACCCGGTTGGCGTCGGTCTCGCCGATCTTGCTCGCCAGTTCCTTGTCGATCCAATCCTCGTGGCGGTCCTTGAAATAGAACAGCTTCACGAAATCGGCCTTCAGTTCCTTGCGGCCGAACAACTGCAGAAGATCCGGCGTGATGCCGTCGATCAGCAGGCGATAGCCTGAATTGTGCAGGAATTCGCAGGCCAGCAGATATTCGTTGTAATCCCAGAACACATCGTAACGCTGCAGCTCGATGATGATCTGCTCCTTCTTCACGATGTTGCCGATGCGGCTGTCGAAATCGCGGAAGGTGTCGCTCAGGATGGTGCTGACGTTCAGGTTGATGCTGAACGGGCCGCTGTTACGGGTGACGAAACCGTCCAGAAGCGCGCGGAACACGCGGGTATCCAGCGTGCGGGTGAGGTGGTGGAACAGCGAGCGGGCGCCGCGCAGGTTCACGGTCGGCGCGATCGCCTGGCGCAGTTCGTTCACGCCGACGAAGATTTCCTGGAAGATCGGCTTGGGCGGCTGGTTGCCAAAGCACAGCGTCACCGGCTGGCGCTTCATGAAGGTCGAGACGTCGGCCTTCTTCAGGATGTCGTCGATCTGCTGCAACGCGCCTGGCGTCAGCGGCGTGCCGTCGCCGGTAGTGGCGGCAGTGCCGGCCTTGGCGAGCAGGCGCTTGCGGCGCTCGGAGAAGACGCGGAAGCGCTGCTGGAAATTATCCATCAGCTCCTGCAGGTCTTCGAACTGGCTGTCGAAGCGATACCAGCGAACGGCGTTCTCGGCTTCCTCGGGTGTCAAGCCGATGGCAACGTTGTTGCGGGTGAGGATGTCGTCGATCTCAAGCACCAGCTTTTCGAAGGTCTGGTCGAAGAAGCGCTCGGAGAGACGGATGAACATCACGATCGAATAGTCGTGCAGCGTGTAGAACGTGCCTTCGTATTTCGACATGAGCGAGCGCATCGAATGCACAACGATGTTGTAGCTTTCGCGATTGCGCTCGAAAGTCTTCGGATTCACGAACTGAATCACCGAGGCGAGGCGTCCACCGAAAATCTTGCCGCGCGCAAGGCGGTCAAAGTCGGTGAACATCTTCTCGTCATCGGACGATTGGTTCTGTACAGCCTCACTCATAGAAAAGGTCGCTTTCTCCGGTAACGGTCGTGGAGAGGGCGACAACCAGCCAATCTAAGCTGCCCCCTGCGGCACTATGGCAAATTCCACCCTTGGGAAAAAGCCGGAAGACATAGTTAATGTCGTGCTTGTGGATAATATTCAATTAATGCCAAGGGTTTGCGGTTAAGACTTGATAACCCCTCGGGCTGCCAGCGCGGCTGGAGTGTCGTAATCGTGGAGGATCCCGGGATCATCCACAGACACTTCGCAGACCCATTCTGCATGCGGCCCCAACAGGCTTCGCGCTCCGCTGTCGCCGTCGAGCCGCATCAGTTCAGGCAGGAATTGCAGGCCCCAGAGTGTCGGATTGCCGCGTTTGCCGCCAATCACCGGCAGGCAGATCGCCCGGCCTTCAACCGGGTTGAAAGCGGCAATCAGTGCCTCAAAGGTTGCAGATGAAACGTCCGGCATATCGCCCAAACAGACGATGACGCCGTCCAGGCCCTGAGGCAGCGCGCTCAGGCCTGTGCGCAGCGAACTGGCCAGACCTTCGGCATAGGCAGGATTATGGATCGCTGTGACGTCCGGTCCGGCGGCGGCACGCACCTCGTCGG
Source organism: Ferrovibrio terrae (assembly GCF_007197755.1). Taxonomy (NCBI): domain Bacteria; kingdom Pseudomonadati; phylum Pseudomonadota; class Alphaproteobacteria; order Rhodospirillales; family Rhodospirillaceae; genus Ferrovibrio; species Ferrovibrio terrae. Next base: position 3,285,078 of record NZ_CP041636.1, read on the forward strand.
CGCGATGGCCGGTCACCAGCAGCACCGGGCTGGCCGAAGAAGCTGTCGCATGGTCGACGACATGGCGCAGCACCGGTTTGCCATCCAGATCGGCGAGCAGCTTGTGCCTGTCGCCGAAGCGGCTCGAGAGCCCGGCGGCCAAAATCAGGGCGGCGACTTTCGGTCGGCGCGGCGCCGGACTTGCCGCAGCGGCGACGTCAGTTCCGGCGCGTGGCCCCTGATCGCGGAGCATCGGCCGGGTCGGGATTTCCTTCAGCAGGCCGCCGCTGCCCATGCGCATGATGTCGCGCCGCGCGATCGGCACGCCGGCACAGAGACGTTGCAGCACCCAGTCGAAGCCGTTCAGCTTTGGCGAACGTGCGCAGCCGGGTACACCAATCACGGAAACGTCATCGTGGCGGCCGAGCATCAGCAGGTTGCCGGGATCGACTGGCATGCCGAAATGCAGCACTTCGCCGCCGGCCCGCGTCAGGCCTGCCGGCACCACGTCATGGCGATCCACCGTGGCCGAGGCACCGAAGACGAAGATCGGCGCGCAGCCGCCGGCCTTCAGCTCGGCGATCGCCTTGGCTACCTCGGCTTCATCATGCGACACGATCCGCTGCTGTCTGATCCGGCTTCCGAACTGGGCCAGCCGCAGTGCCACCGCCTGCTCGGTCTTTTCCAGCACACTGTCCTTGGTGCTGGGGACGCGGGTCAGCACCAGGCCGACCTCGCGCGGCGCAAACGGCATCACCTGCACCAGCGGGGCATGGCCGCGCAGCAGCTGTTCGCCTCGCTCGACGGCATGGCGCGGCGCGGCGAAGGGGATCACCTTCACGGTCGCCAGCATCTGCCCGGCTTCGACCGGCTCGTAATCGGCCAGTGTCGCGACGGTCACGGCCTCGTCGATCCCGTTGAGTTCATCCAGCCGCGCTGCATCGACGCGCACGAGGCCCGGTGCTTCCGCATAGAGGTTGGCGCGCCCGGTGAAGGCGGCAGCCGTTCTCGCATGCGGGCCGGTCAGGGCCAGCGCGATGCGGTGCGCGGCTTCGTCTTCGGCAACGTCACCGTCTTCCAGTCGGGCGACATAGATCGTGGCATGGCCGGATTTCTCAAGTGCGGTGATGTCTTCGGCGCTGAGCCGCCGGCCCTTGCGGAAACGTTCGCTGCCGGCCGACAGGCTGTGGCCAAGAATGCCGCCCTCGGCTTCGCGCACCGGCACCGGGCCGAAGAACATCAGGCCGCCGCCGAACTGGCCGACGCTGCCGGCTGCCGCAGGGCTGCCGTCATCTGCGCCAGGATGGAAATCGAAATCTCGGCCGGCGACTTGGCGCCGATGCTCAGGCCGACCGGACCATGGATGCGGGCAAAGTCGTCTACCTCGAAACCGGCATCCGTCAGGCGCTCGATCCGCGCGGCATGCGTCTTCTTGCTGCCCAGCGCGCCGATATAGAACACATCGGATTTCAGCCCGGCGATCAGCGCCGGATCGTCGATCTTGGGATCATGCGTCAGCGTGACCAGTGCGGTGCGGAGGTCGGGGCGCAGCTTCTCCATCGCCTCATCGGGCCAGTCGTTCGACAGCTGCACGCCGGGGAAGCGCTCGATGGAGCCGAAGGCACTGCGTGGATCGATCACGATCACTTCGTAACCGGCGAGCTGTGCCATCGGCACCAGCGCCTGCGCGATATGCACGGCGCCGACCAGGATCAGCCGCAGCGGCGGATTGAATACATTGAGGAAAAGGGGGCCTTTTTCGGTCTCTATCGTGCGCGGCTTGTCTTCGATCAGCGCTGCGCGCGCCGCTTCGCCGATGCGCGGGTCGATGTCCTTCAGTCCCTTCTTGCCGACCAGATAGAGCAGGCGCTGTTCGCCGGTCTTGAGAAACGTGGCCAGCACCACAGGGCGTTGTTCCGCGCGGTCAGCCTGCAGCTGTTCGAGAATCTCGCGCTTCATGAGTCGAGCCGCTCGACATAGACCTGGATCTTGCCGCCGCAGGCGAGGCCGACTTCCCAGGCCTGTGCATCGGAGACGCCGAAATCCAGCATGCGCGGCTTGCCGTCGGCGATCGCATCCAGCGCCTCGGTGACCACGGCACCTTCGATGCAGCCGCCCGACACTGATCCGATGAACTTGCCCTCATCATCCACGGCCAGCTGGCTGCCGACCGGCCGCGGCGCCGAACCCCAGGTGGTGACGACGGTGGCCAGCGCCACGCCCTTGCCGGCCTGTTTCCAGTCGAGCGCGGTGGCGAGAATGTCGGCGGATACATCGGTCATCGGTTCGCTGTTCATGCGGCCAGTCTCCCGAGATTGAGCTTCAGCCGGTTGCCTGCCTCGGAGGCATGGCTCAGGGCATGGGCCAGATCGGCAATGGAACTAAGATTGTGAACCGGACGGAAATCGTCAACATGAGGCAAAATGGCGCGGATACCGGCGGCTTTCGGCTCAAACCCGTCCCAGCGCAGCAGCGGATTGAGCCAGATCAGCCGGTGGCAGGATTTGTGCAGTCGCTCCATTTCGCGCGGCAGGCCCGCGCCGCCTTCGCGGTCCAGCCCGTCGGTCAGCAGCAGCACGACGGCGCCCTGACCCAGCACGCGACGCGACCACAGGCGGTTGAACTCGGCCAGCGTGGCGCCGATGCGGGTGCCGCCCGACCAGTCGGGCACACGCTCGCTCACCGCATTCAATGCCTTGTCGACATCGCGCTGGCGCAGCATGCGGCTGATATTGCTCAGGCGCGTACCGAACAGGAAACTGTGCACACGGCTGCGGTCGTTGCTGAGCGCATGCATGAAATGCAGGAACATGCGGCTGTACTGGCTCATCGAGCCCGAGATGTCGCACAGCACGACCAGTGGCGGCGGGCGCTCGCCGGGACTCTTGCGCTTCAGCGGAATGATCGTGCCGCCGGTGCGCAGGCTGGCCTGGATGCTGGCGCGCAGGTCGATGCGTGTCCCGCGCGGATCTGCCTGCAGGCGGCGGGTGCGGGCAGGGCGGAACGGCCAGTCGATCCGCGCCATCGCGGCCTTGGCCTGATCCATTTCCTCCGCCGTCATATCGGCGAAGTCTTTCTTCTGCAGCAGTTCGTCGGCCGAGAAGGTCAGCGTCGCGTCGATCTCGACCTCCTTCTTTTCATTCTCGGCCCTGCCTTCGCCGCGACCGGGCAGCAAAGCTTCGCGCAGCCGCTGCGACATCTGGTTCTTGCTTGGCTCGGCGGTGCCTTCGGCCTGCGGCAGCAGCAGGCTCATCATGCGTTCGAGAATCTTCGGATCGCGCCAGAAGATGTGGAAGGCCTGGTCGAACAGCTCGCGCTGGTCGCGCCGGTTCACCAGCACCGAAAACAGGGTCCAGTACAGATCGTCGCGCCGCCGGATGCCGGCAACTTCGACGGCGCGCACCGCATCCATCGCCTTGCCGGGCCCCAGCCGCAAACCTGACGCGCGCAGCAGCCGCACGAAATGCACGATATTGATGGCAAATGCGCCGCCGGGCCCGTCCGTAGAAGGCGGTTCAGGCAGCAGCATCCCGCGCCTCAGATGCCCAACGCGGCCATATCCTGCTGCACCTGGCGCAGGATATTCGCGGCTTCCGAGCCCTTCATCTTGGCGATGTCGTCCTGGTATTTCAGCAGCACGCCAAGCGTATTGTCGATCGTCTCGGGATCAAGGCTCACCTTGTCGAGGAAGGCGAGCGCGCGCGTCCAGTCAATGGTTTCGGCCACGCCGGGCAGCTTGAACAGTTCGGTCTCGCGCAAATGCTGCACGAAGCCGACGATCTCGCGGCTCAGCCGCTTCTGCACGCCCGGCACCTTGCGCTCTAGGATCGCCAGTTCGCGTTCGGCGCTGGGATAATCGACCCAGTAATACAGGCAGCGGCGCTTCAGCGCGTCGTGGATTTCGCGCGTGCGGTTCGAGGTGATGATCACGATCGGCGGTTCGGCTGCCTTGATCGGGCCGATTTCCGGAATGGTGATCTGGAAGTCGGACAGCACTTCGAGCAGGTAGGCCTCGAAAGGCTCGTCGGTGCGGTCGAGTTCATCGATCAGCAGCACCGGAGCGCCGGCCGGGTCGGGCTTCAACGCCTGCAGCAGCGGCCGTTCGACCAGGAAATCCGGGCTGAACAGATCGCGCGCGAGCGTCTCTTTGTCGCCCCCGCCGGTGGCTTCGGCCAGACGGATTTCCAGCATCTGGCGCGGATAGTTCCACTCATAGACCGCCGAGGAGAGATCGAGGCCCTCGTAGCATTGCAGGCGCACCAGCCGGCGGTTCAGCGTCGCGGCCAGCACCTTGGCGATCTCGGTCTTGCCGACGCCGGCTTCGCCTTCAAGGAACAGCGGCCGCCCCATCTTCAGCGCCAGGAACAGCGTGGTGGCGAGCGAACGGTCGGCAACATAATCGCCGCTGTTCAGCAGGGTTTCGACGGCATCTATGGAATCTGGCAGGATGGACATGGGCTTACATATAGGGCTGGGTCGAAAAAAGCCGGGGGAGAAATCATGCCCGGTTCGGCCTGCTGTCACAAGGCGGCACGGCTGGCCGTCTGGGCTTGGAAACCCGGAGGAAACCATGATGCCCGCGCCCCATCCCAACCGCCTGATGCTGCAGCGTCATCTGGCGGCAGAAAATGCCCATGACATGGCAGCCACGCTGGCCACCGTGCATCCCGACTGCGTGTTCCGCGATCTTGCCACCGGCCAGGTGTTTCCCGGCCGGCCCGGGGCCGAGCGGCATTACCGGCAATGGTGGGAGGCTTTCGGCAACGTGGTGGAACGTTCACCGAGCGGCAGCGCGCAGTGGATCGATGACGATACCTATGTGGCCGAACCGCAATATACCGGCCGCCATATCGGGCCGTTCCTCGGTCTGGCGCCAACCGGACGGACTTTCGTGCTGCCCTTCGTGGTCTTCGTGAAATTCCGCGATGGGCTGTTCGTGGAGGAACGCTTCTACTACGATCTCGCCACGCTCATGCGCCAGTTGGGAGAAACGCGGATCGATCCGCAGGCGCTCCAGGCTGCGCGGGACTGGGCGGCGGGGAAGCAAAGCTAAACGGGAGCAGGGCATGCCGAAGCCGCGTGCGGTCTACTGGATCGACTACCAGCGTGGCCCGACATGGCCGGTGGGTCAGTCCGCGCCGACACAGGCGCTGCACGATCACCAGATCTATCTCGAACGCCTGATGCAGGACGGCAAACTGCTGATGGCCGGCCTGTTTCGCGACGATGCGGGCGGTGGCATCGCGGTGCTGGACAGCAGCGATGAAACAACGGCCCGGCGCATGATGGAAGACGATCCGGCGGTGCAGTCGGGTCTGCTGTCGGCGCGGCTGCGGCCCTGGCAGATGGTGTTCAATCCGGCCAGCGGCACATCGCCGTTTGCCGAGACCTGATGCGGCCGATTACTTCGTAACCGCCAGCAGCGTGTAGCCGCGTTCGATCACGCGCTTGGTTGCTTCGAAGGCGTGCAGCAATTCGTCGTTGGCTTCGCGCGCGGCCTTCAGCCGGTTAATGTCATCGGACGAGGGATTGGCGTTGGCGGAAAGCTCCAGTGCGATCTTCAGGTAACGGGCCCGCGCCTCGGCGACGCGGACGGCGAAGGCGACGAAGGATTCCCGGGTCAGCTCGGGGACGGCTTTCTTCATCACCTCGCGATTGGCGTTGAAGATCGCCATCTCGGTCTCTTCCAGGAATTTCTGCAGCTTGCGTTGCGATTCCCGGTCCAGCATTTCCCTGGTGACCAGGTGATCAACTTTTTCGGTCTTGCCGTAGCCCAGAATCTTCATCGCCGCCTCCTGCCGCGATTAACTACCTGAAATCAAAAGATAGCCACGCCGGAGCGGGGATAGAAGGGGGGTTATCGCCATTTAAGGTTCCCGGCGGCCGGAATGGCAGCCCGGGCGGGAAATCTGGGCGTTTTGGGAGGGGAAATTGGAGGTCCGGGCCGGAATTGAACCGGCGTACGCGGATTTGCAGTCCGCTGCGTCACCACTCCGCCACCGGACCTCGCGCGCGCGGCCCCTTACTAAGGGTTGCCGCCCGGTGGGGTCAAGGCCTTCCGGGGCCGGGCGGCAAGGCCGACCGGTCAGGGGTCAGGGAGTGGCAGCAGCCTCCCGGCCGGCCGGCTAACCCCCAATACGACCGTTGTTTTCGCGGCATTGCAGCATTATAAACGGCGCCTGTCCCAAACACCTGTTCCAGCCCGGATTCTCACCCCATGGCCACTGCAGAACGCCAATTCGCCGAAGCGCGCCGCCAGATGGTGCTGACGCAGCTCCGTCCCAACAAGGTGATCGACGAGCAAGTGATCGCCGCCATGGCCGCGCTGCCGCGCGAGCAGTTCGTGCCCAAGGCCTATCGTGGCGTTGCCTATATGGACGAGGACGTGGCGATTGCGCCCGGTCGCCACCTGATGGAACCGATGGTCCTGGCCCGCCTGCTGCAGGAAGCCGAGATCCAGCCCTCCGAAGTCGCCCTCGTGATAGGTGCTGCCACCGGATATGAAGTGGCCGTGCTTGCCCGCCTGACCAGTACCGTGATCGGCCTCGAAGTCGATGCCGCGTTGAGCCAGCAGGCCGGCCAGACCCTGCAGGCTCTCGGCATCGATAATGTAGCGCTGGTCGACGGCGCGCTGAAAGACGGCCTGGCCAAGCAGGGCCCGTTCAACGTGATCCTGTTCGCCGGCGCGGTGCCGGAATTTTCGCCCGCCGTGCTGCAGCAACTGGCCGATGGCGGCCGCCTGATCGGCGTGCTGCGCGCGCCGGGTGCTCCGATCGGCCAGACAGTGCTGGTCAAGCGGGCCGGCGACCTGTTCCCCCATCGCGTGCTGTTCGATGCCGGTACCCCGATGCTGCCCGGTTTCGAGCGCCCGGCCGGCTTCGTATTCTGACCGGCATGACCGACGCACCCCTGGAAATCGGCGTTGCCGAACTCGACTCCTGGCGCAAGAGCGGCAAGGACGTTGCGGTTCTGGATGTGCGCGAGGATTGGGAAGTGGGGACGGTATCGCTGCCGGGCACGCTGAATATTCCGATGCAGCAGGTGCCGCTGCGGGTTACCGAATTGCCACGTGACAAGCCGTTGGTGGTGATGTGCCATCACGGCGGTCGCAGCCGCCAGGTGACCGGCTGGTTGCGACAGAACGGCTTTACGCAGGCGACCAACCTTGCCGGCGGAATTCATGCCTGGGCCGAACAGATCGAACCTGGCATGGCGACATACTGAGTGCATAACAAAAATATAAGAGTTCGGGGACTACGATTGGGACGCGCCGCGGCGACAACAATGAAACGGAACGAAGGACGGATGCGCGTCATGAGCTTCACGAAAACCATCTTGGCCACGGCGGTTGCCGTGAGCTGCATCATGTTGACGCAGCCCGCCAGTGCGCAGTCGCTGACCGATGTGTTCAGCGCGGCCTACAACAACAACCCCACGCTGCTCGCCGCCCGAGCGGCCCTGCGCGCCACCGACGAAGGTGTGCCGCAGGCGAAGTCGGGCTGGCGTCCGACCGTCAGCGTCAGCGGTGAACGCGGCTGGCAGGATGTCGAGTACACGCCGGAATCGGCGAGCGCACAAAGCGGCTCGATGAATCCGAACACGCTGCAGCTGACCGTGTCCCAGCCGCTGTATCGCGGCGGCCGCACCGAAGCCGCAACCGACTCTGCCGAGGCGCTGATCCTCGCTGGCCGCCAGGATCTGGCCAGCACCGAACGCCGCGTGCTGCTCGATGCCGTCACCGCCTACATGGACGTTGTGCAGAACCAGGCCGTGCTGGACCTGACCCGCAACAACGAGGAAGTGCTGCGCCGCCAGCTCGAGGCCGTGCGTGAACGCTTCCGCGTCGGCGAAATCACCCGTACCGACGTGGCGCAGTCTGAATCACGCCAGGCGCGTGCGACCGCTGATCGCATTTCGGCGGAAGGCGTGCTGGTGTCTTCGCGTGCCGTGCTGGCCCGCGTGATCGGTGAGATGCCGCGCACGCTTTCAGCACCGCCGCCGCTGCCGCAGTTGCCGAAGAGCGAGGAGGAAGCACTCGCGATTTCCTATGACGAGAACCCGGATCTGCAGGGCGCGCGTTTCCGCGAAGTTGCCGCCAAGAACGATGTGCGCGTTGCATCCGGTGCGCTGCTGCCATCGGTGTCGCTGAACGCATCTGCTTCAAAGGCGGATGAAAACACCCGCAACAACTTCCGGCAGGACACCCAGAGGGTTGGTCTTGTGGTGACGGTGCCACTGTATGAAGGTGGCGCGGTGTACAGCCAGACGCGCCAGCGCAAACAGACGCACAACCAGCGTCGCATCCAGGTGGAAGAGCAGCGTCGCAGCGTGCGCCAGTCGGTCGTGCAGTCCTGGGAAAATCTTGGTACCGCGCGGTCCAACATCACGGCGCGTGTCAGCCAGGTGCAGGCGTCGCGCATCGCGCTTGAGGGCGTGCAGCAGGAAGCCGAAGTCGGTTCGCGCACCACGCTGGATGTGCTGGACCAGGAGCAGGAGTATCTTGACGCCCGCGTGGCCGAAGTGCGTGCTCGCCGCGATGAGTATGTCGCTGGCTTCGCGCTGCTGTCGGCGGTTGGCCGGCTCAATGCCCGTGGCCTCAGCCTGCCGGTCGAATATTATGATCCGACCGAAAATTACGAGCGCGTACGCGACAAGTGGTTTGGCACCGACGGCGGTCTGAACGTCGAGTAATCCCGAATGCTTTGAGCCCGGTTCGCGGTGGAAAGCGCCGCGAATCGGGCGAAAAGCGCAACCGGACCGGCGATTTGGGGAGAATCCCCTTAACCCAGGTTAACAGTTCGGTTATCTTTCCCCCGCATACCATTGACCTGATTGATTCGGCCCGGGTTTCAGCCTTGGCTGGGTTGGCGATGGCCTGCATGCCATGCCGTCATCCTGACGGCTCGCGTAACAGAATGAGTGTATCGGGCGGATGAGCGACCCCAAGGCAGGCCAGAATGAACCGACCATGGAGGAAATCCTTGCCTCCATTCGCCGGATCATTTCCGAAGATGGCGCCGACCAGGGTGCAGCCGCGCCTGCAGCGGACCCTGCGCCGCCGCCAGCCCCCGAGCCGGAGCCTGAACCCGAGCCGATGATGGCAATGCCGGAACCGGAGCCTGAGCCGGAACCGGAGCCCGAACCTGAGCCGTATATGCCGGAACCGGAGCCCGAGCCGGAACCGGAATTCGAGCCGGAATACGAACCCCCGCCGCCACCTCCGCCGCCGCCGCCGCGACCCCGTCGCGCTGCTGCGCCGCCGCCGCCGCCGCCGCCGCAATACGGCGACGATATCCTCGAGCTCACCGATGTGGTGCGCGACGAAGCAGAGGGTCTGGTGTCGCAGCCCACGGCTGCCCGTGCGGCCGCCCATCTGGGTCAGTTGTCTGGCGCCATCGCCGGCAGCCGCGCCATGGGGCTGGGCAACAGCCAGCGCACCCTTGAGGAGCTGGTAAAGGAATTGCTGCGCCCGATGCTGAAGGAATGGCTGGACGCCCATCTGGCCACCATCGTTCAGCGTATCGTCGAGCGCGAAGTCGCCCGCCTGACCATCCAGGCGGAAGAAGAGCAGGACCACCTCTAGAAACTGCGGTTTTGGCCGTGTCTCTGCTCTCCGACCGCCCGGCCGGGGGCTGGACTGCTGCTGCCGGATCGTCTTTTATTTCCGCCCTTTCCCGTAAGCCCCGATGACTGAGTTGCCACCCATGCTGGACAAGAGTTTTTCCCCCCAGGACGTCGAAGCCCGCCTGTACAAGGCCTGGGAAGAGGGCGGCGCGTTCAAGGTCGGCGTGAAGTCGGGCAAGCCCTATACCATCGCCCTGCCGCCGCCGAACGTGACCGGCAGCCTGCATATGGGCCATGCGCTCAATCACACGCTTCAGGATATCCTGATCCGCTATCACCGCATGCGCGGCTTCGACGCGCTGTGGCAGGCGGGCACCGACCATGCCGGCATCGCCACCCAGATGGTGGTGGAGCGCCAGCTGGCCGAAAAACAGATGAACCGCCACGAGATGGGGCGCGACAAGTTCGTCGAGCGCGTCTGGGAGTGGAAGGCGGAATCCGGCGGCATGATCACCAGCCAGCAGCGCCGCCTGGGCGAAAGCTGCGACTGGAGCCGTGAACGCTTCACCATGGACGAGGGCCTGTCCGAGGCCGTGCTCAAGGTCTTCGTCGAACTCTATCGCCAGGGCCTGATCTACAAGGATCAGCGGCTGGTGAACTGGGACCCCAAACTGCTGACCGCGATTTCTGATCTAGAGGTCGAACAGCATGAAGTGAAATCTCACCTCTGGTACTTCCGTTATCCTGTTGAAGGTATGGAAAATACTTTCATTACGGTGGCCACGACGCGACCCGAGACAATGCTGGGCGACACCGGAATCGCCGTGCATCCGGATGACGAGCGCTACAAGCACCTGATCGGCAAGCACGCCGTCCTGCCGCTGGTCGGTCGCCGCATTCTCATCGTGGCCGATGAGTATTCCGATCCCGAGAAGGGCTCGGGCGCGGTGAAGATGACGCCTGCGCATGACTTCAACGACTTCGAGGTCGGCAAGCGTCACAAGCTCGAGATGATCAACATCTTCGACAAACATGCGAAGCTGAACGAGAACGTGCCCGAGAAATACCGTGGCATGGAGCGCTTCGCCGCCCGCAAGCAGATCGTCGCCGATCTGGAAGAACTGGGCCTGGTCGAGAAGATCGAGCCCAACACCCATATGGTGCCGCATGGCGACCGCTCGCAGGTGGTGATCGAGCCCTGGCTGACCGAGCAGTGGTATGTGAATGCCGAGGTGCTCGCCCGTCCGGCCATCGAGGCGGTAGAGAAGGGCGACATCCAGTTCGTGCCCAAGAGCTGGGAAAAGACCTACTTCGAATGGATGCGCAACATCCAGCCCTGGTGCATCTCGCGCCAGCTGTGGTGGGGCCACCAGATTCCGGCCTGGTATGGCCCCGACGGCAAGGTTTTCGTCGCTCATGACGAGGCCGAGGCGCAGGCCGAAGCGACGACGCATTACGGCAAGGCCACCGAGCTGAAGCGCGACGAAGACGTGCTGGACACCTGGTTCTCGTCGGCGCTATGGCCGTTCTCGACACTCGGCTGGCCGGAACAGACGCCAGTGCTGAAGTCGCATTACCCGACCGACGTCCTGGTCACCGGCTTCGACATCATCTTCTTCTGGGTCGCCCGCATGATCATGATGGGGCTGCACTTCACGAAGAAGGCGCCGTTCCACACGGTCTACATCCATGCCCTGGTCCGTGACGAGAAGGGCCAGAAGATGTCCAAGACCAAGGGCAACGTGATGGACCCTCTGGATGTGATCGGTAAATACGGCGCCGATGCACTGCGGTTTGCGCTGACCATCTTCGCCGCGCAGGGCCGCGACGTGAAGATGTCGGAACAGCGCGTGGAAGGTTACCGCAACTTCGCTACCAAGCTGTGGAATGCCGCGCGCTTTGCCGAAATGAACGGCTGCGCGCTTCCGGCTGATTTCAAGCCGGAAGCCGTGCAGAACACTGTCAACAAGTGGGCGATCGGCGAAGTGGGCAAGGCGGCCCGCGAGGTCGAGACGGCGCTTGCGGCCTACAAGTTCAACGAGGCCGCCGGCGCGCTCTATCATTTCACCTGGGGCACCTTCTGCGACTGGTATCTGGAGCTGATCAAGCCGGCGCTGATGGGCGAGGATGCCGCGCTCAAAGCCGAGACGCAGGCGACATGTGCCTATGTGCTGCGCCAGCTGATCCACCTGCTGCATCCCTTCATACCCTTCGTCACGGAAGAGCTGTGGGACAAGCTGTACGGCGCCCCTGAAGGCTTCCTGATGCTGCGCGACTGGCCGAAGGACGGCGAGCGCGGCGAGGATAAGGCGGCGTCTGCCGAGATCGACTGGCTGATCCGCCTGATCGACGGCGTGCGCGCGGCCCGCGCGGCCCTGAATGTGCCGGCCGGTGCCAAGATCGCCATGATCGCCAATGGCGGCAATGCCGAGACGGCGGCGCGTCTTGCCCGCCATGCCGATCCGATCAAACGTCTGGCGCGCATCGAGACGCTGAGCGAGAACCAGCCGGCGCCGCAGGGTTCGGCGCGCATCGTGGTGGACGAAGCCACCTTCGTGCTGCCGCTGGCCGAGGTGATCGACATTGCCAAGGAAAAGCAGCGTCTGGGCAAGGAACGCGAGAAGGCACTGGCGGAGATCGCCAAGATCGACGCCAAGCTGGGCGACCAGACCTTCATGTCGCGCGCGCCGCAGGCGGTGGTTGACGAGCAGCATGAGCGCCGCGCCACCCAGTCGTCGCTGGCTGAGAAGCTGGCCGACGCGCTGCAGCAGCTGGGTTGACATGACGCTGCCGGCCGCCGATCAGGAACTGCTGGATGCCGCCACGGCGCTGATCCGCCAGCGCTACATCGTCGGCCGGCATCACATCGCAGCGGCACTGCGCACGAAGTCTGGCAAGATCATCACCGGCCTGCATCTCGACACTTACGTGGGGCGCGCCTCGGTCTGCGCCGAAGCGGTAGCAGTCGGCCAGGCTATGGCGCAGATCGGACCGAATGATCCGATCACCGATATCGTCTCGGTGCGCCATCCGCGCCCCACCGAGCAGAACCAGGATATCCAGGTGGTGGCGCCCTGCGGCATCTGTCGCGAGATGCTGCGTGACTTCGCGCCCGATGCCCGCGTTCTGCTGACCGACGATACGTCTGGCGGCCTGCGCGCCTATGCGCCTTCCGACCTGCTGCCGCTGAAATACCACCGCAAGCCCTGATTGTCGGGATGCATTGCCGCGCTTGACCCTGCCGCGCCCGGCTGATCTGCTGCGTATCAGCAGGAGGACAGCATGAGCAACGCGCAGATCAACGACATTCTCGCCACCGTACAGGTCTATCTCGACGGTCTCTTCGAAGGCGACACCGCGAAGATCCGCCAGTCTTTCCATCCTGCCTCCAGCCTGTTCGCTGTGGCCGCCGACGGTAAGCTGGTGAACATGCCGCGTGAAGAATGGTGCAAGATGATCGAGGGACGCGCTTCACCCAAGGCCAGCGGCATGACGCGCGAGCATGAGCGGATTCTCTCGGTCGACATCACTGGGCCGAACACGGCGCTGGTCAAACTGAACTGCGCCATCGCGCCGCGCTTCTTCACGGATTATCTGAGCCTGATTAAGCTCGACGGCCGCTGGGTGGTGATCAACAAGACCTTTGTGGCCGAGACACTGACGGCTTAACCCTGCGCTGACTGTGTCTGCATCCTGCTAACGAGGACGGCCTGCGCCATACAGGATTAATCAGGCAAGATACGCCCGAATTCTGCCGCAATCCTGCGGCCTGCTGCCGCTCAAGAAAACGGGGGCAGATGATGGTGAATATCCGGCTTTGGGTCATGGTCTTCGCGCTGGTAATTGCAATCGCTACCAGCCTTGTCTTCGTCGCCGATTGCTCAGCGGCAGACAGCAGCATCCGCAGCAACAGTCCCTATCAACGCCCTGTCTTGCGCAAGCAGTATCCGACAATGGCCCGGGGGGTCGAACGCATCCAGTTCGAAGCAGGCGAAAGTCTGCTGACGCCGGCCGCGATCAACATTCTGGATCGACAGGTGGCTAGTATCCGCGCGCAGCCCAAAGCGCCCGTAACAATCTACGGCTTCGCCGATGCTGAGGAAGGGGAAGCGCAGGTCGTCGAACGCCTGGCGCGCCGCAGGGCTGAAACAGTGCGCGATTACCTCTTGGCAAAGAGCCTGAATCTCTACCGGCTGAAGTTGGAGACCATTCTGCCATCGGCCGGTTACGCCCCGCCATTGGCAAGCGGCTGGCCGCGACCAACCCGATATACACTCACGCAACTGTCGCCCTGGGACGAGTAATTACTCCGCCGCGACGGCAGTCGTCTTCTTCGTGGAGGATTGCCGGATCGCGACTGCTGTCAGCGTGGTGAGCGCGAGCATTAAGGCCACGAACCACAGCACGTAGTCAGCACGGCCATGATCGAGCAGCAAGCCGATCACCAGCGGCGCGATCGCCGAACCGGCATCGAGGCCGGAATAGACGAAGCCGAAGACGCGGCCCGAGGCACCCTTGGGCGCAGCGCCGCGCACGATCAGGTCGCGCGACGGCGTGGTGAAGCCCTGCAGGAAGCCGGCCGCGGTAATGGCTGCCACCAGCGCGCCAGCGGGCAGGTCGAGATTGGCAATCAACAGGATCAGCGCTGCCGCGCCGAGCAGGCCGGAGATCACGATGGCTTCCAGCTTCACGCCCTTGTCCGCGACCCAGCCGCCGACCATCACGCCGGCGGACGCGCCAAGCAGGAAACCGGTCAGCGCCGTGGTCGCCAGTGCGAACGGCGTGGCATAGAGCGCCGCGAGCGTCGCCGGCAGGAAATTCTGTGTGCCAATCAGCGCGAATGACAGCAGCAGGAAATAACCGAAGCACATCACCACCGGCAGGCTGAGCAGGGGCCCAAGCGCCTCGGTTTTCTCACCGGCCTTGGTGGCTGCGCGCCGCGCGGCGCCGGCATCTTCCTTCAACAGGTCGCGGTTTAGCAGCAAGGCAGCAAGAATGGCGTAACCGACCAGCGCTGCGATGATGGGGGCGGCGCGCCAGCCGAGCATCGCTGCGCCGCCGGCCATCAGCACCGGCGCGAGGCCCCAGCCGAGATTGCCGCCCAGCGTATGTGTGCCATAGGCGCGGCCGAGCCGCTTCTGGTCGACCGAGGCATTGAGGATCGAGAAATCGGCAGGATGGAACACGCTGTTGCCTGCGCCAGCGAGAACAGCGACGGGCAGCAGCATCCAGTAGCTCGGCACCAGACCATAGAGCAGGATCGCAGTGCAGAAGAGGGCGAGGCCGCCAATCAGCACATTGCGCGCGCCGATACGGTCGACCAGGAAACCGGCCGGGGTCTGCAGCACGCCGGAGGTGACGTAGAACAGCGTCATTACCAGGCCAAGTTCGGTGTAGCTGACTGCGAAGTCGTTTTTCAGGAAGGGGAACAGCGGCGGCAGCACCAGTTGGAAGAAATGGCTGCAGCCATGCGCGACGCTGATGAGCGCCATCACCTTGATGTCGCGATTGGGAATGGAGGAGGGGCTGCCGGCGGGAATGGCGAAGTCGGTCATGATGAGGGCCTGCGAGACGAAATCTTGGGTATTGGCGGGACTGCTCCGGCTGTCTCGCCGGTTGTGCCAAGCCTAGCAGAGAATGCCGCACGGGCCAGTGAAAACTCTTGCCACGGAGTAAACTGCGCATAAAAAAGCGCGGGGCTTTGAGGCCCCGCGCCGGTACTCAAACCTGACTGCCAGTAGCGTGGCAGCGGCTTACTTCTTCATCTTCACGGTCTTGTCGAGAAAGTCGTTGCTGTAGACCTTGGTGACGTCGAAGTCCTTCTCCATGCCGAAGTAGGTCTTCACCATGTCGTAGTCGTTCTGCATGCGCTTGGCGTCGAAGGCGCCGAGCGCGACGCCGGTGGTGGCCGGGTCGGTCATCAGTTCCTTGATGCGGTTCCACTGGTCGCGCTGGTTGGCTTCGTCCAGACCGCTGACGCCGGTCATCAGCGCCTTCAGGCAGGGGCTGACATCGGCGACGCAGGCGGCAAAGGCCTTCTGCGAGACCGACACGAACTTGGCGACTTTATCCTTGTTCTTGCCGAGGTATTCGCCGTTCACGATGATCGAGTTGCCATAAAGGTTGAGGCCGATATCGCGCCAGGCCAGGAAGCCGAGATCGGCGCCGAACTCGCGTACCTTCAGGTCATGTTCGTTGTAGAAATCGCTGGTGATGTCGATCGCCTTGGCCTTCAGTGACGCCACCTTGGCCTGCGGCGTGATGTTGACGAAGGTCACGCTGTCGGTGGCGATGCCGACCTGCTTGGCAAAGGCCGGCCACATCACGCGCGAGGCGTCGCCCGGCGGATTGCCCAGCTTCTTGCCGGGGAAGTCCTTCGCCCCAGTGATCCCGGAGCTCTTGAGCCAGTAGAAGCCCTGCGGCGAGTTGGCATAGACGGTCATCACCGCCACCACATCGGCGCCCTTGCTCTTGGCGACCAGCGCGGTGGCCATGTCGGCGATGGCAAATTCGGTGTTGGCCGCGCCCACGCGCTGGGCCGAAACGCCCGACCCCTTGCCGCTTTCGATATTCACATCCAGGCCAGCCTGCTCGTACCAGCCCTGCGCCTTGGCGTAGTAGTAGGGGGAGTGATCGGCGGTCGGCACCCAGTTCAGCAGCAGGTTAACCTTGTCCTTGGCCTGGGCGAGCGCGCCCCCGGCCGGCAGCAGGGCCGCCGCTACCGCGATGGCAAGAAGTCGACGTGATGTCATGATGGTCCCCTGTATGTTGTGATTCGGCCAAGTCTGGGCCCGGCCCCCGCCGGGTCTGAAAGAAACTCTAGCCAGACCGCAGCGAACCGGTCAATAATTAATCAACTAGTTGGATGATAAGAGATGAGTATGGCAGGCCCTGCTGCAGATCGAGCCGCCTCCCGCGAAATGGGGGCCCGCGAAGACGGCGACGGACGCCGCCGCGACCCCGTGGCGACGAAAGCCGCACTGTTGCGCGCGGCGGTGGCGGAATTCGCCGGCAAGGGCCTGGCCGGTGCTCGCATCGACGAGATTGCCCAGCGGGCCGGGGTCAACAAGCAACTCGTCTATCACTACTTCGGCAGCAAGGACGACATTTACGCGGCGGCGCTGGAGACGGTGTATGCCGAGATCCGCGAACGCGAGCGTGGCTTGCATCTGGGCGATCTGCCGCCCGAAGCGGCGATGGAGCGTCTGATCGGCTTTTCCTTCGACTATCTCGCCGAGCACCCGGAATTCCTCGCGCTGCTGAATGATGAGAACCGCCAGGAAGCCCGCCATGTGCGCGGTTCGCAGCGGCTCGAGCAGATGCATTCGCCGCTGGTCAGCCTGATTCAGGAAACCATCGAGCGCGGTGCGAAGGAGGGCGTGTTTCGCGCCGATCTAGATCCGGTGCAGCTCTACATCTCGATTGCTGGCCTGTCGTATTTCTTCTTCTCGAACAACCGCACGCTGTCGGCCATTTTCGGTCGCGCGCTCGACAAGCCCAAGGCCGTGGCCGAACGCCGCCGCCATATTATCGCTTTCGCGATGGGCGCTTTACGGCCCGAATAGCGCCGATTTCAACGATCCAGCTTCCAATCAACTGGTTGGTTGATTAACTCAAAACAGCCTGCTAGGCTGCCGTCAGCAGGAGGGGAGCCATATGGCCGCAGCCGAACCGGACACGCCGCAGGACAAGCCGAAAGGTCCTTACCTGCGCTGGCTGATGATCCTGGCGATCCATGTCGCCGCCATCATCCTGTGGGAACTCGCGGTTCGCGCCACCAAGCTGCCGGCCTTCATCCTGCCGGCGCCGAGCGCCATCTTCGCCACGCTGGCCAAGACCAACTACGCATGGGCGAGCAACACCTGGGTGACGGCGCAGGAAATCTACGGCGGCTATCTGCTGTCGGTGATCGCCGGCGTGGCGCTGGCGCTGATGTTCACCTGGTCGCGACTGCTGACGCTGCTGATGTTCCCGCTATTCATCACGCTGAACATGATCCCGAAGGTCGCGCTGGGTCCGCTGATCATCGTCTGGTTCTCGTATGGCATTGGCACCAACATCCTGATCACCCTGTCGCTGTGCTTCTTCCCGATCCTGCTCACCACTGTACGCGGCCTGAAGGAAGTCGAGCCCGACCTGCTCGATCTGGTGAAATCGCTGAAGGGCTCGCAGTGGCAGACCTTCATCTACATCCAGCTTCCAGGATCGTTGCCGTATCTGTTCTCCGGCATGAAGGTGGCGGCCATTCTGGCTGTTGCAGGCGCCGTGGTCGGTGAGTTCATCTCGTCCGACAAGGGGCTTGGCTACCTGATGATCCAGGTGCAGGCCGCGCTCGATACGCCGGCCATGTTCATGGCCGTCATTCTCATTACCCTGCTCGGCATCGCGCTGTATCTGCTGGTGCTGCTGCTGGAACATCTGCTGGTTCGCAAGGATGCGAGGATTTCGTCATGACCAAGCACGACATGAAAAAAGACCTCTGGCTCGACGATAGCGCGCTGCCGACCGGTTTTGCCGATGAAGCCGCGCTGGAAGAATTCATGACGCGGCCGAGCCGCGCGCTGGCTGCCGATCTTGAGGCCCTGGATGGTGACATCATGATCCTCGGCGTCGGCGGCAAGATGGGGCCGACCATGGCGCGTCTGGCCAAACGTGCGGCACCGAACAAGCGCGTGATCGGCGTGGCCCGCTTCAGCGAGAAGGGCCTCAAGGACGGCCTCGAAAGCCACGGCATCGAAACCATTGCTGCCGATCTGA
The DNA here is from genome assembly GCF_007197755.1 of Ferrovibrio terrae. Classification (NCBI taxonomy): domain Bacteria; kingdom Pseudomonadati; phylum Pseudomonadota; class Alphaproteobacteria; order Rhodospirillales; family Rhodospirillaceae; genus Ferrovibrio; species Ferrovibrio terrae. The sequence continues at coordinate 3,303,378 of NZ_CP041636.1, forward strand.
TGGATCGCACCGCCGTCGACAAGCTGCCGCGAGTGAAGAACGTGATCTTCATGGCTGGCCGCAAGTTCGGTGCCAGCGGCAATCAGGCGCTGACCTGGGCGATGAATGCCCATGTGCCGGCGCTGGTGGCGGAAAGCTTCAGCGATGCGCGCATCGTTGCCTTCTCGACCGGTTGCGTCTATCCCTTCGTGCCGGTCGCCAGCCAGGGCTCGACCGAGGAGATGGCGCCCAATCCGCCGGGCGAATATGCGATGTCCTGCATCGGCCGTGAACGCATGTTCGAGCATTTCTCGCAGGTGCATAACACGCCAGGCCGGCTGTTCCGCCTGAACTACGCCATCGACCTGCGCTACGGCGTGCTGCATGACGTGGCCGCTTCGGTCATGCGTGGCGAACCGGTCGATGTCACCATGGGTCATGTCAACGTGATCTGGCAGGGCGATGCCAATGCGCAGGCACTGCGCTGCCTGAAGGCCGCCACCGTTCCGACCACGCCGCTGAATATCACTGGCCCGGAAACCATCGCCGTGCGCTGGCTGGCCGAAAGCTTTGGCAAGCGCTTTGGCAAAAAGGCGGTGATCACAGGCGAGGAAGCGCCGACCGCCTGGCTCAACAATGCCGCCGAAGCCGCGCGGCTGTTCGGCTATCCGCGCATTTCGCTGGCCAGCATGATGGACTGGGTGGCCGACTGGGTGTCGCGCAGCGGCCGCAGCCTCGGCAAGCCGACCCATTTCGAGGTGCGCGATGGCACCTATTAAGGCGTTCGATATCGATCGTCTTGATAGCGCCGGTCTGCCCGGGGCGCTGGCGCTGTCGGCCGAGGCCGGCTGGAACCAGAGCGCGGATGACTGGCGCGTTTTTCTCGAACAGGGCCAGGTCTTCATCATTCGCGATGACGGTCGCATCGTTGCCACGGCCGCCATCCTGCCTTATGGCGATTTTGCCTGGATCAGCATGGTGCTGGTCACCGCCAGTCATCGCCAGCGCGGGCTCGGTACGCTCCTGCTGCGTCACTGTATTGCCGAATTGCAACGCAGGGGCTGCACGCCCTATCTCGATGCCACGCCGGCCGGTGAAAATGTTTACCTGCCGCTGGGCTTCCGGCCGGTGATGGAGATCACCCGCTGGCAGGGCCGGGGTGCGGGGCTGGCGGTGCCGGCGTCACTGGCCGAGCTCGATGCCTGCCTGGCGCGCGACACGATTGCCTTCGGGGCGAGCCGCGAACCGCTGCTGCGCGCTTTCCTGAGCGGTGTTCCGGAACTCGCGATCCGCAGCAACAACGGCTTCGTTGCCGCCCGCAGCGGCCGGCTCGCCATCCAGATCGGACCGCTTGGCGCCGACAGTGAGGCCGATGCTCTGGCGGTGCTCCGCACGGCGCTCGATCGCGTGACCGGCCCGGTCTTCCTCGATGTGCCGAACCGCTGGACCATGCTCAGCGACGAACTGAAATCGCGCGGCTTCACGGTGCAGCGCGGCTTCCGCCGCATGGCACTGCATACATCAAAGTGCAATGGCAATCCCGACCAGAGCTTCGTGCTGGCCGGGCCTGAATTCGGATAGCAGGGGACGTCAATCATGGGTTTGCATCATTCCAAACTGCCGGCTGATGTTCTGGCCAATCTGCGCAAGGGCGTGGCGATCCCCGCACACCCGCTGGCGCTGGATGCCAACCGAAAGTTCAACCGCAAACGCCAGCGCGCGCTGAGCCGCTACTATGTCGATGCCGGTTCTGGTGGCCTTGCGGTCGGCGTGCACACGACGCAGTTCGCCATCCGCGAGGTCGGGCTCTATGAGCCGGTGCTGGCCGCCGCGATGGAAGACGCCAAAGCCTGGACCGATCGTCCGCTCGTCATGGTCGGCGGTCTGGCCGGCAAGACCGCGCAGGCCGTGAAGGAAGCGCAGACCGCCGTGAAGCTCGGCTACCATGCCGGCCTGCTCAGCCTGGCCGCCATGAAAGACGCCGGCGTCGATGCCATCATCGCGCATTGCGAAGCCGTGGCGGCTGAAATCCCGCTGGTCGGCTTCTACCTGCAGCCCGCCGTCGGCGGCGTGGTGCTGGATGCCGAATTCTGGCGGCGGTTCGCCAGTATCGACAACGTGATCGCCATCAAGGTGGCGCCGTTCCACCGTTATCGCACGCTGGATGTGATGCGCGGTGTTGCGGCGGCGCGGGCCGAGAAGCGTATCTCGCTCTATACCGGCAACGACGACCATATCGTGCTCGACCTCACCATTCCCTTCACGGTGAAGCGCGATGACGAGACCGTGAACCTGCGCTTCGTCGGCGGCCTGCTTGGCCACTGGTCGGTCTGGACCCAGCAGGCGGTCAAGCTGCTCGACAAGGCCCATGCCGCTGTCGCTTCCGGCAGCGTGTCGCCCGAACTGCTCGGCCTCGATGCGCGCGTCACCGACTGCAACGCCGCCTTCTTCGATGTTGCCAATGATTTCCACGGCTGCATCGCCGGCTGCCACGAGATCCTGCGCCGTCAGGGCCTGCTGGAAGGCATATGGTGCCTCGACCCGCAGGAAGGTCTCAGCCCCGGCCAGGCCGCACTGCTGGATCGCGTCAGCCGCGAGCACGCCGACCTGTCGGACGACGCCTTCGTGAAGGCCAATCTGGAACGGTGGCTGTCATGATCACGCAGACTGCTGCTACAGGCAGCGCGCCGTTCATTCATCTCGAGAACGTCCGCAAGACCTATCGCGGTCGCGGCAAGGAGTTCGTCGCCGTTTCCAATGTCACCTTCGATGTCTACGAGGGCGATCTGGTCTCTCTCGTGGGCCCGTCGGGCTGCGGCAAGACGACGGTGCTGAAGATCCTCGCCGACCTTCATTCGGCAGATGACGGCTGCAAGGTCGAGATCGGTGGCGGCACGCCGTTCACGCCGGGGCGTGACGTAGGCATGGTCTTCCAGCAGGCGTTGCTGCTGAAGTGGCGCACGATTATCGACAACGTGCTGCTGCCGGCCGATATCCTCGGCCTGCCGCGCAAGGCCGCGAAAGCGCGCGCGCGCGACCTGCTCGCCATGGTCGGTCTCGCCGGGTTCGAGAGCAAATATCCGTATGAACTTTCCGGCGGCATGCAGCAGCGCGCCGCCATTGCGCGTGCGCTGGTGCATGATCCGAAGCTGATCCTGATGGACGAGCCGTTCGGCGCTCTGGATGCGCTGACGCGCGAGAAGATGAACCTCGAGATGCTGCGCATCTGGCAGGAGAGCCGCAAGACCATTCTGTTCGTCACCCACAGCATCCAGGAAGCGGTCTTCCTCGGCTCGCGCTGCGCGGTGCTGACGGCCGGTCCGGCGCGCATGGCCGATTTCTTCGAGATCGATCTGCCATTCCCGCGCGCGCTGGATGTGAAGACCACCGAGAAATTCGGCGATTATACCAAGCGCATCTACCGCCAGCTCGGGATGGACTGAGTTTTAAACCGGCTGGCTGCCGATCCAGTCGAGATAGGCCTGCAGGATATAGCTGGCCGCCAGCTTGTCGACCAGTTCGGCGCGGCGCGCGCGGCTCAGATCGGCCTCGTCGGTCATCATCCGCTGCACCGCCATGGTGCTCATCCGCTCGTCCCACAGCGCGATCGGCAGTGGCAGCAGCTGGGCGAAGTTGCGCGCAAACGCCCGCGTCGCCTGGCAGCGCGGTCCTTCGGTGCCGTCCATATTGACCGGCAGGCCCAGCACCAGGGCAGCCACGCCTTCCCTGGCGATGATCTTCTGCAATTCGCCGGCATCCTGGCCGAATTTCTTCCGGGCGAGCGTCAGGTAGGGCGAGGCGATGCGGTGCCCGGCATCGGACAGCGCGAGTCCAATCGTCTTGGTGCCGAGATCGAGCCCGAGATAGCGCTGGCCGGTCTGCAGCCGGACCGGGCCTTCTGCGGGCTTGAACAAGGACTTAGCTTGGGGTGAGGCGGGGTTGCCGGGGCCGGTCACGAGTGTTATTTTCCGCCGCTATTTCAATGGATTCTCCCCAGTTTACCACCAGAGAACGGACAGCGCATGTCACTGGATAAAGCGGCCGTGGCGAAAATCGCCAAACTGGCCCGGCTGAAGATGGAGCCGGACCGGCAGGAGGCCCTGGCTTCCGAGCTGAACAGGATTCTTTCCTTCGTCGAGGAATTGCAGGCGGTGAACACCGACAACGTGCAGCCGATGACCTCGGTGGCCCCGATGAAGCTGCGCCACCGCGAGGATGCCGTCACCGATGGCGGCAAGCCGGAAGCCGTGCTCAAGAACGCCCCGCAGCGCCAGGGCGACTTTTACACCGTGCCGAAAGTGGTTGAGTAATGACCATCGATCCCGACAAGTTCACCATTGCCAGCGCCCTGGAGGGCCTGGCGAAGAAAGAGTTCACTTCGGTCGAGCTGACCCAGGGCAGCATCAAGGCGATGCAGGCGGCCAAGCCGCTGAATGCCATGATCACCGAGACGCCGGAGAAGGCGCTGGAGATGGCCAGGGCCGCCGATGCGCGCCGTGCCAAGGGCGAGGCCGGATTGCTGGAAGGCATTCCGCTGGCGATCAAGGACCTGTTCGCCACCCAGGGCGTGCTGACCACGGCGGCCAGCCATATCCTCGACGGCTTCCACCCGGAATATGAATCGACCGCCACCGCCAACCTGTGGAAGCAGGGCGCGGTGATGCTGGGCAAGCTCAACCTCGATGAATTCGCCATGGGCTCGTCGAACGAGACCAGTTATTACGGGCCAGTGGTCAATCCCTGGCGCGCCAAGGACGGCACCAGGCTGGTGCCCGGCGGTTCGTCGGGCGGCTCTGCGGCTGCCGTGTCCGCCGGATTCGCGCTTGGCGCCACCGGCACCGATACCGGTGGCTCGATCCGCCAGCCGGCCTCGCTCTGCGGTATCACCGGCATCAAGCCGACCTATGGCCGCGTGTCGCGCTGGGGCATCGTCGCCTTCGCGTCCTCGCTGGACCAGGCCGGTCCGATGGCTCGCACCGTGCGCGACTGCGCCCTGATGCTGCAGGCCATGGCCGGTTTCGATCCCAAGGACAGCACCTCGGTCGACCGCCCGGTGCCGGATTACGTCGCCAATCTGGACGGCGGCGTGAAGGGCATGCGCATCGGCATTCCGCGCGAATACCGCATGGACGGCATGGACCCCGAGATCGTGGCGTTGTGGGAGCAGGGCAAGCAGTGGCTCAAGGAGGCGGGTGCCGAGATCGTCGACATCAACCTGCCGCATACTCATTACGCGCTGGCGACCTACTACATCGTCGCCCCGGCCGAAGCCTCGTCGAACCTCGCTCGCTATGACGGCGTGCGGTATGGCCTGCGCGTGCCGGGCAAGGACCTGACCGAGATGTACGAAAATACCCGCGGCGAAGGGTTCGGCCGCGAGGTGCAGCGTCGCATCATGATCGGCACGTATGTGCTGTCGGCCGGCTATTACGACGCGTATTACACCAAGGCACAGAAGGTGCGGACGCTGATCAAGAAGGACTTCGAACAGGCCTTCCAGCGCGTCGACGCCATCCTGACGCCGACTGCGCCGAATGCGGCTTTCCCGATCGGCATGAAGAACGACGATCCGGTCACCATGTATCTGAACGACGTGTTCACCGTGCCGACCAGCCTGGCGGGTCTGCCCGGCATGTCGGTGCCGGCGGGGCTGTCCAGCGGCGGGCTTCCGCTGGGCCTGCAGCTGATCGGCAAGCCGTTTGAGGAATCGCAGCTGCTGCGCGTCGGTCGGACGCTCGAAAAGGCCGCCAACTATACGGCGAAACCTTTCCATTGGTGGGAGTCGTAAGATGGCCGAGAAGGATTATATCCAGGGCGCCACGGGTCCGTGGGAGATCGTGATCGGCATGGAAGTCCATGCCCAGGTTGCGTCGAAGTCCAAGCTGTTCTCAGGCGCCGACACCACGTTTGGCGCCGAACCGAATCATCAGGTCAGCCTGGTGGATGCGGCGATGCCGGGCATGCTGCCGGTGATCAACGGCTTCTGCGTCGAGCAGGCGGTGCGCACCGGTCTCGGCCTGAAGGCGCAGATCAACCTGCATTCGGTGTTCGACCGCAAGAACTACTTCTACGCCGACCTGCCGCAGGGCTATCAGATCAGCCAGTATCTGCAGCCGGTCGTGGGCAAGGGCGAACTGCTGCTCGACATGCCTGATGGCAGCACGCGGATGATCGGCATCACCCGCCTGCACCTGGAACAGGATGCGGGCAAGAGCCTGCATGACCAGAGTCCACGCGAGAGCTTCATCGACCTGAACCGGTCTGGCGTGGCGCTGATGGAAATCGTCTCCGAGCCCGACATGCGCAATTCGGAAGAGGCCGGCCTCTATCTGAAAAAGCTGCGCACCATCGTGCGCTATCTCGGCACCTGCGACGGCAACATGGATGAAGGCTCGATGCGCGCCGATGTCAATGTGTCGGTGCGCAAGCCGGGCGGCCCGCTTGGCACGCGCTGCGAGATCAAGAACGTCAATTCCGTGCGCTTCGTTCAGCAGGCTATCGAATACGAAGCCCGCCGCCAGATCGAGATTCTGGAAGATGGCGGCAAGATCGACCAGGAAACCCGCCTGTTCGACACCGGCAAGGGCGTGACGCGCAGCATGCGCTCGAAGGAAGAGGCGCATGACTACCGCTACTTCCCCGATCCTGACCTGCTGCCGCTCGAATTCGAGCAGGGCTGGGTGGATGGCATCAAGGCCACGCTGCCCGAACTGCCGGATGAGAAGAAGGCGCGCTTCATCGAAAAGCTGGGCCTGAGCCCCTATGACGCCGCCGTGCTGGTGGCCGAGAAGGAATCGGCCGACTTCTACGAGAAGGTGGCCAAGGGCCGCGACGGCAAGCTGGCCGCCAACTGGGTGATCACCGAGTATTTCGGCCTGCTTAACAAGTCGGGCCAGTCGATGGAGGATTTTGTCATCACCGCCGAGAAGCTTGGCGGCCTGATCGACCTGATCGCCGACAACACGATCTCCAATCGCCTGGCCAAGGATGTTTTCGCCCTGATGGTGGAAACCGGCAAGGACGCCGCCACCATCGTGGAAGAGAAGGGCATGCGTCAGGTCACCGATACCGGCGCCATCGAGAAGGTGATCGACGAGGTGATGGCGGCCAACCAGGACAAGGTGGCCGAATATCGCTCAGGAAAAGACAAGTTGTTCGGCTTCTTCGTCGGCCAGACCATGAAGCTCTCGGGCGGCAAGGCCAATCCGGCGGCGGTCAACGAACTGCTGAAGAAGAAGCTGGCCGGCTGATTGCCGTGACCAAGCTGTGAACAGAAAGCTGTGCCAGGCCGGGGTGGTTTGACCCCGGCCTTTTTTCTGGCAGTTTCGCGGGATTATTTCCGATCTGCGTCGTTATGCTCCGCCCCAGATAAGGAATCCCCATGATCCGGCCCGTTCTTCTTTCGGCAGCGCTGCTGCTTGTTCTGACTGCCTGCAGCGGACGGCGCGAGACCGATCCGGTTCGCTCCGCATCCGAGATGCTGCTGGTGTCCACCGCGGCTGACCGTGCCGCCGACAAGCTGACCTTCAGTCTGCAGCCCGGCACGAAGGTGTTCATTGATGCCAGCTATGTCGAGGGTACCGACAGCAAATACATGATCAGTGCCCTGCGTGACCGCGTGGCGCGCAAAGGCGGCGATCTGGTGGACGACAAGGGCAAGGCCGATCTGCTCATCGAGCCGCGCATCGGCTCGCTGTCGATTGATCGCGACAGGACCCTGTTCGGCACACCGGCCATTCCGGTTCCGCTGGTGGGTGTCGAGGTGCCCGAAATTGCGATCTTCAAGCGCAGCTATCAGCAAGGTGTCGTGAAGCTGGCGGCCACGACCTATGACCCCAAAACCGGCCTGATGGTGCAGTCGCATGAACCGGTCTACGCTTTCTCCAACCGCAAGGACTGGACCTTCCTGATCTTCTTCTCCTGGACCACGACTGACCTGATGCCGGAGGAGGACAAGAAGCACTGGATCGGCGATTGAGACCTGTAATCACGGCAGGCTAGTGTTTCCAACCATTCAAAGCAGGTACGGGTAGCATTTCGCTCTGCGACAGCATGGATGGTTGCGGAGCAGGGCTGTGCGCGTTAAGCCAGCGGCAGCTTTCCCCGGAAATCCGCCAGTTCGATGTTCTGCGAAACCGATGCCGATGCCTTTGCCGACCCGGCCCGTGAACTGATTTTTCAGGTCGCGCGCGGCTATCTGGAGCGTCAGGGCATCACCAGCACCAATCTTGTCTTCGATCCCGCCCAGCATCGCGCGATGCTGGATGACGGTGCGCGCTTCCAGGAAATCCTGCAGCGCGTGGCGCTGCTGCAGGGACAACATACGCGGCGCCCGGTCAGCGAACGCATGAAGGAACTTACGGCGCTTGCCGAGGCCGGTATGCAGCGTGTCGAGACGATCTCGGCCGCATTGCCCGCTATTGTGTCTTTCGCCGATGCGCAGCGGCAGGGCCTGTTCGGCGGCCGCAATCTGGATGAATGGATCCGCGGCGGCGTCGCGCTGGCCCGTCTGCTGGCCCTTGCCGGGGACTGGGAGAAGCGGGCAGCACTCTGCCTGGATGTGCTGGAAGCGGCGGCGGAGGGCAGCGAAAGCCATGGCATGGCCGACCAGACGCTGGCCGAAATCCTGCGCCTGCAGCCAGCGGCCCCGGTGTTGTTCGGCGAGAAGGCCAATCGGCGGCGCATGATCGCCCTGTCCCTGGGCGTGGGCGGCGGCGACATCCCGGCCGATACGCATGCGGTGTTGCGGCGTCTGCGCGATGTGGTGACGAAACAGACCCTGCCACGCACGACTGACGCCCTGCGGGCCCGTCTGGTCGAGATGATGCATGGTACGGCGACTATCTTCTCGCCTGAGCCGCAGGATGAATGGCGGGCGATGCAGGGCTTGAAGCAAAAGATCAGCGATCTGAAGCTGTTCTCGGGCGATCCGGAGATTGCCGCGAGCCTGACGCGGCGTTTCACACGCTTCGCCGGCCCGGAAATGCTGAATCCGATCCTGGCGCGCGAAACCGAAATCGCCCGCAAGCTGCTTTTCCTGCTGCAACTCTATGCCGAGATCGACGATGGTAATGCCCGCTTCGAACTGCAGGGCATCCTGACGCATTATATGGATCATCGCGATTTCAAGACGCAGTTCATTGGCCCGCAGACCGGACGCGAGGATTTCGCCAGCCTGGCCGCTGCGATTTCCGGCGCACTGGCCGCGATCGACATACCCGAACCGCGCAAGGGCAGGCTGCTGGAGCAGTTCCGCAACCAGCTTGCGGCTGTCGTGAAGCCGTCGGGCGCGCGCAGCAACCAGCGCGGCATTGGCGGTGCCAAGGATGCAGTGATCGTGCGCGGCCTGCGGTTCCCGTTGAAAAACTGGAGTCCGGTCGGATTGCAATTCGGCCCATGTTCGCCGGCGCTGACCAGCAAACTCGAAGCCGGCAGCAAGCTCTCGGTCGCGGTCGAAATCCGCAACAGTCTAATCAGTCTGGATTTCGCGGCAGAGGCCGAGGTGCTGCGCGTCGGCGATGGCATGATCGCCGCGCGCTATATCTGCAGCGATATTGCCGTGCAGCAGCGCATCAAGACCTATTTCGCCTGAATTTTTATCTGTCCGGGCGGTCCGGCCTGCCCTGATCACCGGATAGGGGCGCTCAGAGCAGGACCATGTTTCAGCGTATGCCTGCCAGGCTCTGGCCGTGCAGACCGCCAGCTTCGGACACCTTCTTCAGGGCTTCGCCGGCATGGCGTGGCTGAGTCTCGGTCGCCACATCGCCCAGCGACACGATGCCGACCAGACGCTTCTGGCGGTTCAGCACCGGCAGGCGGCGGACCTGGATATTACCCATATTTTTGGCGACATGGGCGAGATCCTCGTCCTCGAAGCAATATTTCACATCCGGCGTCATCACCTCGCGCACCTTGGTGTCGGGCTCGCAACTCTTGGCGACGCCGCGAATGGCGATGTCGCGGTCAGTGATCATGCCGACCAGCCGGTCTTCCTCGCCGACAGGCAGGCTGCCGGCATCGATCTCGGCCATGATCTGGGCCGCTTCGGCAATACTCTGGTCCGGAGAGGCGATCCGCACCTCGCGGCTCATGGCTTCGCTGACACGCATGATTCCATCCTCCTTTTCAACACCTGCAATGGCTTGAAATAGGTAAGAACCATCCGGCGGATCGCAACCTGAGCCGCAGCCTGCAGGCCATGGGTCACAGGCGGGCCACAGCCATGCCGCGCAAATGGCTGGCGTCGGTTAAGCTATGCTAGAGTAAGGCGGGAATCGCCGGGAAGACATCTGGGAAAGCGATTATGAATCTGATGGAAGCCACCATCTTTGCCCTGCTGATCAGCACACCGCCGACCGATGGGCCGCCCTTCGGCTGCCGGGCGACGGCCGAGAAGGAAGCGCTCTGCACCAATGACCTGGTGATCAAGGAATTCCAGGACGGCACGCTGGAATTCGGATCGAAGGTAACAGTGAAGAAGAGCCGGCGCCGCGACCTGATCTTCTCCAATGGCATCTCGTCGTATTTCGACAGCTTCGGCTGGCTGCAGTTTTCCAACGGCTATGCCGTGCGCCGTATCGAAGGCGATATCTTCAAGATCACGCAGCAGGGTGCGCGCGAATTCACCTGCCGCTATGCCATCCAGGGCAAGCAGACGCGCTGCACGGTAGGTTGACGATCTGCAGACGGGTGGCGCTTTAGCGCTTCATGTCGACAGCGCGCGACAGCATGGTGTCGGCGGCGCTGATCACCTGGCCGTTCATTGAATAGGCCTGCTGCGCCACCATCAGTCTGGTCATCTGCTCTGCGATATCGACGGTCGACTGTTCCAGCGCGCCAGTGATAAAACCGCCAACGCCGTTAGTGCCCGAAGTCGGTCGACCGAAGACGACCTCGCCCGAGGCAGTACTCTCCGTAAAAACGGTGCCGTCCAGACGCTCAAGCCGGTCTGGCTCGCGGAAATTGGCCAGCATGATCACGCCACCGATGGCGCTGCGGCCATTCTCATAGTTGTACATGATGCGGCCGTCATCCTCGAAGGAGACGTATTTGAATTCACCGCCGCGCAAGCCATTCTGATTGATGCTGATGTTGCTGGCTTCGCGATCCTCGCCGGCATACTGCGTCAGGCTAGGCAGTTCGGTTGGATCTACGACACCATTGCTGCCCATGTCGAGGCGGATGGTTTGCGACCCTGAACCATAATCAACTGCGACATCGACCCAGATTGCTCCATTGGCGCCGTCAGCGATTGTGGCATTGGGATCGGCTGTAACGGCAGTAGCGAGCACACCGTTGTTGAATGTGTAAGTGATCGGGCCGAAATTGTTTGGTGTCGCCTGAGTGGTGTTGATGTTCAGGTCCCAGGTATTGTTCCCGGTCTTCGTCCAGATCAGCTGGAAATTCTGCTCGTTGCTCTCAGCGTCGATCACGCCGATGCCAGTGACGATTTCCTTACCGGCCAGCGCGGTGGCCGGCAGGTTGATGCTATAGCCGACAGTGGAGGTCGGCACGGCGGCGATCGGACGCGTATCGACCACAAAATCGCCTGGCGTAGCCGTGTCGAGGTTGACTGTCTGCCCTGGCTGCGCCGTCACGGCCTGTAAATAGAAGCCTGCCGAGTTGACCAGGCGATTCGACGACTCCATGCGAAAGTCGCCAAGGCGGGTGTAATAGGTCGTGTCCTCGAAACCGCTCGGTTCCCGCGTTAGGGCATCGACGCCGGTCGCCCGCGAGACCGGGATGAAACCGGCGCCGTTCACGGCGATCGAGGTCGTGTTGGACCCGTCGCGGATGATTGTGCCCTGGCGGCGGTTGCCGAAGTCGGCAGTTGCCGTAACGCCCATATGCTTGTTGGAGTCGATGATCTTGCTGTCGCCGATCACCTTGTTATTCACAAGGTCGCCAAACAGGGTGTTGACCTGCTTGTAGCCGATGGTGGAGGCATTGGCGACATTGTCGGAGATGTGTCCGATGGCCGTCGCCTGGGCAGTGATACCCTGCACGGCCGTGCCGAGGGCGCCGAAGAAAGTCATGTCTGGACTCCTGGTCCGCAGAATCGTCTCGGACCTGCCGGAGCAAGCCCCGTGCCAACCGGGGCCTGACACTATGTTTCTGAAATAAAGGCGAAAAACTGTATCAGCCGGGGCTGGTCACTAGGCAAAATTTGCCTCCGCCTTTCCCCCGAGGGGGCCGGGGGTCATAATGTGCCGGGGACTCAATGCTGCAACCGCCGCCATCATCACTGCTGCAAGCCGCCGACGACAGGCGCCTGTTCCTGTGGACCGGTGAGTTTCGCGACCGCCGGGTCGAGGAGATGTACCGCCAGCAGCGGCTGGAGCCGGTGCGCGTTCTGCTGCTGGCCTGCGGTGTGGCGGCCACCACGGTTTTCTTCCTGCTGATCATCCGGCAGTACTTGCTGTTCGGCGACAGCCTGACCTTCTGGCTCGACGCCGCGGTGCGCGGCATCGGCCTGCTGATCGGTGTGATCTATCAGGTGCTGGTCCGTCGCGCTTCGGCGATTGCCATGCTGGATGTCATTGGCGGCGTTGGTATGGCGTCGCTGACGACGCTGACGTTCATGACATGGCTGATCGGCGCGCCACCGGCGCTGAATGCCGGCACGCTGAGCTTCGGCTACCTGCTGGTTTTTTTCCTGCTGATGCCGTCGCCGGCCCAGATCGTCCTCGCCAATGCAATCTATCTCACTCTCGGCACGCTGCTCCTCACCATGCTGTGGCTGCCGTCGCAGACCTCGGCCGCCTTCAGCGTCGTGCTGTTCCTGATGATCGGCAATGGCCTCGGCGCGGTCGGCATGCGGCAGTTCAAGCTGGAACGCCGGCGTAACTTTCTCGCTCGCGAAGAAGCCCGCCGCGTCACCGAGGCATTGACCCTGGCGCGTCAGGAGGGGCGGCGGCGTAACGAATACCAGGCCTGGGCGCTGGATGCGCTGCAGGTCGGCGTCATCCTGTTCCATCCCGGCGGCGAAGTGCACAGCCTGAACCGCCGCGCCACCGAGCTGCTGGCGCTGCCGGCGGGCGCGCTGCGGCCGGGCGACACGCATGAAACCCTGATGCGCTTCCTGTTGCAGCGTCGCGACTTCGGCGATCTTGAACTGAGTGATGTGCGCTATCATGTCGACCGCCTGCTGCGCGGCGCCGGCTCCATCGCCGCGATCCGTCACGCCGGCACCGGAAAGATACTCGAATTCACCCTGAACCGGCTGCCCGACCAGTCGGTCGCCGTCACCATTTTCGACGCCACCGAACGCTATGCGCTGAACCGCCGGCTGCGCCATGCGGTGGAAGTCGCCGGCGACGGTTTCGCCATCTACGACGCGCAGGACCGCATCGCCATCTGCTCCAGCCGTTTCGCCGCGCTCTACGGCCTGACCGCCGATCAGGCGATCGGCAAATCCTTCGAGGACCTGCTGGCGCTGGGCTACGAGCGCGGCGTGTTCGGCCGCGACGAGCGTGAAGCCGGCAGCACCGCCGGCGCCACCACCACCTCGCGTCGCCATATCCCCGAGCGCATGATCGAAATCCGCACCACGGCGGGCGAGTGGTTCCTGGTGCACGAACGCGTCACGCCGTCGGGCGACCTGGTCGTGGTGCGCACCAACATCACGGCGCGGCGGCGCATGGAAGACGAACTGCGCCGCGCCAAGGAAGAGGCGGAGCGGGCGCTGGCCGACCTGCGCGGCGCGCAGGCCAACCTGATCCTGGCTGAGAAAATGGCCTCGCTTGGCTCGCTGGTCGCCGGCATGAGCCACGAGATTTCCACGCCGCTTGGCATTGGCGTGTCGGCCGCCTCGCATCTGTCGGAAGAGGTCGAGCAACTGACCAACAGCTTCCGCGACGGGCAGCTCAAGCGTACCGACCTGGAAGACTTCCTTGAAACCGCCACGGAAGCGACGCGCATCATGCAGGGCAACCTGACGCGTGCTGCCCGCCTGATCCAGGCCTTCAAACAGGTCTCGGTCGACCAGACCACAGACGAGATCCGCGATTTTGGCCTTGGCGAATACCTGCAGGAAATCATGCTCAGCCTGGCGCCGGCCATGCGCCGCACCACGCATCGCGTTGAGATCGACTGCGCGCCGCATCTGATCATCCGCAACCGGCCGGGCGCGCTCGGCCAGATCGTTACCAACCTGCTGATGAATGCGCTCCAGCATGCCTATGAGGGCCGCGCCGAGCCGGGCATCATCCATATCGCCGTGTCGGTACCACGCGAGGGCCGCATCGTCATGGAATTCCGCGACGATGGCAAAGGCATCGCGGCCGAAGACCTGCCGCGCGTCTTCGATCCGTTCTTCACCACGAAGCGCGGCACCGGCGGCACAGGCTTAGGGCTCCACATCGTCTACAACCTGGTCAGCCAGGTGCTGGGCGGCACCATCGCGGTGTCGAGCCGGCCCGGCGAGGGTACGCGCTTCACGATAAGTTTCCCGCAATCCGCATCGTCCTGAGCTATATCGGCGGTTATGAACGTCGCAACACGCACAACACCCCAGAAGAATCTCCCGGCGGCCTGGAAACGTGGCTGGCCCTGGCAGGAAGGAGCCGCCGGGCGCTTCTCGCCGTTCAAGGCCGTGGTTTTTGCCCTGCTGCTGCTGCCGGCTTTGTGGCTGCTCTGGCGCACGGCGGAGAATGATCTCGGGCCCCGGCCGCTCACTGAACTGATCCTGCAGACCGGCACCTGGGGCGTTCGGATCCTGCTGGTGTCGCTGTTCGTCACGCCGCTGCGCCAGATTCTGCGCTACGGCCGGCTGGCGCTGCTGCGTCGCATGACCGGCGTCGCGGCGGCGTTGTATCTTCTGTCACATTTCATCCTTTACATGGCGAACCACGCATTTGTGCTCGACAAGATCGTCACCGAGATCGTCAAGTCGAACTACCTGATCATCGGCCTGGTCGCGCTTACCGCGCTGCTGCTGCTGCTCGCCACCTCGACCGATGCCATGCTACGCCGGCTCGGTGGCCGCCGCTGGCAGATGCTGCATCGCCTGGTGTTTCCGGCCGCCATGCTGGGCGCCTGGCATTATTTCCTGCAGGTCAAGGCCGACATCTTCCAGCCGCTGCTGATCATCGGCTTCCTCACCTGGCTGCTGGGCTACCGGGTGTGGCGCAAGTGGCAGCCGCAGGGGGGCACGCTGCCGGTCGGGGCCGTCGCGGTGCTTGGAATTTTTGCAGCGGTGCTGGTGGTGGTCATCGAAGCTGCCTATTTCAGCTGGAAGATTGGTCCGGCGGTGGTTCCGCGCGTGCTGGAGGCCAACCTGTCCATCGACATGGGGCTGCGTCCGGGAATATGGGTGCTGCTGGTGGCGGCAGGGGTGACACTGACCGCCGGACTCGCCACAATACGGGCTCGTCGTTCCTAACAGCGAGAGTCGCCCGTGCGTGCCGTTTTCGTCGATGCCAACCCCACGCTTGGCGATCTCGCCGGGCGTCTGCACAAGTCTTCCGATCCCGCCGTCGCCGTCAATCGCGACCCCGATGTGAAGCCGGCCGATCTGCCGACTGTCCTGGGCGACGCTGAAATTGCCTGGATCGACCACACTTATCTGCCGACCGACGTGGCGAAGCAGTGCAAAGGGCTTAAACACGTCGTGTTCCTCGGCACCGGCGCGCGCAGCTACATGAATGTCGAAGAACTGGCCGCACTCGGCATCGAGGTGCATCTGATCAAGGGCTATGGCGATACCGCCGTGGCCGAATGTGCCTTTGCCCTGATGTGGGCCGCCGCCAAGGGCTTCGCCACGATGGATCGCGGCATGCGTGGCGGCAACTGGCTGCGCATGGATGGCGTGCAGCTGACCGGCAAGACGGTCGGCCTGATCGGCTATGGCGGCATCGCCGCTGAAATGGCGCGGCTCTGCCTCGGCGCCGGCATGAAAGTGCTGGCCTGGAACCGGACGAAGAAAGACGCCGCCGACGGCGTCACCTTCGTCGAACTCGACCAGCTGCTGAATCTGAGCCATGTCATCTCGATGCACCTGCTGCTGAACGACGAGACGCGCGGCTTCCTGTCCGCCGAGCGGATCGCGAAACTGCGTCCCGGTGCCATTCTGGTGAATACCGCGCGCGGCGCCGTGGTGGATGAAGCCGCGATGATCGCCGCGCTGAAGTCGAAGCAGATCGGCGCTGCCGGCCTCGACGTGTTCGACGTCGAGCCGTTGCCCAAGGATCACCCACTGACCAAAATCGACAACGTCACGCTCTCGGCGCATTCGGCCTTCCGTACACCGGAAGCCAGCGAGAACCTGATCGAGGCGGCGCTTAACCATACCCGTCGGATCGCGAAATGACCCGGCGCTACGATCTCGCCATCCGCAACGCCCGTATCTTCGACGGCAGCGGCGCGCCACCCGTCACCGGCGATGTCGGTGTCAGCGGCGACCGTATCGTGGCGGTCGGCGACCTCGGCGCGCAGGCGGCTGATCGCGAGATCGATGCCAAAGGCCTGGCCATCGCGCCGGGCTTCATCGACGCCCATACCCATGACGACAATGCCGTGCTGCACGGCCCGGACTGCATGCACTGCAAGCTCAGCCAGGGCGTCACCAGCGTGGTGACCGGCAATTGCGGTATCAGCCTGGCGCCCGCCACGATGAACCGCCGCCCGCCGCCGCCGCTTGACCTGGTCGGCCTCGAAAGCGCCTGGACCTTCCCGACGTTTGCCGACTACGCCAAACAGCTGCGCAAGACGCCGCCAGCCACCAACACCTATGCGCTGGTCGGACATATGTCGCTGCGCGTCGTTGCCATGGACCACGACGTTCAGCGTGCCGCCACCGATAAGGAAGCGGCGCAGATGCAGCAGCGGCTGGAAGAGTCGCTCGATGCCGGTGCATCCGGCCTGTCGTCCGGTCTGTGGTATCCGCCCAGCCGGTCTGCGCCCACCTCGGAAGTGATCGCCGTGGCCGAAGGCCTGCGCTCGCGCGGCGGGCTTTACGTGACGCATATGCGCGATGAAGCCGATGGCGTGATCGACAGCATCCAGGAGACGCTGAAGATCGGCCGCGACAGCGGCTCGGCCGTGGTGATCAGTCACCACAAATGCACCAATCCGGAGAATTTCGGCCGCTCGACCGAAACGCTGGCGCTGATCGACAAGGCTGCGAAAGAGCAGATGGTCGATTTCGACGTCTACCCTTACGCGGCCAGTTCCACTGCGCTGCTGCCGGATCGACTGCGCGACGACATGGCGGTGCAGATCGCGTCGTCCGAGCCGTATCCCGAAATGCGCGGCCGCATGCTGGCCGATATCGCGAAGGAATGGGGCACCGATATCGTGACGGCAGCCAATCGCCTGCTGCCGGCCGCGGCGATCTATTTCATGATGAACGAAGACGACGTGCAGCGGATCATCGCGCATCCGCGCAGCATGATCGGCTCCGACGGCATCCCGTCCAACGACATGCCGCATCCGCGCCTGTGGGGCACGTTCCCGCGCGTGCTGGGCCATTACAGCCGCGATCTGAAGCTGCTGAGCCTTGAACAGGCCGTGCACAAGATGACCGGGCTCACCGCCCGCGTCTTCGGCATGGTTGATCGCGGCGCGATCCGCGCAGGCGCCTTTGCCGATCTGGTGCTGTTCGATCCCGAAACGGTGATCGACACAGCCACGTTCAACAACCCGATCCAGCCGGCGGCCGGCATCCGGGAAGTCTGGGTGAACGGCGCGTCCAGTTATGTGGGTGGCAAAGGTGTCACGGGTGCGGCCAACGGCCGGCTGATCACCCGCAACAAGGCCTGATGCGCCGGCTGGCGGTTTTACTGGCAGTGCTGGTTGCCGGCAGCGCCGTCGCCGCCGAGCTGCCGCGCGAACAGATCGTGCTCCGCTCGGCGGTCAGCGTCGATGCCGAAGCCAATACGGTGACGTTGCCACTATTTCGTGGCGAGGTCTCCGGCAAGACCGTCTGGTACATCGTGACAGACTCATCCGACGCTGCCGATGCATTGGCGCGCGGTGTGGTGCATGCGCCGCTGCTGGCCCGCGCCGGCCATGTGCAGGCGGCAACGCGGAAGGGCGGACTCCTGCATTTTGCCGCCGCGCCTGATTTCGCACCCCGGCGCGGGCTGACGCCCGGTCCGCAGGGCTTTCCGCCGGCCGAAGCGGTTCCGGGCGCGACGGCTCCGGCAGCCTATTCGCCGTTCATTCGACTTTCGTCTGATGGCCCGGTGCTGAATGCCCCCATCGTGGCAACCGGCGAAGGGCCATTTGATCTTGCCGGCCATACCGATGTGATGGATCGCGTGCTGGCCATCGACACCGGCCGGGGCACGGTCACGCTGCTGCTCAGCCATGGTTTCGCCGAAGGCCGCCGTGTCGTTTATATCAGCACCGAAGCCTCCGACTCCGCCGCAGCGGCGCTGGAGCGTGCAACCTGGGTGCCGCGACTTGGCGAAGGCGAGGCGGATATCGCGCTGCTGGTCTTCATGTCAGCGCCTGATCAGGGCATGGCGCAGGCCCTGCTGCGCGGCGGACTGGCGCGCGAAGCAACACTGGGGGCAGCCAGGGAACTGGGCGCGCCGCTGAACATCCTTTCGGCCTTTCCGATGGGAAAGACGGCGCGCGGATATTCTCCGTCCTGGCGCGTCACATTGCTGCAATGGGCCGAGGGTGCATCGCCGCGCCGCCTGGAGGGACAAGCGGAAATCTGGCGCCTGATCTCGGGCAAACAGATCCTCGGTCCAGGAGGCGTACCGCCGGCGCCGGGCGACATGGTGGTGAATTGTCCGGTCATCGCCTGGCTGGATGGCCCGGTACCATAGGCAAACCAATCCCGCAGCGGGGCTGCCGATTGCCTTTTTGCGGGCGATCCCGTCTACTGATTTGCATACGGATTCGCCCTTTTGAGCTATAAATGATCCTTCCAGACACCACCGTGCAGGGGAATGCTCGTTATTTTCCCAAGTCGACCGATCTCGTCGTGCTGCGCTGGTGCAGCGCGCGCGGTGTGACGATGGATGAGCTGGCAACGCAGGTCGGCGTGCCCCGCATCAATCTCGGCCTGATCCTGAAGGGGCTCGACCCCGTCACCTCCGCGCTGGAACGCAAACTGCGTACCGTCATCGACGGCAACTGACCATCAGGCCAGCAGCGCCTGCATGAACTCCGGCACCCGTCGCTTTTCCCCCAGCAGATAGCGCGCCATCGCGCCGGCCACCTGACGCACGCTGGCACGTTCGCCGATGCGGCCGCGCCAGGCGATCAGGCGATGGTGCGACACCGGGATCGGTGCGCCCATGCGATCACCGAAAACCTGCGCCATGTAGAAGGCGATGTCGGCATAGGTGAAGGCCGCGCCGGCCAAGTATCTGCGGCCGTCATCAAGCAAGGCTTCCAGCTCGTCGTAGAATTTTGCGGCACCCGCCCGCGCCGCAACGGCGGCAGGATCGTCAGGCGCCTGCTGCAGGCCCATCAGCCGAATGATATGCGGGAAATAGACCTCGTCGGATTTCAGTTCCAGCAAGCGGGCACGTGCGCGCTCTGCCGGCACCTGCGGCCACAACCGTGGTTCCGGTGTCAGGTCTTCCAGATATTCGAAGATCTGCGTGGAGTCGAAAATCTCCAGATCACCATGCACCAGAACCGGCACCTGTCGCTTCGGATTGATGCGGAGCACGTCAGGGTGCTTGGGTTCGTACAGCGCTTTCATCTCGAAAGGCACCATGATCACGGCGGCGTCGATCCGCTTCTCCAGCGCGGCGATCTGCGCCTTCGCGCCGAACATGCTGAGTGGACCGGAATAGAGCTGGATGGCTGCCATGATTTTCCTCCCGAGGCGGATCAAACCTAGAGAGCGCGCGCGTTGCGGGCAATCAGTCCCGGAAACACTACTGACAACCCCTGTCAGACTCGACCCGGTCTGGATCGGCGATATCTCAAATTGCGCGACTTCGCGGCGCTGCCCTCCAAGGTAGGGGTAAGCCTTGTTGGAAAACAGCAGATGACACCTATGAAAACTAAGTCATACAGTCGTAGCCATGGGGGCGCTGGAAAGCGGGTTTGAGCTGCCGCGGCGCGCGATACGGGTATCATCGGTCGCGCTGGTTTGCGTTGTCGTGCTGCTGGCTTGCCTGGCACCGATCGGCTTCGTCACATGGCATGCCTGGCAATCGCGTGCTGCCGCGCTGGAGCGTGGCTTCGCTGAGGCCGAAGACCTGGTCCAGGCGCTGAGCCAGCATGCCGCGCGCACTTTCGCAGAACCCAACCTGATCCTTCAGGATGCCATCGAGCATGTGCAGTCCGATGGTACCGGACCGGCAGCACAGCAGCGCCTGCATAAAATCCTTGTGAATCACATCAAGACTTCGCGGGTGATCCGCGAACTCGGCGTTCTGGATGAGCGGGGCTACTGGCGGAACTCGTCGCTGCCCGTGCTGCCGACGCACAGCAACGGCGACCGTGAATATTTCATCTACCATCGCAACAACCCCGACGGCGGGCTGCGCATCAATACGCCGATCCTCAGCCGCCTGACCGGCAAATGGACAATTCTGGTCACCCGGCGCATCAACGATGCCGACGGCGGCTTCGCAGGCATCGCGCTTGCTTCCATCGGCACCGAGTACTTCCAGGCTTTCTACGATACGCTGAATGTCGGCACCCTTGGTCATGTCGGGCTCTATCGCGACGATGCGCGGTTGCTGGTACGCCGACCATTCGTGGAATGGCACCTGACCTCGGATCGCTCCCAGGCCTTTTTCGAGGCCACGCAACGCCAGCCTGTCGGCCGTTTCCATGGCGCTTCGGTTTATGACGGCATCACGCGTCTGGCAGCCTGGCGCACACTGGAGGATTTCCCGCTGATCATGACGGTCAGTCGTGCCGAAACCGATGTACTGGCAGCCTGGCGCAAGTCGGCAGACGTAGATATTGCGGTTGCGGCCGGGGCATCCATCATCATCATGCTGCTCGGTAGCCTGTCGGTGATCCTGCTGCGTCGACGCATCCATGCCGAGAGTGTCGCCGCCGAAGCTGGCCGGCAATATGCCATGCTTGCCGAAACCGCCACTGACGTGATCGTGCGGATCAGCCCCGCCGGCAGGCGGTTATACGTCTCGCCGGCCAGTCGCGACGTGCTCGGATACGAACCTGAAGAACTGCTGAAGCAAAACCTGACGGATATCGTGCATCCCGATGATGTTGTCGTGCTGGAACAGACAATGACGGCTCTGCAAAGCGGCACGCCGCGCAGCACGGTGATCTATCGCGGTCGACACAAGGATGGCCATTATGTCTGGCTGGAAATTGCCTTCCGCGCAGTCCTCGATCCGGACACCGGTTTGCTGCGTGAGATCATGGCCAGCACGCGCGATATCAGTGCACGCAAACTGTCGGAACTGCAGCTGGCGCGCGCCAAGGAAGCGGCCGAGATCGCCAATCGCGCCAAATCGAGCTTCCTGTCCGGCATGAGCCATGAACTGCGAACACCGCTGAATGCCATTATCGGTTTTTCGGATCTGATGGTGAATGAACTGTTCGGTCCGATCAGCAATCAGAAATATGCCGGTTATGCGCGCGACATCAAGGCGAGTGGCGAGCATCTGCTCGATCTGATCAACGACATCCTCGATCATGCCAAAATCGAGGCCGGCCAGTTTGAATTGCATGAAACAGCTCTGGATCTGGCAGAGGTGATGGAATTCACGGTTCATATGGTGGCGTTGCATGCCGAGCAGGCAAAACTCTCCTTGCACGTCGACGTTCAATCCGGCATTCGCCTGTTTGCCGATGAAAGACGCATCCGCCAGATACTGCTGAACCTGCTCAACAATGCGATTAAATACACGCCCGAAGGCGGTCATGTCCGGGTCGGCGCCGATTTCAGCGCCGACGGCGGTCTTTTGCTGATCGTATCGGATACCGGTATTGGTATGTCCGCGGCTGATCAGCAGCGTGCATTGCAGCCATTTGCCCAGATCGACAATGAACGGAACCGCAGCCAGCAAGGCACCGGACTTGGCCTGACGCTGACGCGCCGGCTCGCCGAACTGCATGGCGGGCGACTTGATTTGCGCAGCGCCGTAGGCGAGGGAACGACGGTGACTGTGACATTCCCGGCAGGACGCGTTCTGGCGCGGCCGAAGCCTGAAGCGATGCCGGCTTAGCCGGCGGCGGCGCCGCGATACAGCTGCACCAGGGTGGCCTGGCGGCTGGACGACAGGCTGAGGGCTGCGACGCTGAGCTGCTTCTGTACAGCAAGCGAAGCAAGCACGGCGTCATTTGCCGAGATGTCGCTGTCGACCAGCGCACCGACACCGAACCGCATCGCATCGACCAGGGACTCGTTGAAATCCATCTGCAGTGTCAGCTGCCGCCGCACGATAGCGAAATCCGCAATCGCTGCGGTGGAGGCGGAGGTCAGCGGTTCGATCAGGTTATAGGCGGCGCTGGCCGTGGTGGCGTCAGTGATGGCATCAATCGCGCTGCTCAATGCGCCATGCTCGGCGCTCATGTCGAAGACCGGCACCGTAAAGCTGTTGCCGGCAAAGTCGGCGATGAAAGTGGCCGTCGTCGAACTGGCGAGTAACTGGTTGCGGCCCTGGAAGCTGCCCTGATTGACGATAACGAGCATCTGCTGGGCCAGCTGCTGTCCGTCACTGCGATAAATGCTGCGCTGCGCATCCGACAGTGAACCATCAGATGCCTTGATCAGGGTGGAGCGCATATTGTCGGCCAGCTGCAAAACACCGTTAAGAGCGGCAATGGTGACGTCGATCAGGCCGATGCCCTGTTGCATGGACGAGTGCGCGGCGGCGTGGGCACGGAAATTCGTGCGGATACCCTGGGCGACAGCAAAGACAGAGGCATCGTCAAAAGCATCAGCGACGCGAAAGCCGGTTTCCAGCTGCTTCGACGTCATGTCGATCTGTGCGTCAGTGATACGCAACGCGGCAATAGCCGACATCGCGCCGTAATGAGTGTTAATTGACGTCATTCAGTTGCGCGCAGGGCTTAACGCGCCCTGGTCCCCCGATAACCTTCTCTATCCCTGCATTTTTTGCATGTGGTTAATGAAGTGTAAATACAGAATCTGCAACCGGTTCATGATTCGCGAGCGGGGCAGATAAATTAATCCGATGGCTGATTAACCTTAACGGGACTTGATTGAGCGCGAACAATATGAGAACATAAAACTTAAAGCCGGCCCCGGATGGTCGTCGCGAACCCGGACGAACCACCGAGAACGCTCACGAACTCCTACGAACCCGCACGAACGCCCGCGAACCAGCACGAACGCCAGCGAACCGGCACGAAGCAGGACGAGCTGCTGCGAAGCCGGATGAATGCGAACCAGGCTGCCCTGGGCATTTGGGTAGCTTCCTGTGGGTAACTAGTTGTTCGGGCTGACTTTCACGTTAGCTGATGGGGGCCGGTGGCTTGTCGAGCCGGTGATCCTGTCCCATCCTGCGCGCCTTGATACTCTTGCGCGCTTTTACTGGCGACCCTGCCGCGGAGCTTCCCGATGATCGACCTGTATTACTGGCCCACCCCGAACGGCCACAAGATCACCCTGTTTCTGGAAGAGGCAGGTATTCCCTACACCATCAAACCGGTGGCGATCGGCAAGGGCGAGCAGTTCAAGCCGGACTTCCTGGCGATCAGCCCGAACAACCGCATGCCGGCCATCGTTGATACCGCGCCCGCCGATGGCGGAGCGCCGATCAGCGTGTTCGAGAGCGGCGCGATCCTGCTGTATCTCGCCGACCGCTACAAAAAGTTCATCCCGCAGGATCTGCGCGGCCGTGTCGCCTGCACCGAATGGGTGATGTGGCAGATGGGCGGACTGGGGCCGATGTGCGGCCAGAACCATCACTTCACCCAGTATGCACCCGAGAAGATCGAGTATGCGATCAACCGCTATGTCAACGAGACCAACCGTCTCTATGGCGTGCTGAACAAGCGGCTCGACGGCCGCGCCTTCATCTGCGGCGACGACTACACGATTGCCGATATGATGAGCTATCCCTGGATCGTGCCGCATGAGCGCCAGAGCCAGAAGTTGGAAGACTTCCCGAACCTGAAGCGCTGGTTCGACAGTATCTGGGCCCGTCCCGCCACCAAGGTGGCCTACGAGAAGGGCAAGGCGATCAACCAGGGCATCCCGGTGATGACCGAGGAGGCCAAGAAGGTTCTGTTTGGTCAGACCGCCGGCGTGGTGAAGGGGTAGTTGTTTTTTTATTTGTCGTTCCCGCGAAAAGCTGGAACCCAGAACTGCATCTGGATCCCCGCTTTCGCGGGGATGACGATTGTGTAGTGGAGACCAATGAGCATTTCAGTTCACATCGCCGAAACCGACGCGCAGATCTCTGCCTGTTTTCCCGTTATGCAGGACCTGCGGCCGCATCTGAAGGATGCCGACGAACTGGTCGCACGGGTGAAGCTGCAGCAGACGGAAGGTTATGTGCTGGCCTATTCGACTGGCATCGATGGCAAGCCGGTCGGCTGCATGGGGTTTCGCCGGCAGAACCGGCTCGTGCACGGCCCGGTGATCTATGTCGATGATCTCGTCACGCTGGGTAACCAGCGCTCCAGCGGTCATGGCGCGGCCTTGCTCGACTGGCTTGAGGCACTGGCGAAACGCGAAGGTTTCAAGGCTGTCGATCTCGACAGCGGCACGCAGCGCACCGATGCGCACCGCTTCTACCTGCGCCAGCGCTTCGCCATCACCGCTTTCCATTTTCTGAAAAGGATCTGACCCGTGATCGATCTCTACACCTGGGGTACGCCGAACGGCCGCAAGGCTTCTGTCATGCTGGAGGAAACCGGCCTGAAGTATCAGGCTTTTCCGATCAACATCTCGAAGGATGAGCAGTTCGCGCCTGACTTCCTCAAGGTGAACCCGAACAACAAGATTCCGGCCATCGTCGACCACGAACCGCCGGCCGCTTATGGCAAGGAGCCGGTGAGCGTGTTCGAATCCGGCGCGATCCTGATCTATCTGGCCGAGAAGAGCGGCAAGTTGCTGCCGACCGATGCCAAGGCGCGGATGCAGGCGCTGCAGTGGCTGATGTGGCAGATGGGCGGCTTCGGTCCGATGCCGGGCCAGCTGCATCACTTTGGCCGCTTCGCCAAGGAGAAGATTCCCTACGCCATCGAGCGTTTCACCACCGAAACCGCGCGCCTCTACAAGGTGCTGGATGGCCAGCTGGCGAAGAACGAGTTCGTGTCCGGCAAGGATTATACCATCGCCGATATCGCGATCCTGCCATGGGCCGCGCGCTGGGAATGGCACAGCATCGACTGGGCGACCCATCCGAATGTGAAGCGCTGGTTCGATGCCGTGATGGCGCGTCCGGCCGTGCAGCGCGGCTTCGAGGTGCCATAAGGCATGTCGTCTGCCGCGATTCTCGAGAATGCCTCGGTGAAGCGCGTGCGCGAGGCGCTCCGCCTGCGCGGCGTTGAAGGCGAGCGCGTGATTGCCCTGGATGGCGCCGCGCGGACGGCAGCCGAGGCCGCAGCTGCGCTTGGCTGTGAGGTGGGCGCCATCGTGAAGTCCCTGGTCTTCTCCTGTCCGGCCGAGGGCGGCGAAAAGCAGGCGGTGATGGCCCTGGTGGCCGGGGATCGGCAGTGCAATGTCGAGATGCTGGGCCGGGCGCTGGGCCTGGGCGTAACGCCCGGCCGGGCGGATGCCGATCTGGTGCGCCGGGCGACCGGTTTTGCCATCGGCGGCGTGGCTCCGCTGGGTCATCCGGAGCAGCTGCCCATCGCGATTGACGGCAGCCTGGCGCGCTTCCCGCTGCTGCATGCCGCGGCCGGGCACCCCCATGCCGTATTTCCGTTGACTTACGACGAGTTGCTGGAATGGACCGGGGGGCTGGCGGCCCCTGATCTGGCAAAGGCTTGAGCGTTGACAGGCCATCTTCGGGCCCTTAGAAGAAGCCCCGCATACACTGTGTTAATACCCACTCACATGCGGAGGGGTGGCCGAGTGGCTGAAGGCAGTGGTTTGCTAAATCACCGTACGATGTCAAGTCGTACCGCGGGTTCGAATCCCGCCCCCTCCGCCACTTACTTTTTCTTCTTTCCCGAGCCCGACTCCTGCCCGGCGACGATGCCGAGCTGCTGAAGGATCGGCAGGGTGCGCTGCCGGAATGTCTCGTAGCGCTCGCGCAGATGCGCCAGGTTTTCCTCGCGGGTGGCCAGCGCCTTGCCATCGCGGACCAGCACTTCGTTGCGGGCTGTCAGGCAGTCGGTGACGAAGGCGGCGGGATCCTGCTTGCGCTGCTCGCCCAGCAGGAACAGCTGTTCGAACCGGCCGATCTGGTAGCCGCCGCCAGTTACCGGCGAGGCGAGGAACTGCAGCTCGTTGCTGTACAGCGCGCGCTCCATGATCGCGGTGTTGAACGCCGCCGTCGACCTGGCGCGCTCCGCATCGCCCGCTGCGGGAAGGCAGGGCTGCACATGGTTCTGGCCGACCAGAGCGGTGATCGCCTCGATCACGGCGACGATGTTGACGGCACTGAGCGCGGCATCCTGCATCAGCTCGGCCAACGTGCGCGGGCCACGGGCCAGCACTGCAATCAGCGGGTCGAACACCGCAGCGTTCAGACCCAGGTTGCCCAGCGGCGTCAGCACATTGCGCTTGATCGTATCATCGGGAGAGGTCAGCACGAAGCGTGTCGCCAGTATCTGTCGGTTTCTTTCCGCAGCATCCAGCGGCAGCCGACCTTTGATGTAGAGATCGCGGCGGAACTGGCGGTTGGTCAGGAAATCGCGCATCACCTCGCGATGATCCGGATTCTCGGTGCCTTGCAGCAGCGCCTGCTGCTCGGCCGTCAGGTTGAAGTTGTCGAGATGCTCGAAAAGCTCGACGGTTGTTGCATAATCCAGCTTGGCGCTGCGCATGTCGCGCGCCACATCGGTATGATAGAAAATCGTCCAGTCGCGATTAAAATACTCGTGGGCGATATACGGGCGCGTCTGCTTGCGAACGCCCTCGAAGCGGTCTTTCAGCATCGGGTTGACGCGCGAATACATGCTGTTCGTGTCGAACAGTCCTTGGATTTTTGATAGCGCCTGATCGATGCGCGGCAGCAGCGGGTCGCTCGAATTGCCCGACAGCATCACCATAAGCTGGCGCAGCGGCGCCATGGTGGCCCAGCCTGGATAGCAGTTGTAGCTGATATAGACGGTGCCGCCGACCTTGAGCCGCTTGGCGAGGAAATTGATGATGTGGTTGCGGTTCTCCTCATTCACCCAGGTATAGACGCCATGCAGGGTGATGACATCGAACTGCGGCAGGTCGCGTTTGACGAATTCCTCGAAGGAGTCATCATAGAAATGGACGTTCTTCATCCCGGGCTCCGCCGCCAGATTCTGGGCATAGCTGATATGGCCGGGCAGGAAGTCGTTGGCGTGGAATTCGGCCTGCGGGTGTGCCGCCGCCAGCAGCGCCGTACTGAAGCCATGGCCGCAGCCGAGCTCGCAATAGGTGATGCGATCGAGATTGACATGACCGGGATCGATGCTGCGCGACAGCAGGGCGAAACGGTGCAGGGCAGGGGTCAGCTCACGATAGAAATCGTGGGTATAGCCGACGTCCACGTAACCTTCTGTCCAATCCACGCCTGACCCCCATTGTTGGCTTCTGGCATGGTGCGTAACGCAATAACGTAAAACAAGCCCTAACATCGCTGCGCCAACGCGCCGCGGCAGGCGTGGTTGACCCCGGCCGGGCTCAGGGTCAACTATGGGGCATGGACAAGATCAGGCTGACGAGGCGGGAAGCGATAGCTGCGGGCGCAGCCGCTTTGTTGATTGCGCCGCGCGGCGCAAAAGCCGCCCCCGAACCGGTGACCCTGACCGCTGCCGTTGTCCCCCGCACCCTGCCGGGCAATGTCGGACCCTCTGATCTCTGGCTGTACAACGACACCATCGCGCCGGTTCTTCGAACACGCCGTAACGAAGTGTTTACTGCCGTGTTCCGCAACCGTCTGGCCGAGCATAGCGCGATCCACTGGCATGGCGTGCGCGTGCCGCATGACATGGATGGCGTGCCCTATATCACGCAGCCACCGGTGAAGCCGGGCGAAAGCTTCACCTACAAATTCGCGCCGCCCGATCCCGGCACCTTCTTCTTCCATCCCCATTGTAACACTGTTGAGGCTCTGGGCCGTGGCCTGGCCGGGGTGCTGATCGTGGAGGACCCGCGCGAGCAGGGTCTGTTCGACATCGAGCATGTGCTGGTGCTGAAGGATTGGCGCAGCCGGCATGACGGCAGCTTCGAGGAGTTTCTGACAGATGCCGGCGCAACGCGGTCAGGCACCTTCGGAGATCTGCGCACCGTGAACGGCGAGGCCCAGCCGGTGCTGCGGGTGCAGCCCGGCGCTCGTGTCCGCCTGCGGATCGTCAACGTCGACCCGACGCGTATTCCGATGCTCAGTCTGCGTGGCGTCGAGCGGTCGATGGTGATCGCCACCGACGGCAATGCCTGCGATCCCTTCGCGCTGAATGGCTGGCGGCTGGGTCCAGCGCAACGCGCCGATGTTGCCTTCATCGCGCCTGAGAAGGAAGGCGCGGAGATCGTTCTGGAAGACGTGTTCAGCACCCGGCCGCGCCCTCTGGCCAAACTGGTGACGGCTGGGCAGGGATTGCGCTCGACCCGGGCGGTTTTGCGCCTGCCTGCCGCTGAACTGCCGCAACCAGACCTGAAGACCGCGACCATGCTGGATGTGCAGCTGCTGGCCGGCAGCGCCGATCCCAAGCTGCTGGCCTGGGCCAGGGAGATGGGCGTCAGCCCGGATGAAATCTGCCTGACGCAGAAAGCCTTCTGGTCGATCAACCGTCAGGTCTGGCCCGGCATGGGCCATGAGAAACTGCCGCCGCCGCTGTATGAACTGAAAGCCGGCCGCAGCTATGTGATGGAAATGTTCAACGGTACGCCGCATCAGCACCCCATGCATATGCATGGCCATACTTTTCGGGTGCTGTCGTCGTCGAACCGCGACCTGCCGGCGCACTGGGCCGACACCGTACTGGTGCGGCCCAAGGAGCGCATCCGAATTGCCTTCGTAGCCGGCGAAACCGGCGACTGGATGTTCCACTGCCATATCATAGAACACCAGGAAACCGGCATGATGGGGTATCTGCGGGTTTCCTGACCTCCAGGATTAAAAAGATTTAATCCGGCGTTCAGGCGCGCTGAAAGTACGGCTTCCTATGTTGCAGGGGTGAGTTCCCCCTGCCCAAGGAGCAGACGCCATGAAGACCCCCTCCAGTATAAAACGCGCCGTCATTGCAGTTCTGCTGGCCAGCACCGTGCTGTCCGGCGGCGGCGGCTATCTGGCAGCCCGCGCCTATGCGGCGAACGACGCGCCGATCACCATCACTCCGGCCGAACAGCCGATGACGGCAGCCAGGCCGTCCTTTGCCGATCTGGTCGAGAAGGTGAAGCCGGCAGTCGTGAATATCTCGACCACCGAAAAGGTCGAAGCCAAGCAGCGCCAGCAACAGCAGATGCAGCCCGGGTCGATGGAAGACTTCTTTCGCCAGTTCATGGAGCAGGGCCAGCGCAAGCGTGGCCCGCAACATGCGCTGGGTTCAGGTTTCATCATCGACGCCTCAGGCTACATCGTAACCAATAACCATGTGGTCGCGGATGCGGCCAAGATCGTGGTGACGCTGGAGGATGGCAGCGAACATCCCGCCGTGGTGAAGGGACGTGATCCCAAGACCGACGTGGCGCTGCTGAAGATCGAGAGCAAGACGCCGCTGCCTTATGTCGCTTTTGGTGACTCCGACAAGGCGCGGATCGGTGACTGGGTGATCGCGGTCGGCAACCCCTTCGGCCTGGGCGGCAGCGTCTCGGCTGGCATCCTGTCGGCGCGCGGCCGCAACCTGAACAGCGGGCCTTACGACAACTTCCTGCAGATCGACGCACCGATCAATCCGGGCAATTCCGGCGGGCCGATCTTCGATGCGGCTGGTCGTGTGATCGGTATCTCGACGGCGATCTATTCGCCGAGCGGCGGCAGCGTCGGCATCGGCTTTGGCGTGCCATCCAATCTGGCTGGCAGCATCGTCGCGCAGCTGAAAGACGGCGGCAAGGTCGAGCGTGGCTGGCTCGGCGTCAGCATGCAGCCGATGACCGAAAGTTTGGCCAAGGCGATCGGCCGCAAGTCCGCCGACGGCGTGCTGGTCAACGATGTGATGGCTGACGGTCCAGCGGCCAAGGCGGGCCTGAAGCAGGGCGACGCGATCGTGACCATCAACGGCCAGACAATCCGCGATCCGCGCGATCTTGCGACCCAGGTGGCCGGGCTGAAGGCCGGCGACAGCGCGAAGTTCGGCATCTGGCGCGACGGCCGCGAGCGCAATCTGACCGTGGCGATCGGCACTCAACCGAGCGACCAGACGGCGGCGCTGAACGATGCCGCGGGCGAGGACGGCAAGGTCGGCCTCAGCCTGGCGCCACTGACACCCGAACTCCGTAATCGCTTTGGCCTGGAAGCCGGTGCGAAGGGCGCTGTGGTCGCCGAGGTGGCGTCTGACAGCCAAGCCGAGGAAAGTGGTGTGAAGCCGGGCGACGTGATTGTTGGTGTCGCCGGGAAGTCGGTCGCCAATCCGGGGCAGGCGGTCGATGCCATCAAGTCGGCGCAGCGCGAGAAAAAGGAGGCCGTGACCCTGCTGGTCATGCGTGACGGCACGACCTATTATCTTGCCCTGCATCTCGTCTGATCCATCATTGGCCAGGGCGGCAGACCCGCCCTGGCCGATCCTCCAGCGATCCATGAAGATTCTCCTCGTCGAAGATAACCAGCAGGTCGCGCAGTTTGTCCGGAAGGGGCTGACGGAGGCGGGCCATGCCGTCGACCATGCCGATAACGGGCGTGACGGGCTGTTCATGGCCAGCAGCGAAAGCTACGACGCGCTGATCCTGGACCGCATGCTGCCGGGCGGCGTGGATGGCCTGGGGATCATCGAAGCATTGCGCCGCACCGGCAACACGACGCCGATCCTGATCCTGAGCGCGCTGTCCGATGTGGATGAGCGCATCCGCGGACTCAAGGCCGGCGGCGACGACTACCTGACCAAGCCCTTCGCCTTCGGTGAACTGGAAGCACGCCTGATGGCACTGACCCGGCGCGGCCAGTCGGCCGGGCAGGAAACCATGCTGAAGGTCGGCGATCTCACGCTCGATATCCTCAGCCGCACGGCGATGCGCGGCAGCAAGGCGATCAGCTTCAAGCCGCGTGAATACAAGCTGCTGGAATATCTGATGCGGCATGCCGGACAGGTGGTCACGCGCACCATGCTGTTGGAGAATGTCTGGGACTATCATTTCGACCCGCAGACCAATGTGATTGACGTGCATATCAGCAACCTGCGACAGAAGATCGATGCCGGCTTCGACAAGCCACTGCTGCAGACCGTGCGCGGGGCGGGATATCGCTTAAGTGAAAATGCCTAAGCTCCTGCGCTCGACGGCCACGCGGCTGGCGCTGGTCTTCGCCATTCTGTTCATGGTGGCGGCTATGCTGCTGGCCGGGCTGCTGTGGTGGACCACCACCGGCTACCTCGACCGCGAAACCGATGCTGTGATCGCCGCCGATACCCGCGCCATCGGCGATCGCCTGAGTGACTTCGGTCTTGCCGGCGCGGTGCAGACCATGAATGAGCGTATCGCTGCCGATGCTGATAATCGCGGCATCTACCTGCTGACCGATCCGCGCCTGCGGCCGCTAGGTGGCAATGTCGATGCCTGGCCGCTGAAAGTGGGACCCCGGCCCGGCTGGTACGAGATCGAACTGGTGCATCGCGACCGACTACATGTCGCCCGTCTGCTGCATGTGACGCTGCCGGGAAATTTCCAGCTGCTGGTTGGCCGCGACGTGCAGGACCGCGTGGAGATGCGCAACCTGTTCCTGCGCGGCCTGGTCTGGGCCGGCGTGGCGGCGCTGACATTTGCCTTCTTCGGCGCCTGGCTGATCCGCCGTGCCGTCGAGCGCCGCATCGAAGGCATCAACCGCACGGCCCTGGCAATTGTTCAGGGTGACCTCGCACGGCGTGTTCCATTGCGCGATGCCGATGACGAATTTGACCAGCTGGTCGCCACCATCAACCGCATGCTGGACCAGATCCAGCAACTGATCGAGGGCGTGCGCAATGTGTCGAATGCCATCGCGCATGACCTTCGCACACCGCTAGCCGAAACCCGGGCGCGGCTGGAGGGCTTGCTGCGTCAGCCGGCCGGGATGGATGTCTCTCTGGATGGCATCGCTGCCGCCATTGCCGATATCGATCGGCTGATAGGTGTGTTCAATGCGCTGCTGCGACTGGCCGAACTGGAGACCGGCCTGCGGCGCGCCGGCTTCGCGTCGGTTGATGTGCCGGCATTGCTGGACGATGCGGCCGAACTTTATAGCCCGGCGGCAGACGCCAAGGGGCTTGATCTGGTCAGCCATGCCGATACCGGCCTTGTCCTGAACGGAGACCGCCAGCTGCTGGCCCAGGCCATCGGCAACCTGCTCGACAATGCGGTGAAATATACCCCGGCGGGCGGGCGTATCGATGTGCGGGCCGAGGTTGGCACGGATGGCCGAATCCTGATCAGCGTGGCCGACAGTGGCCCGGGAATACCCGAAGCTGAGCGGACCAGGGCCGTGCAACGCTTCTATCGTGGCGATGCCAGCCGCCATGCCGAGGGCGTGGGGCTGGGACTCAGCCTGGTTGAGGCCGTGGCTCGGTTGCATGGCGGAGAGTTGCGATTGGATGGCAACAATCCGGGCTTACGAGCCGTCTTGGCACTGCCGCCTCAGGCTTGATAGGATCGGGTCATGACGCATGACCACGATCACGACCATCATCACCATGATCACGACCACGATCATGGCACCGTCCTGAGCGATGTCGAGCTGCGCGTGCGCGCACTCGAAAGTATCCTGGTTGAAAAGGGCTATGTCGATCCGGCAGCACTCGATGTTCTGATCGAGACCTATGAAACCAAAGTCGGGCCGCACAATGGCGCCCATGTGGTGGCCAAGGCCTGGAGCGATCCGGCCTATCGTGACTGGCTGCTCAAGGATGCGACCGCGGCGATCGAGTCCCTCGGCTATGTCGGCCGGCAGGGCGAGCATATGGTCGCGGTGGAGAACACGCCTTCGACGCATAACATGGTCGTCTGCACGCTGTGCTCCTGCTATCCGTGGCCGGTGCTGGGTCTGCCGCCGGTCTGGTACAAGTCGGCGCCGTATCGCTCGCGCGCGGTGATGGATCCGCGTGGGGTGCTGCAGGATTTCGGCGTCACACTACCCGAGGGCAAGAACATAAAGGTCTGGGACTCGACGGCCGAGATACGCTACCTCGTGCTGCCCGAACGGCCGGAAGGCACCGAGGGCTGGAGCGAGGAGAAGCTGGCGACGCTAGTGACGCGCGACAGCATGATCGGCACCGGTGTCGCAGGGCAGCCGACATGAATGGCGGCGCCGATATGGGCGGCATGATGGGCTTCGGCCCGGTGCGCCATGAAGGCGAGCATGAGCCTAAATTCCATGCCGAGTGGGAAAAGCGCGTTCTGGCCCTGACGCTCGCGATCGGCTCGACGGGGCAGTGGAATATCGACATGTCGCGTTCGGCGCGCGAAAGCCTGCCGCCGCCGCAATATTTCGCCAAGACCTATTATGAAATCTGGCTGGCCGGCATCGAGAAACTGATGATCGAGCGCGGCATGATCTCGGCCGACGAGATCGAGACTGGCCGCGTGCTGGCGCCGCCGAAGCCGCTGCCGCGCATCCTCAAGGCCGAGAGCGTCGCCGCCGTATTGTCCAAGGGTGGACCGACCGCGCGTGCCAGCGAACAGCCGGCGCGCTTCAAGGCCGGCGCCCGCGTGCGCGCGAAGAACATCCATCCGGCCGGTCATACACGCCTGCCGCGTTACGTCCGTGGCCATGTCGGCACAATCGAACTGCTGCATGGCGTGCATGTCTTCCCCGACAGCAACGCCAGGGGGCAGGGCGAACAGCCACAATGGCTTTATACCGTGCGTTTCGAGGGGCGTGAGCTCTGGGGACCGGAGGCTGATCCGACGCACTCGGTTTCAGTCGACGCCTGGGACAGCTATCTGGATCCGGCGTGACCAGCCTGAAAGACATTCTGCCGGATCTGCCCTGTGACGACACTGCGGCACCGGTATTTCGCGCGCCATGGGAAGCGCAGGCCTTTGCCATGGCCGTCAGCCTGCACCAGAAGGGCCTGTTCACCTGGACCGAATGGGCAGCGGTGCTGACTGCCGAGATCAGGGCCGCGCAGGCGGCGGGCGATCCCGATACCGGCGCGACCTACTATCACCATTGGCTGCGCGCGCTGGAGCGCCTGGCCGTCGAGAAGGGTGCTGCGACACCGGCAGCTTTGCAGGCCAAGGCCGCGGCCTGGGATCGCGCCGCGCGCGCCACGCCGCACGGCCAGCCCGTTACGCTGCTTTCCTGAAGCTACGCCGTCTTTGGCACCGATATGCCGAGCTTGTCGGCCCAGGGCCGCAGGCTCGGCATGATCTCGGGATGCAGCGTCACACCTTCGGCCTGCTGCTGCGTCCGCAGCTTCAGGCCGCGTTCGCCCGGCATGCGCACCGACGGGTTGCCGGGCTTGACCGGTGCGGTACGGCAGGCCTCGGCCAGCCATTCGGTTTCCTGGGCAAATGCTTCGGCGCCGCCGAAGGCCGCTGGATCGATCACCTGCACGAAGACGCGCGCGCCCCACTGTTTGGAACCTTCGGCACGGCCCGAACCGGCGAGGGCCGAGGTCAGCATTTCGACCAGCAGGCCGAGCGCGAAGCCCTTGTGGCCGAGATCCATACCGCCGAGCGGTAGTACCGCGCCGGGCGGCGTCGCGGTGAAGCTGGCGGGATCGTCGGTGGCGTTGCCCTTGTTGTCGACCAGCCAGGGGCCACCGAGTTTGCCACCGGTGCGGTTCAGCCGCGCCACCATGCCGTTCGTGGTGGTCGAAGCGCTGATATCGAAGATCACCGGCGTGGTTTTGGTCGGCCAGCCACCGGCGATGGGGTTGGGTGTGTAGCGGCCGACAATCGCACCGAATGGCGCCACTGAGCCGCTATGCGGGTCGGAACTGGCGATCAGCAGCGCCATGCCGCGCTCGATCACACGCAGCGGATAGGCGGCGAGACAGGCGATGTGGTGCGAATGGTTGATCACCACGGTGCCGGTCCCATAGGTCCTGGCTCGCGTGATGGCGTTCTCGATGGCCTTGAGCACCAGCCAGGGACCGGGCAGGTAATGGCCGTTCCAGGTAAGCACCGCAGGGCGCTCGGCGATGATCGTCGGCTCGCCGTTCTTGGCCATGCGGCCGGCTTCCAGCTCCGCAAGGTAAGGCCCGAGCAGCTGCAGGCCATGCGTGCTGTGGCCCATCAGGTCACCTTCGACCAGGATCGCGGCGGTGGCGCGGGCCTTTTCCACATCCAGCCCGCCCTTGCGAAGCAGATCGATGGCGAAGGTGACAAGATCGGTGGCGGCAAAGCGTTCGGTCATGGCCTGTCCAGACAGCGCGAATCAAAAACGGCGCGCCATTGTAGTCGGGCGCGCCGTCGATGTGAAAGCTATGATCTCAGCCGAGCGCGTTCTGCACGGCGCGCTTGGCGACCACACCCACCAGATGAGCACGGTATTCGCCGCTGCCGTGGATGTCGTTGTTCATCTTGGCGGGATCAGTCTTGATGCCCTTCAGTGCGTCAACGCTGAAGGATTTCGACAGTGCCGCTTCCATTTCCTTGTGACGGAACACGCAGGGGCCAGCGCCGGTGACGGCAACGCGGACACCATCGGCAGTTTCAGCCACGAAGACGCCAACCATGGCGTAGCGCGAGGCCGGGTTGCGGAACTTCTCGTAGCCGGCGCGCTTGGGCACCGGGAACTCGATCTTCGTGATGATCTCGCCGTCTGCCAGCGCGGTCTCGAACAGGCCAGTGAAGAAACTGTCGGCGGCGATCTTTCGCTTGGTGGTATGCACCGTGGCATTCAGGCCGAGCACGGCGGAAGGATAGTCCGCTGCCGGGTCATTGTTGGCGACCGAGCCACCCACCGTGCCCATGTTGCGCACGGCGGGGTCGCCGATCAGGCCGGCGAGTGTGCTGAGCGCCGGGATGGCCTTCTTCACCTCGGCCGAGGTGGCGACAGCGCCATGCTTTGTGATGGCGCCGATGCTGACGGTGCTGCCTGCGACTGAAATACCGCTCAGTTCGGCTATGCCGGTGAGGTCAACCAGGTCAGACGGCGAGGCGAGGCGGTTCTTCAGCGTCGGCAGCAGGGTCTGGCCGCCGGCGATGAATTTGCCGTCGCTGGCGTCGCCAAGCAGCTTGGCGGCATCGGCCAGCGATTTCGGTCGATGATAGTTGAACGCATACATGGGGGCTTCTCCTGGTCTCTTACTCGGCGGCCGCGGCGAGATTCTGGCTCTGGATCACGCGCCAGACATTCTGCGGCGTCGCCGGCATGTTGATCTTCTCGGTGCCGAGCGCATCGGTAATGGCATTCATCAGCGCGGCCGGAGCTGCAATCGCACCGGCTTCGCCGCAGCCCTTCACGCCCAGCGGATTATGCGGGCAGGGCGTTTCGATCATGCCGACGTTGTAGGATGGCAGGTCATCGGCGCGCGGCATGCAATAGTCGTTGAACGATGCCGTGAGCAGCTGGCCGCTCTTGGGATCGTAGACCACGCCTTCCAGCAACGCCTGACCGATGCCCTGGGCGATGCCGCCATGCACCTGGCCCTCGACGATCATCGGGTTGACCACCTTGCCGAAGTCATCGACCGCCACCCAGTTCACGATGTGGGTGACGCCGGTATCGCTGTCGATCTCCACTTCGGCCACATGCACGCCGGCGGGGAAGGTGAAGTTCGCCGGATCGTAGAAGGCGCTGGCCTCCAGCCCCGGTTCCAGGTCGGCCGGATAGTTGTGCGGCACGTAAGCCGTGAAGGCGATCTGCGCCATGGGCACCTGCTTGTCGGTGCCTTTCACCGAGAAGACGCCCTTGTCGTAAGCGACATCGTCGGCCGACGCCTCCATCAGATGGGCGGCAATCTTCTTGCCCTTGTCGATGATCTTGTCGGCCGCGCGCATGATGGCGGAGCCACCGACGGCCAGTGAACGTGAGCCGTAGGTGCCCATGCCCATCGGCACCAGTGCGGTATCACCATGCACCACTTCGATACTCTCGAGCGGCACACCGAGGCGGTCCGACACGATCTGGGCAAAGGTGGTTTCATGGCCTTGGCCATGGCTGTGCGAGCCGGTATGGACGAACACACTGCCGGTGGCGTTGAAGCGGATCTGTGCCGACTCCCAGAGGCCGACGCCAGCGCCGAGCGAGCCGACCACGGCCGAGGGCGCGATGCCGCAGGCCTCGATATAGGCGCAGAGGCCAATACCGCGCAGCTTGCCTTTCTTGGCGGCATCTGCCTTGCGCTGCTTGAAGCCACTGTAGTCAGACATCTTCAGCGCTTCATCCAGCGCCTTGGCATACTGGCCACTGTCATACACGCAGGCGACCGGCGTCTGGTACGGGAATGCGTCGTCCGGCACGAAATTGCGCCGGCGCAGTTCCGCCGGATCGACCTTCAGCTCGCGCGCCGCTGCTTCGACGATACGTTCGACCACATAGGTTGCTTCCGGACGGCCGGCGCCGCGATAGGCGTCCACCGGGGTGGTGTTGGTGAACACGGCCTTCACCTCGGCATAGATCGCCGGCGTGGTGTACTGGCCCGCCAGCAGCAGTGCGTAAAGATAAGTCGGTACGGCCGAGGCGAAGGTGGACAGATAGGCGCCCATATTTGCCTTGGTCTCGACGCGGAAGCCGAGGAATTTGCCGTCCTTGTCCATGGCCAGTTCGGCATGGGTGACATGGTCGCGGCCATGCGCATCGGTCAGGAAGGCCTCGGTGCGATCCGAGGTCCACTTCACCGGCTTCTTCAGCTTGCGCGCGGCCCAGACGCAGACGGTTTCTTCGGCATAGTTGAAAATCTTGGAGCCGAAGCCACCGCCGACATCGGGCGCGATCACGCGCACCTTGTGTTCGGGCAGGCCGAACACGAAGGCGCAGAGGATCAGCCGGATGACATGCGGATTCTGTGAGGTGGTGTAGACCGTGGTGTTGTCGGTGCCCGGTTCGTATTCACCGATGGCGCTGCGCGGCTCCATAGGATTGGGCGACAGCCGATTGTTCACCAGGTCGATTTTGGTGACATGCGCGGCCTTGGCGAAGGCAGCTTCGGTGGCAGCCTTGTCGCCGAAGTCCCAGTCGTAACAGAGGTTGCCGGGTGCATCGGCATGCACCTCCGGTGCTCCGGGTTTCAGGGCGTTGACCACATCGACCACCGGCGTCAGTACGTCGTAATCGACCTCGATGGCCTCGGCGGCATCGCGGGCTTCACCCAGGCTGCGCGCGATCACTACGGCCACCTGATCGCCGACATGGCGCACATGATCGATGGCGATGATGTCGTGGCGCGGCGCCTTGTGCGGCTCGCCCTTCTTGTCCTTGACGGTCCAGCCGCAGATCAGGCCGCCGACCTTGTCGGCCGCCACATCCTTGCCGGTATAGACGGCAACGACGCCTGGCATCTTGCGGGCGGCGTCGGTGCTGATCGATTTGATTTTTGCGAAAGCGTGCGGTGAACGATGGAAGTAGGCGTAAAGCTGGCCGGGGCGGTTGATATCGTCGGTGTAATGGCCCTGACCCGTAATGAAGCGGAAATCTTCCTTGCGACGGACTGACTGGCCGATGCCCTGGTTGGTCATAACGCTTACCCCCGCATTGCCTGTGCCCCGGCCATCACGGCCTTGACGATGTTGTGATAGCCCGTGCAGCGGCAGAGGTTGCCCTCCAGCTCGTGACGAACGGTTTCCTCGTTGGGGTTCGGATTGCGCTGCGCGAGGTCGACGGCACTCATGATCATGCCCGGCGTGCAGAAGCCGCATTGCAGGGCGTGATGCTCGCGGAAGGCTTCCTGCATTGGGTGCAGCTTGCCGTCCTGGGCCAGGCCTTCGATCGTGGTCACCTTCGCACCCTGCGCTTGCGCGGCGAGGATGGTGCAGGCTTTCACGCTTTTGCCGTCGACATGGACGACGCAGGCACCGCACTGGCTGGTGTCGCAGCCGACATGCGTGCCGGTCAGCTGGAGATGCTCACGCAGGAACTGCACCAGCAGGGTGCGGGGTTCGACGTCACGCGTTTCCGGCTGACCGTTGACGGTTATCGTCACGGAAATGGTCATGCTGATCCTCCCATGGGGCGCGGAGAAGTGTTGGGGCATTCGCGCGCCGCACCCGATAACTTTGGGCGCAATGCGCGAGGGGCGTCAAGTTGCAAAACGGTGGATATCAGCTGCGCAGGATCAAAACCGTAGCTGCGCATACGATCGCGATCAGGCCGGTGATCCAGAGCCAGCTTGGTATCCCACCAGTTACTGGCGTCGATGGTTGCGTTGCAGCAGGGCGTTGCAGCGCGTCGGCTGCTGCCGAAGCCGAGATCGGTTCCGCCATGGCGATGTCTTTGGCGGCTTCCGCTACGGTAGACGCAATGTCCGCGCCGGCGGCCGGCCCGCCGACGATCTGGTTGAACTTGGTGAAGAAGTCTTCGGCCATCTTGGCGGCGACGCCATCGATCAGACGCGCGCCGATCTGGGCCAGCTTGCCGCCAACCTGGGCATTGACTGAATAGGAGAGACGGGTGGCGGGACCCGGCGTGCCGTCGATCTGGGCGTCGACGAGCTGCACCTTGGCGCTGCCCTTGCCGAAACCGGCGGCGACGCCGCCCTGGGCCTCGCCTGAGATGGTACAGCTGCTGGGCGGATCGAGGTCGCCAAGTGTCACCTTGCCCTTGAAGCGGGCTTTGACCGGCCCGACCTTGACCAGTACAGCGGCTTCAAAGTCAGTGTCCGAGGTCTTGGTGACGCTCTCGCAGCCGGTAATGCACTGGCGAAGGATCTCGGGGTCGTTGATGGCATCCCAGACCGCCTGACGAGAGGCGGGAATAAGCTGTTCGCCGGTCAGTTCCATGACAAACCTCCAAAAATCACAACATTAAGTGGCTGAGAAACGATTCACGGGCTGTTAAGATTAGCCGCCTAGGTTCGACAGAACTAGGTTCAGGTCCAGTGCAAGGGTAGGGGTGCTATGGTCCCCGCGACACGATCCGGCATCGATGTAAGTTTCTGGCTGCTCGAACAGGCGGCGACAGAGCGTATTGCCATGTCGCTGCCGAAACTGCGCTGGCTGCTCTATCTGGCGCAGGCGCATTATGCGATTGCCCGCGACGGCGCCAAGCTGATGCCGGCGACCTTCCTGGTCGGCGACGACGGTCCCATCGAGCCGACACTGGATCTGGTATTCCAGGCCGGCATTGAAAACCCCTGGTCCCCCGCTTTGAGCGAGACTGCGGCCGCCTTCCTGGAAGGTTTCTGGAAGCGCTTCGGTGCCCTGCCGGCGATTGCGCTGCACAAACTCGTGATTGGCGACCCAGCTTGGCGCAAGGCGCAGGAGAATGGCCCGGGCAGCGAGATCGCCGTCGACCTGCACCGCGCTTCCGCGCCCAAGCCCACAAGTCTCGGCCATGCACCTGTCCATCCGGCATCCGCCACCGGCGCGCGCCGCCGGCCGCCGGCGCCGCCGGCCGTGCTGCCGCCGTTCGAAGAAGCGGTGCGGCAGAAGATCGCCGAGCATGCCATCGACGCGGCTCATCCGCTCACCCGGGCAGTGCGCACTGCGCAGCCGGCCCGGCCCGGGCAGCAGTCGCAGGCCAAGACCGCATCGGTTCAGGAAGCCGCTGGCCACCTCCGGGCAGCACCGCCTGACAGTCAGGAAGTCCGGTTCACCGCGGACGGCCGCTCGGTCACCCGATGGCGCCCGAAGCGGCGCGTCGAAGGCCCCACGATTTGAACTGACAGCCCTTCGTAACCCTCCGCAGCCCTTGTTAGAATCGCTTTGGCACCGCCCGTAAAAGGTGTTACGGTTAGACGTTTAGTGGGGCAATTGAAGGGCTAAAAGAGTGGATCAAGGGGGCTTCGGCGACGCCGAGATCGTCAAGATTTCCGGCAAGGTCAAGTGGTTCAACGCAGTCAAAGGCTTTGGTTTCGTCAGTCCTGACGACAACTCCGGAGACATCTTTCTTCATCTCTCCTGCTTGCGACAGGCTGGTTACGAAAGCATCGAAGAAGGCTCGACCCTGATGCTCGAAGTGGCCAAGCGGCCCAAAGGCATGCAGGCCGTCCGCGTTCTGTCGGTCGATACCAGCACTGCGCAGCCCTCGAGTGGCGGCCCTGGCGGCGGTTTCGGTGATCGCGGCCCGCGTCCCCCGCGTCAATCGCGGTTCGGTGACCGCGGTGGTTTCGGTGATCGCGGCGGCTTTGGCGACCGTGGCGGTTATGGTGACCGCGGCGGCGATCGTGGTGGCTTCGGCGATCGCGGTGGTTATGGCGACCGCGGCGGTGATCGTGGCGGCTTCGGTGGCGATCACGGCGCAGCTCGCTTCCCCTCGGTTGTCGCCCAGGGCGATTTCTTTGAAGCCAAGGTCAAGTGGTTCAATGCCGTAAAGGGCTATGGCTTTGTGTCACGCGGTGACGGCGAGCAGGACATTTTCGTCCACATGGAAGTGCTGCGTCGCGAAGGCATCAATGAGCTGCAGCCGGGCCAGTCGGTTCGCGTGCGCATCGGTCAGGGCCCGAAGGGCCCGCAGGTGGCCGAAATCCGCAACGAGTAATCGACCCACACCAGATTTTTGCAAAAACGCCGGCGGATCAAACCGCCGGCGTTTTCATTTTGGCGGTGCCGGATGGCGAACTGCTGGGCGCGACGCCTTGCCTTCAACGGCCGGTGCCGCAGTCTTTTCCTCGTCGGGGTAGGCGTTGAGGATGAGCAGCATGTCGACATTTTCGCCGTCCCGGGCCAGCGGAAAATAGACGCGCTCGGTATCGATGAAATCGCGGCCGGGATGCGGCATGCCGAACCGGTCGTAGACGGCTTCACGCCTTTCAAGCACGGCCATCATGTTACCGTGGATACGGCCGAAATATTCCGGCAGAACGGCATCCTCAAGATACTGGCCGCTGATCTCGCGGCCGGCAGCCGTGCTCTGCAGCGTGCCGATCAGGCGGAAGCGGAAGCGGATTTTTCCGTCCGTACGCTCGACATCGACGAGGTTGGTGAAAGAGAGCAGGGCGCGTATGGCCAGCGGATCGATATGCTGCCGACCGGGCAATTTGCCCGGCGGGGCAACCCCAGCCAGATAGTCCCGCATACGCGCAAATTGCGCATCCAGCTTGGCGTAATCCGGTCGCTGCATTTCTGCCTCCCCCTGACGCCACGGGGATCAGCCTAATCCTGTTGCGCCGTCAGCGCAATTCAGCTGCATAATCCGCGACCGGCAGGGCGTTGGGG
Source organism: Ferrovibrio terrae (assembly GCF_007197755.1). NCBI lineage: Bacteria > Pseudomonadati > Pseudomonadota > Alphaproteobacteria > Rhodospirillales > Rhodospirillaceae > Ferrovibrio > Ferrovibrio terrae. The sequence goes on from NZ_CP041636.1 coordinate 3,345,754, forward strand.
ATCAGGCCCTGTTTAACGAGGTAATCGGCGAAGCGGCTGTAGCGGTGATTGTCCAGCGCCCGAGGTGACTGCGCGAAGCGCGGCAGAGTGGCACCCCAGGCGCGGCGGTTCAGTTCGTCGTCCAGGCTTTTGCTTTCCTTGATGAACGCCTGCCAGCTTTTCTGCGGTTCGTTATGCATGTAGGCGACCGCTTCTTCGATGGCGTCCAGTAGTCGCTTGAGGCGATCGTCGTTCAGTTTGTCCTTATGGGCGACCAGTACCAGTTCGTCATACAGCGGCACGCCGTAGTCCTCTGGATAGAAGGCGCGGCCTGGCTTGCCCGCGATGTCCATCTGGTTCAGCTCAAAATTGCGGAAGGCACCGATGGTGGCATCGACCTGGCCGGAGAAAATCGAGGGCGAGAGTGAAAAGTTGACGTTGATCAGCGTCACGTCGGTAAGCTTCAGGCCATATTGCTCCAGCATGGACTTGAGCAGGGCATCCTCGAAGCCGCCGACGGAATAGCCGATCTTCTTGCCCTTCAGGTCGGCAATCGACTTGACCGGACCATCGCGCAGCACGACCAGCGAATTCAGCGGTGTGGCGACCAGCGTGCCGATGCGGCGCAGCGGCAGACCCTGCGCCACCTGCACATGCAGTTGCGGCTGATACGAGATCGCCACCTCGGCCTTGCCGGCGGCAACCAGCTTGGGCGGATCGTTCGGATCGGCGGGCGCGACCAGATCCACCAGTAGCTCGTTGCGGTCGAAGATGCCGGTGTGCTTGGCGACAATCAGCGGCGCATGATCGGGATTGACAAACCAGTCGAGCAGCACGGTCAGCTTGTCATGTGCCGAGGCGATGCCAGGCAGCAGGGCGGTGACAAAGCCGGCAATGGCGATCATGCGTTTCATGGATGGACTCCTTCAGGATACGCGGTCGGTCGATAAGGGGGCATGGCTGTCGGCCTGCCAGCGCAGCAGTCGGCGGGTCGCGATGTCGACGCCGGCGTATAACCCGACGGCGCAGGCGGCGAGCAGGATCAGGGCGGCGAACATCAGGTCGGTCTGTACGCGCGCATTGGCCTGCAGCATGCGGAAACCCAGGCCTGCGCTGGCGCCGACCCATTCGCCGATCACCGCACCGATCGGCGCGACGGCGGCGGCAATCTTAAGCCCGCTGGCAAAGGCCGGCAGCGCGGCCATGACGCGGATATGCAGCAGGATGCGCAGGCGATGCCGCGGCGCATCGGCTGTCATCACGCGCGCCAGATCGAGCCAGCCGGATTCAGTGCGGCGCAGGCCATCGTAAAGCGCGACAGCGACAGGGAAGAAGATCACCAGCACCGCCATCATCACTTTCGAGGCCATGCCGAAGCCGAGCCACAGCACCAGCAGCGGTGCCAGCGCAAACACCGGCACGGCCTGGCTGGCGATCAGCAGTGGCAGTAACCAGCGCCGGGCGACTGGCGACAACAGCAGGCTGATCGCGGCAATGGCTCCCAGCAGGCTGCCGAACAACAGGCCGAGCAGCATTTCGGCCACCGTCACCGCTGCTTCGCCGAGCAGCAGTGCGGCATTGTCGACGAGGGCGACGGCCACGCGATCCGGCGCGGGCAGGATGTAGGGCGGCAGTTCAAACACCCAGACGATGCCCTGCCAGAGCAGCAGCAGGCCAATGAGGGTGATGGCGGTGCGGATCAGACTGTTCATACGGCCACAGCTTTCTGCAGCGCGGCCTGCACGCCGCGTAGCACGGGCAGCACGGATGCCGACAAGGGATCACGCGGCGCGGCCGGCGATAACACGGCAGCCTGCTGCAGGCTGGCCGGCTGGCCGCTCAGGATGAAGATACGGTTGGCAAGACGGCAGGCTTCGGCCGGATCATGCGTCACCAGCAGCACGGTGCGATGCGCCAGCATCTCGCTGGCCAGCTCCTGCATCGCCGCGCGTGTGATCGCATCCAGTGCCGAGAAGGGCTCGTCCATCAGCACCAATGGCCGGTCTTCCATCAGCGTGCGCGCCAGGGCTGCGCGCTGGCGCATTCCGCCAGAGAGAGAGGCCGGCAGGGCAGTGGCGCGGTCGGCCAGGCCAAGCCGCGTCAGCAGGGTCTGTGCCAGCGCAATGTCGGGTACTTCTCCGCGCAGGCGTGCGCCGAGCAGGATGTTGTCCTGCAGGCTGAGCCAGGGCAGCAGCAGGTCCTGTTGCGCCATCCAGGCAGCCTGGCCAGCGAAAGGGGAGGATTGGCCAGGCAGCAGGCCGGCGATCAGGCGGAGCAGTGTGCTCTTGCCGCAGCCGCTGGCGCCCAGGATCGCCACCGTTTCGCCGGCAGCAAGGTCGAGCGAGAAGGGTGCGAGCACAGCGCGGTTGCCATAAGCGAAACCGCTGCCTTCCAGCCGGAAGGCCGGCGCAGATGCGGACGGAGGAAGGGAGATGGAGTCTGCTGACAAACCGCTGATCCCTACGCCGGTATCAACCGGATCAGGTTCGAGGGGTCGTCCGGCTCACCCGGACCTCTCAGCCGCCAATCGGCTCCCCCTCAGCTGGGGCCATTATAGGCGAGCTGGACAGCTTGTTAAGCCCCGCAGGCCCACTAGATTCTGCCTATGCACCAGCCAGCACTGTTTATCGGCAACGAGATCTATCGGCATTCCAGCCTGGGCGGAAAACACCCGCTGTCGATCCCGCGGGTTTCGACCGTGATGGACATGGTGCACGCGCTGGGCTGGCTGGAAGACGGCCAGTATCGCGAAAGCCGCCAGGCAACGCCCGAGCAACTCGCGCGTTTCCATCGCGAAGACTATGTCGCTGCCGTGCAGGCGGCTGAGCGGACCCTGACCGTGAGCCGCGAGGATTCCGAGCGCTACAATCTCGGTCGCGGCGGTAATCCGGTTTACGCCACAATGTTCCGCCGCCCGGCCACCGGCGTCGGCGGTAGCCTGATCGCGGCGCAGCATCTGCTGCAGAACGGCGGCGGCATTGTCTACAGCCCCGGCGGCGGCACGCATCACGGCCGCCCGGCGCAGGCCTCGGGCTTCTGTTATTTCAACGATCCGGTGCTGGCGATCCTGGCCATGCTGGATGCCGGCCTGTCGCGAGTCGCCTATATCGATCTTGATGTCCATCACGGCGACGGCGTGGCCGATGCCTTCGCTGCCGATCCGCGCGTGCTGGTTGTCTCGGTGCACGAAGCTGGCCGCTGGCCGCATTCAGGGCAGCTCGATGAAGAGGGTGTTGGTAATCTTTTCAACCTGCCGATCACGCCCGGCATGGTCGATGACGAGATGATGGCGCTGGTCGAAGAGGCCATCGGACCGCTGGTCGAGGGCTTCCGGCCAGACGCACTGGTGATCCAGTGCGGTGCAGATGCGCTGGCTGACGATCCGCTGGGCAAGCAGACGCTGTCGAACGGTGCCTTGTGGCATGCGGTCGCAGCCCTGAAACCGCTGGCGCCGCGCCTGTTGGTGCTGGGCGGCGGCGGCTATAATCCGTGGTCGGTGGCGCGGTGCTGGACCGGCATCTGGGCGGAGCTGAACGGGCTGGAAAAGCCCGACCGGTTGCCACCTGTTGCTGAAACCCTGTTGCGGGGCCTGAGCTGGAACCGCAGTGCGGGCCGCCACCCGCCAAACCACTGGTTCGTCACGCTTGCCGATATCCCGCGCCATGGACCGGTGCGCGACGAGGTGCAGGGACTGGTACGGCGTGTGAAAGAGAGGATGAGGGCGTGAAACTCAGTCGGGTATGGACCGTTCTATGCGGCATGATTCTGTTGGCCACACTTACCGTTGCCCCGCCGATCGCGGCGCAGCCGCAGCCGACCCTGCCGCAGAGCGACCTGGTGATCCAGACCGCGAAGGGGCCACAACGTTTCCGTGTCGAACTGGCGGATAACGACCAGTCGCGGGCGCGCGGCATGATGTTCCGCACCAGCATGGCGCCGGATGCCGGCATGCTGTTCGACTTCAGGCAGGAGCAGATGGCGTCCTTCTGGATGCGCAACACGCTGCTGCCGCTGGATATGCTGTTCATCAAGGCCGACGGCACCATCCTGAACATCCACCAGCGCGCTATCCCCCGGGACGAGACCGGTATCAACTCGGTCGGGCCGGTACGGGCGGTGCTGGAGGTGAATGGTGGCACGACCGCCCGGCTGGGCATCAAGGCCGGCGACAAGGTCGAACACGCCATTTTCGGAAACACGCCCCGGAAGTGATTCTGGCGAGAAAGCCGGTTTCCGGGCCCCGTCCGGGCCAGTTTAAGGCTGGGCAGGGGCTGGTCGGGGACGATGGCTTCATGCTAAAAGGCGGCCACTTTCCGCTATTTACGGGCGGGGTGTAGCTCAGTCTGGTAGAGCGCTTGCTTTGGGAGCAAGAAGTCGCTGGTTCGAATCCAGTCACCCCGACCATAATGGCCCTGACGACCAGCAGACCCAGGATCAGGACGATGACCAAGGCCCGTATCTATCAGCCGACCAAGACCGCCATGCAGTCGGGCAGGGCGCGGACCCAGCAATGGGTGCTGGAATACGATACCGCTGCCAGCCGTTTCGTCGAGCCGCTCATGGGCTGGACCGGGGCTGCCGGCACGCTGGGCCAACTGACGCTGAAATTCGACAGCAAGGAAGAAGCGATCGCCTATGCCAACAAGAAGGGCATCGCCTACGACATCGAGGAGCCGCAGGTTCGCAAGCTGAACCGCCGCGCCTATGCCGATAACTTCGCGTATACCAGAATCCGCTAAGCAGTCTCCGGCGAGGTGCCCGCAGCGGCCGGCCTCGCCGGCCGTTTTTGTTTGCCGCCAGAGTCTCCTGCGTGCCCTTAGCTCAGTTGGATAGAGCAGCCGCCTTCTAAGCGGCAGGTCGGTGGTTCGAATCCACCAGGGCACGCCATTCCTCACATTCGTCATCTTCGCAGTAACGACGTGGGAGTGTTCCGCGCGTTCACTCGTCACTGCGAAATACAAGCTTGACGCGACAAATTTTCGTTGACGGCCTCAAAGTCTCTGCCCTAACTACCATACAAGATATGGAACATGGCCATAGATGCCATGGCGGGAGGAAAACAGTTGGCGGCGATGGGGCGCAGTCAGTCAGCAACGCGTGTAAAGCAGCGCCAGCGAGAAGCTGATGTGCTGCCGGTGGCGCGTCCACGACGGATGCGCGGCAATACCTCGCCGGGCGGAGCCACCGCATCGGCCCAGGTGTATCAGCAGCTGCGCGCGCAGATCATCGCACTCGACATTCCGCCCGGCGCAGCTTTGTCCGAGAACGATCTTGCTTCGGCATTCGGTGTAAGCCGTACGCCCGTTCGCGAGGCGCTGCTGCGACTGGCGGACGAGGGACTGGTCGAGATCGTGCCGAAATCCGGCACCACCGTCAGCCGTATTCCCTATGCCCAACTCGCCGAGGCCATCGTCATCCGCAAGGCGCTGGAGGAGGTGGCGGTGCGCGAGGCGAGCCTGCGTGCCACCAAGAGCCAGTTCACCGGTCTTTGGGCGCTGATCGAGCGCCAGCGTGAAGCGGCGAAGGCCGATGATCGCGATGCCTTCCATGCCGCTGACGAGGCGTTTCACGCCGCCATTGCCGAAGCAGCCGGCTATCCCGGCATCTGGCGCCTGGTCAATCAGGTGAAGGTTCAGGTTGACCGCCTGCGGCATCTGACGCTGCCGGAAGGCGGTCGCATGCTGCGCGTGACCAAGGAACACGCCGCAGTGCTGACCGCCATGGAGAAGCGCGACGGCAACAAGGCGATTGCCGCCATGCGTGGTCATCTGGACGGGCTGGAGTACAGCCTGCCGGAAATCCGTCGCAGCAATCCCGATTATTTTGTTGGTGAAACAGGAGTGTTCGTGTTGCCCGGTGTTGCTGGGCGAAAAACCAGAAGTGCGTGACAACCAAAACGAGGGAGAGAAACATGAAAAAGATGATGACAGGCCTGGCTGTGGCAGCACTGTTTGCGGTCGCTGGTCCGGCAGGGGCGCAGACCAAGCTGAAATGGGCGCATGTTTACGAAACGCCTGAACCCTATCACACCGAGGCAGTCTGGGCCGCCGGCGAGATCGCCAAGCTTACCAACAACAAGTATCAGATCGATGTGTTTCCGGCCTCGCAGCTCGGCAACGAAAACCAGATCAACGAAGGCCTCGGGCTCGGCACTGTTGATATGATTTATACCGGCGTGGCTTTCGCCGGCTCGATCCACAAGCCGATCGCCATCACCAATGCGCCGTTCATCCTGCGCGATTTCGATCACTGGAAGGCCTATCGCGATTCCAAACTGTTCCGCGATATTGCCGCCGGTTACGAGCAGAAGACCAAGCATAAGGTGACGGCGCTGACCTATTACGGCCAGCGACACGTCACTGCCAATAAAGCGATCAACAAGCCCGAAGACATGAAGGGCATGAAGCTGCGTGTGCCGCCAGCGCCGCTGTTCCTGATGTTTACCAAGTCGGTTGGCGCCAATGCTACGCCCATCGCCTTCGCCGAAGTGTATCTGGCGCTGCAGCAGGGCACGGTGGACGGGCAGGAGAATCCGCTGCCGACCATCATGGCCAAGAAGTTCTATGAAGTGCAGAGCCACATCATGCTGACCGGCCATATCACCGAGTCTCTGCTCAGCATTGTCGGCAGCCATGTCTGGGCGAAGCTGAACGACGCTGAAAAGAAAATCTTCGACGAAACCCTCCGCGCGGCGGCGATGCGGGCGTCCGACAAGATCCGTGCTTCGGAACTGAGCCTGGCGGATGAGTTTAAGAAACTCAACAAGACCGTCGTGACACCGGATCGTGAGGCTTTCCGCAAGGCCGCGATGCCGTTGCACAACGACGCTTCGGCAGGCGCCGGCTGGAGTCAGGCGGAGTACGACGCGCTGCAGGCGCTGAAGTAAGTCGGGTTGCCGGCGGTCCGCGCAATCGGGCCGCCGGCGTCCTTCAACTAATAACGATTGGCGTGAAGGCCTGCCGTTTGGCAATGGCGTCCCAGTTCCAGTCGATGCCGAGACCAGGCGCCATCGGCGCCACGGCCTTGCCATCGGCGATCTCGAGCCGGTTGAGCGTGACATCGTCGAGTTGCGGAATCCATTCTACCCAGGCGGCATTCGGTACGGCAGCGCAGAGTGAAACGTGAAGTTCCATCAGGAAATGCGGGCAGATCGGCGTGTTGAAGGTCTCGGCCAGGTGGGCGACCTTCAGCCATGGCGTGATGCCGCCGATGCGCGCCACGTCGGGTTGCACGATGCTGCAGGCGCGCTGTTGCAGATACTCCCGGAAATGACTGGGATGATAGATCGACTCTCCCACCGCGATGGGCAAGGTCGTCGCGCCGCAGAGCCGCCTATGGCCATCCAGATCCTCGGCCGGCAGCGGTTCCTCGAACCAGGCGAGATCGAAAGCCTCGAACTGACGTGCCCGACGGATTGCTTCGGCGGCGGTGAAGGCCTGGTTGGCGTCGGTCATGATCTCGAAGGCCGGACCGACAGCCTGACGAACGGCGCCGAGCCGCGCCACGTCTTCCGCCACATGGGGGCGGCCGACCTTGATCTTGGCGCCGCGGAAGCCGGCATCGCGCGCCTTCAGCGTATCATCCACCAGCGCTGCAGGCTCTATATGCAGCCAGCCGCCCTCGGTGGTGTAGACCGGTACGGCCGGCTGGGCACCGCCGGCTTCCTGCCAGAGCGGACGTTCGGCTGCCAGGCAGCGCAGATCCCACAAGGCGGTATCAATGGCAGCCAGCGCCAGGCTGGTAATTGCGCCAACCGCAGTGGCATGCGTGGCGAAGAACAGATCCTTCCATATCATCTCGATCAGCGCCGGGTCGCGGCCGATCAGTCGCGGCGCAAGATGGTCGCGCAGCAGCGCCACTACGGACGAGCCGCCAGTGCCGATTGTATAAGTGTAACCTGTCCCGACAAGTCCGTCGGTGGTGGTAATGCGCACCATCGGCGTTTCCTGCGTGACGAAAGACTGGATAGCGTCGGTTCGTTTCACTTTCGGCGGCAGGTCGACCTGTCCCACCTCCACGCGTGCAATTCTCGCCATAAAAACGTCCTCCCTGATTTTTACTTGGCCACAGAATGCCAAGGCTTTCGCTATAAGGAAATGAGGAAATGACCGACCTGAAAACCGACGACACACCGCATTTGATCAGCACGGTCGATCCTGAGGTCAAGATCGAACATCATGTGGAGGATTGGTTGTCCTTCGGCATCTTCTGGACATTGGCCGGAGTGGTGTTTCTGCAGTTCTTCACCCGGTACGTGCTGAACGATTCAGTCGCGTGGACCGAGGAGATTGCACGTTATCTGTTGATCTGGATCACCTTCATCGGCGCTACCATCTCTTTTCGCCGGGGCACTCATATCAGCGTCGAGATGTTGCAGCACTTCATGCCGGAAAAGCTGGTGCGACCACTGCGTTTTGTCATCGATGTGCTGACGGTAGGATTCGTCGCGCTGCTTTGCTGGTTTTCGATCGCCATTACCGAGCGCATGCACATTCAGACCATGACGGTGATCGAATGGCCAATGAGCATCGTCTATGCCGGCGTCGGGCTAGGGTGCTTCCTGATGTTTTACCGCGCGGTACAGGTGTTCATCGCCAACGCCAGGCGTCGCTGGGCCGAGGATCCGGCCAAGCAGACACTGATCATTGATTGAGGGTATCCATTATGGCTCTTCTTCTTGCCGTTTTCTTTGCTGCATTGCTCACGGGCCTGCCGATCTTCATCGCACTGGCTGGCTCCTCTCTGGTCTACACCCACTTTTCCACAATGATTCCGGATTTCGTGGTGCTGCACCGCATCGCCGGTGGCGTCGATTCCTTCCCACTGATTGCGGTGCCGTTCTTCATCCTGGCCGGCAACCTGATGAACACGGCGGGTATCACCAACCGGATCTACGACTTCGCCACCGCCGCAGTGGGCTGGATGCATGGTGGTCTGGGCCACGTGAACGTGGTGGGATCCGTGATCTTCGCCGGCATGTCGGGCACGGCCGTAGCGGATGCCGGCGGTCTGGGCACCATCGAGATCAAGGCGATGCGCGATCACGGTTATCCCGATGATTTCGCCGTCGGCATCACCGCAGCATCCTCCACAATCGGACCGATCATCCCGCCCTCGCTGCCCATGGTGATCTTCGGCGTGATGGCGAATGTCTCAATCGGTCAGCTGTTTGCCGCCGGTTTCCTGCCCGGCCTGCTGATGGCTGCCTGCATGATGGTCTATGTCGCCTGGTATGCCTGGAAGCACAAGATCGGCGCCGATCAGCGCTTCTACTGGGCTGTGCTGGGCCGCACCCTTATCGGCGCCATTCCTGCGTTGCTGACACCAGCTATCATCATCGGCGGCATGGCGACGGGTGCCTTCACGCCGACAGAAGCGGCCATTGCGGCCTGCGCCTGGGCATTGATCCTGGGCACGCTGCTGTACAAGTCGCTGAACTGGAAGCAATTCTATCGCATCTCGATGGAGACCATCGAAACCACGGCCAGCGTACTGATTATCGTAGGTGCAGCTTCCCTGTTCGGCTGGGTGCTGACCACGACGCGCGTCACTGAACAGGTGACATCAGTCCTGCTGTCGATCACATCAGATCCGCTGCTGCTGCTGCTGATCATCAACGTGCTGTTGCTGATTGTTGGCTGCTTCATGGAGACGATTGCGGCAATTTCGATTCTGGTGCCGGTGCTGATGCCGGCCGTGCTGAAGGTCGGGATAGACCCGGTACAGTTCGGCGTCATCATGGTGCTGAACCTGATGATTGGCCTGCTGACACCGCCGGTCGGCATGGTGCTGTTCGTGCTTTCAAGGGTGGCAAAGATGTCGTTCGATCGCACGGTGATGGCCGTGCTGCCATTCCTGTTCCCGCTGCTTGCGGTGCTGGTGCTGATCTCGATCTTCCCGCAGATCACGCTGTATCTGCCAACACTCTGGTATCGTTGACCTGCGCGACCACGGGATGTTTCCCTAATGTTCCGAGGCGGATAACAGCCAGCCGGACTTCCCCCTGTTGTCCGGCTGGCCGCACTGAAATCCATCAATTAGGCGTTCCTGCAGGCCATCGCACGCGCCGGCGCTTTTCAGTCGCGGGCGGTTGGTTATTGTAGGTGTACATAAATTTGGAGGAACCCCAGCAATGACATCAACAAAGGTCGCACTGGTTACAGGCGCAGGCACGGGTATCGGCAAGGCTTCAGCCATTGCGCTGGCCAAGGCAGGGTACAATGTAGTGTTGGCCGGCCGCCGGCTCGAGGCGCTCGACGCCACCGCGCGCGAAGCCGAGGCGCATGGCGTGCGCGCGGTGGCAGTGGCGACCGATGTGGGCGATCACGCTCAGGTCAAGGCCCTGTTCGCCAAGACCAAGCAGGCCTTCGGCCGCCTTGATGTGCTGTTCAACAATGCCGGCATGGGCACCCCGGCCATGCCGCTGGAAGACCTGTCATACGAGCAGTGGAAAGCCGTGGTCGATGTCAACCTGACCGGCCCGTTCCTGTGCACCCAGGAAGCCTTCAAGATCATGAAGGACCAGACCCCGCGCGGTGGCCGGATCATCAACAACGGCTCTATTTCCGCTTATGCGCCGCGTCCGTTCTCGTCGCCCTATACCTCGACCAAGCATGCGATCAGCGGCCTGACCAAAGCCAGTTCGCTGGATGGCCGGGCCTACGATATCGCCGTCGGCCAGATCGACATCGGCAATGCCGCCACCGACATGACCGAGCGCATGAAGAACGGCGTGCCGCAGCCCGATGGCTCGATCCGGGTCGAACCGCGCATGGATGTCCAGCATGTCGCCAACGCCGTGGTCCATATGGCCAGCCTGCCGCTCGACGCCAATGTGCTGTTCATGACAGTGATGGCAACCAAGATGCCCTTCGTCGGCCGCGGCTGACGCGCCGGCGGCACGACTACGCCTTTTGAATAGCTAGGCGGCTTTCGCCCGTGCCTTTATGTAATCGGCACGGCGGGGGCGGCCGTTGCGAATCAGTGAAGGAGAACGGGGTGAGCGACGCCATTACCCAGATGCGGGAGCAAATCCGCAAATATCAGGACGACAAGGCGCGGCTGGAGGGCGATCTGGCCACATTGGCGAAAAAGCGCCCTGAACTCGACAAGCAGATCATGGCCGCCCAGGCCAAGCTTAGGGACGCCAAGGGACCTGCGGTCCAGCAACTCCAGAATGAAATGCGCAACGCCAAGGAAGCCGCCCAGGGCGCTGCCGGCGGCATGCAGAGTTTGCGGGGAAAAATAGCGGAACTGACCGGAAAGATTGCAGAACTGGATAAAAACATTAAAATCGTTGAAGATTTCATGCGGCCGAAGAAATAGGCTGCCGAGGGCACGGAAATAGGGGGCAGGGGCAGTATGAACCCCATGGAAGTAGAACGGATGCTGGCACGCCATCGGGAGTGGCTGGCCAAGCGTCCCCGCGGTGCCCGTCTGAATCTCTCACTGGCAGACTTGCAGGGCTATGATTTCAGCGGTGCCGATCTGCGCGCCGCCAAGATGTCTGGCGCGAATATGTCGCGCGCCGTCCTGGTCGAGACCAATCTGTCCGAAGCCGACCTGTTTGCCGCCAATCTGGAACGCGCGGACCTGTCGAAGGCCGACCTGACCAAGGCCGACCTGCGCGGGGCCTCGATGCGCGGCGCCACCCTGGCTGGCGCCCGCCTGATGGGGGTGGATTTCCGCGGTGGCGCACTGATGCAGGCCTCTGACAACGGCGTTGGTTTTGGCGGCCCGGATTCAAGCGGCAACAAGCCGAAAGCGAATACCTCGGGCGCTGACCTGGCGGAGGCCAATCTACGCGGTTCGAACCTGACCGGTTCGAACATGAACGGCGTCAATCTGGCTGGCGCCAATCTCTCGCGCGCCAACCTCACTAAGGTGTCTCTGCGCAAGGCCAACCTCGCTGGCGCAGATTTCAAGGGCGCCTGCCTGCGTGGCGTCGACATGTCGCTGGCACTGATCGACGGCGCCGATTTCCAGGGTGCCGACCTCAAGGGCGCAATCCTGGAAGATGTCGACATGGACTCCGCCAACTTCACCGGTGCCGAGCTGTTCGTCGATGTCGCCAGCTTCGGCGATACCGTCGCCAGCATCCTTCAGGAGCACGAGAAGTGGATCAAGACGGACGGGCGCGAAGGCACCCGCGCCGATCTTGCCGGCCTGAACATGGAGCGCATCGATCTTTCCAATAAGGATCTCAGCGGCGCCAATCTGAAAGGCGCGAAGCTGGCCGGTGCCAAGCTGCAGAATTCCACTCTGGTCATGACCGATCTTTCGGAAGCCGATCTGACCGGTGCCAACCTGATCGGCGCGCTGGCCAACGGCGTCAATCTCGCCCGCGCCATCCTGCAGAAGGCGATACTCACGCGTGCCCAGCTCGGGCAGGTGCCGCTGCGTGGCCCTGACGGCAAGCCGATCGGCCGTTTCTGGTCAGCCAGTCTGGCGGCTGCCGATGCCAGCGACGCGGATTTCTCGGACGCATTGCTGAAGGGCGCCAACCTGATCGACGCCAAGCTCAATCGGGCCCGGCTGGTGAATGCCAACCTGACCGATGCCAAGATGGTGAATGCCGATCTGACGGGCGCCGATCTGACGGGTGCGCAAATTCCGCAGCAGGGGTGATCCGGTCTATCGACCGGATCAGCAATCTTTCCGCTCAGCTTTCCATGTTGCGTGCACGCTCAAGGCGCATGCGACCGGCATGGTCGATGGCTTCCTTGTAGGATTCGGGCGCCAGCGACGACAGCTTGTGGCTAAGGTTGCGTGACATCTGCCATTCCTTGCGCGGCTCGTTTTTGCTGAGCAGAGCCTTCGAGCTCAGGTTTGACAGGATGCGTTCCCACAGCGTGTCGGCGCAGAGCGGCAGCTTGTTCTCGCCCAGCAGTCGATTGACCTTTTCCAGCAACGGATCGGGCTTGGCCGGCATTTCCAGCTTACCGGCCGACAGGTCGGCCAGTGCGATCAGCGCCTCCGAGAGGCCAGGGCGCGAGCCCAGCAGGTCCTGGATCAGTGTGGTTGAATCCATGCATGCGGCCGAAATCTCATCCAGCAGCACTGCAGTGCCGTGCATCGGTCGCTCGATCATGTCGTTCAGCGCGAGATCCAGTCGTGCCGCATAGCTCGACAGCGACTGGGTCACTTTCGTCGTCTGGAAGAAGAACGTGAAGCGCAATTCATCATCTTTCATGCGCTGCGACAGACGCTCGTACAGCCGGGCATAATCATTGTTCTCGAATGCCGGCAGGTTTTTCTCGGCCAGGGCATTGCGCGTATGCGCCATCAGCTTGTCGAACAGCGCTTCCAGTTTCTTGCTGCGTTCGGCCTGGCCGGGCAGGCCCGGCTGTGTCTGTGCGCCAGCAAGCGCATAGATACCGGCCCGCATGAAGCTGCTCATGTCGTTGAGCTTGCGCTGATGCTGCGGTGAATGAAGTAGCTCGATCGCGGTGGCATTCTGCTTGTCAAGGAATTCGCGGAAGACAGTGCCGAACGCCTTCACCGAAGGACGCTTCGCCATGTCGAAGATGGTGTCGCAGACCGGGAACACGCCCTTGTAGGGGCGCGTCGCCATCGTCTTGGGGCGGGCAGTGGCGACCTTGTTGAAGATTTCCGACTGTGTGCCGAAACCATCCGAACGCTCACGCGAGCGCAGCACCTTCACGGCCTGGAAGTCACCCATGTTGAGTAGGGCATTGGCCTGGGCGATGGCACTCTTTTCAAGCTGTTCATTGGCGTTCTGCGTGTTACTGGCCTGGCCTTCAAGCCGCTTGTCGAGCCGCCAGCGGCCATCGACCTGCACATAGATCTCGTAGGCAAAGGCGCGGGAGCCCGCACCGAACATCGAACCGAAAACCATGACTTCCCCACCAACTCGCTTTGTATGTTTTAGTCTGAATCGATCCTTGCCGCCGGACACGGTTATTGCAAGGCGATTGTCACTCAGTCCTGCTTGTCGCGGCGCTGCTTCTCAGCAATCGCACGCTGCTCGACTGTCTGTAATTGCTTGGCAAACCGCTCAAAAGCCTGAGACACCGAGAGTACGAATTGGCGTTGCTGCGGTTCCGGCATTTCCAGCGCAGCCTCGGCGAATTTACGAGCCTGCTGACGCGCCAGCCCGGCGGCGTCGCGGAACGCATCGACGCGCACCTGCTCGAATGTGGACAGGATGCAATGTCGGGTGATGCTTTCTTCAACGGTCTTGAAAGAGGCTTCCTTGACCATGCCGTCTTTCAGCAGGTCGAAAACCAGAAGTGTCTCTTCAGAAATCCGGTTGATGATGCCATCGACCCGCTCGCGGTCGCGCGGAGTCGGGGCCAGGTCGGGCTCCGACGGCCGCTTGTTGGAACGCTTTACGACACTGGACCACATGACCCGCGGTGACGGCCCTTTCTGGCATCCGTCGGAATTGCCTTGCCCCTTGCTATAGTGCGACACAACCCCGAGGTGCGCCATGATTATGGCCGATAAATGGTTGCCCAAGGCTTAAGTCTTGATAACCCGGATCGGGTTAGCGAAATGTTCTCGGCGGGATTTGCCGAGAATCACGACAACAGGCAAGAAAAAAGGCCCCGCAAGCGGGGCCTTTCTCCGGGTTCAGAAAGTGGCTGGATCAGCCGCCCTTCTTGGGCGGAGCGGCAGCGCGACGCTGCTGCGTTCCGGCGATCATGAAGTTGTCGAAGGTGTTTTCGGCAACACGGAACCAGGCAACTTGGTCGTTACGGAAATTCACCCAGCTGTCATAGACCTTCTTGAACTTCGGATTCTTGGCAGCGGTTTCGGCATACAGCTCGTTGGCTTCTTTCAGGCAGGCTTCCATCACCGGCCGCGGGAAGGCGCGAAGCTGAGTGCCACCGGCAATGAGCTTTTTCAGGGCTGCCGGATTAAGCGCGTCATACTTCGAGACCATCCAGATATTGGCTTCGGCGCAGGCCGCTTCCAGAACGCTCTGGTACTCCTTCGGCAGCTTGTTCCACTGCTCGATGTTGACCATGACCGACAACTGCGGGCCGCCTTCCCACCAACCCGGGTAGTAGTAGTATTTGGCGACCTTGTTGAAGCCGAGCTTCTCGTCATCATACGGACCGACCCATTCGGCCGCATCGATGGTGCCTTTTTCCAGCGACGGATAGATATCGCCGCCAGCGATCTGCTGCGGTACCACGCCGAGTCTGCTGAGCACCTGACCGGCGAAACCACCGACGCGGAACTTCAGACCGGTGAGATCTTCAACTGTCTTGATTTCCTTGCGGAACCAGCCGCCCATCTGCGCACCGGTATTGCCGGCCGGGATCGCATGGCAGTTGTAGTCCTTGAAGAACTCGTTCATCAGGGCGCGGCCGCCGCCATGATACATCCAGGCATTCTGCTGACGGGCATTCAGGCCGAACGGAATGGAAGTATCGAAAGCGAAGGTCGGATCCTTGCCGACATAATAATAGTTGGCGGTGTGGCCGCATTCTACGGTGCCAGCCTGAACCGCATCCAACACCTGCAGGCCGGGGACGATTTCTCCCGCGGCAAAACAGCGGATCTGGAACTTGCCACCCGTTGCGGAGTTCACGCGATTGGCGACCACTTCGGCTGCGCCGTAAATGGTGTCCAGGCTCTTCGGGAAGCTCGAAGCCAGGCGCCAGCGGATTTCCGGCTGGCTCTGCGCGATCGCCGGCATCGGGAAGCTGGAAGCAACACCAATACTGCCGGCGCCGGCCAAGGCCGCGCCTTTTAGGAACTTGCGTCGTTGCATTGTTTATCTTCTCCCTGTTTGACGGGCCGGACTCTGTCGGCCCGATTACCCACCGTCCTTGCAGACTGACGCTGCTTAAGACGATGGAGGGAGATTACGGGATCAGTTTCATCAGAACAATGACTGATAAAGAAAAGCCCCGCAGGGCGGGGCTTTTCCATAGTTCGTATACTGAAAGTCTTTAGGCTGTTGTATCAGCCCTTCTTCGCAGGGGCCTTGCTCTTGCGTTGGCTGGCGGCCGACATGAAGTTGTCGAAGGTGCCTTCAGCAACACGGAACCACAGCAGCTGGTCATCGCGATACTTCACCCAGCTGTCGTAGACCTTCTTGAACTTCGGATTGGCAGCAGCGACTTCGGCGTAGACTTCGTTCGTTGCATCGAAGCAGGCTTCCATCACCGCACGCGGGAACGGGCGCAGCTGCGTGCCGCTCGCGACGAGCTTCTTCAACGCAACCGGGTTCTGCGCATCGTACCTGCCGAGCATCCAGTTGTTGCATTCCGCGCTGGCGGCTTCGAGGGCAGCCTGATATGGCTTCGGCAGGCTCGCCCACTGTGCGTTGTTGACGTACAGCGAGACCTGCGGACCGCCTTCCCACCAACCCGGATAGTAGTAGTACTTGGCAACCTTGTTGAAGCCGAGCTTCTCGTCATCATACGGACCCACCCACTCGGCGGCGTCGATGGTGCCCTTTTCAAGCGCCGGATAGATATCGCCGCCAGCGAGCTGCTGCGGTACGACGCCCAGCTTGGTGAGGATCTGGCCGGCGATGCCTGCGATACGGAACTTCAGGCCCTTCAGATCTTCAACGGTCTTGATTTCCTTGCGGAACCAGCCGCCCATCTGCGTGCCGGTGTTGCCAGCCGGGAACTGCACGATGTTGTAGTCCTTGAAGAACTCACGCATCAGTTCGAGGCCGCCGCCATTGCGCATCCAGGAATTCTGCTGGCGCACGTTCAGGCCGAAGGGCAGGCAGGCGTCGAAGGCGAAGGTCGGGTCCTTGCCGACGTAGTAGTAGCTGACGCTGTAACCGGCTTCGACGGTGCCAGCCTGAACGGCATCGAGCACCTGCAGACCCGGGACGATTTCGCCGGCGGCGAAGACGCGAATCTGGAACTTGTTGTCGGTCAGCTCAGCGACGCGCTTGGCCAGCTGCTCGCCACCGCCGTGGATGGTGTCGAGGCTCTTCGGGAAGCTGGTGGGCATACGCCACTTGATTTCGGGCAGGCTCTGCGCGAGCGCGGGGGCCGGGAAGCTTGCGGCAGCGCCTATGCTGCCCGCGCCGGCAATGGCCGCGCCTTTCAAGAATTTACGACGAAGCATGTTTGGTCCTTCTCCCTAGCGTGTCTGTCAGCCGGTATTCCGGTCCGGAAATTGAGGCTACAGGAACTACGTGTACACGGAGAATCCGTATACGTCGGGGGAAAATACCCCTCTAGGGAACCCCAGGCAAGAAACCCGGATCAGACAAAGGTGGGAACGGCGGGGGCCGCTTGAGGTATCGGATCGGCTTCCTGGTCGAGGAGTCTCCAGCCCTCCTGGGTGAGGGCTTCGAGCGGCCGGAATCGGCTCTTATAGGCCATCTTCCGGCTCTCCGAGATCCAGTAGCCAAGATAGACATATGGCACGCCCAGGTCGCAGGCGTTCTGGATATGCCAGAGGATGATGAAACTGCCCGGACTGCGGTTTTCGAAGTCAGGATCGAAGTAGCTGTATACCAGCGAGATGCCGTCGTTCATCTCGTCGATCAGGCAGACGCCGAACAGGCGGCCGTCGGCGTTGCGGAACTCGGTCAGGCCGCTGCGCACCGGACTGTCTTCAACCATGGCGCGGTAATCGGCGAATTCCATATCGGCCATACCGCCGCCATCGTGGCGCGCGGTCACATAGCGGCGGAACACCTGGTAATGCTCGCGCGTCGCGTAGGCCGGCAGGCGGCGTGCCATCACACCGCTATTCCGCCGCAGCACTCGGCGTTGTGCCTGATCGGGCTGGAAGTCGGCGGCGGGTACGCGCACCGGCACGCAGGCATTGCAGTTCTCGCAGGCTGGCCGATACGCCAAATCCTGGCTGCGGCGGAAGCCCGCCTGGCTGAGCGCATTGTGCAGCCCATCGGGATCGTCACCGGCCAACAGTGTCACTACCTTGCGCTCCAGCCGGCCCTGCAGGTAGGGGCAGGGCGTAGGCGGCGTCGCAAAGAAGTGCCGCAAGGGTATCTGCAGGCGATGTTTCACGTCGCAGTCCGTCCGCGTGAGAGTCGGATTGAGATTAGCGTAATTGACCGGCTTGGGGAGGGGGTAATCTGCGCTTTTCTCACATGCGGCCCAGGCGGCGAACCACCATCGTGCCGCAAAGCTGGTCATGCAGGCAGCGCCGGCGATTGCTGAACAGCGGCCAGAGCAGGATCAGTCCGCCGGTGAAGCTGGTTGTAACGTAAAAGACCGCAGTATGCAGTAAAGCCTGGATATAACCCGGTTTACCGCCATCCCACACCCGCACCTGCAACCCGAAGAGACGCATGCCTAAGGTTGCAGAGCCCGAACCGCCGATAGTGAGGGTGTGATAGGCGACGGGTATGGCAGCCGCTAGCAGAACCAGCAACGGCGTGGCGAGGCCGAAAGTGATTACCGTGAAGAAGACCAAAGCGACCTTGTAGACCAGCAGCAGGCCCAGCAGGATGCAGAGGTCGATGAAATAGGCTAGGCAGCGTCGCCATAGCAGGCCATCGAACTGTGCGGGATCAGAGAAGGGATCCACGACAGGGATCGTGGTCGACGCAAGTTCAGAAGGTGGTTTTTGATCTGACACGATCAGCGACTCGGCATGACGCGGATCTGACTGTTGCTGCCCGGTCCGTTGAGCCCCGGCGGCGGCGGCGGCGGCGGCGCCGGGTTACGCAACGCGCCGGGATTGACCCGACCCGGCGTAAAGCCGCCGCTGTTATTGCTGCCTGCGCCACCACTACGATTGCCGCCAGGCGTGTTATTGCCACCGGGTGCGGCCTTCGGCACATCGCTCAGCAGCAGGATCGCGATGCGACGGTTACGCGCATCGAGCGGGTTGTCCTTGATCAAGGGATCCTGGTCGGCATTGCCGGTCACCTGACGAATGCGCTCGCTTGGCACGCCAGCCTCGATCATGGCGCGGCGCGCAGCGTTGGCGCGATCGGCCGACAGTTCCCAGTTTGAATAGGAACCCTGACCACGGAACGGCTGCGCATCGGTGTTGCCACTGATCGCCAGCTTGTTCGGCAGTTTGGAGACGGCCTGAGCCACCTGCTGCATGAGGCGGCGAGTCTTGTCGGTCATGCCCGAACTGCCCGACGGAAACATCGAGGACTGCTCTTCATCGACCAGTTGGATGCGGAAGCCTTCCGGCGTGTTGTCAAACACGATCTGCTTCGACAGTTCGGAGAGCTGCGGGTTGTCGCGGATCGCCTGGCGAATCTGGTTTTCCAGTTCGTGGAAATTCTCGGCCTCGGCCTGCGCGACGCGCTCGCGCGCGGCCTGCGCATCGATCTGCTGCAGGTCGGTGACCTGCTCGGGTCCGCCGCCGGTGCCATCCTGGTTCTGTTGGCCGGCACCGCGCTGTGCGGCGTCAGCGGGATCGGGGAAACGATCGCCCTGCGTGCCGGGCGCTGGCGGCGGCTGGCGCGCATCGGGATAGCGCTGGTCGTATTGTGGCTGGTCCGGCTGGTCGCTTTTTTCCGATGAGGGGCCGATCACTACGGTCGGCAGGCCGAAGCTGGAAATCTTGCCGCCATCTTCCAAGATGGTACGGCCGCCCATCACGCCGCCGGCGCCGGACAGGCTGCGGCTGACGGAAGCGGGCGAAAAGTAATCGGCAACGCCCTTCTTTTGCTCATCGGTGGTCACGTTCAGGAGCCAAAGCAGCAGGAAGAACGCCATCATCGCGGTCACGAAGTCGGCATACGCAACCTTCCACGCGCCGCCATGGGCGGAATGCACGCCCTTCTTGATCTTCTTGACGATGATCGGGCGATCGCCCTCGATACCGGCCATGGTTCAGAGCCCTGCGGTCGTCACACCGACTGCACTTTGCTAGTCGCTTCTTCCACTTCGTAGAAGGTCGGCCTGACATTCGACATCAGGGACTTGCGGGCGAACTCGACCGAGACGGCCGGCGCATAGCCCTGCAGGTGGGCCAGCAAGCCGGCCTTGATGCACATCAGGTATTTGCTGTCATGCTCCATCGTGGCCTTACAAGCGGCCGCAATCGGCGAGACGATGCCATAGGACATCAGAATGCCAAGGAAGGTGCCGACGAGCGCGCCACCGATCAGCTTGCCGAGCACTTCCGGCGGCTCACTGATCGAGCCCATGGTTTTGATAACGCCGAGCACTGCGGCGACGATGCCGAGCGCCGGGAAGCTTTCGCCAAAGGCGTTGATCGCGGACTGGGCGAGGTGATCTTCCTGATGGTGAACTTCAAGTTCCATATCCATCAGGGATTCCATCTCATGCGGGTTTTCGCTGCCCAGGGTCATCAGGCGCAGATAGTCGCAGAGGAAATCCATATTGTGATGGTCGGCCATGAATTTGGGAAACTGGGTGAAGAGCTTGCTCTCTTCCGGTTTCTCGATGTGCTGCTCCAGCGCCAGCATGCCTTTACTTTTGGCGAGCTTGAACGTGCTGTACAGCATCGACAGCAGTTCGAGATAATCGTCCTTGCTGTATTTCGGGCCTTTGAAAGCGGTCTTGAATCCATTCAGGCCGGCCTTCAGCACCGGCTTCGGGTTACCGACAATGAAAGCGCCAACGCCGGCACCGCCGATGATGACCAGCTCGAACGGCTGCCATAGCACCATGAGCTTGCCGCCCATGGCGACATAGCCGCCCAGCACGCAGCCCAGACCGACGATAGAGCCGATAATGATGAGCATTCAAAATCTCCATACCCACGCCACGATGGCTCGCAGACGCGAATCCGCCTGAGACGTGCAACCCGACCCTTCTTATCTTATGCGGGGGGTAAATAGAATATTGAAAAGGGGTAATGGCTTACGTCGTAAAGGGCTGATTTGATCACTTTTTCCGGCTCTTGGCCGGCTATCGAGCGGTCAGGCGCAGGCGTCCCAAGGCTCCGGTCTCGAAATCGGCGGGCCGCATCGACATGGGAATATACTCAACTGCCGCCCAGGGGGTCGCATAATCCCGGTAGTGTCGCGACAGGACATGGCCGGACTGGCCGGTCGAATGCATGAACTGCGACCGGTTCAGGTCGGCCAGATCGTAGATCGCCCGCAGCGACGCGGCATGGCGATTCCCGAACGGATCCTTGTCGTTGGCAAGATCGTTGCGGCCGACATTCACCGTAAAGGCATCGCCACCGGTGGGAACGCTGACTTCGAAGAAGCGCCGCAGCATGGCGATGTTACTGAAGGGCCGGTGCGTGCCCCGTGCCGAATGGGCCTCACCCCAGCGCCAGCGCGCCATGTCCGACCCGTAGCGCACCTTGAGGTCGTCGAGTGCCCGGTCCAGCGCTTCGGCGACCAGTTCGGAGCAGGGCGTGGTGGCGCCGGTCGCCTGGTTGGCGCACCAGCGGCTCTGGCCGTTCTGGTTGGTGAGGATATTCTTGATCAGAATCGGCCGGAAGCGCCACAACGGCTGGAAGGCATCCCCCAGTTCGTCGGCTAGGATCAGGCGGGTGAGTTCGCGATACCAGGCCTGGAAAATCAGCGGCTCGGCGCGATTGACCGACATGTTGCCGTCCCATGAGGCCATCAGGCCATGGCTGCCCGGCAGTTCGCTGTTGCGCGGCAGGTTCTTCGGCGGCACGGCCAGCAGGAGCGGCAGGATTTCCCCCACCATCGGTGACATGATATCGCCCTGCAGCTGTTTGAAGCTTTCCACCGAGTGGACATTGCGCTCCTTCAGCAACTGTTCGATGCGGCGGGCGCGATACGGCTCAGCCCAGTCGGCGGTGATGAAATGAGGATAACTGTCGGGCACGATCTTGTTGTTAGCCGTGACGATGGTGCCGGGCGGTGGATTGTAGCTGCGCGGCAGTTGGTCGAACGGAATGAAGCCGTTCCAGTCGTAGCGCGCATCCCAGCCGGGGGCCGGTGCAAGGCCCTTTAGATCGTTGTCGGCGCGGCGGATCGGGATCAGTCCCGGCGCGACGAAACCGATATTGCCCTCTCGGTCGGCGTAAACGATGTTTTGCTGCGGCGAGACGAAGCGGCGCAGGTTATCGTTGAAACCGTTCCAGTCCGTCACACTGTCGAGGCCGAGCAGGGCGTCGGCCGTAGTGTCTTCATCCAGCAGGGCGGTCCACGCAAAAGCGAGGACATAACCGGCCTCCAGTTGCTGGCGTGCGCCGTCATGTACATCGGAGATCACCGGGCCATGGCGCGTTTCTCGCACGGTGATGACGACATCCTCGCCGCTGCGCTGCTTGATAGTTTCCTGCCGCGTGACGAAGGCCGCCGAGCCCTCAGGCGTGACATACTGCGTCGTATCTGCGGGATCAATCTTCTCGATATAAAGGTCCTGCGTGTCCGGGCCGGTATTGGTGAAGCCCCAGGCGATGCGGCCGTTATGGCCCAGCACCACGCCCGGCACGCCGGGCAACGTCGCGCCGATCGCAGCGCCGGCGGGTGACGCCATATGCGCGAAATACCACAGCGCTGGCGTGGCGAGACCGAGATGCGGATCGTTGGCCAGCAGCGGCTGGCCGGTCACCGTGCGCTTGCCGTTTATCACCCAGTTGTTGGAGCCGATGCCTTCCGGCCGCTCGGGCGGCAGGATTTCAAGCAGGCGCTCGACATCAACGGCGGCCGCAACCTGGCGATACAAATCTGTCATATCAGCCAGGGCGACCGGGCCATCGCCGGGATAGGGCGGATAGAATTCTTCGATCTGCTGCTTCGTCAGGCGTTTTGCGAGACCGAGTGTGGCGAGTTCACGGCCCCAGTTGCCGCCCAGATCCCAGGCCATCATTTTCAGCCAGCCGAGAGAGTCTGCCGGCGTCCAGGGCTCGGGCGTAACATCGAAGATCAGAAATTCCGGCGGCAGTGGACCGTTGCGGCTGGCGAGGAAGGCATTCACGCCATCGGCATAGGCCTGCAGCGTCGTCTGCGTCTCGGGCTTCAGATGCGCAAAGGCGGTGACGGCCTTGCGTCGGATGCCCAGCGTACGAATGAATTTGTCGGTGTTGAGCGCAGCCGCGCCAAACAGTTCAGCCAGCCGGCCGGCGGCAATGCGACGCTGAACTTCCATCTGCCAGAGACGGTCCTGCGCATGGGCATAGCCGAGGCCGAAGGCTGCGTCATTGCGGCTGCTGGCGCGGATATGCGCGACGGCATTCCGGTCACGCAGAATCTCAACGGGGCCGGACAGTATCTGCCCGACTTTCACTTCTCCATTGACGACTGGCAGAGAGAGGCGGGCAACAACATAACTGCCGCCAGCGGCAAGGCCCAGAAGCACGAACAGAAGAACGACTAACCTGAAAATCCAGCGCATGCGATCCCGATCAACCTGTACCGGAGATCAGGCTTAACAGATTCGACAATGATTTGCAGGTTCGAATCGCCACATGACCGTAAACACACGGTCACGGAATGGGATCAGGCTTCAGCAACCTGCTTGCTGCCGGTCGGAACGCCCTGCAGGCTGCTGAACGCGGCAGCTGATGCCGCGACCACCTGCGGAGCAGGAGCCGTGGGGTTCGGCGCAGGCGCGCTGGCAGCACGATCCTCGGCACTGCCGATGATGCGAGGCTGCGGTACAGTTCGGTCGTGCCCACCCTGCGGACGCAGGCTCGAATCCTCGGGAAGGTGCTGCTGATACTCGCGCACGGCGCGCGGGCTCGGATACTGTTGCTGCACTTCGCCGGTTTCGCTGTTGCGAATTTCGACAATGGCTAGACGTGCCGTGATGTCGAAGCGGATGAAGGGGCTGACAAACACAGCCAGGTTCGCGGATGGAGAGGAAACCTGAACCTCTTCTCGCGGCGCACTCTCAGAATGCACTGAAACAGCCGCGTCCCTGGAGGATGCAGCTGCGGAGATCTGGTCGTTTACTCGGGCAGTATTGCGGGCGTTCGCTCCGCTACTGCCCGACGCGGCAACAGTGCCGAGGATGTCGAGCGGCATGATGGGTTTCTCCCACGCAGATACAGCAACGTTAGTAATTATTTACCATATTTTTCTTGGACTTGCTAGCAGTAATTGTGTCTTGCAGCTCACCAATCGCTATAAGAGCGTTAACGGGGCGATTGCCCGAAAGTTCCTCATGGTGCAAACTGCCGACCGCTGCGGCAGTTAACCTTAACTGCTTATGATTCTTGGACTTTAGGGGGAAACGATGGCGAAAGTGGCGTTTATTGGCCTGGGAGTGATGGGCTACCCGATGGCGGGGCACTTGGTAAAAGCCGGCCATACCGTGACGGTCTGGAACCGCTCAGCCGACAAGGCTGACAAGTGGGTTGCTCAGCATAAGGGCCAAAAGGCTGCCACCCCGAAGGAAGCCGCAACCGGCGCAGAACTGGTCATGGCCTGCGTCGGCAACGACGATGATCTGCGGTCGGTGACCTACGGTGATACCGGTCTCTTGGCGGGTCTGGCCAAGGGCGCGATCTTTGTCGATCACACCACGGCCTCGGCTGATGTGGCGCGCGAGATCGGCGAGAAGGCCAAGGCAAACGGTCAGGGCTTCATCGATGCCCCTGTGTCAGGTGGGCAGGCCGGCGCCGAGAACGGTCAGCTTACCATCATGTGCGGCGGCGATGCGGCCACCTATGACAAGGTGCATCCGGTGATCCAGGCCTACGCGAAGATGCAGAACCTGATGGGCCCGACCGGCAGCGGCCAACTCACCAAGATGATGAACCAGATCTGCATCGCCGGTCTGGTGCAAGGCCTGGCCGAAGCGCTGGCCTTTGGTCGCGCTTCAGGTCTGGACCTGACGAAAGCTGTGGAAGTGATCTCCAAGGGCGCAGCCGGCTCGTGGCAGATGGACAACCGCCACAAGACGATGATCGAAGGCAAGTTCGATTACGGTTTCGCCGTCGATTGGATGCGCAAGGACCTCAGCATCTGTCTGGCCGAAGCGCGTCGCAACGGCGCCAGCCTGCCAGTGGCTGCACTGGTCGACCAGTTCTATGCCGAAGTGCAGCAGATGGGCGGCAATCGCTGGGATACGTCCAGCCTGATCGCGCGCCTGGAAGCGACCAAGACCGCCAAGAAGTTCTGATTGAGGTGAAAGCCGGGGAGGCAGCCGATTACGGCTGCTTTCCCTCGGCAATCATGCGCGCGATGTCGCGTGCAAAATATGTCAGCACGCCATCGCAGCCAGCGCGCTTGAACGACAGCAGGCTTTCCCAGGCCACCTTGGCGCGATCCAGCCAGCCGCGCTCCGCAGCACCAGCCAGCATCGAATACTCGCCCGACACCTGATAAGCGTATGTTGGCAGGCCAAAGGTGCTTTTCACCCGCCAGCAGATGTCGAGATAGGGCATGCCCGGCTTGACCATCACCATGTCGGCGCCTTCAGCAATATCCAGCGCGACTTCACGTAGCGCCTCGTCGCCATTGGCCGGATTCATCTGATAAGTGCGTTTGTCGCCCAGCCCCAGATTGACCGACGAGCCGACGGCATCGCGAAACGGCCCGTAGAAGGCAGACGCATACTTTGCGGCATAGGCCATGATCTGCGCGTGTTTGAATCCTTCGCGCTCGAAGGCCTGGCGGATCGCGCCGATGCGGCCATCCATCATGTCGGACGGCGCGGTGATGTCGCAGCCGGCCCTCATCTGCACGAGTGCCTGCTGCACCAGCAGCTCGACGGTTTCGTCGTTGAGGATTTCACCATCCTTCAGCAGGCCGTCATGGCCATGGCTGGTATAGGGATCGAGCGCGACATCGCAGAGGATGCCGAGATTCTTCGTTGCGCTCTTCACGGCGCGAACCGTGCGGCAGACCACGTTGTCGGGATTGAGCGCTTCGCGGCCGTCTTCGCTCTTCAGCTTCGGATCTGTGGCCGGGAACAGGGCGATGGCGGGAATGCCAAGTTGCTCCGCTTCGCGGGCGGCTGCAACGGCGGCATCGATGCTCAAGCGCTCGACGCCCGGCATGGACGCGATCGGTGCGTTGTTCGCGGCGTCATGCACGAAGATCGGCCAGATCAGGTCATTGACGCTGAGGCTGTTCTCGGCGACGAGGCGACGGGTCCAGTCGGCACGGCGCAGACGGCGAGGGCGCGCGAGAGGGAATTGCGGCAGGGGCGGTACAGCGGTGTCGGTCATTCAGAAAGCTTTATCAAACCGCTCCTGAAACGCAATCCAGACCCAGGGAGAAGTGCCCAGAATTCTGCCCAGCCGCATGGCCAGGCCGGAGGAAATCGGCCGTTCGCCGGCCAGGACCTGCCGCAGCAGCTTGCGGGGAATATGGGCTTCGCGGATGAAATGCTCGGGATCGCTGCCGCGGGCGAAAATGGCCCGCTCAAGCAGAATGCCAGGATGGATCGGCAGCATCGCATCACCTCGCGCATCGAACTGTACCGTCCGATTCTCGCGCGGCAGTGGTTAATGCCCCGTAACGCCACTCCGGGCAACTTCTCCCGTCTTATTTTTCCTGGGGTTTGCGGCCGGCCAGGCGGTCGAACTGCTTCACCAGATCAGCGATATCGGCATCGATCGGGCGCGGCGGCAGTATTGTCGCGGCATCGTTGGCCGGCGGGCGCGCAGCAGGCTGAGCCGGCTCCTGCAGCGCCAGTTTCGCGGTCAGTTCGAGATCTTCGCGGCAGCGCACGGTGAACCAGAAGGTGGAGCCTTCGCCCGGGGCGCTGATCACGCCGATCTCGCCGCCCATCAAATGCACCAGGTGCTTGCAGATGGTCAGACCAAGCCCGGTGCCACCATAGCGACGGGTCATCGAGATATCGGCCTGGGTGAAGGGTTCGAAGAGAGTCAGTTGCTGCTCGGCGGCGATGCCGATGCCGGTATCGCGGATCGCGCAATGCAGCATGAAGTCACCGTTCTGCAGGCCCGTCGCCGTGATTGTGATTGTCACCGTGCCTTTCTCTGTGAACTTGATGGCGTTGCCGATCAGGTTGGTGAGAATCTGCCGCAGGCGAAGCGGATCGCCAATCACATGCTCCGGCACGCTCTCGGCAACATCAAGGATCACCTGATTGCCGTTTTCGCGGGAGCGCGGCGTGAGCAGGGCAACGATGCTGTCGATGGTCGGTCGCAGGTCGAAATCAATCGCCTCGATCTGCAGCTTGCCGGCCTCGAGCTTGGAAACATCGAGAATATCGTCGATCAGGCCGAGCAGGTCGCGTGCCGACTGGTGCGCGACTTCCGAATAACGCTTCAGTGCTGGCTCAATGTCGCTGCGGTTCAGCAGGCTGAGCATGCCCAGTACGCCGTTCATGGGCGTGCGGATTTCATGGCTCATCATGGCGAGGAAATTCGACTTGGTCTTATGCGCGGTTTCTGCGGCATCCCTGGCGGCGGCCAGAGCCTGGGCGGTTTCGGCCAGCTTGACCGACTGTTCTTCCAGCATATGGCGCTGCAGTTCGAGTTCGTTCATCTGGCGGCGAATCTGGTCGACGTCTTCGAGACTACCGATCAGTCGCGAAGCGCGACCAGTTGCCGTGTAGCTCGGTTCGGCGCGCGCCAGAACCCAGATATACACGCCATCGCTGCGCCGGATGCGGAATTCGGCCTCGTATGTGCGCCGCTGCTTCAGCGCGGTGTTGACGCGACGCGTTACCATGTCGCGGTCATCGGGATGCATCAGCTCGGTGAAGGCTTCGATCGTGGTGCGCGATGACAGCAGTGTCGTGTCGTCACGGTCCTGCAGATAGTTGGCGACGATCAGCAACTCGCCGGTCAGCAGATCCCAGTCCCAGATGCCGAGCCGGCTGCTGCGCGCAGCGGCTTCGAACAGGTCGTTGCTGGCCTGCAATGCCGCGCGTGCCGCCGCCATGGCGCGCTGCTGCACCATCACGCGTACTGCAAGGGCGATCAGTCCGGCGATCATGTAGGTAGCGACCAGACAGGCCATGAAAGACAGCATGGCAACGAGCGGCAGCGTCGTGCTGGCGCTCGTTGCCTGCCACAGGATGAAGGAGGCGACGATACCGCCGATCAGGACGATGGCCTGGCCGGCCAGCAATGGTAGCGGCGCGATCTGTGACGAGGGATGGAAGGTGCGGGCGGCACAGGCCGCGCCCAGCAGAAGCAGAACGATGGCGCCATCGGGCATGGCGGCGGAGTGCGCCGTCCAGGCAGCCGTCTGCGGCAGCAGGTCGAGTGCACCGATAGACAGCGTGAGTGCCAGCGCCACAAGTGTCATCGCAACTGACCACCCGAGTGGCACATTGCCCACGGTGGCGCGTGGCGAGGCGGGAACATACAGGCGCGCGGCCGTCAGCAGCGCGCCAACGCAGAGTACCGGCCCCATGCTGCCACTCCACAGCATGGCTAGTGTTGGCGCGACTGAAGCTTCGGTGGCCTGCAACAGGCTGCCATGCAGAATATAGTTGCCCAGCCCGGCGATGCTAAGGCAGGCGAGCGTCAGCGCCAGCAGGCGTGAGGCCGGTGGCGCGGTATCGCGCAGCAGCAACGACAGACCGGCCAGTGCGGCCACGACCGCAACATCGGCATGGAAGGGCGGTGTACCCGGCAGCCAGGCGGTGGTCATGGTGCCGCTGAACAGCGGCGCACCGGCCAGCAATACGGTGAGTCCAATCAGCAGGCCAGCTAGCCCGTAAGCCAGGCCGCGCAAAGGCCAGCCGATGCCGGTTTCGGCATCCGGTTGTCGCTGAGGATCGAGAGGCAGCATGGGCGGTGGCAATGGACCTGATGAAGCGCGAAAGGCTAGCATGCAGAAACAGCCCATGCGACTCTGTTCGGGCCTAGTTCGTCTGGACTAGACCGGCCGTTGACGGCTGATTGGCGGGCAATTAAGACCCGGAATAAGGGAGAAAACAGCATGCTGTTCGAGTTGTCCGATGATCAGCGGGCCATCCAGGAAACCGCCCGGCGTTTTGCGCTGGATCGGATGCAGCCCAATGCAGCAGCGTGGGACGAGAAGAAGCACTTTCCCGTGGACGAACTGCGCGAGGCCGCTGCGCTCGGCTTCGGCGGCATCTATGTCGCTGACGACGTCGGCGGCTCGGCGCTCAGCCGCCTCGATGCCGCGATCGTCTTTGAGGAACTGGCGGCGGGCTGCACATCGACGGCGGCCTATATCTCGATCCACAACATGGCGGCCTGGATGATCGACCGCTTCGGCGGCGACGAACAGCGCCAGCGCTTCCTGCCCGATCTTTGCAGCATGCAGAAATTCGCCTCCTATTGTCTGACCGAACCGAATGCCGGCTCCGACGCCGCAGCGCTGCAGACGCGCGCAGCTGATGCCGGTGACCATTACATACTGAACGGCAGCAAGGCCTTCATCTCGGGTGGCGGACGTTCTGATATCTATGTCTGCATGGTGCGTACTGGCGAGGCCGGCGCGCGCGGCGTCACCTGCCTGGTGGTCGAAAATGGCACGCCTGGCCTTTCGTTCGGCGCGCAGGAACGCAAGCTCGGCTGGAACAGCCAGCCGACCGCGATGGTGAATTTCGACGATTGCAAAGTGCCGAAGGCCAACCGTATCGGCGCCGAGGGCGAAGGCTTCCGCATTGCCATGGCCGGGCTGGATGGGGGCCGCATCAATATCGGTGCCTGCTCGCTGGGTGCGGCCAAGGCCTGTCTGACCACGGCGCGTGAATATGTCGCCGGCCGCAAGCAGTTTGGCAATGCGATCGGCAACTTCCAGGCGACCCAATTCAAGCTGGCCGATATGGCCACGGATCTGGCCGCCGCGCGGCTGATGATCCGCCAGGCTGCAGCTATGCTGGATGTAAAGCATGTCGAGGCGACGATGTACTGCGCCATGGCCAAGCGATTTTCCACCGATGCCGGCTTTGCCATCTGCAACGAGGCATTGCAGTTGCATGGCGGTTACGGCTATCTGAAAGACTACCCGGTCGAACGCTATCTGCGCGATGCGCGGGTACACCAGATACTGGAAGGCACCAACGAGATCATGCGCGTGATTATCGCGCGTGCGCTGACATCCGGTTCATTTCACGATTGAGCTTTGGAGTAAATCTTGAGCAACGACATTCTGTTTTCGGTTCAGAACGGCATCGGCATCATCCAGCTCAATCGTCCGCAGGCGCTCAATGCGCTGACGCACGACATGTGCATTCCGCTGGAGCAGCATCTGCGCAGCTGGGCGAAAGATGCTGCCGTCAGGGCGGTGATCATCAAGGGCTCGGGCGAGAAGGCCTTCTGCGCTGGTGGCGACATCCGCAAGCTGGCCGACCGTGGCCCGGATGGCGTGCAATATCGCAAATCTTTCTGGTATGACGAATACCGCTGCAACACCCTGATCGGCGAATATCCGAAACCGTTCATCGCACTGATCGATGGCATCTTCATGGGCGGCGGCGTTGGCCTGTCAGTGCATGGCAGTCATCGCATCATCAGCGAGTTCGCGCATTTCGCCATGCCGGAAACCGGCATCGGCCTGTTCCCCGATGTTGGTGGCACCTATTTCCTGCCGCGCTGCCCGGGCGAACTCGGCGTCTATCTCGGTCTGACGGGTGCGCGTCTGAAAGGCGCCGATATCCTAACCGCCGGCGTGGCCACACATTTCGTGCCGCGGGCCAGCATGGCGGCGCTCGAGCAGGGATTGATAGATGCTGCACCGACCGATAAGGCCGGCATCGATGCCGTGGTGGCGAAGTTCGCGACTGATCCCGGCCCGTCGCAACTGGCTGAGCGTAAAACCGAGATCGACAGGCGTTTCGGCGGCGAGAGCGTGGCGGCGGTGATGGCGGCGCTGGAAGCCGATCCGTCGCCGTTTTCGATCGAGCAGGCCGGCATCATCCGAGCCAAGTCCCCGACGTCCGTGAAACTGACCTTCGCACAGCTGCGCCGTGGACGCAGTCTCTCGCTGCGCGACTGCATGAAGCTGGAATGGCGCATCTGTAATCATGTTGCCGTCGGCCATGACTTCTATGAAGGCGTGCGCGCGGTGATCATCGACAAGGATCACAAACCGAAGTGGCAGCCGGCACGACTTGAAGACGTGACCGATGCCGAGATCGAGGCTTATTTCGCGCCGGTCTCGGACGGCGAGCTGCTGTTCGACTGAATAATCCAGAAATATAACCGGAGGAATGACCATGGCGACGATTGGTTTCATCGGCGTAGGCAATATGGGCGGCCCTATGGCCCGGAACCTGCTGAAGGCCGGCCATAGGGTGAAGGCTTTCGACCTGATGCCGGATCCGGTGCAGAAGGTGGTCGATGCCGGCGGAACCAGGGCCGCAAGTGCTGCCGATGCCGCGCGTGATGTCGACGCCGTTATCACCATGCTTCCGGCCGGTAAGCATGTCGCCAGCGTCTATACCGGCGACAAAGGCATTCTCTCCGTGGCGCGTCCGGGCACGGTTTTTATCGACAGTTCGACCATCGACGTGAAGACAGCGCGTGACGTTATCGCTGCGGCTGAAGCCAAGGGCATGCTGATGCTGGATGCGCCGGTGTCAGGCGGCATCGCCGGCGCCGAGAATGCGGCGCTGACTTTCATGGTCGGCGGCAGCGATGCGGCGTTTGCCAAGGCCAAGCCGATTCTGGAAGCCATGGGCAAGAAGATCGTGCATGCCGGCGGTGCGGGGAACGGGCAGGCGGCCAAGGTTTGCAACAACATGGTGCTGGGTATCACCATGATCGGCATTTCGGAAGCCTTCGTGATGGCCGAGAAGCTCGGACTGTCGCCGCAGGCGATGTTCGACATCGTCGGAAGTTCGTCGGGCTCCTGCTGGGCGCTGCTCAACCATTGCCCGGTGCCGGGTCCGGTGCCGACCTCGGCTGCCAACCGCGACTACAAGCCCGGCTTTGCCGCTGACTTGATGCTTAAGGATCTGAAACTTTCGCAGGAAGCGGCGAGGTCGGCAAAAGTCCAGACGCCGCTGGGCTCAGAGGCCACGGCGCTCTATGCCGAATATGTCGAGGGCGGCAACGGTTCGCTGGACTACTCCGGCATCATCCGCATGATCCGCGATCTGGGATAAGGCGTCTCAGCCCGGCTGGCGCTTCGGTGGCGAGAATTTCGCCATAGCGAGCAGTTCCTCACGGCTGAGCGGCGTGACGAAGCTGACGACCGAATCCCTGCGCTCAAAGCGGACCTGTTTCCATTCGATCTCAACGCGATCTTCAGCCAGGCCCAGCATTTTGTCCACGCCGACCACAACCCCGACGGCCTGACCGTCGCGATCCAGGATGATGTTTTCGACCGTGCCGATGACGTCGCCGCTTTCATTGCGCAGCTTGGCGCCGACCACAGCAACCTGATCGCTGCTCAGGTGTGGCATATGTTTGTCCACAGAGAAGTCAGGTGCTTTTGACTTCTCGCCCAGCGGCACGCCCGGTTCGGCGTTGGGGCCTGGCACTGCTGCACGCGGCTGCCGCGGGGCGGGGTCTTCCTGCTTGGGCGCCTGGGCCAAGGCGGCAGTCGCGGCCAGCGCGGCGATGCCGGCGATGAGGGCGGTACGCATCACTTGCGCTCGCCAGACATGCTGACGGTCATCACTTTGGGCATGTTCGGCATGCTGTAGCTCGAGCCGGTTTGACGCAGATCGTCGCCCCACATCGCCACGCTGGACTGGCGGGGTGTGGTCTGCAGGAAGCCGCTGAAGGCGACAAAAGGCAGGCTGGCGATGCAGGCTGCTCCCAGGATCAGTATCAGTTCGCGCATGACCCACCTCCGTTTGAAGAACGCCGTGGCTGGCATTCGTAAACCAAACGTAAATGGCCATGGGCGGTTCCGGCCCTGACAGGTAGGGAATCCGTGATTTGCCTGTGACAAAAGTCGGCAGGTCAGGAAGCGGAGGGCATCACCGCAGTGGCTTCGATCTCGACCTTCGCGCGGTCTTCGAGCAGGGATGCCACCTGCACCAGGGTCATTGCCGGGTAATGCCGGCCAAGAATTTCGCGGTAAGCTTTACCGATGTCGGCATTGCGGGCCATGTAGTCGCGCTTGTCGACGACATACCACGTCAATCGCACGATATGCTCGGGACGGGCACCGGCCTCTGCAAGTACACGAACGATATTGCGCAGTGCCTGACGCGTCTGGTCGGCAATATCGTCGCTGTCGAAGGTTGCTTCGGCATTCCAGCCGATCTGGCCCGCGACGAAAACCTGACGGCCTTCAACGGCGATGCCATTTGCATAGCCTTTCGGCTTGGCCCACTCGGCTGGATTGAGAATCTGCATGGGATGCCCCGACGGAAATTTGTTTTATATATAAAATACTATTCCGGAATCGGCAAGGCGCGTGTAAAGCAGCAATTAAATTTCCCGCATCGGCATACTCGCGCAGCATGACGTCGGAACCTGTGCAAAACCCGCTTAACCCTTGAGAGCAGTAACAAATAAATGTACAGACGATTCATGTCAGACGCGACAGGGAGCGATGACGGGGAC
Organism: Ferrovibrio terrae; assembly: GCF_007197755.1. Taxonomy (NCBI): domain Bacteria; kingdom Pseudomonadati; phylum Pseudomonadota; class Alphaproteobacteria; order Rhodospirillales; family Rhodospirillaceae; genus Ferrovibrio; species Ferrovibrio terrae. The sequence continues at coordinate 3,378,994 of NZ_CP041636.1, forward strand.
TGGGAAGCGATCATCGAGTTTCGCCGCATCGGTACGGCGTTGCAGGTGATAGCGATTGACCCGGAGACCGGGAGGGAAGTGTCGATGGTGGGCGATCCACGCCTGTCGCGGCATGAACTCGGACGGCTCGCGGCGCAGAAACTCCGCTATGTGCTGACCAAGCACGCGGACCAGTCGAACGGATGATCGGGGGCGAATGGAGTATTTTCTTCAGCAGTTGATCAACGGTCTGACGCTGGGCGCTGTGTATGCGCTGATCGCCATCGGTTACACGATGGTTTACGGCATCATCGGAATGATAAATTTCGCCCACGGCGAAATCTACATGATCGGCGCCTTCATCGCGGTGATCACGTTTTCCATCCTCGGGATCGTCGGCATCACCTGGGTGCCGCTCGCGCTTCTGATCGTGCTGATCGTCTCGATGATTATCACCGGCCTGTATGGCTGGACCGTCGAGCGCATTGCCTACCGGCCCTTGCGCGGTTCCTTCCGTCTGGCGCCGTTGATCTCTGCCATCGGCATGTCGATCTTCCTGCAGAATTATGTGCAGATCGCCCAGGGCGCCAAGATCAAGCCGCTGCAACCGATGATCCGCGGCGGTATCGAACTGATGAAGGGCGAAACCTTCTCGGTCACGATCTCTTATCTGCAGATGATCATCATGGCGATGACCCTGGTGCTGATGCTGGGCTTCTCCTACCTGATTTCGGCCACGCCGCTCGGTCGCGCGCAGAGAGCATGCGAGCAGGATCGCATGATGGCCTCGCTGCTCGGTGTGAATGCTGACCGCACCATCTCTCTTACCTTCGTGCTTGGTGCCGTGCTGGCGGCTGTCGCCGGCGTAATGGTTTCACTCTATTACGGCGTGGTGGACTTCTACATCGGCTTCCTCGCCGGCCTGAAGGCGTTCACGGCCGCGGTGCTGGGCGGCATCGGCAGCCTGCCGGGCGCAATGCTCGGCGGATTGCTGATTGGTCTGATCGAGGCTTTCTGGTCTGCCTATTTCAGTATCGAGTACAAGGATGTCGCCGTCTTCACCATCCTGGTGGTGGTGCTGATCTTCCGTCCGACTGGTCTGCTGGGCCGGCCTGAAGTGGAGAAGGTGTGATGACGGCGGCTGAACGTCTCAAGGACGCGATTATGGCTGCCGGTGTGGCGGCCCTGCTGGCGCTGCCGCTGATCGGTTTCGAAACCGTCGATACCGGCGGCCCGCTCGGCATCAAGACACGGTTCGACTACATCGCCTATGCCGCGATCGCCGTCTTCCTCGGCCGGCTTGGCATGCGGATCGCGCTCGACTGGCGACGAAACTACCGGGAATCGCTGGTCGATAAGCTCGATCCCGTCGCTGCGGTCAAACACCAGTCGGTGCTGTCCGATCTAGGGCAGAAGGCGGACAAGTGGCTGATGCCGGTGATGATAGGCTTTGCCATCATCATGCCGTTCCTGCCATTCGCCAACCGCACCGTGATCGACCTCGGCACCGTGGTGCTGATTTATGTAATGCTGGGCTGGGGCCTCAATATCGTGGTCGGCCTCGCCGGTCTGCTCGATCTCGGCTACGTCGCTTTCTACGCGGTCGGCGCCTATACCTTCGCGCTGCTGTCGATGCATTTTGGCTTCGGCTTCTGGGAAACGTTGCCGCTCGCCGGGCTGTTGGCTGCCACCTTCGGCGTCGTTCTCGGCTTCCCGGTACTGCGCCTGCGCGGCGATTACCTCGCCATCGTCACGCTCGGCTTCGGCGAGATCATCCGCGTGATCCTGCTCAACTGGCAGCCGGTCACCGGCGGCCCGGCCGGCATCTCGGGCATTCCGCGTCCGTCCTTCTTCGGCTTCCCGTTCTCGGCCGACCCACCGGCCGGCATGACGTCGTTCCACCAGCTGTTCGGGCTGGAATTCGCCTCGCTCCATCGCATCACCTTCCTCTACTACCTGATCCTCGCGCTGGCGCTGATCACCAACATCTTCACCATGCGGATCCGTAAACTGCCGGTCGGTCGTGCCTGGGAAGCGCTGCGCGAGGACGAGATCGCCTGCACGGCGCTTGGCATCAATCCGACCAACACCAAGCTGACTGCCTTCGCCATTGGTGCGATGTTCGGTGGTTTCGCCGGCAGCTTCTTTGCCGCACGCCAGGGCTTCATCAGCCCGGAAAGCTTCAGCTTCATCGAGTCCGCCGTGATCCTGGCAATCGTCGTGTTGGGTGGCATGGGCAGCCAGGCCGGCATCGTGCTGGCCGCGGCTTTCCTCACGCTGCTGCCGGAAGTGGCGCGCGAATTCTCGCTGTTCCGAATGCTAGCCTTCGGTGCCGCCATGGTGCTGATCATGGTGTGGCGTCCGCAGGGCCTGCTGGCGCATCGCGAGCCGACGATGCGGCTGCATCCTGCCGGGGCCAAACCGGGCGGAGGCAAGCCATGACTGCTTCCACCGTGAAGACTGGGCCTCTGCTCAGGGTCGAACACCTGACCATGCGTTTCGGCGGTCTGATTGCGGTGAACGATGTGTCCTTCGATGCACATGAAGGCCAGATCACGGCAGTGATCGGCCCGAACGGCGCCGGCAAGACCACGGTGTTCAACTGCATCGCCGGCTTCTACAAGCCGACAGTCGGCCGACTGGCTCTGACCAGGAATGATACGCCATATCTGCTGGAGCGCATGTCCGGCAACGACATTGCAGGCAAGGCGCGCGTGGCGCGCACCTTCCAGAATATCCGTCTCTTCCCGAAGATGACTGTGCTGGAAAACCTGATCGTCGCGCAGCACAACAAGCTGATGCGGGCATCAGGTTTCACGCTGCTTGGCCTGTTCGGCTGGCCGGGATACCGCAAGGCCGAGGCCGCTGCCGTCGATATGGCGCGTTACTGGCTGGAGCGCACCAACCTGACCGATGTCGCCGACGAAGTTGCCGGCAGCCTGCCGTATGGCGGCCAGCGTCGCCTCGAGATCGCGCGCGCCATGTGCACCGAACCGGTGCTGCTGTGTCTTGATGAGCCGGCCGCCGGGCTCAACCCGCGTGAGTCGGCCGACCTGAACACACTGCTGCGTTTTATCCGCGATGAACACAAAACCGGCGTGCTGCTGATCGAGCATGACATGAGTGTGGTGATGCAGATTTCAGATCATGTCATCGTACTGGATTACGGTCGTAAGATTGCCGATGGCTCGCCGGATACCGTGCGAAACGACCCGAAGGTGATCGCTGCCTATCTGGGCGAGCCGGAAGAGGTTGTTGTTGCCGAGGGGATCGCCTGATGCTCTCGATCAGCGGCCTGCATACCTATTACGGCGCGGTGCATGCGCTGAAGGGCGTCGATGTTGAAGTGAAGCAGGGCGAGATTGTAGCGCTGATCGGCGCCAACGGCGCCGGCAAGTCGACCCTGCTGATGAGCATTTGTGGCAGTCCGAAGCCGCGGCATGGTCATGTGAAGCTCGCCAATGAAGACATCACCGGCATTGCCACGCATCATCTGGTGCGTCGCGGTCTGGCGCATGCGCCGGAAGGCCGCCGGATCTTCCCGCGCATGACAGTGCTGGAAAACCTGCGTATGGGCGCAGTCGCCGGCAATCCTGCGCATTTCGAGTCCGATCTTGAGCGTGTCTACGGGTTGTTCCCGCGTCTGAAAGAGCGCAGCGAGCAGCGCGGCGGTACGCTGTCGGGTGGCGAGCAGCAGATGCTGGCCATTGCCCGTGCCCTGATGAGCCGGCCGAAGCTGCTGCTGCTGGACGAACCGTCGCTTGGTCTGGCGCCACTGGTGGTGAAGCAGATTTTCTCGATCATTGAGGAAATCAACCGCGCTGATGGGGTGACGGTCCTACTGGTCGAACAGAATGCCTATCATGCACTCAAGCTTGCCCATCGCGGCTATGTACTGGTGAATGGGCACATCACCATGAGCGGTACCGGCAGCGAGCTGCTGGCTAACGAGCAGATCCGCGCGGCCTATCTGGAAGGAGGGCACTGATGGTGCACGCCATCCTGGGGGAGAGTATCCTGGTATTCCTGGGATTGACCGTTGTCCTGGTGGGCGGTTGCGCCTTCCTGATGGGGCAGGCGATTGCCGGAACCTGGCGGCCCTATTGGCAGATCCTGCCCTACAGCCTGATCATGGCGGCTGCGAACCGCTTCCTGGCTTTCTCGCTGTTCAAGGAGCAGTTGCTGGCGATAGTGCCGTACCTGATCTCTATTTTCGTCGTCTGGGCGTTTGCCACATTCGGCTTCCGGCTGACCCGGGTTGATCAGATGGTGCACCAGTATCCGTGGCTCTACGAACGATCCGGCCTGCTCGGCTGGCGGGAAAAGCAGGGGACACCTTAGGTTGTTGCCGAGGTCGGCCCGACTGCATTAGACTTTGTTCAACGTTGTATAACAGGGAGAGGATGTCATGCGTAAACTCACTACCGGTTTGGCTGTTGTCGCTGCGGTCGGCCTGTTCGCCGGTGCTGCTACGGCACAGATCAAGGTTGCCCTCAACGGTCCGATCACCGGCCAGCTCGCCAGCTTTGGCGAACAGATGAAGCGTGGCGCCGAAATGGCCATCGCCGACATCAATGCTGCTGGCGGCGTCAACGGCCAGAAGCTGCAGCTCGTGATCGGCGATGACCAATGCGATCCGAAGCAGGCGGTGGCGGTTGCCAACCGCGCGGTGCAGGAAAAGGTTGCCGTCGTGTTCGGTCACTTCTGCTCGGGTTCGTCAATCCCGGCCTCGGATGTCTACAAGGAAGAGAATATCCTGCAGATCACCCCGGCCTCGACCAATCCGCGCTACACCGAGCGCGGCTACAAGAACACGTTCCGCGTCTGCGGCCGTGATGACCAGCAGGGCATTGTCGCCGGCGACTACATCCTTGAGAAGTTCAAGGGCAAGAAGGTCGCCATCCTGCATGACAAGACCCCGTATGGTCAGGGCCTTGCCGAAGAGACCAAGAAGCGCCTGAACTCGAAGGGCATGACCGAAGCCATGTTCGAAGCGGTCACCGCTGGCGAGAAGGATTACTCGGCGCTCGTTTCGAAGATGAAGCAGGCCGGTGTCGAGCTGATCTATCTCGGCGGCTATCATCCGGAAGGCGGCCTGATCGTTCGTCAGGCCAAGGAGCAGGGCCTGAATGCTCCGCTCATGGGTGGTGACGCTCTGGTCGACAAGCAGTTCTGGGCGATTTCCGGCCCGGCCGGCGAAGGTTCGCTGATGACCTTCGATGCCGATCCGCGCAAGAACCCGATTGCCAAGCCGCTGGTCGACAAGTTCAAGGCGCAGGGCTACGACCCGGAAGGCTACACGCTCTACACCTATGCTGCGGTTCAGGTCTGGGTGCAGGCTGCCACCACGGCGAAGTCGGTGAAGACCGCTGACGTCGAGAAGGCAATGCGGGCCGGCAAGTTCCAGACCGTGCTGAATGAGATCTCGTTCGACGCCAAGGGTGACACCACCTCGCCGGCGTACAAGGTCTATGTCTGGAAGAATGGCTCCTACGACTACGTGAACTAATCTCCGTATCCGGAGAGTAGGGAAGCCCGGGTCGCCATTCGATATGGCCCCGGGCTTCTTTTTCGGACAAATGTTCGCTAATTGTACGCATGAATGAAAGATGGCAATCCGCCACGGCCAAGCATTTCCCTTGTTGGTAGGGTTGGCACCTGCCACCGGATATTGTAGGGTCCGGCCGTCTTTCCCGAGGTGTCCTGCCGATGTCCAAGCCCACGGTCGCTCTCGCTGCCGATCATGCCGGTTTTGAGTTGAAAAACCTGCTGCGCGATGAGCTTAAGGCCGAGGGCTATGACGTACTCGACCTCGGCACCAATTCTTCCGACAGCGTCGATTACCCCGATTTCGGCCGCCAGCTTGGCCAGACCGTGGCCGCTGGCAAGGCCGCCTTTGGCGTTGCCGTCTGCGGCAGCGGCATTGGCATCTCGATTGCCGCCAACCGCGTCACCGGTTGCCGCGCTGCCCTGGTGCACGATGCCACCAGCGCCCGGCTCTGCCGCGAGCATAACGATGCCAATGTGCTGGCGCTTGGCGCTCGCCTGATCGGCATCGAGACCGCGCGCGACTGCCTCAAGGCTTTTCTCGCCACCCCATTCGCCGGCGGCCGCCATCAGCGCCGCGTCGACAAGCTCGACCAGCCGGCCTGACCGAATACAGACGCTTTAGGAGTCCGCCGATGTCGAGCACCGCAGCCAAGCCAACCGTCACCCATGCCGGCTTTTTCGAGCGCACGCTCAAGCAGGCTGACCCGGAAATCTTTGACTCCATCGTCAAGGAACTGGATCGCCAGCAGAGCCAGATCGAGTTGATCGCCTCGGAAAACATCGTCAGCCGCGCCGTGCTGGAAGCGCAGGGCTCGGTGATGACCAACAAGTATGCCGAAGGCCTGCCGGGCAAGCGCTATTACAACGGCTGTGAATTCGTCGACATCGCAGAAAACCTCGCGATCGAGCGCGCGAAGAAGATCTTCGGCTGCGGCTTCGCCAATGTGCAGCCGCATTCGGGCGCGCAGGCCAACCAGGCGGTCTTCATGGCTATGCTGAAGCCGGGCGACACCTTCATGGGCCTTGACCTCGCGGCTGGCGGCCATCTGACGCACGGCGCATCGGCCAATCAGTCGGGCAAGTGGTTCAATGTTGTCAGCTACACCGTGCGCAAGGACGACATGCGCGTTGATATGGACCAGGTTGCTCAACTGGCCGAGCAACACAAGCCGAAGCTGATCATCGCTGGCGGGTCTGCCTATCCGCGCTTCTGGGATTTCGCGAAGTTCCGTGAGATCGCTGACAGCATAGGCGCGATCTTCATGGTCGATATGGCGCATTTCGCCGGCCTGGTCGCGGGCGGCGCGCATCCGAGCCCGTTCCCGCATGCACATATCGCCACGACCACTACGCACAAGACGCTGCGTGGCCCGCGCGGCGGCATGGTGCTGACCAATGACGAGGCGCTGGCCAAGAAGATCAACTCGGCGGTGTTCCCCGGTCTGCAGGGTGGCCCTCTGATGCATGTGATCGCTGGTAAGGCCGTTGCCTTCGGCGAAGCGCTGACGCCTGAATTCAAGTCCTACGCCCAGGCTGTGGTCGACAACGCCAAGGCGATGGCGGCAGCGCTGCAGGAGCGGGGCTACGACCTCGTGTCCGGCGGCACCGACAATCACCTGATGCTGATCGATTTGCGATCAAAGGGTCTCAAGGGCAATGTCTGCGTCGAGAGTCTGGAACGTGCACGCATCACTGCCAACAAGAACGGCGTGCCCTTCGATCCGGAAAAGCCGACCGTGACGTCTGGTATTCGTGTCGGCAGCCCGGCTGGCACCACGCGCGGTTTCGGCGTCGCCGAATTCCGTCAGATCGGCGGCCTGATCGCCGATGTGCTGGACGGTATTGCCAAGAAGACCAACGACAATTCCGATGTCGAACGCGCTGTGGCGGAGAAGGTGGTGGCGCTTTGCAACCGCTTCCCCATCTATCCGCAGCTCTGACACTATAATCATAAGGCGGGGGAAAACCGACCATGCGTTGTCCGTTCTGCGGCAATGACGACACCCAGGTGAAGGACTCGCGGCCGACCGAAGATAACTCGGCGATCCGCCGCCGGCGCTTCTGTCCGAATTGCGGCGCGCGTTTCACTACCTTCGAACGCATTCAGCTGCGCGAGCTGACCGTGATCAAGAAGAACGGCCTGAAGGCGCCGTTTGATCGTGACAAGCTGGCGCGCTCGATCATGATCGCCACCCGCAAGCGGCCGATCGATCCCGAACGTATCGAGCGCCTGATCAACGGCATCGTGCGACGCCTTGAAAGTTCGGGCGAGAGCGAGATCAAGTCTGACTCGATCGGCGAACTGGTGATGGATGGCCTTGCTGCACTCGACAAGGTGGCCTATGTGCGCTTCGCCTCGGTGTATCGCAACTTCCGCGAAGCCAAGGATTTCGAAGACTTCATTGGTTCGCTGAGTGGCGCCAGCGAAGATGACTGACAAAGCCGCTGCCGCCCGGGACGAGCGCTACATGCGCATCGCGCTCGGGCTGGCGGCGCGCGGGCTGGGTAATACCTGGCCCAACCCGGCCGTCGGCTGTGTGATCGTGAAAGACGGTCGCATTGTCGGTCGCGGTTGGACCCAGGTGGGGGGGCGCCCGCATGCCGAAACCGTCGCCCTGCAGCAGGCTGGTGAATCTGCGCGTGGCGCAACGGCCTATGTCACGCTCGAACCCTGTGCTCATCATGGCAAAACGCCGCCCTGCGCCGAAGCGCTGGTCAGCGCGGGAGTTTCTCGTTGTATTGTCGCGCTGGAAGACCCGGATGCGCGCGTGGCGGGCAGGGGGCTCACGCTGCTGCGTGAAGCCGGTATCGATGTTGCCGTCGGTTACCTGCGGAATGCCGCCGCCGAACTGAATACCGGCTTCCTGCTCAGCCGCGAACGCAACCGTCCTGCCGTCACGCTTAAGCTGGCCGTCAGCCTCGATGGCCGCATCGGCACGCATTCCGGCGACAGCAAATGGATCACCAGTCCGGTGGCACGTATGCGCGCCCATCTGCTGCGTGCCCAGCACGATGCCGTGATGGTGGGCAGCAATACGGCACTGCAGGACGATCCGGATCTGACCTGCCGTCTGCCGGGCCTGCCAAAACGTCCTGCCGTGCGTATTATCCTGGACGGCCGGCTGCGGCTGAGCCTGACCTCGAAAGTGGTGGCGACGGCAAAGCAGACACCGACCTGGATCATCACCCGCGAGGATGTCGAGCCGGCCCGCCGCCAGGCTTTCGAGGATTGTGGCGTCGAGGTGATCGCCGTCGAACCGGACGAAGCGGGCTTTCCGGCCCTGGCACCCGCCTTTGCCATTCTGGCCGAGCGCGGCCTGACACGGATACTGGTGGAAGGCGGCGGGAAACTGGCGGCCAGCCTGATCCGGGCCGATCTGGTCGATCGCATGATCTGGTTCCGTGCCCCCAGCGTGATCGGGGGCGACGGCCTGCCGGGAATTGCCGCTTTTGGCATCGATACCGTGGCGGAAGCGCCACGCTGGCAGCGGGTCAGGGCTGATATTCTTGGCGATGACCTGCTGGAAACCTTCATCCGCCCCCTCTAAAACTAGGCCCATGTTCACAGGCATCGTTACCGATATCGGCACAGTGGTCGCCCGCGAGACGCGCGGCGATACCCATTTCCGCATCCGCACCCGTTATGAGACCGCCAGCATAGACATCGGCGCTTCGATTGCCTGCGCCGGCGTCTGCCTCACCGTCGTGCAGAAAAGCGCCGACTGGTTTGCCGTCGATGTCTCGGCCGAGAGTCTGTCGCGCACCACGCTGGGCAACTGGCAGGATGGCTCGACCATCAACCTCGAACGCAGTCTGAAGGTGGGTGACGAACTCGGCGGCCATATCGTGTCCGGCCATGTCGATGGCGTGGGCGAGGTGGTGGCGACGCGCAACGAAGGCGGCTCGCTGCGCATCGATTTCCGCGCGCCGGCCAGCCTTGCCGGCTTCATTGCCGAAAAGGGTTCGATCACCATCGATGGTGCATCGCTGACCGTGAACGGCGTCGATGGCGCCGTCTTCGGCGTCAACCTGATCCCGCATACCCAACAGGTGACCACGCTCGGCAAGCTGAAGACCGGCGACAGGGTCAATCTGGAAATCGACGTGCTGGCGCGCTACGTGGCGCGGCTGCAGCAATGGAGCAAGTCGTCGTGAACAGTATGGATGACATAAAGCGCTATATCGCCTCGGCCGAGGAAATCATCGAGGAGGCCCGTCAGGGCCGCATGGTAATCCTGGTCGATGAAGAAGATCGCGAGAACGAAGGCGATCTGTATATCCCGGCCGAAATGGCCGATGCGGCCGCTATTAACTTCATGGCGAAGTACGGCCGCGGCCTGATCTGCCTGACACTGACGCGCCAGCGCATCGAGCAGCTCGGCCTGCCGCTGATGGCGCAGAACAATGCCTCGCGACATCAGACCGCTTTTACGGTTTCCATCGAGGCACGCGAAGGCGTCACCACCGGCATCTCCGCGGCCGACCGCGCGCAGACCGTGAAAGTCGCCATCGATCCTTCCAAGGGCCCGGCCGATATCGCGGTGCCCGGCCATATCTTCCCGCTGATGGCGCGCGACGGTGGCACGCTGGTGCGCGCCGGCCATACTGAAGCCGGCGTGGACATCGCGCGGCTGGCCGGCCTCAATCCGTCCGGGGTGATCTGTGAGATCATGAACGACGACGGCACCATGGCCCGCCTGCCGGACCTGATTGCCTTCGCCCAGCATCACAATCTCAAGATCGGCACCATTGCTGACCTGATCGCCTATCGTCGCCGCCACGACAACCTGATCCAGCGTGTGGTGGAAGGCGAGATCGATAGCGTCTGGGGCGGCAAGTTCCGTATGCTGGTTTTCCGCAACCGGGTCGAATATGCCGAGCATATTGCGCTGGTAAAGGGCGACATCGCCGACGGCAATCCCGTCATGGTGCGCATGCATGCCATGAACGTGCTCGAGGATGTGCTGGGCGACCATGGCGCACGTTCGGGCGTGCTGCATGGCGCCATGCAGATGATTGGCGAAGCGGGGCGGGGCATTGTGGTTCTGATCCGCGAGCCGCGGCCGACCGCACTGTCTGACAACGTGCGCCAGAAGATGGGTGAACCAGTTGAAAAAACAGCGTATCTCCGGGATTATGGCATCGGGGCACAGATCCTGATCGATCTGGGGGTTAAGGACATGATCGTCCTGTCAAACGTCGAACGCACCATCGTCGGTCTGGAGGGTTACGGCCTCTCGGTCGTCGAAACTCGACCGATCAAGGTTCGCAGGGAGAACTGAGACCATGGTAGCGCGCAGGGGGAAACCGGCGGCCAAGACGGCACCGGTCAAGCAGGCAGCGGTGAAAAAGGCCAAGAAGAAATCCGGCAAGACCGCGACCTTCTCCAGCCTGGAAACCGAGATGGCAGGCGATCTCGCCATCGAGATACGCAAGCCCCGCGTGCTCATTGTCGAGGCACGGTTCTACGAGGATATTGCCGACGCGCTGTTCGAAGGCGCCAAGGCGATCATCGAAGCTTCGGATTTCGAATATGACCGGATCGACGTGCCCGGCGCCCTGGAGCTGCCGGCCGCGATCCGCTTTGCGATGAACCGCAAGGGCGACAAGGCCTATGACGGCTTCGTCGCGCTTGGCTGCGTGATCCGTGGTGAGACAGCGCATTTCGACGTCGTGGTGAATGAGAGCGCCCGCGGCTTGCAGCAGCTGGCCATCGAGCATCAGCTTTGCATCGGCAACGGTATCATCACTGTCGAGAATGAAGAGCAGGCTTGGGACCGCGCCCGCAAGGACCGCCAGGATAAGGGCGGCCAAGCCGCACTGGCAGCCGTGGCCATGATCGGCCTGAAGCAGTTGTTCTCGGCATGAGTGATGGAGGGCAGCGACGGGGAGCGCGCACCGATCGCCCGGCAGGACGCCGGTCGGTCGCGCGGCTGTTTGCCGTACAGGCCCTCTATGAGATCGAATTTGGCGGCACCAACCCCGAAGCGGTGATTGCCGACTTTCGTACCAATCGTCAATCGGAAGAAATCGAAGGCGTGCAGATGCGCGAGGCCGATGCCGACTGGTTCGCCGAAGTGGTCCGTGGCGTCGCCCGGCAGCAGGCCGAAGTCGATCGTGTGATCAAGGACGCCATGCCGCGCGTCGATGCTCTCGATCGTATGGAAGCGATCCTGCGCTATGCGTTGCGGTGCGCCGCCTATGAGATCATCGCGCGTATCGATGTGCCGGCGACCACGGTGATCGACGAGTATCTCGGCATCGTACGCGCCTTTTTCGGCCCGCGCGAAATCAAGCTGGCGAATGGCGTGATCGACGCGGTGGCGCGCAAACTGCGCCCCGGCGAATTTACGGCCTGAGGCGGTCATGCCCGCGCAAACGGGCCTTGGCGAGTTCGACCTGATCGCTCGCTATCTTGCGCCGCTCTCGACCGCTGCACCCGGTGCCTTCAATCTGCGCGACGATGCCGCTCTGCTTCCGGTTCAGCCGGGTGAGGAGCTGGTTGTCACCACCGACGCCATGATCGAAGGTGTGCATTTTCTCGCCAAGGATGGCGCGGAACGCATCGCGCGCAAACTGTTGCGCGTCAATCTGTCTGATCTCGCCGCCAAGGGCGCAAAGCCGATCGGCTATCAGCTCATTCTCGGCCTGCCGGGCACACCTGACGAAACCTGGCTAACGCAGTTCTGCAGCGGGCTGCGCCGCGATCAGGAGGCCTTCGGTTTCCCGCTCTATGGCGGCGACACGGTGCGCAGCCCCGGCGGCATCATACTGGGCGTCACGGCTTTCGGCAGCCTGCCGGCTGGCAGCATGCTGCGTCGCTCCGGAGCACAGTCTGGCGACGATCTCTATGTGACGGGGAGCATCGGCGATGCCGCACTCGGCCTCGAAACCAAGCTGAATCATCGCCTGTTCTCGTCGGCTGCGATGCTGTTCTTTGACTCGCGCCTGCATATCCCGACACCACGCCTTGCGCTGGGCCAGGGGCTGCGCGGCCTGGCCCATGCGGCGCTCGATGTCTCGGACGGGCTTGTGCAGGATGCCGGGCATCTCGCTGCGCAATCCAATCTGATGGCTGTCATCGAGGCCGCAGCCGTGCCGCTGTCGCTGGCCACGCGACAGGTGGTGCAGGACGATCCTGATCTGCTGGATGTCGTGCTGACCGGCGGTGACGATTACGAACTGCTGTTCGCGGTGTCGCCCAGCCGGGCGAGCCAGATCGCTGCGCTGTCGCGTTCGGTCGGGCTGGCAGCGACCCGGATCGGCCGGCTGGAGTCCGGGCAGGGGGTTGTGGTGCAGGACCAGAGCGGCAGTCCGTTGACGCTCAATCGCACCGGTTTTCAGCATTTCGGCGGATCATAAACCCGGAATCGACTAGACTGCCTGACGCATTGAGTCGCGGAGACCGAATTTGCGCAAGATCATTCTGATCGTTGTAGGCCTGATCGTACTGGCGTCGCTCGCCGGCGGCGGCTTCGCGGTCTATATGTTCGTCTTCGCGCCGAAGCAGCAGGAACAGCCGGTGGCGGACACGAACGATCCGCCGCCCGAAGCACCGGTCAAACGCCCGGCCTTCATTCCGCTCGAACCCTTCAGCGTGTATGTCGTGCCCGAAGGCCAGAAACCGCGCGAAGTGATGGTGATCCTGCATCTGGAAGTGCCACCGGATAACGTACCGCTGGTCAATGAACGAATGCACATGGTGCGTGATCGCTATATCCGCGAACTGCTGCGGGGCGATCCGATTGCGGTACCGTCGCGGTTTACCAGCAAGGACCTGTTTGTGTTGCGCGACCGACTGCGTGGGCCCACGGAAGAGATTCTTGGCAAGGGCGTGGTGACGCAGGTTCTGCTATTGAATATTATTACCCAGTTGAAATAAGTAGAATCGATCCGTCTCCCATGACCACTCTGTCGCCGGCCGCCGCAAGGCGGAATGTCTCTATTCTGGCCGTTTGCATGGCACTGGCCAATTCCGCCACGACCTTGCAGGTCACGCTCGGCGGTCTGGTTGGCTTCCTTCTGGTTGAGGATAAAGCGCTGGCGACCCTGCCGGTCACCTTCGTGGTGGCGGGCACGGCCTGCGCCACCATCCCGGCCTCGATGCTGATGCGGCGGATCGGTCGGCAGCTCGGCTTCATGGCCGGCAGCGTGCTGGGTGCGATCGGATCTTTGATCGCTGCGTCGGGCGTGTATCACGCGCATTTCTGGCTGTTCTGCCTCGGCGCCTTCATGTTCGGCGCATCGGTGGCCTTCACCCAGCTCTATCGATTTGCGGCGGCCGATATCGCGCCCCAGGAAATGAAGAGCCGGGCGATCTCATGGGTGATGGTCGGCGGACTTGTGGCTGCCTTCATGGGCCCCGAGATCGCCAAGCACACGCGCGAAATCCTGTCGCCCTATCTGTTCCTCGGCTCCTACCTGGCTGCGTCGGCGCTGTCGCTGCTGGTACTGCCGATTTTGGTGGCCGTGCGCCTGCCGCGTCCGACCGTTGCCGAATTGCGCGAACCGGGGCGGCCGCTGGCCGAAATCGTGCGGCAGCCCGCATTCATGGTTGCCGCCATGGCGGGCATGTTCGGCTATGGCGTCATGAACCTGATGATGACCGCGACCCCGCTGGCCATGCAGCTCTGCGAGCATCCCTTTGCCGCTGCCGCCACCGTGATTCAGTGGCATGTCTTCGGCATGTATTTCCCCAGCTTCTTCACCGGGCATCTGATCGCGCGATTCGGCGCCCTGCGCATTATACTTTTGGGGGTGGCCCTCAACCTGGTCTGCATTGCGATTGCCCTCAGCGGGATCGAGGTCCTGAACTTCCAGGCGGCCCTGCTGCTGCTCGGGGTGGGCTGGAACTTCATGTATATCGGCGGCACGGCGCTGCTGACCGAGGTTTACCGTCCGGCTGAACGCAACAAGACTCAGGCCCTGAACGACTTTCTGGTCTTCGGCACGGTCGCGCTGGCGTCACTCGGCTCGGGGAAGCTGCTGTACAACTGGGGCTGGGACCTGGTGCCGATGTCGGCCCTGCCATTCATCATCATGGCTGGCCTGGCGGTGGTCTGGCTGATGCTGCAGAAGCGGCGGGTTGCCACTCCGGCTTAAGCGTCGGAAAAACCAGCCATATTGCGCCGCAAGCGCATCTCTGGCATAACGACTCGCAGTTCGCCCTGCCCCGAGTCTGGGGCCAATAATGGAAGCAGTCGCGTAACCCGAACGGGCAACGCATGCCCGTCGGGATTCAAAAAGTCTCGATTACAAATCTGAGCAACGAAGGGAAACGCTCATGACCGAGTTGTGGTTCGCCATCGCCTGTGGCGTGTTGGCGCTGTTGTACGGCATCTGGACTTCGAAATCCGTGCTGGCTGAATCTGCAGGCAATCAGCGCATGCAGGAAATCGCTGCGGCGATTCAGGAAGGCGCATCGGCCTACCTCAATCGTCAGTATCGCACCATCGGCGTAGTCGGCATCGTGGTTGCGATCATCCTTGCCTTCACGCTGGGCCTTAAGGTTGCCATCGGCTTCATCATCGGCGCCGTGCTGTCGGGCGCTGCCGGTTATATCGGCATGAACGTTTCGGTCCGCGCCAACGTCCGCACTGCGGAAGGCGCGCGCAAGGGCATGGAACATGCCTTGAGCATCGCCTTCAAGTCGGGCGCCGTCACCGGCATGCTGGTGGTCGGTCTCGCGCTGCTCGGCGTCGCGATCTACTACATGATCCTCATCAAGATCGGCGCAGGCTCGCGTGAAACCGTCGATGCGCTCGTAGCGCTCGGTTTCGGCTCCTCGCTGATCTCGATCTTCGCCCGCCTGGGCGGCGGCATCTTCACCAAGGGTGCCGACGTCGGCGCCGACCTCGTCGGCAAGGTCGAGGCCGGTATCCCGGAAGATGACCCGCGCAATCCGGCCGTGATCGCGGACAACGTGGGCGATAATGTCGGCGATTGCGCCGGTATGGCTGCTGACCTGTTCGAGACCTATGCGGTGACCATTGTCGCCACTATGGTGCTGGCGTCGATCTACTTCGCCACCGATGCCGTTCTGATGGCCAAGGTCATGGCCTATCCGTTGGTGATCGCGGGTGCCTGCATCATCACCTCGGTGATCGGCACCTACTTCGTCCGCCTCGGCAAAAGCCAGAACATCATGGGCGCTCTGTACAAGGGCCTGATTGTCACCGGCATCCTGTCGGCGATCGTGCTGTGGCCGATCACCGACTACATGCTGGGCATGAAGACTGTCATGACGGCGGGTTCCTCAACCTTTACAGGCATGAGCCTGTTCTGGTGTGGCATCATCGGTCTGCTGGTCACGGCCGCCATCGTCTGGGCAACTGAGTACTACACCAGCACGGAGTTCCGTCCGGTGCGCAGCGTGGCTCAGGCCTCGACCACCGGTCACGGCACCAACGTGATCCAGGGCCTTGCGATTTCGATGGAAGCTACGGCTGCGCCGGCGCTGTTCATCGTCATCGGCATCATCGCCACCCACATGCTGGCCGGCCTGTTCGGCATCGCGATCGCCGTGACCACGATGCTGGCGCTCGCCGGCATGGTCGTTGCGCTCGATGCCTACGGTCCGGTAACCGACAATGCTGGCGGCATCGCTGAAATGTCGGACCTGCCGAAGGACGTGCGCAAGACCACCGACGCGCTCGATGCGGTCGGCAACACCACCAAGGCCGTGACCAAGGGCTATGCCATCGGTTCGGCCGGCTTCGGCTCGCTGGTGCTGTTTGCCTGCTACACCGAAGACCTGAAGTATTTCTTCAAGGGTGTCACGATCGACTTCTCCCTGAGCAACCCGTATGTCGTGGTTGGCCTGCTGATCGGCGGTCTGCTGCCGTATCTGTTCGGCGCCATGGGCATGACGGCTGTCGGCCGCGCGGCCGGCTCGGTCGTCGTGGAAGTGCGGCGTCAGTTCAAGGAAATCCCCGGCATCATGGAAGGCACGGCGAAGCCTGATTACTCGAAGGCTGTCGACCTGCTGACCAAGGCGGCGATCAAGGAAATGATCATCCCCAGCCTGCTGCCGGTGCTCAGCCCGATCGTGCTTTACTTCATCATCAACGTGATCGCGGGCCAGGCTGCTGCCTTTGCCGCGGTGGGCGCGATGCTGCTCGGCGTGATTGTCACCGGTATCTTCGTCGCCATCTCGATGACGGCGGGCGGCGGTGCCTGGGACAATGCCAAGAAGTACATCGAAGAGGGCCATCATGGTGGCAAGGGTTCGGACGCCCACAAGGCGGCCGTGACCGGCGACACCGTCGGCGACCCGTACAAGGACACGGCTGGTCCGGCCGTGAACCCGCTGATCAAGATCACCAACATCGTAGCGCTGCTGCTGCTCGCCATCCTGGCGCACGGCTAAGCGTTACGACGCTTCGAATACGGAAAGGGCCGGGGCAACCCGGCCCTTTTCTTTTTGGAAATCCTTACGCCGCGATCGTGGCGGCGCCGATCGCCAGCAGCACGCCGACTTCGGTGATCTGCTGCGCCGTGCCCAGCACGTCGCCGGTATGACCGCGGATTTGCCACTGCGCCAGCGCGGCAACTGCCATCGCCAGAACGGCAGCGGCGGCACAGGCGACAACGAAGGCAAGGCCGGGCAAGGTGGCGAAAGCGATCAAAGCGGCGATGACCGCAGCGGCGACCGCAGAGCCGAAAGAAACGGTGCCGCTGCCGGCGGCCAGGCCATCGGTGCGCGCGGGTGGCAGCAGGTACCACACGACAGCCATGGCGGCTCGCGACAGCGCACCGGCGGCGATCAAAGCGATAATGACGGCCGAGTTCTGTCCGGTGGCTTCATCCAACTCGTCGCTGATCGACAGCAGGTTGCTGGCGATGTCCTGCAACGCGGTGAACCGCAGCGACAGGACCAGCACGAGCGCAACCACGCCATAGGTGCCGATGCGACTGTCGCGCATGATCTCCAGCTTGCGCTCGCGGCTGCGGCCGCCGCCGAAACCGTCGGCGGTGTCGGCAAGGCCATCCTCGTGCAAAGCGCCGGTCAGCAATACCTGGCTGCCCATCGCCAGCAGGGCGGCGCTCGCCATTCCCAGCCCGAGAGAACTGGCCAGCATGAAGACGCCACCACCGGCCGCGCCGACCAGCAGGCCGATGACCGGGAAAATCCAGGCGGCGCGTGCAACCGTGGCGTCCTCCGGGCTGGCGGATTTGCCGGCCGGCAAGCGGGTCAGCAGCATCAGGGCAAGACGGAGGTCGCTGAGCCAGCGGCTGCGCCGAGAGTTCTGATGACTGGAATTCTGATGGTTGGGGTTGTCGGTCATGGGCTGTATTGCGGCAAAGGCTGGCGTAGCTTATAGCACGCTGGCGCCTCTGGCGCGACGCGGGGCGGAAGAGGCAGGCGTGACTACAGCATGATCGGTACATTTCCGAACAAGGCTGCCATCGTGGCAGCGGCACGATCTCTGCCCGCCAGCGATTCGGCGTCTGTCGCCGCAGCCACGTCCCATGACGCCGATCTGACTAAGCCGGCCGGCGCGCTCGCCCGCCTGGAGGACTGCATCCGGCATCTGGCGGGCTGGCAGCAGCAGCCGGTTCCGCGCCTCGATACGGTGGCGATCCTGATCTTTGCCGGCAATCACGGCGTCACCACGCGTGGCGTTTCGGCATATCCGGCCGAAGTCACCGTGCAGATGGTGGCAAATTTCGAACGAGGCGGCGCGGCGATCAACCAGCTCGCCAAACTGCATGGCGCGACCCTCTCGGTGATGCCGCTCGATCTCGCCTCACCGACCGAGGATTTCACCACGGCGCCGGCAATGGGCGAGGTGGCGTTCCTCGATGCCATCAATCGCGGCGCTGCGGCCGTGCCGGCCAGCGCCGATCTGGTGATTCTGGGCGAGATGGGCATCGGCAACACCACGGCTGCCGCCGCACTTGCTGCGGCACTTTATGGTGGTGATGCCGCCAGCTGGGTTGGACCAGGCACCGGCGTTGCCGGCAGCGCGCTGGCCGCGAAGATTACCGCTGTCGATACAGCATTGAGTCTGCATGGCGATGCCATGCGCGACGATCCACTCGAAGCTCTGCGTCGTGTCGGCGGGCGTGAACTTGCCGCGCTGTTCGGCGCGGTGCTGGCCGCGCGGCACAATCGCATTCCGGTGCTGCTGGATGGTTTCGTTGTCGGCGCGGCTGTAGCCGTGCTGGCAAAGCTGGCTGATGGTGGCCTTTCGCATTGCCTGGCGGGGCATGCCTCTGCCGAGCCCGGTCATCGCCGCCTGCTGGAGGCGCTCAAACTGCAACCGCTGCTCGACCTCGGCATGCGACTGGGCGAGGGGTCTGGGGCTGCTGTGGCACTCGGCGTGCTGAAAGCCGCCGTCGCCTGTCACGCCGGCATGGCGACGTTCAGTTCAGCAGGCGTCAGTAATAAAAGCTGAGTGGTTCGGATCAGCGACCGCGGCCGCCGCTGCCGACACTGTTGTTGAAGCGGCCAAGGTTGCCGAACAACTGTTCCAGCACCGTCATTTCCTTGCCGCGCGTCGGCGTCTCACGGTCAATGAAGGCGACCTGCTTGCCGTCCTTGACGCCGTAACGCTTGATCTCCCTGACGACACTGTTCCTGTCGAACGAGATTGCCAGCACATGCTGGTCAATCAGTTCCGGTGCCAGGAAAGCCACCGTCTCGGTTTCGCTGGAGATGTAGTAGTAGACCGTGCCCCAGTCGGGGAAGGTCGAGATCGTCGACGGCGAGCCGAGCAGTGCGTTGACCTGGCCTTCGCTGGTCTGGCCAACCTTGATCAG
The DNA here is from genome assembly GCF_007197755.1 of Ferrovibrio terrae. Lineage (NCBI taxonomy): Bacteria > Pseudomonadati > Pseudomonadota > Alphaproteobacteria > Rhodospirillales > Rhodospirillaceae > Ferrovibrio > Ferrovibrio terrae. The sequence goes on from NZ_CP041636.1 coordinate 3,398,287, forward strand.
GTCGAGCTTCTCCTGCTCGATGGCGATACCGCGATAGTCCTGGCGCGGCGCGCAGGCGGCACCGATCAGCAGGATTGTGAGAGCAGCGACAAGGCGGAACGACATACGGAAGACTCGCTTTAACGTGGCCCGCATATTAACTTCACGCGCCCCCGAAGGCAAACAGCGCCACCCGCAGGCGCGTTTTACGAAGTAGTGACAGATGCTTAATCGGCTTATTTCCTTATTTGCTGGGAAGCAGCATAACCCGGCTGCCGTGGCGCTCTACAGATGCATTGTCGAACAGGCGCGGCAACCCGATTTCTACACCCGGCATGGTGTGCCCGACAGCCTCGACGGTCGCTTCGACATGATTGTGCTGCACACATTCTTGGTCATGCGCCGTCTGCGCAATATCGTCGGTCAGGGGGGCGATCAACTCAGCCAGGACCTGTTTGACCTGCTGTTTGCCGACATGGACAACAACCTGCGCGAAATCGGCGTGGGCGACCTCGGGGTCGGCAAACGGGTAAAAAAGATGGCCCAGGCCTTCTACGGACGGGTTGAAGCCTACGAAGCCGGCCTGCTGGCCACCGACGACGCCATCCTGACCGATGCCCTGACTCGCAACCTTTACGGCACGACTCAGCCGGCTCTGCCCAACCAGTTAGCCATGGCAGCCTACATGCGGTTTGCCGGGACCCAGCTGGCGGGTCAGACCGATACGAAAATTCTGGCGGGAAACGTGGTTTTTCCGGCTGCCCCGGCCTGATTTTCCGAGCTTTTCCGGCGGTTGACCGCCACCTCGCTTGCCCCTATGTTCCGCCGCCTTGGCCGACCGGTTCGTTTATGATGGTTCGGCGGCCCTGCTGAACGAGGATTTGCCGTGTCGAAAGACGAACCTGGCAAGGAATTCAGCCATGTCGTCGAGGTCGACCGGATCGGTCCCCAGGGGCTGCAGATGCAGCTGGAGGCCGACCAGGCGGCTCGCGTCGCCGTGGCGCGCCAGCTCAGGATTCTGGGCGTTCTGTCGCTGAAGGCTGACCTGAAGCTGGCTCCCGAGGCAAAGTCCGGGCATTTCCGGCTGATCGGGCAGATCGAAGCCGAGGTGGATCAGGCCTGCGTTGTAACGCTGGAGCCGGTCCGGCAGCAGATCAGCGAGGCGTTTGTCCGCCGTTTTGGCCCCGAGACCGAGGCCAGGCCGGAGACGGAACCGGGTGAGGACGAAGCCGAGTGGCTTGATCCAGACGCGGACGATCCGCCGGATCCGGTGATTGGCGGGCAGATCGACCTGGGTGAAGTGGTGGCCGAGGAACTGGCGCTGGGATTGGACCCCTATCCGCGCAAGCCCGGAGCCGAAGTGCCGGACACCTACCGCGAGGCCGCGGAAGCGGGGGCTAAAATCAGCCCCTTTGCCGCTCTGGCCAAGCTGAAGGCGACGAAAAAGGATTGAGGCGAAAGCGCTTGGCCCCCGGGCGCGCCGAGAGTATATAGGCGGGGATTCTGAGCCGGGCGGGGCATGCATGCGCCAACCGCTTGTGCGAATTGTTGAAAGAGAAGTGTCATGGCTGTTCCGAAGAAGAAGAAGTCGAAGTCCCGCCGCGATCAGGGTCGTTCGCATGACGCGCTGAAGCCCAGCGCGCATATGGAATGCTCGAACTGCGGTGAGCTGAAGCGCCCCCATCATGTGTGCGGCGCCTGCGGTCATTATGACGGCCGTGAAGTCGTAGCGAAGACGGCTGCCGCCTGAGCCCGCTCAGGCATCCGTACTGAACGGTTGCAGGCAACGGGATGACCGCGGCCTTAACGATTGCGCTCGACGCCATGGGGGGCGACCACGCCCCCGACGCGGTGATCAAGGGCGCAGCCGCTCTGCTTCCACGTTTTCCGCACGTCAAGTTCATCCTGTTCGGCGATGCCGCACAGGTCGAACCGCTATTGCGTAAATTCCCCACGCTGAACGATCGCAGCGAATTGCGCCACACCGCAGAGAAGGTGGCTAGCGACGACAAGCCGAGCCAGGCGCTGCGCCGTGGTCGCAACACCAGCATGCGTCTCGCCATCGACGCTGTCGCCAATGGCGAAGCCCAGGCTGTCGTGTCGTCGGGCAATACCGGCGCACTGATGGCAATGGCCAAATTTGTGCTACGGACTCTTCCTGGTATCGAGCGCCCTGCGATTGCGTCCTTCCTGCCAACACAGAAGGGCGAAACCGTCGTTCTCGATCTTGGCGCCAATGTCGAATGCGACGCCAGAAATCTTGTGCAGTTCGCCGTCATGGGCGCGAACCTGGCGCATTCCGCGCTGGGCCGGCATCGTCCGCGCGTCGGCCTGCTGAATGTCGGCGTCGAAGACGTAAAGGGCCATGACGAAGTGAAGGCCGCAGCTGAAATGCTGCGCGCCGTGAACAATCCGCCGTTCGAATTCATCGGCTTCGTCGAAGGCAATGATATCGGCGGTGGCAGTGTCGACGTCATCGTCACCGACGGATTCACCGGCAACATCGCGCTGAAGACGGTAGAAGGCACCGCCAAGCTGATGTCGTCTCTGCTGCGCTCGGCTTTTCAGCGTTCGATCTTCACCAAAATCGGCTATCTGTTCGCCAGCGCAGGTCTGGCGATGCTGCGCGACCGCATGGATCCCCGCTTTTACAACGGCGGCGTGATGCTGGGCCTGAATGGCATTGCGGTGAAGAGCCATGGCGGCACCGACGATGTGGGCTTTGCCTCGGCTCTGGAACTGGCGATCGATATGGCGCAGGATCGCCTGATCGACCGTATCAAGGCTGACTTCGCTGGCGCCTTTGCTGAATCGCTGGCCAAGCAGGTAGCAAACAGTGAAGCGGTCCTCAACGAACAAGAGTCGAGTGCGAGGGCCGGATGATTCGCTCTGTTGTGGTGGGATGCGGCAGCTATCTGCCGGAGCGGATTCTGACCAATGCCGACCTCGCCAAGATGGTCGATACGACCGATGAGTGGATCGTCGATCGCAGCGGAATCAAGCAGCGCCATATCGCCGCCGAAGGCGAGCTGACTTCAGATCTTGCGCTGAAGGCCTCGCAGGCAGCGCTGAAGAACGCCGGACTGACTGCCAGCGACGTTGACCTGATCGTGCTGGCGACGGCCACGCCCGATGAAACCTTCCCGGCGACAGCCTGCCGCGTGCAGCACGGCCTAGGGATGACGCGCGGTTTTGCCTTTGATGTGCAGGCGGTGTGCTCGGGCTTCATCTATGCGCTGGCAACGGCCGACAACTTCATCAAGGCCGGCCAGGCTAGGACCGCGCTTGTGATCGGTGCCGAAACTTTCTCGCGCATTCTAGACTGGAACGACCGCACCACCTGCGTGCTGTTCGCAGATGGCGCTGGCGCGCTGGTTCTGCAGGCACAGGATGGCGAGGGCACCAATGATGATCGCGGCATCCTGACCACTCATCTGCATTCCGATGGTCGTCATCACGACCTGCTCTATGTCGATGGCGGCCCGTCCAGCACCCAGACCACGGGCAAGCTCCGGATGCTTGGCAAGGAAGTCTTCCGTCATGCAGTGGTGAACCTCGCCGATGTGGTGAAGGAAACGCTGCAGGCCGTGAACATGACCGCCGACCAGATTGACTGGCTGGTGCCGCATCAGGCCAACAAACGGATTATTGACGGCACTGCCCGCAAGCTCGGCCTGAGCACCGACAAGGTGGTGCTGACCGTTGATCACCATGGCAATACCTCGGCCGCATCCGTGCCGTTGGCGCTCGCCGAAGCTACGGCTGATGGCCGTATCAAGCCGGGCCAGATGGTGCTCCTGGAGGCCATGGGCGGCGGCTTCACCTGGGGCAGCGCCCTGGTTCGCTGGTAGTTCCGATTCTGGGCGGGATTTCCGCCCCTTAAGCCAGATTCCTGCTTTTGATACGCTCAAGGTCTTATTGACGACCGCTTGGGCTTAAGTTAGCGTCATCCCTATAAAATTTAGAAAAAGGGGCGTTGGCGATGAGCGAGAATACCCTGACGCGGGCGCAGCTCAGCGAAGCGATCTACCAGGAAGTTGGCCTGTCGCGCAGTGAATCCGCGCAACTGGTTGAAACTGTTCTGAATGAGATCATCGACAGCCTGATCGCCGACCACATGGTCAAGATCTCCTCTTTCGGCACCTTCCAGGTGCGTTCCAAGGGCGGCCGCATGGGCCGCAACCCGAAAACCGGCCAGGAAGTGCCGATCGACCCGCGTAAGGTGTTGGTTTTCCGCGCCAGCCACGTGCTGAAAGAAAAGATCAACGCCGGCATGCATGCTGCAAGCCAGCAGGTTAAAAGCGGCTCGTAACCTGTCGTTATTCCTGTATGATCGGAGCCCATGGCGACTCCGACCGAGACTCAGGACAAGACCAGCCCCGATAAGTCCGCTAGGACCAAGACCGACGCCGCCTTCCGCACCATAGGCGAGGTCGCCGATCAGCTCGGCCTGCCGCAGCATGTGCTGCGTTTCTGGGAAAAGAAATTCCATCAGATCCGCCCGGTGAAGCGCAATGGCGGCCGGCGCTATTACCGCACCGGCGATATTGCGCTGCTCGAGGAAGTGCGGGTCCTGCTGCATGACCAGGGTTACACCATCAAGGGCGTGCAGAAGCTGTTGCGCGAAGGCGGGCTCGCCAAGGCCGTGCGCGCACGCGGCAAGGCGCAGGCCGCGCCTGAAGCGACGCCAGCTGCCATTGCCAGGAAGCCAACACCTGACCAGCGTCAGATCGGCATGCCGTTCGAACTGCTCAGCGACATGGGCAACCTGAAGCAGGCGCTGAAATCCTGCCTTCGGGAGCTGGAAGCCATCCACGCCGACATCATTTCGCGACAGACGCGCTGACGGTTTCGCCGGTCACGATGAGCCGGCATTCATGCTCATTTTCTAAGGGTTTGGCGCGGTTGCGCCGGGAGGGGGCGGTGGCTATAGTGCGCGCCGCTTCGCAAGGCCGCCTGCATACCCGGCCGCTTCGCGAAGCCCGGTCGGACTGTAGCGCAGCCTGGTAGCGCACTTGTCTGGGGGACAAGGGGTCGTGGGTTCAAATCCCGCCAGTCCGACCAATTCTTCCGATTATCACTCGGCCCCATCCTGCTCGTCGGCCAGACGCGGCAGGTGCCAGACTTCGTGCTCGACCAGTACGCCAACCTCATCCCACCACCAGCGTTCAGCCTCGGCGTCGGTGGCGGCGAAGATAATGGCCTCACGGTTTGTAGCTGCGGTCATCGGACCCTCGCTGTTTGAATTGCTCAGCAGCCGAACGGGTTTGGTCAGGGCATGTTCCTGTGCAGTGCGGTATGTCCAAACTTGGACACAGCGGAACCGCCGAATGTTACAGCACAACCCGATTCTGCCAGGACCACTACCTATAGGGGTAATGCAATATTAACCATGCCGGCTGTCCACTCATCACTGGGCCGGCATCGTGTCGGACGGCGGGAGAGCCAATGTCTGACGTGGTCGCTGAGACGCAGAGGTTCAGGCAGGGGGACCGGATCGACTTCGTCGATATCCGTGTTCGCGATGGCCTGCTGATCATTGAAATTGCCGGCGCGCCGGATACCGCCAAAGTGCTGGATGGCATGCGGGCCGGCTATGAAGCCGGCTGGATTCTCACCGATATGCCGACCCTGGTGGACGTCTCGGGCTTCCAGGGCAAGATAGACTGGGCGGCAATCAAGCGCGTCAGCGAACTCGCGGCCTGGGGCGGCAAGGCGCAGCCATCGCGCGTCGCCTATATCAGTCCCGACTATTTCTTCTCCTTCGTGATCAAGGCGGTGAGCATCCTGTTTCCGCGCGCCTTGCATCGCATGTTCTCGGATCGGCGCGCCGCGCTCGTCTGGCTACAGGCGCCCCAGCCGCACTAGGGACCGCACTGGCAGCAGCTTGATTCTCAAGGCTTTTCGGTGAATGAGCGAGGGGTCCGAACAGGCCTCAGGCGCTTGCAATTGGGGCATCGGCGGCTATAGTCCGCCTCTCGCGTCGCGCGGTCCCCGATAGTCGGCTGGGCTGCCGCGGCCCCAATCATCGACAGGGAGTTTTCTATGCTGATTTCCGAGGCCTATGCGCAGGCGGGTGGTGGCACCACCGACATGCTGACCTCGCTGCTGCCGCTGGTCCTGATCTTCGTCGTCTTCTACTTCCTGCTGATCCGTCCGCAGCAGAAGAAGATGAAGGAACACAAGGCGATGATCGAAGCCGTGCGTCGTGGCGACATCGTCACCACCGCTGGCGGCATCATCGGCAAGGTCATCAAGGTGCAGGAAGATGGCGTTGTGCAGGTTGAGATCGCCGAAGGCGTGAAGGTCAAGGTGCTGAAGGGCACCATCGGCGAAGTCCGCGCCAAGGGCGGCGACATCGACGATGAAGACAAGGCTGAAGCCAAGGCTGGCTGATTGCCACATACGGACGGCGCCGCGCGGCGTCGTCCGCTTTTCACTGCCTGCATGATGTGACTATCCGATGATGTATTTTGCGCCCTGGAAGATCGCGCTGATCGCCCTGGCCTGTCTGGCCAGTGTGATCTTCAGCATCCCGAGCTTTTTCCCGGCGGCCACGGTCGCAGGCTGGCCCAACTGGCTGCCCAAGCGCCAGGTCAGCCTCGGCCTTGATCTGCGCGGTGGCGCGCATCTGCTGCTGGAAGTCGATACGTCCGTCGTGCTGCGCGAGCGTCTGGAAGCTCTGGTTGAAGGCGCCCGCAACGAACTGCGCCAGGCTCGCATCGGCTACACCAATCTGAGCGTCTCCGGCACCAACAGCGTCGTCGTGCGCCTGCGCGATGCCGCGCAGACCGAACAGGCACGCCAACTGCTGATCAAGCTGGCCCTGCCGGTACAGAGCACCTCGGGCCTCGGCTTCGGCACCGGGCCGGTCGATATGGATCTGTCCAGTACGGCCGATGGCCAGCTGCGCATGACATTGTCGGAGCCCGCCTTGCAGGAGCGCGCGCGCAACGCCGTTACACAATCCATCGAAATCGTGCGGCGTCGTATCGACCAGACCGGCGTATCCGAACCCACCATCCAGCGTCAGGGCGCGGACCGTATCCTGGTGCAGCTGCCCGGCATCGACGATCCCGAGCGCATCAAGCGCCTGCTCGGCACCACTGCGAAGCTGACCTTCCGCATGGTGGATGTTGGCGCCGATCCGAATGCACCGGCACCGCCGGGTTCTGAAATCCTCGAAGGCGACAGCCGCGCCGAACGCTACGTCGTCAAACGCAAGGTCGAAGTTGCCGGCGACAATCTGGTTGATGCGCAGGCCGGTTACGACCAGCGCGGCGGCCAAGCAGTGGTGAACTTCCGCTTCGACACCGTGGGCGGCAAGCGCTTTGCCGAAATCACCCAGCAGGCAGTCGGCCAGCCGTTCGCCATCGTGCTCGACAACAAGGTACTGAGCGCGCCGGTCATTCGCGAACCGATCCTCGGCGGTTCTGGCCAGATCAGCGGCAACTTCACGACCGCTTCGGCGAATGACCTTGCCGTGCTGCTGCGCGCCGGTGCATTGCCCGCACCCCTGAAGGTGGTGGAAGAACGTACCGTCGGTCCGGATCTCGGCGAGGATTCGATCCGCGCCGGCCTGATCTCGATCGGCGCCGCTGCCGTGCTGGTGGTGATCTACATGGTGCTGGCGTATGGCCTGTTCGGTCTGTTCGCCAATGTCGCGCTGATCGTCAACCTGGTCATGACGCTGGCCGCCATGTCGCTGCTGCAGGCGACCCTGACGCTGCCGGGCATTGCTGGCCTGCTGCTGACGCTCGGCATGTCGGTCGACGCCAACGTGCTGATCAACGAGCGCATCCGCGAAGAAACCAAGATCGGCAAATCACCGATGGCAGCGATGTCGGCCGGCTTCAGCCGCGCCTTCAGCACCATCGTCGATGCCAACGTCACGACGCTGATCAAGATGGCGCTGCTCTACGCGCTCGGTTCGGGTGCGGTGAAGGGTTTCGCCGTCACGATCTCGATCGGTATTCTTACCTCGATGTTCACTGCTACCGTGCTGGTCCGCCTGATGATGGTGACCTGGCTGCGGCAGCGCCGGCCCACCCTGTTGCCGGTGTAAGGAGACGGGCATGTACAAGCTCCGCCTGATTCCAGACAATACCAGCTACCCGTTCATGAAGGGCCGCATCATCGGCCTCGCCATGTCGGCGTTCCTGTCTGTCATTTCAGTAATCCTGTTCTTCCATCCGGGCCTGAATTACGGCATCGACTTCAAGGGTGGCATCGTGATCGAGGCCCGCCTGCAGCAGCCGGCCGACTTCCCGGCATTGCGGACCCTGATCGGCAATCTCGATCTCGGCCATGCGGCCCTGCAGCAGTTCGGGTCACCGAACGACGTGCTGATCCGCCTCGAGCGCCAGGGCACCGAAGATTCGGCCGCCCAGCGCGCCGCCGACAAGGTGCGTGCTACCCTGCAGCAGTCCTATCCGGGCACTGAAATCCGCCGTGTCGAAGCGGTGGGCGCCAGCGTGTCGGAGGGGCTGTTCCGTGACGGTATGCTGGCGATGGGCCTCGCCATGGTCGCCATGCTGATCTACATCTGGTTCCGCTTTGAATGGCAGTTCGGCATCGGCGCCATCGCAACGCTGGTGCTCGACGTTACCAAGACGATCGGCTTCTACGTTATCACCGATATCCAGTTCAATCTGGTGGCCATCGCCGCTGTGCTGACCATCATGGGCTTCTCGGTCAACGATAAGGTCGTGGTCTATGACCGCGTGCGCGAGAATCTGCGCAAGTACAAGACGCTTCCGTTGCGCGAACTGATCGACAAAAGCATCAACGAGACCCTGAACCGCACGGTGAACACCTCGATCACGGTGTTCCTCTCAACGCTGCCGCTCGCCCTGTTCGGCGGTGAGGCGGTGAGCGAATTCGCCATCGTGCTGCTGTTCGGCATTGTGCTGGCAACGTCGTCGTCGATCTTCATCGCGGCGCCGATCCTGCTGTTCCTGGGCGAGAACCGGCTGCGCCGCGGTCAGCCGTCCGATCAGCCGGAAGCCAAGGCGGCCGCGCAACGGCCGTAGCAAGGAGGCAGGTATGGACCTGCTGCCACATATTCCTGCCGATCGGCAGGTGATCAACGCCTATGGCGACGGGGGTTTCCGAATCAGTGGCAAGCACTGGACGGAGTCCGTGCTGGTTTTCCCGGGCCAGACGCTGGCCTGGGGCATTCCCGACATCAAGGCGATGACGCTGGAGTCGCTGGAACCGGTATTTGCCGCCGGTACCGATGTCGAGATCCTTTTGCTCGGCTGCGGCCCGAGCATGGTTTTTATCGACAAGGCTCTGCGGGCTGCAGTGCGCGGCAAGGGCCCGGTGATCGAAACGCTGGATACCGGCGCTGCCTGCCGTACCTACAATCTGCTGATGGGCGAGAGTCGGCGCGTGGCCGCCGCTCTGATCCCCGTCTAGGGCTGCGGGCAAAGAAAAAGGGCAGCCTCTCGGCTGCCCTTGATCGTTTGAGCGGAACGCGCTGTTACCAGGCGCCGCCATTCTGCTGCGCGACCATGCAATACAGCATCGGGATCGACAGCATGAAGTTGGTGCGCGAACCGAGCATCGCAACGCGGGCCGCCTTGGCCTTGGCTGCGTCGTCGGCCGGTACGATGCCGAGCGCTTTCTTCTGGTTCGGCCAGATGATGAACCAGACATTGGCGGCCATGAACAGGCCGAGATACATGCCGATGCCGATGGTGCGGCTGCCTTCCTGCATGGCGAAGGCCTGATGGCCGTAGCCGTTCAAAATCGACAGGATCAGGCCGGTGATCACGGTGGCCAGCGCAGACCAGCGGAACCAGAACAGCGCTTCAGGGGCGATGAACTTGCCGACGGCGGGCTTCAGCTCGGCGGGAATCTTCGGCATGGTCGGGATCTGCACGAAGTTGAAATACCACAGCAGGCCGATCCACAGGATGCCGGACAGCACATGCAGCCAGCGGAAGAAGAAGCTGACGAAAGCAGCATCGAAGCTGCGATGGACGAGGAAGAAGACGATCAGGGCGAGCACGACGCCCGCGCCGAGCGCCTTGTAGAGGTTTTCGAGAATCTTTGCCATGATGCGGGTCCTTGTTGTTCTTGTTCAGGCTGACCAAGAGAGGCTTGGGCTGCTGATCCGCAACGCACCCTCATTAAAACGAGGGCAGGGGAAGGACGAATCGATCACCGTGTGTGCGTGCATCAGCCTGATTCGCAGGGGTGAGGCTACCATAAAACCCGGTAGCGACAAGCAATCTTCCCGGATTCGCGCGGTTCCTGCATGACCGAGACACCCGCAGATCAGTGCGGCCGCGACCTGCAGCGGCTTGATCCCGACCGCTGGTTGACCACGCTGTTCGCGCCGGATGCGTCGCGTCCTGGCCTGTTCGCGCTTTACGCGTTCAACGCCGAAATTGCGCGGGCACGCGAAAGCGTCAGCCAGCCAATGATCGGCCAGATCCGGCTGCAATGGTGGCGCGAGGCCTGGGACGGAATTGTTGCCGGTACGCCACGTCGGCATCCGGTCGTGCTGGCGCTGCATGACCATTGCCGGCATCTCGACCAGACCATCGTTATGGCGCTGATCGATGCCCGCGAACGCGACATGGAAGATGCGCCTTTTGCCGACCTTCCCACGCTCACTGCTTATGCGAGGGCCACCTCGGCGCCGCTGATGAAGCTCGCTGCACAGCAATTGGATGCGCAGGTGGATGACGCCGTGATTGATGCTGCCGGAGCTGCTTATGCACTGGCTGGCATCCTGCGTGCGGCACCGCATCTGCTGGCGCGGCAGCGCGTGCTGCTGCCGCTGGACCTGCTGTCGGCACAGGGCCTGTCGCCCGAAGCGGTTTATCAGACTGAGGCGAGCGCCTCGCTGAGGCAGATCCATGCCCGCATCGCCTCAGATGCTGAAGCATTTCTGCAGGTAGCTCGGCAGCAAAAAGTCGCTCGCGCCGCTTTGCCGGCTTTGCTGCCGGCAACATTGGGCGGACTGGCGCTGAAGGCATTGCGCCGCAACAACCACGATCCGGTTGCAGCAGAAATGGCCCTCACGCCGCTGAAGAAACAGATGGCCTTGCTGTGGGCCAGCCTGCGCGGACGCCTTTAACGGCTGAAAGTACGGGCGAGGCCGGTCGAGATGTCGATCGGCTCGACGCCTAGCCGGCGGCGCATCTCGTCGATGGGGAAGGTCTTGTCTTCACCCAGGCGGCGCACTTCGTCGATCCTGATCGTGGGAATGCCGGGAACAGCAGCGGTGAGTGCCGCCGCGATCTGCAGGGCGAAACCGGGTACCGGCAACACGGTGGGTGATGTGCCGATCGCGCGGCCGACAGCCTGCACAAGATCGCGATACGAAATGACCTGCGGGCCAGCAACGATGACGGGCTCGCCCGGCGCTTCATCGCGCTGCAATGCAGCCTCGATGCAAGACACGACATCATCAGTATGGATTGGCTGCAGCAGAGCCGTGCCGCCAGCCGGCAGCGGCACCGCGCCGAACTTGCGGATATAAGCTGCAATACGCTGCACATTGGCATCGGCCGGCCCGCCATAAATCATGGTCGGATGCAGCACCACGCCGGGAATGCCGCTGTTGGCCAGCGCCGCCACCGCATCCTTCTGCTTTTCGATATTGCGGTTGGAATAGCGGCTGAAGATGCGGGTCGAGCCCAGCAGCACCACGCGCTTCACCGTCGCCGGCAAGGCCGCCACCACCGCGGCGCCGTCATAGGCATGCACGCAGGAGACAACATACTCGGCGCCCTGCAATGCGGTCTGCAAGCTACCTGGCTGTTCGAGGTCGAAGTGTCGCGCGTCAGTCCGCTGTTCAGGTGTCAGCGCATCAAGCCGGCGGCCAAGCGGAATGACCTTGCGCCCGCGGCCGGCCAGCCTGCGCATCAGGTTCTGGCCGAGTTTGCTGGTGGCACCAACAAGTGTGACGGGACCGTCTGTCATGCAGCCGCGGCGGTCGCTCCGTTGAGCCAGGTGGCCAGATCGCGCAGGGCACGGCGGCTCAGGCCGGGCTTGCGCTCGTTGCGCGGCACATCCGTGCCGAGCGGTGGAAACAGGCCGAAATTGACATTCATCGGCTGGAAATGTTTCGCATCTGCGCCGCCGGTGATGTGGGTATGCAGCGCGCCCAGTGCCGTGGTCGGCGGTGGCGCAGGTTGTTCGCTGCCCAGCCGCTGCGCAGCCGCCATGCGGCCGGCGAGAAGTCCGATCGCGGTGCTTTCGACATAACCCTCCACGCCAGTCACCTGGCCGGCAAAGCGCAGACTGGGCATGGCCTTCAGGCGCAATTGACTGTCGAGCAGCTTGGGAGAGTTGAGGAAGGTGTTGCGATGGATGCCGCCGAGCCGCGCGAACTGCGCATTCTCCAGGCCGGGGATCATGCGGAAGACGCGGGTCTGCTCGGCGTATTTCATCTTGGTCTGGAAGCCGACCATGTTGAACAGCGTGCCCAGCTTGTTGTCCTGGCGCAGTTGAACGACCGCATAGGGTTTGCGGCCAGTGCGCGGATCGGTCAGGCCGACCGGTTTCATCGGGCCGAAGGTTAGCGTGCGTGGGCCGCGCTCCGCCATCACCTCAATGGGCAGGCAGCCCTCGAAATAGGGCGTGTTCTTTTCCCAGTCCTTGAATTCTGTTTTCTCGGCCGCGAGCAGGGCTGCATGAAATTCAAGGTAATTCGGCTTCTCGAAGGGGCAGTTGATGTAATCCGCGCCTTCGCCCTGTTCGCCGGCGCCGCCAGGGCCCACCTTGTCGTAGCGCGACTGGAACCAGGCCTTGTCCATGTCGATACTGTCGCGATGCACGATGGGCGCGATCGCATCGAAGAAGGCGAGACTCTGCTCACCGGTCAATGCACGCACGGCATCCGCCAGCGGCGGTGAGGTGAGCGGGCCGGTTGCCACAATCACATTGTCCCATTCGGCGGGCGGCAGGCCAGCGATTTCCTCGCGGCGCAGTTCGATCAGCGGGTGCGCTTCGATGACTTTCTGCACCTCGGCGGAAAAGACATCACGGTCGACCGCCAACGCGCCGCCGGCCGGCACCTTGGCGACATCGGCTGCCCGCATGATCAGGGAGTCGCAGCGGCGCAGTTCCTCATGCAGCAGGCCGACGGCATTGCCTTCGGGATCGTCGGAGCGGAAGGAATTCGAGCAGACCAGTTCGGCCAGCCCTTCACCCTGATGCGCATCGGTCTTGCGCACGGGACGCATCTCGTGCAGCACCACGGGCACGCCGGCGCCGGCGATCTGCCAGGCGGCTTCCGAGCCGGCCAGACCGCCACCAATCACATGGATGGGTCGAATGTTCTCACTCATTCAAAACTCACTCTGTACCTGCTTGGGCAAGCGAAAGATCTTTCATCTTCTCTCGCGCTTCTGCGGGATTCACTTCGCTTACGTGAAACGAACGTTTCGTTCCACTGTCACCCGAAAGGATCGTGCTGAGTGCTTTTGTGCCCGGCGACAAAGTCTCAATCGTGGTGTAAGTCGCCTCAAAGAAGCGTTCTTCGCCCGGTTTCAGATTAAGACGGTAAGTGCCTGTGGTTATTATACCGCCGCCACCTTTTGCAAGGAACACGATGTCCCGGTCAGCCACAACATCGTGAATGTATACGCCAGCCTGACGAATAACATAGTATTTGCGATCATCGATGTACGTGATTGGGGCATAGAGGCTGCCATATTCAGCAGCCTGACGAAAAACATAAATACGCGCCTTGTCGGAAGCGATAGGCTTTACACCTCCCGAGGCAACAACCTGGCTCATTTTCTGCCCACCGGCCTGGCAACCGGTCATCCAGACAAGAAGCGGAATAACAAGCCAACGCCACGAAGCTAATTTTCCCATCCTTCCCCCTCGAGCAGCTTTTCTAAGTCAGCAATATCTTTTGAATTGAGAATCTTCATTGCCACGGCCTGACTGAAGCCGCGACGGGCGAGGGCGCCCAGATCCTTTTGCCGCATCTCGGCCCGCTGCGCCGGATCGCCGCGATACGGGCCCAATTTGCGCTTGCGGGCAAAAGCCGCCGCTGCAGGCAGGTCGGAAACCGGGGTTGCGGATTCAGCCGCCAGCCGCTCCAGCGCCGCATCGGCATCTTCCTTGCCGATACCTTTGACCGCAAGGGTCTGCCGGATGCGGCCCAACGATTTGCCCTCCGCGTACAGGCGTCGCACACGGCTGATTGCATAGGCCTGATCGTCCAGCAACCGGTTGCGCTGCAGTTTGGCGATTAACTCGGCAACCCAGCCGATGGCTTCCTCTTTGGTCGGCGCGCCGTGTTCCCTGATCGAACTGCTGATCTTGCGATCCAGCACCCGGCGGAGATTCCCCGCCGAGCTGCTGTAGCGTTCCAGATAGAAGAGGGCTGCCTTTTCCAGATATCCCGGCGTGATCTTTTTCGGGACTTTCCTCTGGCGGCCGCCGGTCATGGAACGGGAGGCGTTCAGGCGCCCAGCTTGGCGATACCGGCGCGGGCGATGATCGCATCATCACTCGACTTCACGCCCGACACGCCAACACCGCCGATGCAGACACCGTCCACGATGATCGGCTCACCGCCTTCCAGCAGTACCATATCCGGCACCGACAGGAACGCATTACGGCCGCCGCCGACGATATCTTCCAGCGCCTTGGTCGGCTTGCGCGAAAAGGCGGCTGCCTTGGCCTTGCCCTGGCTGATATAGGTCGACTGCGTCGGCGCGCCGTCCAGGCGCTGGAAATGCAGCAGGTGGCCGCCATCGTCGGTGATGGCGATGCTGACCTTCCAGTCGTTTTTGATAGCCTCGGCTTCGGCGCCGGCGGCAATGGCCTGAACATCGGCCAACGTCAGGGCTTTACGCGTGATCATACAAACTCCCCCTCAATCACTTCGGTTCGTGGTTATTCGGCCGCGTCGCGGCTCGATTTCTTCAGGCTGGGGGTGCTGCGCTGCGCCGCCGGCTTGAGATATTCCTTCAGGTACTGGCCAGTATAGCTGTCCTTCACCTTGGCGACATCCTCCGGCGTGCCCTGGGCGACCACGCGGCCGCCACCGCTGCCGCCTTCCGGGCCCATGTCGACGATCCAGTCAGCGGTCTTCACCACTTCAAGATTATGCTCGATCACGATCATGGTATTGCCGGAATCGACCAGCTCGTGCAGTACTTCCAGCAGTTTGCGCACATCCTCGAAATGCAGGCCGGTGGTCGGTTCGTCGAGGATGTAAAGCGTGCGGCCGGTGGCGCGCTTGGACAGTTCCTTCGCCAGCTTGACGCGCTGGGCTTCGCCACCTGACAGCGTGGTGGCCGACTGGCCGATCTTGATATAGCCGAGGCCGACGCGGTTCAGCGTTTCCAGCTTTTCGCGGATGGTCGGCACCGCCTTGAAGAACTCGGCGCCGTCTTCCACCGTCATGTCGAGCACATCGGCAATCGACTTGTCGCGATAGTGGATTTCCAGCGTCTCGCGGTTGTAGCGCTTACCCTTGCAGACATCACATTGCACATAGACGTCGGGCAGGAAGTGCATCTCGATCTTGATCAGGCCGTCACCCTGGCAGGCTTCGCAGCGCCCCCCCTTGACGTTGAACGAGAAACGGCCGGGCGCATAGCCGCGCGTCTTGGCCTCGGGCAGTCCGGCGAACCAGTCGCGGATCGGGCCGAAGGCGCCGGTATAGGTGGCCGGATTGGAGCGCGGCGTGCGGCCGATCGGCGACTGATCGATGTCGACGATCTTGTCGAGCCATTCCAGGCCTTCGATCCGCTCATGTGCGCCGGGCAGTTCGCGGCTGTTGTTCAGCTTGCGCGAGATCGCCTTGTACAGCGTCTCGATGGTCAGCGTCGATTTGCCGCCACCGGACACACCGGTGACGCAGGTGAACAGGCCGAGCGGAAAATCGACCGACACATTCTGCAGATTGTTGGCCTTGGCGCCGATCACCTTCAACAGCTTGTTCGACACGCGCTTGCGGCGGACCTTGGGCACGGCAACGAACCTGGTGCCGTTCAGATACTGGCCGGTGACGGATTTCTTCGCCGCCATGATGTCTTCAGGCGTGCCCTCGGCGATGATTTCGCCGCCATGCACGCCAGCCGCTGGCCCCATGTCGATGACATAGTCGGCCTGCCGGATGGCTTCCTCATCATGCTCCACCACCAGCACGCTGTTCCCGATGTCGCGCAGATGCACCAGCGTCTCGAGCAGTTTGGCATTGTCGCGCTGATGCAGGCCGATCGAAGGCTCGTCCAGCACATAGAGCACGCCGGTGAGGCCAGAGCCAATCTGCGAGGCCAGCCGGATACGCTGGCTTTCGCCGCCCGACAGCGTACCCGACGAGCGTGACATCGAGAGATAGTCGAGGCCGACATTGACCAGGAAACCCAGGCGGTCGTTGATTTCTTTCAGGATGCGCGCCGCGATATCCTTTTCCTTGGGCTTAAGCTTTTTCGTCAGGCTGAGGAACCAGTCGCGCGCCTCGGAAATCGAGAATTCGCAGGCCTGGCCGATATGCAGGCCGCCGACCTTCACCGCCATGGCCTCCGCCTTCAGACGATAGCCGTTGCAGGTCTCGCAGGCCGTGGCCGACTGATAACGCGACAGGTCCTCGCGGATGGTGTCGGATTCAGTCTCGCGCCAGCGCCGCTCCAGATTCGGCAGCACGCCTTCGAACGGCCGCTTCACCGTGTAGGTCCGCATGCCATCGTCGTAGGTGATCGGCACGATGTCATCGCCGGAACCATGCAGGATGGCGTTGCGGGTCTTGGCCGGCAGCTCCTTCCACTTGGTGGTGAGCGAGAATTTATAGAACTTCGCCAGGCCTTCGAGCGTCTGCAGGTAGTAGGGCGAGGGCGTGGCGGCACGCGACCATGGCACGATGGCGCCTTCCTTCAGGGAGATGCCTTCCTCCGGCACCACCATGGCGGCGTCGAAATACATCTTCGAGCCGAGGCCATCGCAGGTCGGGCAGGCGCCATGCGGGCTGTTGAACGAGAACAGCCGCGGCTCAATCTCCTCGATGGTGAAGCCTGAGACCGGGCAGGCGAATTTCGCCGAGAAGATGGTGCGTTCGTCCTTGTCGGCATTCTCGGCAAAGGCAATGCCATCGGCGAGATTCAGCGCGGTCTCGATGGAATCCGCCAGTCGCGTCTTGATGTCAGCGCGCACGACCACGCGGTCAACCACCACTTCGATATCGTGCTTCAGCTTCTTGTTGAGCGCCGGCACCTCGGCGATCTCGTAGAGCTTGCCGTCGACCTTCACGCGCTGGAAGCCGCGCTTCTGCAGGTCCTGCAATTCTTTTCTGTATTCGCCTTTGCGGCCGCGCACGATGGGCGCGAGGATCAGCAGGCGGGTGCCTTCGGTCATGCCCAGCACGCGATCCACCATCTGGCTGACCGTCTGGCTTTCGATCGGCAAACCGGTGGCGGGTGAGTAGGGCACGCCGATACGCGCGAACAGCAGGCGCAGGTAGTCGTAGATCTCGGTGACGGTGCCGACCGTCGAGCGCGGATTCTTCGAGGTGGTCTTCTGCTCGATGGAGATCGCCGGGCTCAGGCCGTCGATATGGTCGACATCGGGTTTCTGCATCAGCTCGAGGAACTGGCGCGCATAGGCCGACAGCGATTCGACGTAGCGGCGCTGGCCCTCCGCATAGATCGTATCGAAGGCGAGGGAAGACTTGCCCGACCCCGACAGGCCGGTCAGGACGACCAGCTTGTCGCGCGGGATGTCGACATCCACGTTCTTCAGATTGTGCTCGCGGGCACCGCGGACCGATATGAACTTCTGCATGGGTAAAACGCCGTATCTGGGGGGCCGATTATTGCTCTTTTCGGGCCGGGCTTTCATTATACGCCCGACTCATGATATAAGATCATCTCGTGAACGGATAGGGGTTAAGATATGGCTGGCAGCGTCAACAAGGTGATCCTGGTTGGTAATCTAGGGCGCGACCCCGAAATCCGCAGCATGCAGTCGGGCGAAGAGATCGCCCAGCTGTCGCTGGCGACGTCGGAAACCTGGAAAGACAAGGCTTCGGGTGAGCGCAAGGAGCGCACCGAATGGCACCGGGTCGTGATTTTCAACGAGAATCTGGTCAAGGTCGCCAAGTCCTACCTGAAAAAGGGCTCCAAGGTTTACATCGAAGGCTCCCTGCAGACCCGCAAATGGACAGACAAGGACGGCGCCGAAAAATACACCACCGAAGTGGTGTTGCAGCGCTTCCGTGGCGAACTGACCATGCTGGATGGCCGTGAAGGCGGCGGCGGATCATACGGCGGCGGCGGGGACGATTATGGCAGCAGTGGCGGCCCCGGTGGCGGTTCTGGCGGTGGTGGCCGCTCCTCTGGCAGTGGTGGTGGTGGTTCAGCCCCGCGCCGCGACGACATGGACGACGAGATTCCGTTCTGATCTGTCTGGGCATCTCAACGCGAAAGGGCGCAGCCGCAAGGCCGCGCCCTTTTCATTTTGAGCCTCAGCGAGGCGTCAGCGTTTCAGGATCGAGGTCAGCAACACGCCCAGTCCGGCTGCGACGCCTATGCTGGCCAGCGGATGCTTGCGGGCCAGCGGTTCGATCTCGTCACGCAGCTTGTCGATTTCTTCTTGCAGGCCATGCTTGGGCCAATAGTTCCACACCAGCCCGGCGATAATGCCCAGGATGAGGATGAAACCGATCAGCGTCGCGCCGGCTACAGCCGCGGCCCAGTGTGGCGCCATCGACGTGCCGTAGCCCAGGAAAAGCGCCCAGCCAAACAGGATGAAGCTGGCCGAGAGCGCGGCAAAGGCGATGATGCCCAGCACGGCAATGACGGCAAGGCGCCGTTTCTGCCGCTTGGATGCAGCCGCCTGCAACCCGCTCAGCAGCAAGCCGGGCAGCAGGGTCGCCATCGTGTTCATGCTTAGCGCTTCAGCAGAACGGTGAGCAGGGCGCCGGCGGCAAATGCGGCGAGCAGGCTGCCGGCCGGGTGCTCCTGAACGGTCTCCTCGATACGGTCGATCGCCTCGCGGCCGTGCTCCTTCAGGCTGCCGCCCAGTTCGACGATGCGGCTCTGCAGTTGTGCCAGTTCGGCTTCGGCCAGCGCGGTGCCTTCGGTCTTGGCACGCGTGACGAGGTCGCCGAGATCGCTGCCGAGTTCAAGTACCTGACTGCGCAGGTCTGCCAGTTCGGCTTCAGGGGTGCGGGCGCGGCGCCGGGTGCGGGTTGCTGCTGCGGTAGCCATGGGATGCTCCTATTTCTTTTTCGGGTTTCTGGGTTGGCGTCTGTGTTAGTGCTTGCTGGGCTTCGGCCTGGCGACGCCTTTGTCGGCCTCGGCCAGTTCATTCATCCAGGCTGCGACCTGGCGCTCGGCCTGGTCGGTGACGATGCCGTAGCGCTCCTGAATCTTGCCCACGAGCTGCTCGCGGCGGCCGGCAACGACATCGAGGTCATCATTGGTCAATTCGCCCCAGCGCTCCTGAATTTTGCCTGTGAACTGCTTCCAGTTCCCTTCGATCCGGTCCCAGGAGGGCATGGTGGCTTTGGCATTGGCGGTTACGCGGTCCATTGGGGAGGTTCCTTTTTTTTGAGTTCTGGTAGGGGTCAGCGGACGGCCTGGGTTTTCTCCCATTCATCCACCTGCTTCTCGGCTTCCTTCTTGGCGACGCCGTAGCGTTCCTGGATCTTGCCGACCAGCTCCTGACGCTTGCCGTTGATCACGGTCACGTCGTCATCGGTCAGCTTGCCCCAACGCTGCTTCACCTTGCCGGCAAACTGGTTCCAGTTGCCCTCGACCTGGTCCCAGGTGCCACTGCTGGCGGCATAGGCGGACGGCGCCATGGTCATTGGGGCGGCGGCGGCGAGCAGGGCGAGAGCGGAAACGGCTGCGATTGCGATCTTGCGCATGGCGATACTCCTTCGTGGTGCTGGGAAGGTGCCAAATTAACCGTGAGCGGGTGCGAAAAGTTCCGCTTGGCAGGCCTTTGTCTGGCCAATGTCACGAGGCAAGTATCTGATTTGCAAGGGAATCGGGCGAGGGCAGTGCGCTGCCACAGGCGGTGTCCAAAGGCCGTGGCCGGACGTTATTTCTGCTGGTTTTCCAGTAGCTTGGCCTTATTCCAGGCCGCATCCATGGTGTCGAGGTCGCATTCCGCCAACTGTTTACCTTCTGAATTGAGAATGATTTCCATATGACTGAATCTACGCTCAAATTTTCGATTTGCTGCTCGCAGCGAGGCTTCCGGATCGAGCTTCAGATGACGGGCCAGGTTGGCGACCACGAACAGAAAGTCGCCAAACTCTTCCTCAATGCGATCTGATCCACCAGATTCGATTTCAACCTCAAGCTCTTCGAGTTCCTCACGAATCTTTGCAAGAACAGGGCGTTTGTCCGGCCAGTCGAACCCGACCCGGGCGGCCCGGTTCTGCAGCTTCACGGCGCGTAGCAGCGCCGGAAGGCCCGGGGTGACGCCGGCCAGCACGGCCGACAGGCCATGATCGACGGCTGCCTCGGCCTTTGCGGCGCGCTCGGCGGCCTTGATGCTTTCCCAGTTCGCACTGACGGTCTCGGGATGATCGGCGTTCACATCACCGAAGACATGCGGATGCCGGCGGACCATCTTGTCGGCGATCCCGGCGGCGACGTCCGGGAAGGCGAAATGGCCGGCTTCCTCGGCCATGCGGGCATGGAACACGACCTGCAGCAGCAGGTCGCCGAGCTCATCCTTGAGCGCCGGCAGGTCGTTGCGCGCAATGGCGTCTTCGACCTCGTAGGCTTCCTCGATGGTGTAGGGCGCGATGGTCGCGAAACTCTGCTCGAGATCCCAGGGGCAGCCACCATCCGGGTCGCGTAGCCGCGCCATGATGCGCAGCAGTTCGGCCAGGCTGGTGAGATCATGGGAAGCTGTCATGGCGGCCTAGGTGCGTCTGGATAAGAATCAGATGTTTTCATCCTGCAGGAATCACGGCTGCCTTGCCATCGCCGCCAAAAACGAGCCTCTGCTTCCGACAAGGCCTCATTGAATACGGGACAAGCTGTCGAGTCTGCTCCTTCTAAGGATGTGAATATTTTCGCCACAATACTCCTTTAAGGGTATTCTAATTATATTAATTACACTTATTGCGATTGACAGTTTTTCTCCGGTTGTGGAAATGTCGCCAGCAACTGATAGCGATTCCGGAGGGGAAAAGATGGCTGTTATCACTGGCGATGCCACAGATAACGTTTTGAATGGTACGGCCGCTGCCGATCAGATTTACGGCCTTAATGGCAATGACACCCTCACCGGCGGCAATGGCATCGACCTGCTTGATGGTGGCGATGGCGATGACAGCCTCTATGGCGGCAATCAGAACGACACGCTCAATGGCGGGAATGGCATCGACACCGCCGTGTTTGAGAAACCGATCGGTCGCTATCGGATCACCTACAATAACGGCGTCATCACGGTTGATGCGCAAAGTGGCTACGAAGATGTCGACACGCTGACCGGCATGGAGAAGCTGAAGTTCAACGGTCTGGTCTATGACTTTACCGGCTGGACGGGCGGCCCGTTGCCGGAACCGACAATGCCAGCGGGAACCGTGTATGGCACGGAAGGCCACGAGACGCTGACCGGGACCGGCGGCGTTGACTATCTACACGGCCTTGGCGGCGACGATGTTATGATCGGCGGCGCCGGCGGCGATATTCTGGTCGGCGGCAGCGGCAATGACACGGCGAGCTATGCCGGTTCATCTGCCGGCGTCACGGTCAGCCTGGAGACAGGGCTTGGCTTCTATGGCGATGCCGCAAACGATGTACTGCATGGTTTTGAAAACCTGCAGGGATCCAGTTTCAACGACACACTGACCGGCAATGGCGGCGACAACATTTTCATCTCCAGTGGTGGTGTCGACGATATCACCGGAGGAGCCGGTGTCGATTGGGTCGACTACAGCGATATCGTGAAGCCTGCCGGTATGACCGGCATGTTTTTCCAGAGGGGCACGCCCACGAATATTGCTTCCTATTTTTACAACGCATCAATCAATCCGTTTAAGGATACATTGCGCCAGGTAGAGGGTGTCCGCGGTTCGGCTTACGACGATGTTTACATGAACATTCTCACCTCTGACGACATGTTTGAAGGCGGCGCCGGAGCGGACATCTTCGATGGCAGAGGCGGGAATGACACGCTGGTTTACACGCATTCCGCCGCGGGTGTGAATGTCAATCTGGCAACAGGTGCTGCCAGCGGCGGCGATGCAACCGGCGACCAGTTCACTGGCAGCTACGTATGGCGCGGGACTACGCGAAACCTCGCAGGTGCAACCAATCTCTCAGGCTCTGAGCATGCCGACACGCTGACCGGCAGCAGCGTTGCCAATGTGCTGCGTGGTGCCGATGGCGACGATACCCTGCGTGGCGATGGCGGCAACGACACCCTGGATGGCGGAGCCGGTGTTGATATCGCGGTTTATGCCCTGTCGCTGAACAACTACACGATCAGTTACAACAGCGGAGCCATCACGGTCGCTGCCAACATTGGCACCGAGGGCACCGATACACTGACCGGTATCGAGAAGCTGCTCTTTGCTAATGGCACCCTCGATCTTACAGAGTGGACAGGCGGGCCTCTGCCGCCGCTGCTCGGGCCGAACGACATCATGGGCAGCAGCGGTGATAACGTCTTGACGGGAACCGCGGCCGGCCAGTCGATCTACGGGATGGCCGGCAATGATTCCATTAGCGGTGCCGGCGGGAATGACGTTCTGACCGGCGGAGACGGCAGTGACACTTATCTGGTCGCACGCGGTGATGGTGTCGACGATATCGTGCAGGCCGGCATAACCGATGCAGCCGGCACCACCGATGCTGTCCTGTTCGGAAGTGGTGTGTCCTACGACCAGCTCTGGTTCCGACAGGTCGGCAACGACCTGCGGATCGATGTGATCGGCGAGAGCGCCAGCAGCGTGCTGCTGAAGAGCTGGTATACCGACAGCACCCGTCGGGTCGACAGCATCCAGACTACGGATGGCAGTCACAGCCTTTCGGCAGCCAATGTGCAGGCACTGGTTGACGCCATGGCGACCTACACCCAGCCGGGAACCGGCGACTTCACGCTGTCGCCCCAGCTGGCGAGCGATCTTGCCCCGGTGTTTGCCACAACCTGGGCCTAGAAAGCCGCTCCCCAGAATTGATGTCTGCCCCAGCCCTGACTGCAACGGCATTCCAGTTCTCCGCAACTAGCCCTATAGTTGCTACAGTGGATTGATCCCCCCAGAATGGGGGGAGGTGTGGGGGATTTCGTTGGAGCAGGGAGCAGGCAAGCCGGCTGAAGGCGACAGGGGGCTCCTCTGTCTCGCGCTGGTCATGCGCGTGCTCGGGCGGCCGGTCGATGCCGGGCAGCTCTTGCACAGATTTGCGAACCCCGGCGGGCAGACTTCCGGCGATGACATCATTCGTGCGGGACGGCAGCTCGATCTCAAACTGCGAAAGATCGCCACGACCTGGCAACGGCTCAGCCGCACCCCGCTGCCGGCCATTGCCGGCCTGAAGGATGGCGGCTTTATCGTACTGGCCGCCGTGCGCGAGGAACAGGGCCGGGAAGGCGTACTCGTCGCGGACGGGCACGACGGAAAACCGCGACCGATGACGCGGGCCGAGTTCGAAGCGATCTGGAGCCAGGAACTGATCCTGGTGGCAACACGCGCCGATCTGTCCGGTGTCCGGCGTCACTTCGACGCGTCCTGGTTCATCCCCGCCATTGTCAAATACCGCAAAATGTTCGGGGAGGTGCTGCTCGCCTCCTTCATCATCCAGTTGCTGGCCCTGGTTGCACCCCTCATGTTCCAGGTCGTGATCGACAAGGTCATGGTGCATCGGTCGCTTTCAACGCTGGACGTTCTGGTCTTTGCGCTGGTCGCGATTGCCATATTCGAGGCGATGTTCGGCGGGCTGCGGACATACCTGTTCTCGCACACCACCAACCGGATCGACCTGGAGCTTGGCGCGCAGCTCTTTCGCCATCTGATGGGTCTGCCGCTGGCCTATTTCGAAGCGCGCCGCGTTGGCGACAGTGTCGCCCGGGTACGCGAACTGGAGAATATCCGTAATTTCCTCACTGGCTCGACCGTCACCGTCGCCGTGGATCTCGTCTTCACCTTCGTTTTCATTGCCGTGATGTTCTTCTACAGCCCGCTGCTGAGCTGGATATGTCTGGCGGCGGTGCCGTTCTATATCGCCATTTCCCTGATCGTTACCCCGACGCTGAAGCGTCGTCTCGATGAAAAGTTTGCCCGCGGCTCGGAGAACCAGTCCTTCCTCGTCGAACGCGTTGGCGGAATCGAGACGGTGAAGGCGATGGCCGTAGAGCCGCAGATGCAGCGCCGCTGGGAAGAACTGCTGGCGGCCTATGTACGGGCCTCCTTCCGTGTCGGCAATCTTTCCAACTTCGCCAGCCAGGCAGCCCAGCTGATCAGCAAAATCGTAACGGCGGCAATCCTGTGGGTCGGCGCGAAGCTGGTGATCGGAGGAGGGCTGACAGTCGGCGAGCTGATTGCCTTCAACATGCTGTCTGGCCGCGTCAGCGGCCCAATCCTGCGCATTGCCCAGCTCTGGCAGGATTTTCAGCAGGCGCGCATCTCCATCGAGCGACTTGGCGACATTCTGAATACACATTCGGAAGCCGGCATCAGTGCTGGCCGGCAATCATTGCCTCAGCTGAAAGGTCATATCGAATTCGATCGCGCGACGTTCCGCTACCGGCCCGATGGTCCTGAAATCCTGCGCAATCTCTCGCTGACGATCCCTGCCGGGCAGATCCTGGGCATTGTCGGCCCGTCCGGCTCGGGCAAGAGCACTTTGGCCAAGCTGGTGCAGCGTCTGTATGTGCCTGAGGCAGGCAAGGTCAGTGTCGATGGCCTCGATCTGACCCAGATAGATCCGGCATCGCTGCGCCGTGCCGTCGGTGTGGTGCTGCAGGAAAATACGCTGTTCAGCGGGAGTATTCGCGAAAATATCGCGCTGTCCGATCCGGGTGTTCCGCTCGAACGGGTGATCGCCGCGGCCCAGCTGGCGGGCGCACATGATTTCATTGTCGCGCTGTCGCAGGGTTACGACACGCTGGTCGGTGAACGCGGTTCGACTTTATCGGGTGGCCAGCGCCAGCGCATCGCCATCGCCCGTGCGTTGATCGGCAATCCACGCATCCTGATATTCGATGAGGCGACCAGCGCCCTTGATGTGGAATCCGAAGCCGCGATCCACACCAACATGGAGCATATCTGCAAAGGGCGTACGGTTCTGATTATCGCGCACCGGCTTTCGGCCGTCCGTCTGGCACACCGCATTATCACAATTGACCGTGGCCAGATCGTGGAGGATGGGGCGCCCGACCAGTTACTGCGGCAGGGCGGTCGGTTTGCCGCGATGATGCGGCAGCAGGCAGGGGGACTCCATGTCGTCTAAGGCTGGACGCCCCTCGGTCTGGAATGGTCTGCGCAACGCGACCGAGATCGCCCATGCTGCATGGAAATTCGAAAAACAGCGCGGTCCGCGCGAACCACGGCAGCGCGATGAAGTCGAGTTCCTGCCTGCGGCGCTTGAAGTTCTCGAAAGCCCGCCATCGCCGACGGCGCGATATACCTTCTGGTCGCTGACAGCGTTGCTGGCAGTAGGCTTGGCCTGGTCGTTTATTGGCGAGCTCGACGTGGTTGCCGTTGCCGACGGGCGCACCATTCCGGCCGGGCAGACCAAGGTGATCCAGCCATTGGAGCCGGGCGTGGTCCGTGCCATCCGTGTGCAGAACGGCCAGCATGTGAAGGCAGGCGAACGCCTGGTTGAGCTCGATCCCACGACGGCTGGCGCCGACATGCGGCGCCTGACCGCAGAACTGGTCGCCTCGCGTCTTGATGCGGCGCGGCTTGAAGCCTCGGCAATACCGGCCGACGCGCTGCGACGGTTTGTCCCTCCGATCGGCACGCCCAGATCTCTCGTCGAGCTGCATACTGCGATGCTTGTCAGTCAGGTCGATGAACATCTGGCCCGCCTGGCCGGGATGGATGCAGAACTGGAGCGCCGCAATGCCGACCGGAAGTCGGTGGAGGCCGATATTGCCCGGCTCGAGAACGCCTTGCCGCTGCTGCGTACGCGCAGCCAGGCCAGAACCGAGTTGGCAGACAAGGGCTTCGGGTCGCGATTGCTGGCGCTCGAACTTCAGCAGCAGCAAGTCGAGATGGAATACGCCCTCAGGGGACAGCGTCACCGTCGCGAAGAGGCTGCCGCCGCAGTCGCGGCCCTGCAGCGCCAGCGCCAGCAGATCCAGTCCGAGTATCTCAAGGTCGTCCTCAACCAGCGTGACGAGGCCCAGCGTAAGGCCGCTGTGCTTGAGGAAGAGTTCCTCAAGGCGGAACAGCGTCACGGACTGCAGACTCTGACGGCGCCACTGGATGGTGTCGTCCAGCAGCTGGCGATTCATTCCATTGGTGGTGTGGTGACTCCGGCCCAGGTTCTGATGGTGATCGTTCCTGACAATGCGACGCTCGAGGTGGAAGCAACGGTGCAGAACCGGGATATCGGCTTCATCCAGCCCGGCCAGGAGGTCGAGGTGAAGATCGAGACCTTCCTGTTCACCAAATACGGCACCATTCCGGGCAAGGTGATTTCGGTTTCCCGGGATGCCGTGCCGGATGAAAAGCGGGGGCTGGTCTATCCGATCCGGATCGCGCTGGAACGCAGTTCAATGAACGTTGATGGTCGTCAGGTGGAACTCGGCGCCGGCATGGCGCTGACCGCGGAGGTGAAAACCGATCGCCGACGCATGATCGACTATCTGCTGTCGCCAATCGCCCGGTACCGCCAGGAAAGCCTGCGCGAGCGCTGAGGTCGAACAGGCCGGGATAGCCGGAGCGCAGGCAGCGAGGAGCCTCAAAGACGCCGCCCTATCAATACCCATATATCGGATAATGTATATTATGGAAAATAAATGATATAGATTTTCCAATAGATTACCAAAATCAACCCGCAACAACCATGTGGTTGTCCCATTGCAGTCGTCCGGCCTCTGCCACTGTCGCCATGCGACCGTCATTGCCCAGCCGGTACATGCGGCCAAGCCCGTTTGATACCAGGAAGCCCGCGTCTGGTTGTGCCGCAAGCCCGCAGACATCGCGCGCCTCGCCGACCTGCAGCAGCGCCAGCCGCTCCATGTCCCAGATCAGCACCCGGTTGCCGCGCGGACTGCTGACCGCCAGATAGCGGCCGCTGCGGTCCATGGCCGCCGAGCCGCAATACTGCCGCATGGCCGCCCGCTGATCCTCGGGCATCGGCAGATAGCCCAGCCGGTCAGTCCCGGCCGGCGCGTCATGCACAGCCACCAGCGGCACCGTATCAGTCTCCGGGCCCTCATACTGCATGGCCACGGCCACCCGGCCGCGCCGGTCGATGGCGATATGGCGGATGCTGAGCTGGCGCAGTTCGGCCGCCGGGCGAACCTGACGCACCAGGCTGCCATCCCGGGCATCCAGATAGACCAGCGACGGGTCCATGTCCGGGATGTTGAGTTTGAGCCGCGGCATGTCTGAGCGCATCAGGATGCCGCCATTGGCCACCACCAGCGTGCGGCCGTCCGGCATCAGGCGGACCTCATGCGGGTCCAGGCCATGGGTGCGAATTTCACCGACACGTTTCCAGCGATCGGCGGCGTCATAGATGCCGAGCACGCCATCGCCGGTCGAGCCGATCGCCTCGGTGGCAAACATCAGCTTGCCGTCAGCGGTGAAAGCGCCATGCCCGCAGAAATTCCGGTCCTCGACCGCCGGGATCAGATGCAAGGCCGTGCCGGCGACCGGATCGAAAACCAGCGCGTAGTCGCCCGGCCGCCGCGCAAACGCCACCGCGATGCGGCCATCGTCACGCTTCGCAAAACTGTGGCCACGACCCGGCAGCGGCAACCGGTAGCGAAGCTGGCCATCGGCGTCGAAACCGGCCAGACCAAAGGTGCCCCTGTCGCCATAGGCGTTCAGATACAGGCGCGTCCGGGCGGCG
Organism: Ferrovibrio terrae; assembly: GCF_007197755.1. Classification (NCBI taxonomy): domain Bacteria; kingdom Pseudomonadati; phylum Pseudomonadota; class Alphaproteobacteria; order Rhodospirillales; family Rhodospirillaceae; genus Ferrovibrio; species Ferrovibrio terrae. The sequence continues at coordinate 3,426,240 of NZ_CP041636.1, forward strand.
CCAAAAGCCGACGAACCGACTAGCGGCAGCAGACCTGCTGCACCCAGACCAGAGAGAACCTCACGACGCGAAATCATCGTTCAGTCTCCATCCAGCGCGTTGAAGCCGACCGGGATATCCAGAGCCGGCGGCAGCCGGTCGCCCAGCAGCTTCTTCAGCGCCAGCAGTTCAGCAGCCAGCGCCTCGGCCTGGGGACGGGTTTTCGCGTCCTGCACAGCGGTCTCGAGCGGAACTCTGATCGCATTGGCCGTCGTCACCGATTTGGCGATGCCATCGCGGATCGCGGTGTCGACCGCTTTGTCAGTCACGGCCGGAGAGAAACTGTTCAGATAGAGATCCTGTGCGGCGGCCAGATTCCGCTGGATGTTGCGCAGCGAGCGCTCGCTGCGCCAGGATTCCGCCAGCCGCGGCCGCGCATCCTTCAATGCCGCGCCCAGTGGCCGCGCCAGCTTGTGATCGGCGGCCAGTTCGACAGCCAGGTACAGCGCCTTGAACAGCTCAAGCGTGGCTTCCTGCGGTTCGCGATACGGTGCATCGGGATTCCTGCCGTCCTGCATCACGGCGGCAAAAGCCTTGTCGCCACCTTCCCGCCACGCCGCCTGCGTCTCTTTCGCCATCTGCGCCAGGTTGATCGCAATGGCTTCCACATAGCGGCAGCGGTAGGCCGCGTCTGTACCCGACTTCAGCTTGCTGGCGTCTTCACCAAAGATCAGGCGTTCCAGTGCCGGCAGACCCTGCGTGGCGACGCTGCCCTTGGCCAGCAGTTCCGGGTCGACCGAACCAGACTGGTGCTTCGACAGCAATTCAGCCATCTGCTTGCCTATGGTGTTGCGCGGATCGGGCCAGAATGCAAAGCGCTGGCTGCGGAAGAACCAGTCGATCGGCCCGAAACGCACATGCTGGATATCCTGCCAGGCATCCAACGTCTGACCGAACGCCACCTGCAGATCGGCGACCGGTCTGGTCGCCGGCGCAGCGCAGTAGGACTTGGCCGCGGCATTCAGTCCGGCGGTGGCCGTCACCAGCGCGTCATAGCGCGGCAGGATGTGTTGGTCGATGGCGGCCTTGTTCAGCGCGGCATAGGCGCTCGCCTCCACGGCATGGCCGGGATTGCCGGCGAGGAACAGCAGAACAGCCAGGACGGATGCAATCGAGCGCATGATGAAGACTCCCGGAAACTAAAGCGACTGAATGAAGGCGAGCAGGTCGGCGCGTTCGGCACGGCTCATGCGCTGCACGCGCGCCCTTGCCGCCTCGGCCTCACCGCCATGCCACAAGATGGCTTCCAGCGCGCCACGGGCGCGGCCGTCATGCAGCATCATATCATGCCCACTGACCGTGCGGGTCAGGCCGATCCCCCAGAGCGGCGACGTGCGCCACTGGCGGCCATTGGCTTCACCTTCCGGCCGTTCATCGGCCAGCCCCTCGCCCATGTCATGCAACAGCAGGTCGGTGTAGGGGAAGATTCGCTGCGCTGATTGCTCAGGCCGCGCCGGATCGCGGCCGGTGACGAAGCTCGGTACATGACAACCACTGCAGCCGACCGCCGCGAACAGCGCTTTGCCGCGCAGCACGGCCGGGCCCTGCGGATTGCGCTGCGCCGGCACGCCCAGATTGCGCGCATAAAAAACCACGAGATCAAACATCTTGCGCGGCACTTCCACCTTTTCGCGCGCATCGTCGCCGGTTGGCAGGCTGAGGCAGGCTTTCTGCGTCGGCGTGCAGTCGCCATGCGAGGCCGGCACGAGATGCGTGGAGAGACCGAGATCGGTGGCGAAGGCATCCGCCACCTGGTCGGCAACCGTGGGCATGCCGGCTTTCCAGCCGAAGCGCCCGATCATCGCCCTGCCCTCGGCATGGCTGCGCACGCGGTTCGGCTTGCCGGCAATGCCGTCGCCATTGGCATCCTCCGGATCGGCATGTTTCAGCAAGGCCTCTTCCGGGATCATCTCCAGCAGTCCGAGGCCGATCATCGGCGGCGCGATACGCGGCGAGATCATGGTCTGCCGGTGCATCGGTCCGTAGTTGAGCTCGGTCGCGCCATAGCGCGGCTTGCGCAGCCGCACCACTTCACCATCGGCCAGCGTGACCGGATGTTCGGTATAGGCAATCGTCATGCGGCCTTCGGCCAGCAGGCCGTTCACCGAGAAATTCTGCAACTGCCCGCCATAGGTTGGTTCGGGCGTCGCCGCACGCATGTAAGTCGCCAGCGCCAGACGGTCGGCCTCAGTCTGCGGTGGGATGCTGAGGCGCAGGACCATCGAGGTGGCGGCTTCGTTCGCTGCCGGCGGCCGCCCGCGGCCATCGCGCAGATGGCAGGACTGGCAGCCGCGCGCATTCAGCAGCGGGCCGAGGCCATCCGACGATTTCGTCGAACTGGGCGACGGCACCCAGAGCTTGCGGAAGATTCCGTCGCCAACCTTGAAATCGAGCTGGCGCTCGAATGCCATATTGGCCGAGGGTTGCGAAAACGCGGTGGCATCGAAGCGCCGCACGGTGGCGGCGCCTGCCAGCTGGTCGGAAGCTTCCGCGTGCGCGGCGCCAGCCAGCACCAGACCAGCCCACAGGGAGCCAGCCAGTACCGTGAGCGCGTACCGCTTACTTCTTGCCGACCTTGTCGGGTGCATCGAGGCTGTCCGAACCTTCAAAGGTCGCTTTCAGCTTCAGCGACCCCACGACGCGCTCGAGCATCCTGGTCTGGTCGGTCAGCCGGTCGATAGCAGCCTGGATCACGGCATTACCCTCCGCGTTGCCGTCGGCCAGCATCTGGTCATAGGCTTCCTTGGTCTCGGCACGCTGCTTGATCGCGGTCATCGCATCCAGAGTCGCCTTCAGCTTACCGCGCATCTCGGTATCAAGGTCCGCCGCACCGCCGCGCACCAGCTGGCTCAGGCTGGCGCCCTTCACCATGCTGCCGTTCACGCGCTTATATTCACCACCATAGACATTCAGCATGCCGACGACGTTGTAGTAATGCGAATTGTGGGTGTTGTCGGAGAAGCAGTCATGCTCTTCTTCGGGATCATGCAGCAGCAGGCCGAGCTTCATGCGCTCGCCGGCCAGTTCACCGTAGGACAGACTGCCGATGCCGGTGATCATCATGCTGATGCCGGCATCTACGCCCTTGACGGTCAGCGCCTTGCGCGCTTCGCCGTCTGCGGCCCACTGCTTGGCCATGAAGGCCAGGTCCTCGACCAGAATCTGGGTGGCAACCGACAGATACTGCGCACGACGGTCGCAGTTGCCGTTGGTGCAACCCTGCTTGGCATAATCGGTCCAGGGACGGTTGCCGGCGCCCGGGCCAGTGCCGTTCAGGTCCTGGCCCCAGAGCAGGAATTCCACCGCATGGTAACCGGTGGCTACATTGGCCTCAACACCACCCACTTCATGCAGGTTGCGCAGCAGGCGCCAGTTGATCTGGCTGGTATTCATCGTCTTGCCGCCGAAGCTCAGCTTCTTGTTGGCGATGACGTTAGCGGCATAAAGCGGGTTCTCGTCCGACTCCTCGCCATATTTGCCGGCATCGACATAGTCGATCAGGCCTTCATCGAGCGGCCAGGCATTGACGCGGCCTTCCCACGCGTCGACCACCGGATTGCCGAAGCGGAAAACTTCCGACTGCTGATAGGGAACGCGGGCCGCGATCCAGGCCTCGCGCGCCGCCTTCATCGTCGCCTCCGACGGCCTGGCAATCAGCGCATTTACGGCCTTCTGCAGGTTACGCGCGGTACTGACGGAATCATCGTAGATCGCCTGCGCAATATCGGCATAGGTCTTCAGCACGGCCGCTTTGCCGGTTTCTGCAGCCAGCGCCGGCATACCTCCCAGCAGGCCGAGGCCAAGAATTGCTGCTGCCAGAATTGAGCGGATCATCGGCTCCCCCTGTTTCTTTTTGACTCTGAAACTACTTCAGGAAAAACTGTACCGGGACCACGACATCGAGCCTGGACTTGCCAAGCGATGGCGGAATCGGCGGCAGTGGCGACGCCTTGGCGATCATGCGTTCGACGGCATCGTCCAGCGCATCATGACCCGAACTGCGCTCGATCTTGTACGACATCACGCGACCGTTTTCGTCGATGACAAAGCGCAGATGCGCCACGCCTTCCATGCGGCGCAACTGGGCGCGGCGCGGATATTCCTTGTTCTTCTCCAGCCAGGCCAGCAACTGGGCGTAGTAGTTCGCCTCGGCATCCGGATTGACCACGACGCGTGGCGCCGAGTTCACCGGTGCAGGCGGAGCAACAGCCACCTGCTGCTGCGGCGGCTGGTAGACTGGCTGTGGCGGGGTTTCCACCTTCGGCTGTTCCTTGGGCGGCTGTGGCGGAGGCGGCGGAGCCGGCCGACGCACAACGGGCTTGGGCTTGGGCGGGGGTGCCGGTTCAAGGTCCGGCTCCTCCGACTTCGTTGTGATCGGATCGACTTCCGGCGGTGGTGGCGGCGGCGGGGGCGGTGGCGGCGGAATATTCACCACCTGCGGCTCCGGCGGCGCAGCCGCCAGCAGCAGAACCTCTATGCCCTGGAATTTTTCCTCGGCCTGGATCGGCTTCTGGAAAAACGGGAATCCGAACAGCAGGAACGCAATCGCAGCGAGATGGGCGCTGACCGAGACGACCCAGGATGTGACTGTTGCGCGCATCAGCCTTACTTCGTAGGCGGCGGCGTGGCGCCTTCGGCGACGAGAGAAATCTTGCCGAAGCCGGCCTGTCCGACCTTGCCCATCAGATCCATGATGCGGCCGTATTCAAGCGTCTTGTCACCGCGCACATAGATCACGGTGTTCGCCTCGTTCTCGTTCAGCGCCTGCAGGGCGGCGACAAGATCGGCCTCTTCCACCGGATTCTTGCGGATAAACAGCTTGCCGTCCTTGTCCATGCTGACGACCAGCGGCTCCTTCGGCGGAGTCACCTTGGCGGCGGTCGTCTTGGGCAGTTGCAGCGGCACACCCACCATCATCAGCGGTGCGGCGACCATGAAGATAATCAGCAGCACCAGCATGACGTCGACGAACGGCGTGACATTGATGTCAGAGATCGGCTTATAGCCGTCGAAGCCATCGTTGCTGTAGTCGTTACCGCCGTTGCCGATCGGAGAAATCGCCATGATCAGTTGTCCTTACTGACCTGCCTCGGCCATCGAACGGGGATGCACCGTGCTGCTGCGCGAGAACTGCCGGGCGGCCTCATTGATGGCGACGTTGAAACGCTGCGCCAGACGGCCGAGATCGGTGCTGAACTTGTTGTAAAGCACGACGGCGGGAATCGCGGCGACGAGGCCGAGCGCGGTGGCGAACAACGCCTCGGCAATGCCGGGCGCCACAACCGCGAGGCTGGTATCGTTCGAACCGGCAATAGCCGAGAAGCTGTTCATGATGCCCCAGACGGTGCCGAACAGGCCGATGAACGGCGCGGCAGAGCCCACGGTGGCGAGGAACGGCAGGCCGGGCTCGACCTGGCGCAATTGCTGCGCCATCGCCTGACGCATCACCATTTCGAGACGGACGCGGAATTCATAGCGGCTCTCGCCGGCATCAATGCCGTCCTTGCGCTCGCGCGCAGCGGCATTCAGGATCGCCGTCTGGATGCCCTCGCCGGCTTTCGGATTGCTCAGCAGCGCATCGGCTTTCACAGCGGCTTCGAAATTGCGGGCCGCACGACGCAGCGAGCCGAACCGCACCAGCTTTTCCACCGTGATCGCCCAGCAGGCTACAGACGACAGGACCAGGATCGCCATCACCGCTTGCACGATCGGGTCGGCGTTGATGATCAGCGCCATGAAGGAAAGTTCATGGTTCATCAGTATCTTACTCCTGATTTGCCGCGGTTTTTTGTGCGGCTGCGTCTGTGAGGCCGCCTAGTAATAATGAGAACCGGTCGCAAAATAAAGCGGCTTCGGCCCCAAAAGCGTTATAAAGTATCATAAAAGCGTGGATGCGCGACAAACCGCCTCAGGTGGCGACTGGCTTAAGCCCAGCCGAGCCGGTCGCGGATATCACGGGCGATATGGTCCATATCGTCGATACGGCCATTTTCCCACTGCATCAGGCGGCCATCGAACCACTGGATCAGGCCACGTCGCAGCAGGCTGTCGTAGAACTGTTCAAAGCGCCTGGATCGCCCCGGCAGGCGCGCCACCAGAACCGGTTTGCCGGTCGAGCAGGCTTCCGAAATCATCGAGATCGACTCACTCGTCACCACGATGGCGTCGGCCAGGCCGAGGAAGCCAAAATAAGGGTTTGGTCCCTTCCCGTCCCACAGGATCGCCGGCAGGCTGGCCAGACCGCCACGCAGAATGTTGGCTTCGGCCTCGCCGGTGCGACGAGACACGGTGGCGAGGATGCCGCAGCCGGAACGTTCGGTCATCAGACGGAGCTGCGCGACGAACTCACGCATCCAGTCTTCGTCGAGCGTGTAGTTGCGGTTGCTGCCGCCGACCAGCACAGCCACTCGTGGAGTTGGAATCCGGGCGCATTCGGCGCGCAGCGCCGCGGCTCCGCTCTCCAGCTTGAATTTCGTAACGCGATGCAATGCGCCATTGGTCAGCAGCACATTCGGCCCACGCACATGGTCGTGCTCCGGCACCACCAGGATATCCCAGTGGCGCGGATTGCTGCGCGGATCCTGGGTCAGTACGGTGCGTGTCTTGCCGCCGCTCGCCTTGCGGATCGCCAGCGCGGCGAAGGCCGCCTTGCGACCACTGGCGATCAGCAGGTCGGGCCAGCCTTGTTTCGCGACCTGCGCCATGATCGGCGTCAGCGTATCCGGGCTCAGCGCCCCCATGCCGGCGAATACCGGATGCATGGGCAACCAGCGTTGCGGCGCGCGCAGCGCCACCTCGAAGTTTTCGGGCATGGCGAAGCCTTCGGTGGTGAACAGCGCCTCGGCCAAGCCAAGCGCCTGGCTCTGCATCCCTGCTGCACCACGTTCCGAGATCGCCCAGATCGTCTTCAACATGTCAGCAGTGCAGCACCATGCCGTCATAGGCGGGTTCGACGCCTGGCGGCAACTCTGCTTTCAGCTTGTTATAATCGAGATCGATATGCAGGTTGGTCAGCACCGCGCGTTCGACATCCAGCCGCGCGATCCAGCCCAGCGTCTGTTCGACATGACTGTGCGTTGGATGTGGCTCATGGCGCAGCGCATCCACCACCCAGAGCTTGATGCCTTCCAGTGTCGCAAAGGCTGCGTCATCCAGCGCCACGACATCGTTGGAATAGGCAAAATCACCGCAGCGGAAACCCAGCGAGTGAATCGCACCATGCTGTTGGCGGAATGGAATCACCTCGAGATCGCCGACCGTGAACGGACCGTCGATCGTCTTCGGCTCAAGAATCGGCGGATAGCCGTCGCCCATCTTCTGGAAGCAATAAGCGAATTTCCTGGTCAGGCGCTCATGCGTGAAGGCATCGGCATAGCCTTCGATGCGCTTTTTCTGGATATAGGCCAGCGTGCGCAGATCATCGATGCCATGCGTCTGGTCAGCATGGTCATGCGTCCAGGCGACAGCAGTGACCCAATGGAAGTTGTTCGCCAGAAACTGGCTGCGCAGATCGGGGCTGGTATCGATCAGCAGGCGCGTCTCGCCCTGCTCGATCACGATGGAGCCACGGCTGCGCCGGTTCTTCGGCTCGTTCGGATCACAGGCGCCCCAGTTGCCGTCGATGCGCGGCACGCCTACCGATCCTCCGCTGCCCAGGATAGTGATCTTCATGCGCGAGTCAGGCCGCCCGGCGGTCGCTGACCGCCTCGTGCGGCACCTTGTCGAACAGGCGCAGGAAATTCGCCGTGGTCGTCTCCGTGATCTCTGACACACCGACACCCTTCAGCTTGGCGAGGAAGGCCGCGGTATGCGCCACGAAGGAAGGTTCGTTGCGCTTGCCGCGCATGGGAACGGGCGCGAGATAGGGCGCGTCGGTTTCCACCAGCAGGTTCTTCATGGGCAAGGCCTGCGCCGAGTCCTGAACGGCGCGCGCCTTGTTGAAGGTCAGGATGCCGGAGAACGACACCATCATGTCATGGCGGACTGCCAGTTCGGCGAGCGGCTGGCCCGACGAGAAGCAGTGCAGCAGGCCCTTGAACTTGCCCTTGGCCATCTCTGCATCGAGGATGGCCGCGGTATCGTCGTCGGCATCGCGGGTATGGATCACCACCGGCAGGCCGGTTTCGCGTGCGGCCACGATATGCGCCAGGAAGCAGGTCTTCTGCGCGTCACGGTCGCTGTGTTCATAGAAATAGTCGAGCCCGGTCTCGCCCAGCCCCACCACCTTGGGATGTTTGGCCAGCTCGATCAGCCTGGCGGCGGCGACATCGACATGGTCGTCAGCTTCATGCGGGTGGATACCGACAGTGCAGTAGACATCCGGATAGGCTTCGGCCACCGCCAGCACGCGCTCGAACTGATCAAGCCGCGTCGAGATTGTCAACATCAGGCCAATGCCGGCCTGCCGAGCGCGCTGGATGATCGCATCGCGCTCCTCAGCGAAATCGGGGAAATCCAGATGGCAATGGCTGTCGATCAGCATTGCCATCTCAGACACTCGCAACCGCTTCGACATGACGCGGGAACACGCCCTGCGGCGTCGGCAGCGGCGTACCGGCACGCAGACGGCCAGGTTCGCCCAGATGCGCGAAGCTGCGTGCGGCTTCCGATACGCCAAGCTGTTCCAGCATCTTCGCCGAGGCCTGCGGCATGAAGGGCTGCGACAGGATCGCCAGCTGGCGGATCGCTTCCAGCAGGCACCACAGCACGGTCTGCATGCGCGCCGGATCAGTCTTGCGCAACGTCCAGGGCGCTTCAACGTCGATATACTTGTTGGCGGCATCCACCAGGTCGAACCACTGCTGAAGCGCGACATGGATCGACTGCTCGTCCAGCGACGCGCGCATCTGCTCGATCAGGCTGTCGGCCTGCGCCAGCAGCGCGTCGTCGGCATCGTTCAGCGGACCTGGTGCGGGCACGGACGCATTGGTGTTCTTGGCGCAGAAGCTGAGCGTGCGCTGGGCCAGATTGCCAAAGCCATTGGCCAGTTCGGAGTTGATGCGACCGACGACGGCGGCTTTGCGGAAATCGCCGTCATTGCCAAATGGCACTTCGCGCATCAGGAAATAGCGCGTCTGGTCGAGGCCGTATTCCTCGATCAGCTTGAGCGGGTCGATCACGTTCCCGAGCGACTTGGAAATCTTCTGGCCTTCATTGGTCCACCAGCCATGTGCGAAGACGCGCTTCTGCACCGGCAAGTCAGCGGCCATCAGGAAGGCCGGCCAGTAGACCGCATGGAAACGCAGGATGTCCTTGCCGACCATATGCAGGTCGGCCGGCCAGAACTTCGTGTAGGTCGCGCTCTCGGTATCCGGATAGCCGGCGGCAGTAATGTAATTGGTCAGCGCATCGAGCCACACATACATGATATGTGCTTCATCACCCGGCACCGGGATGCCCCACTTGAAGGTGGTGCGTGACACCGACAGGTCCTTCAGCCCGCCCTTCACAAAGCTCATCACTTCGTTGCGGCGGCTGGTCGGCAGGATGAAGCCGGGATTGTCCTCGTAGAACTTGATCAGCCGGTCGCCCCAGGCAGACAGGCGGAAGAAATACGACGGCTCTTTCACCCATTCGACCGGCGCGCCCGACGGCGCCAGCTTCTGGCCGTTCGGACCATCGGTCAGTTCGTCTTCCTGGTAGAAGGCTTCGTCGCGCACGGCATACCAGCCGGCATAATCGCCAAGATAGATGTTTCCGGAGGCGACCAGCTGCTGCCACAGCGCCTGTACGGCGGTGACATGCCGCGTCTCGGTGGTGCGGATGAAGTCGTCGTTGGAAAAATTCATCGTCTTGGCGAGATCGCGGAAGCTCAGGCTGACGCGATCGCAGAAAGTCTTCGGATCGATGCCGGCTGCTTCAGCCGATTTCTCCACTTTCTGGCCATGCTCGTCGGTGCCGGTCAGGAACATCACGTCGTAGCCATCAAGGCGCTTGAAGCGCGCCAGCACGTCGCAGGCAAGCGAGGTGTAGGCATGCCCGATATGCGGCTTGTCGTTGACGTAGTAGATCGGCGTGGTGATGTAATAGTTTTTGTGGGTCATTGGCTTAAACTAGGGTCTGGGCGCCGGCCAAGCCAGCGGCGGGCCCTTGCTAACACCCGCAGGCCTATTTTGCCAGCAATTCGAGGCCCTTGGCGACCGCCTCAAGCTGGCTTTCCGCGCCCCGGTCATGGCTGCGCCGGAAAATCCGCATGCCCGCGTACCAGGGCGTGCCCTCGCCTTCCGCCATCAGATAGAAAAACAGGCTGCGGCCGGAAGCCGGCGCCAGCAACCAGACCGGACGGCCCAGCGAGCCGGCAAGATGCGCGGTGATATTCGACACCGTGACGGTCAGGTCGAGCGCGGCAATCTGGTCGGCCAGTCCGGCCAGATCGTTCTTCGCGTCGATCCCGGGATCGACGATGTAGCGGTCGCCGAAAAGCGACCGCAGCGCGGCATGCTCCTCTGGCGTCGCGCCATATTGCAGGCAGACGAAACGCAGCCCGGCAATGGCCGCCAACGGCGCCAGTTCCGGTATGCTGAGCGACTTGGCTGCGCCGAGCGTCGGATTGGCGCTGCGCCACGACAGGCCGACCAGGCGATCGCGGCTGTCGCCCCGGTATTTGCCGGCGAGCGCATTGCTGCGGATCGGATCGGCGCGCAGGATCGGCTTGCCAGGCGGCGCGGTGACAGCAAGATCACCGAGCGGGCGATGCCCGTCGAACTGGCGTTGCAGCAACTCCGGATCGGCATGCGTGCCCTCGGCTGCGAAGTCGATCCCGGCAAAGCTGCGCTGCAGCAACGGGATCAGGCGGGGATCGGTTTCCAGCGTCACCTTCGCGCCGTCTTCGATCAGCGCCGGCAGGAACTGCAGCAGCATCAGGCGGTCGCCCAGCCCCTGCTCGCCCCAGATCAGCAGGCGCTTGCCGGCAATGTCATTCTCGGTCCAGACCGGCCAGGGCCAGGCGCGGTGCGGCAGTGGCGGCATGGCCTTGCGCCAGCGCCAGGCATAGGCTTGCCAGCCGGCGGCGAAATCACCCGCCGTCAGCGCGGCCAGGGCGTAATTCCACTGTGTCTCCGCATCGTTGGGTTCGCGCGCCAGCGCATCGCGATACAGCTGCCGCGCCTCATCGATCTGGCCAAGGCTGTGGCGCGCCTGGGCAAGACCGGCGACAGCTTGCGGATGCCCATTCGTCAGCGCCATCGCCTGCTGCAGCAACAGCACGGCGTCAGCCGCCTGCCCGGTCTCGCGCAGCGACGCCCCCTTGTTGATCAGGGCGGCGGGATAGTTCGGCCGCAGCGCCAGCGCACGCTCGAAATGCGGGAGCGCCGCAGCGTGATCATCGCTGGCGGCATGGAGGCTGCCCAGGTTGTTGTGACATTCGGGCGCCTGCGGTGCATGCTGTACCGCGCGTTCGGCCGCCTGTTTTGCGGCGGGCAAATCGCCCATGGCCTGCAGGCAGGTGGCAAGCTGCAGCCAGGCCCCGGCATGATCGGGGCGCACGGCCAGCAAACGGCGATAACCATCGGCCGCGGCAATCCACGCAGACGCCGCACGCTGCGTTTCGGCCCAGACATAAAGCACGTCGGGATCTTTCGGCGCGAGCTGCCGCGCTTTTTCCGCGGCCTCGCGGGCTGCCTCATGCGCGCCATAGGTCAGCAGCGCTTCGGCATAGCTGATCCACAGACCCGACTGGCCGGGGTTGCGGTCGAGTGCATGGCGCAGCAGCGGAATGGCATCGCCGACGCGGCCGCCCTGTACCAGCAGGCGGCCCAGCAGATTATAGGCATCGAGCGTATCGGGGGCCGTCTGCAGCACCAGCCGATACAGACGTTCGGCCGTGGGCAGGTCACCACGCCGATGTGCTTCCAGCCCGGCCTGCAGATTTTGCAGGTCAGTCTGTGCGGTCGCCGCCGGCATGGTGTCGGACGGCGGCGGGGCGCTCATGTCTCGAAACGGAAGTCTGGAACGTCGATGCAGCGATCGAGCAGGCGTTTCAGCCGCCCCATCACTTCTTCGCACAGCCCCGCCATCGCTTCCGGCACCAGTTGCGGCGGTACTTCAGGCAGGATTTCGGCCTGGAACTGCGCCAGCACATCATGCTGCATCAGGAAAACGGCCTGGGCGAAGAAATTGATCATGTCGCGCTTTTCCAGCGCGACCAGATAGGCCCCCATCGCCTTCAGCAGGGCATGGAGGGCGCGCACCTTCACGGCGGTCACTTCGTGCAGGATCGGCTCGCGCGTCGCCGGCGGCAGGTTCTCCAGCTTGCTTTCGATCACATCGCAGAAAGACAGGAATTCCTGCACCCGGCGGAACCCGTCGGCGTAGTCCGAAAACGACAGGATCGTCGCCAGCGTGAACATGCGGGCGGTCACGCCCTGTACCTCATTGGCGCGGCCATTCAGCACCTGCAGCAGGCGCACGGCCTGACTGGCGATATCGGTGCCGCCGGCAACATCGACCTGATTCTGGCTAAAGTCCTGCATCATCGAAATCAGCTAAGCAGAAAATGGTTAAAGCTTTGATTGCCGGTTCATTGCCCGCCGGGGCACTTTTATGTATGGTGCATTTTTAATGTCTGCGAGTCGCACTCCCCCCGCCGAATCCGCCGGCCTCCGGCCGCTGCCACCATTTTCTCATCGGCATCTCCTTGGAATCGAAGGGCTTTCCGCCCAGGACATCCAGACGCTGCTGGACCATTCCGACCGTTATGTGGACCTGAACCGGGCGGTCGAGAAGAAACAGAGCAGCCTGCGCGGCCGCACCATCATTAACCTGTTCTTCGAGAACTCGACCCGTACCCGCACCAGTTTCGAGCTGGCCGGCAAGCGGCTGGGCGGCGACGTCATCAATATGTCGGTCGCCACCTCCTCGGTGAAGAAGGGCGAGACCCTGATCGACACCGCCATCACCCTGAATGCCATGCACCCCGACCTGCTGGTCGTGCGGCACCAGGATTCCGGCGCGGTGGCGCTCCTCGCGCAGAAGGTCGGCTGCAGCGTCATCAATGGCGGCGACGGCAGCCACGAGCATCCGACCCAGGCCCTGCTCGACGCCCTGACCATCCGCCGCCGCAAGGGTCGCCTGGAAGGCCTGTCGGTCGCCATCTGCGGCGACATCCTGCACAGCCGGGTGGCGCGCTCGAATATCCACCTGCTGAACACCATGGGCGCCCGCGTGCGCCTGATCGCCCCGCCCACACTGCTGCCGGCCTTTGCCGAACGGCTTGGTGTCGAGGTCTACCACGATATGCGCAAGGGCCTGACCGACGTCGATATCGTGATGATGCTGCGCCTGCAGATGGAGCGTTTCCACGGCTCCTTCGTGCCATCGACGCGCGAGTATTTTCATTTCTACGGCCTCGACCATGAGAAGCTGGCGTTTGCCAAGCCCGATGCGCTGATCATGCATCCCGGCCCGATGAACCGCGGCATCGAGATCGATACCGAGGTGGCTGACGACATTCATCGCAGCGTGATTCACGAACAGGTCGAGATGGGTGTCGCCGTGCGCATGGCCTGCCTCGAATTGCTGGCGCAGCACAAGCCGAACTGGCGTCACTCCACGCCGGCCGGAGCATGAGTCCCAATCCCATGGCCCGCCGTCGCAAACTCTACACCAACGCCCGCCTGCTCGATCCCGCCTCCGGCCTGGATGTGAAGGGCGCGCTGCTGACCGAAGGCGACCGCATCGTCGATCTCGGTCCCAAGCTGTCGAGCGGCGGCTTTGCCGGCGATGTCGAACAGATCGACTGCCAGGGCCACTGTCTCGCACCCGGCCTGATCGACATGCATGTCTGGCTGCGCGAGCCGGGCGCCGAGCATCAGGAAACACTGGCCACCGGCGCCCGCGCCGCGGCAGCCGGCGGCGTCACCACCATGGTGGCGATGCCCAATACCGAACCGACGATTGACGAGGTCGCGCTGGTCGAATTCGTCGCGCGCCGCGCCGGCGATACCGCTGTTGTGCGCATCCTGCCGGCCGCCGCGGTCACCAGGGGCACCAGAGGCGAAGAACTCACCGAACTCGGCCTGCTGGCCCAGGCCGGCGCCGTCGCCTTCACCGAGGGCGACAAGCCGATCGCCTCGCCGCGCCTGATGCGTCGCGCATTGTCCTACGCCACCACCTTCGACCTGCTGATCATGCAGCATTGCGAAGATCCCTCGCTGGCCAAGGGCGGCGTGATGAACGAGGGCGAAATTGCGGCCCGCCTCGGTCTCGCCGGTATTCCGGCGATGGCGGAAGTGATCCTGCTGGAACGCGATGTGCGACTGCTGGAAGCCACGCAGGGCCGGCTGCATGCCTCGCATCTCTCGACGGCGGACTCGCTCGATGTCGTGCGGCGCGCCAAACAGCGCGGCCTGCGCCTCACCGCTGGCGCCGCGCCGCATAACTTCGCGCTCAACGAACTCGATGTCGGCGACTACCGCACCTTCGCCAAGGTGAAGCCGCCGCTGCGGGTGGAAACCGACCGCAAGGCGGTGGTGGACGCCATCGCCGACGGCACCATCGACGTGATCTCCTCGGCGCATGCGCCGCAGGACCCCGAAAGCAAGCGGCTGCCGTTTGCCCAGGCCGAATTCGGCATGATCGGGCTGGAGACGCTGCTGCCGCTGACGCTGGAACTCTATCACAACGGTTCAGTGCCGCTGTTGCGTCTGCTCGCCTGCCTGACCTGCAATCCGGCCCGGCTGCTCAAGCTCGATACCGGCCGCCTCGCGCCGGGCGCGCCGGCCGACCTGCTGATCTTCGACGTCGATACACCCTGGCGCGTCGATGAAAAGAAATTCCGCTCCAAGGCCAAGAACTCGCCTTATGATGGCCGGCGTGTGCAGGGCCATGCGCTGCGCACTGTGGTGGGCGGCGAAACGGTGTTCCAGCGCAAGCGCGAAAGCTGACGTATCATGACCATGATGATGGATCCGGTCGCCTGGGATTCGCCGTTGCCCTACTATGTCGCGGCAGCCGTGCTGGGCTACATGCTGGGCGCGATTCCGTTCGGCCTGGTGATCACCAAGCTGAGCGGCCTGGGTGATATCCGCAGCATCGGCTCGGGCAATATCGGCGCCACCAACGTGCTGCGCACCGGCCGCAAGGATCTGGCTGCCGCCACGCTGCTGCTTGATGGCGGCAAGGGCACGGCGGCCGCGCTGCTCGGAGCCTACTATGGCCCGGACGTGATGCTGGTGATGGCCTTTGCCGCCTTCTTCGGCCATCTGTTTCCGGTCTGGCTCAAGTTCAATGGCGGCAAGGGCGTCGCCACCTTCCTCGGGGTAATGCTCGGCGTCGCCTGGCCGATCGGCGTCTTCGCCATCCTGTGCTGGCTCGCTGTCGCGTTCACGCTGCGCTATTCCTCGCTGTCGGCGCTGGTCGCAGCGGCAGCGTCGCCGGTCGTCGCCTGGTTTATCGTCGGGCCCGACGTGGCCGGGCTGGCCGCGATGATGGCCGTGCTGGTCTTCATCCGGCACCACCAGAATATCGCCCGCCTGCTCAAGGGCGAGGAACCGAAGATCGGCAAGAAGAAACCCGAGGATGGCGACAAGCCCGCTGCCTGATCAGGACAAGCGCGACTGGCTGCGGCTGATCCGCAGCACCCATCTGGGACCGATCACCTTCCATCACATACTCCGGTATTACGGCAGCGCCGCCGAGGCCATCGCGCGCCTGCCCGAGATGAACGCGCGCGCCGGTGGCAAGCGCAAGATCGAGCTGGCCGACGAGAAAAGCATCGCGGCTGAACTCAAGGCGCTGAAAGCCTGTGGCGCCTATCTGCTGGCCTGGGGCGAGCCAGGGTATCCCATCAGTCTGATGCAACTGGAAGACGCGCCACCCCTGCTGGCCGTGAAGGGCGATGCGAATGCCGTCACCGTCCTGCCCGGCATCGCCATGGTCGGCGCGCGCAATGCTTCCGCCATCGGTCAGCGCTTCACCCGTGACATCGCCGCCGCGCTGACGCAGCACGGTTTTACGATCCTCTCCGGTCTCGCGCGCGGCATCGACAAGGCCGCGCATGAAGGCGCGCTGAGCGTAGGTGGCAAGACGGCTGCTTTCATCGGCACCGGGATTGACGTCAGCTTCCCGCCCGAGAATGCGAAACTGCAGGACGAGATCGCCGAACGTGGCGCGGTGTTTGCCGAGATGCCCTGCGGCACGCCGCCGCTGGCGCAGAATTTTCCGCGCCGCAACCGTCTGATCTCCGGCGCGTCAATGGGCGTGCTGGTGGTGGAGGCCGCGCTGAAGTCCGGTTCGCTGATCACCGCACGCATGGCCGCCGAACAGGGCCGCGAGGTGATGGCGGTGCCGGGCTCGCCGCTCGATCCGCGCTGCCGTGGCAGCAACGGCCTGATCCGCGATGGCGCCGCGCTGATCGAAACAGCGGACGACATTCTCGCCATTCTCGCACCGCAGCAGGCGCAGCGTCGGACAGAAGCCCCAATACCGAAACCCGCACCGCTTGCAGATGATGACCTGTCTCGCGCCCATGCCGAGATCGAACGCCTGCTGTCGCCCAGTCCGGTGCTGGTCGATGACCTGGTGCGTCTGAGCGGCATGGCCTCAGGCCTGGTGCAGATGGTGCTGACCGAAAAGGAACTGGCCGGCCGCGTGCTGCGCCATCCCGGCGGCAGGGTTTCGACCGCCTGAAAAAGCTGCTTGCCTTTCGGCCGGCACGGCGATAAGTCTCAGCCCACGGGGACAACGCGGTCTCCCCGCATCTTAGATACTCCGGTATCCAAGCGCCGCTCCTGCAGCCGTGTCATGCACGGCAGGAGTCGCTTTATGGATACCAGCACCCTCCCTCCTTCCATCTCGATTACTGAACTGGCGCGCGAACAGGCCGCCGGACGTTTTCCCGTTCTGCTCGATGTGCGGCGCGAGGAACGTTATGCCGAAGCCGGCAGCACACTCCGCGGCGCCCGGCGTCGGCGTCCTGACGCATTGGCACATTGGGCGAATGACCTGCCGCGTGATGCCGAGATCATTGTTGCCTGCGTCCATGGCCATGAAGTCAGCCAGGGCGCGGCGGCAGAGCTGCGGCGCCGCGGCTTCCGCGCCCGCTATCTCGCCGATGGTATCGAAGGCTGGCGGAGCGCTGGCGGACCGATGCAGCCCAAACCGTCAGCAGACAGCCGCCGCTGGATCACCCGCGAACGACCCAAGATCGACCGCATCGCTTGTCCCTGGCTGGTGCGGCGCTTCATCGATGCCGATGCGACGTTTCTGTACGTGCCGAGTGATCAGGTCTTTGCACGCGCCGCAGAGTGGCAGGCCACGCCCTACGACATTCCGGGCGCCGCCTACAGCCACGATGGCGCGTTCTGCAGTTTTGACACTTTTATCGCCAGACATGACCTGAAGGACGATCCGGCGCTGGCGCAGCTGGCCCTGATCGTGCGCGCTGCCGATACCGGCCGGCCGGAACTGGCACCGCAGGCGCCCGGCCTGCTGGCCATCTCGCTCGGACTGTCAGCCATGTTGCAGGACGATGACATCATGCTGGAGCGCGGCATGCTGATCTACGACGCGCTTTACGCCTGGTGCGCCAGCGCGGTAAACGAAAGTCATGGCTGGCCGCCGGCGGCCTGACGGGACAGAAAAACATCATGAATATCCAGACGCAAAACCACCCGACTTTCGCCGAAGCCTTCTGGACCTGGGCACGGATCGGCCTGCTGAGTTTCGGCGGGCCGGCCGGCCAGATCGCGCTCATGCACCGCATCGTGGTGGATGAAAAGAAGTGGGTCAGCGAACCGCAATTCCTGCATGCGCTGAATTTCTGCATGCTGCTGCCCGGACCCGAGGCGCAGCAGACCGCCACCTATATCGGCTGGCTGCTGCATCGCTGGAAAGGCGGCCTGGCTGCCGGCCTGCTGTTCATCCTGCCGGGCCTCGCCGTCATCCTCGGCCTCAGCACCATCTATGTGCTGTGGCGCGAAATCCCGCTGGTCGATGGCCTGTTCTTCGGCCTGCAGGCCGCCGTGCTGGCCATTGTGTTCGAGGCGACGCAGCGCATCGCCAGGCGCGCGATCAAGACGCGCTTCCTGCTGTCGCTCAGTGCAGCGGCCTTCATCGGCATTTTCGTGCTGCAGATACCCTTCCCGCTGATCGTGCTGGGCGCCGGCGTGATCGGCTGGATCGTCGGCCGTAAGCGGCCCGACTGGATCGCCGCGCAGGCAAAGCATGACGGCGACGTGCTGCCCAGCGTGGCGCCGAGCTGGTCGCGCAATCTCGGTATTCTCGTGATCTTCGCCACCCTCTGGGCCGGGCCGGTGCTGTGGAGCTTCGCCGTCTTCGGGCCCGACCATGTGTTGAGCCGCATCGGCGTGTTCTTCAGCGAGATGGCTGTCGTCACCTTCGGCGGTGCCTATGCGGTGCTGGCCTATGTCGGTCAGCAGGCGGTCGAGCATTACGGCTGGCTCGCACCGGGCGAGATGCTGCATGGCCTCGGTCTCGCCGAGACCACGCCCGGTCCGCTCATTCTGGTGCTGACCTTCGTCGGCTATCTCGCCGGCTTCAAGGATAGCGGCCTTGATCCGCTGCTGGGCGGACTGCTCGGCGGACTGCTCGCCACCTGGGTCACCTTCGTGCCCTGCTTCCTATGGATCTTCCTGGGCGCACCCTATGTGGAACGCGCCCGCCATGTGCAGGCCTTCGCCCATGCGCTGGCGGCGATCACTGCGGCCGTGGTCGGCGTGATCCTGAATCTCGCCGTCTGGTTCAGCCTGCATGTGCTGTTCCGCCAGATGCAGACTGTGTCGCTCGGCGGTTTCAGCTGGGATCTGCCGGTGCTGAGCAGTCTCGATCCCTGGATGGCGGCGCTGTCAGCCGCCGCACTGATCGC
Organism: Ferrovibrio terrae; assembly: GCF_007197755.1. Classification (NCBI taxonomy): domain Bacteria; kingdom Pseudomonadati; phylum Pseudomonadota; class Alphaproteobacteria; order Rhodospirillales; family Rhodospirillaceae; genus Ferrovibrio; species Ferrovibrio terrae. The sequence goes on from NZ_CP041636.1 coordinate 3,445,102, forward strand.
CGTCTTCCGCTTCCATCTCGGCCTTGGCTGGCTGCTCGGCGGCGCTGCGCTGGCCGGTATCATGCTACGGTTGCTCTAGACGGGCGCGGTTTCTGTCTGGCCAATACCGAAGCGTTGCATCGTTTCCGCCACCTGCCTGCCGATGAACTTGTCCGGCGCATGCATGGTCTCGACGGGAGTGAAGAATTCACCGGCGATCATCCGGTTGCCAAAGGTGACTTCGTGGAAAATGGTTTCGCCGTTTGCAATCACGCAGCTCAGGGCCGGATAGCTGATCCGGTGACGCGGCAGAATATTGCCAAGTTTCGCGGTCAGGGCGTGATTGAGATCGTTCCTGTTAATTCCGGCCGGGATATCACCAAGCAGGTCGCGGTAGACTTCCAGCGCTCGTGGCAGGGAGTAAGACGTCTGCCACTCGCGATTCTGGCTATCGATGTTGATAAAAAATTTCATCCGGTGCATGGGCGATACGCCGCCGCCGGCAAAGGCGTCGAGATGCATGCCCTCGTCCCGGGTCGGCACGCAGCGGAAGGTCATGTTCGCCTCGACCAAACGGTAGCGACCGAACAGGCGTGCGATATCCAGCCGGATCTGGCGGAATGCCAGCTGGATCTGGTCACGCAGATAGATCGTCTCCATCATCTCTAAATTGAGATTCAACAGCGGGTTAATCCCGACATACTTGTTGTCCTTGGTGCGCTTGAAAAGCGGCCCATCGATGCCGTTGGCCGAGCCGATCTTCTTGTATGCCGGCGGCATGGTGATCGATTGCAGGAATGCCAGATCAATCGGCAGCGGCCAGTGAGGCACCACGATGGCAGTATGGTCCTCGTACCATTCCGCCAGCTTGTCGCCATACGTATTGATATAGCCTGATATGCTGTCGTGGCGGTCGAGCACGATGGCGTTGTCGTCGATCTCAGGATTACGTTCGACGACCAGCCCGTTCTGCAGTCCTGATCCCGGATTGCTCTCTTTCATCGACAGCCATTCACTCGTTGCAGCTGTCAATCGCCTTAACATGCGCGTCCGCCACACGACATAACCCGGTCGCCTTAAGACTCGTGGTGGAATGCGTGTATATCGTGGGAATATGCGTGGAAAATAAAAGAAAGGGGGCCGAAGCCCCCTTTTCCGTCTCGTCTCGCGCAGAAGCTTAGAGGCCGACCTGCGTGATGAACTTGGTGTTCAGGTAGGATTCAATGGCTTCCGAGCCGCCTTCCGAACCGTAACCCGAATCCTTGATGCCGCCGAACGGCACTTCCGGCAGGGCCAGGCCATGGTGATTGATCGACACCATGCCGGACTCAAACGCCGCACCGATGGCAGCCGCGGTCTTGGCCGACTTGGTATAGGCATAGGCCGCCAGACCGAAGGGCAGACGGTTGGCCTCTTCCACCACGGCATCGAAGTTCGAGAAAGGAATGATCGGCGCCAGCGGGCCGAACGGTTCCTCGTTCATGATGCGCATGTCGTTGTTGATGTTGGTCATCACGGTGGGCTCGAAGAAGTTGCCCTTGTTGCCGATCCGCTTGCCGCCGGTCTCGATCTTGGCGCCCTTCGACACGGCATCAGCGACGAACATTTCCATCGCCTGCACGCGACGGTCATTCGCCAGCGGGCCCATGCGGGTGTCCTTGTCCATACCGTCGCCGACCTTCAGCGACTTGGCGAAGTCGGTGAAGCCCTGCACGAACTGGCCATAGACCTTCTCATGCACCAGGAAGCGGGTCGGCGACACGCAGACCTGGCCGGCATTGCGGAACTTGTTGGCCGACAGCACCTTGATGGCGGTATCGACATCGGCGTCTTCAAAGACGATGGCCGGCGCATGGCCGCCCAGCTCCATGGTGATGCGCTTCATATGCTGGCCCGCCAGCATCGACAGATGCTTGCCCACCGGGGTCGAGCCGGTGAAGGTGATCTTGCGGATCACCGGATGCGGAATCAGGTATTCCGAAATCTCCGACGGAATGCCATAGACCAGCTGGATCACGCCAGCCGGCACGCCGGCATCGACGTAAGCCTGCACCAGCGCGGCGCAGGCCGCCGGGGTCTCTTCCGGGCCTTTGAGGATGATCGAGCAGCCCGCGGCAATCGCGGCCGAGCATTTGCGCACAGCCTGGTTGATCGGGAAGTTCCACGGCGTGAAGGCGGCGACCGGACCGACCGGCTCCTTCACCACCAGCTGATACACGCCCTCGGCGCGCGGCGGCACGATGCGGCCATAGGTGCGACGGGCTTCCTCGGCGAACCAGTCCATGATGTCGCCGGCGAGCATCGTCTCGCCCTTGGCTTCGATGAAGGGCTTGCCCTGCTCCATCGACATGATCTTGCCGATCTCGTCGGCGCGGCTGCGGATGATGTCGGCGGCCTTGCGCAGCACCTTGTAGCGGTCGAAGGGCGAGACTTTCTTCCAGGCCTTGAAGCCCTTGTCGGCAGCGGCCAGTGCGCGGTCCAGGTCGGCCTTCTCGGCATGCGCCACCTTGCCGATCTCTTCGCCGGTGGCGGGGTTCAGCACGGGGATGGTCTTGCCACCAGCGCCCTTGGTCCAGGCATTGTCGATAAAGAGCTGTACTTCGGGATACATGCAGTCCTCCTCAGTCGGGGCGAGCGGTCGTTTTTCGGGGCCGGATTATGGCGCAAACACACTGCCCCCGCTACCGGTTGCGCCCTGCCCGCGACGCCCCCAGAATGGTTCACCTTTCACTTGTATTTTCTGATGACAAGCATGTCCAAAAAGCCCGCGAAAAAAGCCGTCCGTCCTCCTGTGAAGCCTGCTGCAAAGCCCGCAGCCAGCGCTGCTGCTCACCTGGACGAAACCGCCCTGCTGCGCATCGCTGCGGCGCTGGAACGGCTGGCGCCGCCGACCGCCCCGGCGTTCGATGACATGGCGGCCGATGCCTTCATCTGGCATGCGGACCCCGCGCCCGGCTGGCTTGCGCCGGTGCCCCGGATCAATGCCGTGCCGATCCGCCTGCTGCAGGGCGTGGAGCGCGTGCGCGACATCCTGCTCGACAACACGCAGCGCTTCGCCAAGGGCCTGCCCGCCAATAATGCCCTGCTGTGGGGCGCGCGTGGCATGGGCAAGTCGTCACTGGTCAAAGCCGTGCATGGGGCGATCAACGCCAAGAAGCCGCACGCGCTCGCATTGGTCGAAATTCATCGCGAGGACATTCCCAGCCTGCCGGCGCTGCTGACACTGCTGCGCGACTCAAAGCGCCGTTATGTGCTGTTCTGCGACGACCTGTCGTTCGATGCGGAAGACCAGCATTACAAGTCGCTGAAGGCGGTGCTCGATGGCGGCATCGAGGGCCGGCCGGAGAATGTGGTGCTTTACGCTACCTCGAACCGTCGCCACCTGCTGCCGCGCGACATGATGGAGAACGAGAAGTCGACCGCGATCAATCCGCATGAGGCGGTCGAGGAAAAGGTGTCGCTGTCCGACCGCTTCGGCCTCTGGCTCGGCTTCCATTCCTGCAGCCAGGACGATTTCTTCGCCATGCTGGATGGCTACAGCAAAGCCTTCGGCCTGAAGATCGACCAGAAGCAGTTGCGCGCCGAGGCGGTGGAATGGTCGATGACGCGCGGCGCGCGCTCGGGCCGCGTTGCCTGGCAGTTCATCCAGGATCTTGCCGGCCGGCTGGGCCAGCCGCTCACCGTTCCTAAGCCCTGATTGGGCCGAAGCCCTAATCAGGCGACCGAGAGGAATTTCGCGGGATCGACCGCCTGCGTGCCACGGCGGATTTCGAAATGCAGCTGTGGCTGGCTGACACCGCCGGTGCTGCCCACCGTGCCAATCGCCTGGCCCTTCGTCACCTTCTGGCCCTTCTTGACCAGCTGCTTGTCGAGATGGGCATAGGCCGTCATCCAGCCATCGGCATGGCGGATCAGCAGCAGGTTGCCGAAGCCCTTCAGCTCGCTGCCGGCATAGACCACTACGCCATTCTCGGCAGCGATCACCGGCGCACCGGCGCGCGCCGCGATATTGATGCCGTCATTGTGCAGGCCATCCGGCGTCGGGCCGAAACCGGCCAGCACGCGACCCCGCACCGGCCATGAGAAAGTGCGGCCCGACCGCGGCGGCAACACGGTATCCTGTTTCGGATCGGCGGTCGGCCCCGCGCTCGACGGCGGTGCGCTGGCCACTTGCGGTGCTGGCGCCGGTGCGGGGGCTGGTGCAGGCGTGTCTGGCGCTGCCTGTTGCGGAATGGGCGGCAGGCCGGCGCTGTTGGGCGCCTCATCGCTCTGCACCGGTGCCGCGACTGTCGCACCGGGCGTTACCGGCAGCGTATCGGCCTGATAGCCGCGCGGCGCAGGCTCCTGCGGCGCGCTTGGGCTTTCTGGCGCAGGCGCGGAGGCCACGGCATAGCCGGTGGACGACGGCACTTTCAGCTGCTGGCCGATGCTGATGCTGTAGGGCTGCGGCAGGTCGTTGGCCTGCGCCAGGCTGTAGAGGTCAACACCGGTGCTGCGCGAAATGCTGTACAGCGTCTCGCCGCGCTGCACGGTATGGAAACGACTCTGCGGCAGGTTCAGGCGCTGGCCGGGCTGCAGTGCATAGGGCGGCTGCAGGCTGTTGTCCTCGATGATTGCACGGACGGGACGATTGTAGCGGCGCGACAGCGCATAGACGGTGTCGCCCGGCTGCACGATCACGGCATCGTCGAGACTGGACGCGGCAGGCGCCGAGGGCTGCTGTTGCACAGGCTGCGTGCGTACCGTCGGCGCGGGTGTCCCGCCCGGCGGCCCGAGCTGCTGCATCTGCACCACGCCCTGCGGTGCAGCCTGTGGCGTTGCACCGGCCGGGCCGCCAGCCTGACTGCTGCTTGGGCTGCGCTGGCTCTGCGTATGCGGCGGCGGCGTACCGGCTGCGACGGAGGGAGGCTGATCGCGATGGCCGAACACCACCGGTGCCGGGGCCTGCTGCCCACAGGCAGCCAGTCCGGTCAGGGTCAGTATGGCCAGAACGCGAATCCGAAACATGATGGCGGAGTCTAAGGCCCTTCCCCGGTTACGACAACGGAAGCCGGCCGTACAAGGCCGGGGCGCCGCACACGGCCCAAAAGCTCAGGTTGCCGCTTCGCGGGCGATTCCGGGCAGCAGCGGCACGAAACGCACCGGCAACAACCGCTCCTCGCGTATGTCATCGCCCTCGCGGGTATAGCGGATCACATCCTGTTCGGTCGTGTTCACCGCCACCGGGGCCACCATGATGCCGCCATTGGGCGAAAGCTGTGCGATCAGGCCGTCTGGCCGCGTATCGGCGGCGGCTGTGACCAGGATGCGGTCGAACGGCGCCTGCTCGATCCAGCCCTTGTTGCCATCGCCGAGTTTCGTGACCACGTTGGTGATCTTCAGCTCGTTCAGCCGTTTCTCGGCGGTGGTCAGCAGCGAGCGGTAGCGCTCGATGGTGTAGACGCGGCGGCTGAGGCGGGCCAGCACGGCGGTCTGGTAGCCCGAGCCGGTGCCGATCTCCAGCACCTTCATGCGGTCGGTCAGCTTCAGCGCCTCGGTCATATAGGCGACCACATAGGGCTGGCTGATCGTCTGGCCCTGCGTGATCGGCAGGGCGATGTTGTCATAGGCGTGTTTCAGGAACTGCTCGGCAACGAACTGCTCGCGCGGCACCCGTTCCATCGCCGCCAGCACGCGGGTGTCACCGATGCCCTGCTTGCGCAGTTCCATCAGCAACTGGATGACGCGGGTGTCCATCGTCTCAAGCAAGGGCGGCCTTCAGCGCCTTCATGCCGGTCTTGTGCGTGAGGTCGAGCTGCAGCGGCGTCACCGAAATTGCGCCGCTCTCGGTCGCGCCGAGATCGGTATGCCGCTTGGCCTTGTTCTTCTGTTTGCGATACCCGATCCAGTAATACGGCACACTGCGCGCATCGACACGGGCATCGAGCAGCAGGTCGGCCAGGTCACGCTTGCCCTGCGGCACCACTTCGATGCCGGTGACGGAGTCTGCCACCACATCGGGGAAGTTCACGTTGATCAGCGTGTCTTTCGCCCAGCCGATCTTGAGCAGCTTCTTGATGACGCGCGGCGCATGGTATTCGGCCGTGCCCCATTTCACCGGATGGCCATGCTGGAAACACTGGCTCAGCGCGATCGACGGCACACCGAGCAGCGAGCCTTCCATGGCGACGGCGACGGTGCCCGAATAGGTCACGTCCTCGCCCAGATTGGCGCCACGGTTGACGCCGGACAGCAGCAGATCGGGCCGCTTGTCCTTGAAGATTTCGTGCATCGCCATCATCACGCAGTCGGTCGGGGTGCCGCGCACGGCGTATTTGCGCGCGTTGATCTTGCGCAGGCGCAGCGGCAGGGTCAGCGTCAGCGAGTGCGAGGCACCCGACTGTTCGTATTCCGGCGCCACCACCCACACATCCTTCGACAGCGAGCGCGCGACCTTCTCCAGGATTTTCAGGCCCGGCGCGTGAATGCCGTCGTCATTGGACACCAGGATACGCATTACTTCCCCACCTTCTCGACTTTTGTCAGCCCGCCCGTATAGGGCCTGAGCACATCCGGCACGCTGATGCTGCCGTCTTCGTTCTGATAGTTTTCCATCACCGCGATCAGCGCGCGGCCGACAGCTAACCCTGAGCCGTTCAGCGTATGCACGAAACGGGTCTGCTTCTCGCCCGGGGCACGGCAGCGCGCATTCATGCGCCGCGCCTGCCAGTCGCCGCAATTCGAGCAGGAGGAAATCTCGCGATACTGGTCCTGGCCCGGCAGCCAGACTTCCAGGTCATAGGTCTTGCGCGCCGCACCGCCCATATCGCCGGCACAGAGCAGCATGGTGCGGAACGGCAGGTCGAGGCGCTTCAAGACCGTCTCGGCTGCTCCGGTCATGCGCTCGTGCTCTTCCACCGACTTGTCGGGTGACACGATGCTGACCAGCTCCACCTTGTTGAACTGATGCTGGCGGATCATGCCGCGCGTGTCGCGGCCAGCCGCACCCGCTTCCGAGCGGAAACAGGCGGTCAGCGCGGTGAAGCGCCAGGGCAGCTCGCTCTCGTCGATGATCAGATCGCGCGCCAGATTGGTCAGCGGCACTTCCGCGGTCGGGATCAGCCAGTAGCCCGTCGTGGTGCGGAACAGGTCGTCGCCGAATTTCGGCAGCTGGCCGGTGCCGAATGCCGTGGCATCGTTCACCAGCATCGGCGGCTGCATCTCGGTATAGCCGAATTCGGAGGTGTGCAGGTCGAGCATGAATTGCCCGAGCGCACGCTCCAGCCGCGCCAGCTGGCTCTTCACCACAGTGAAGCGTGCGCCGGCCAGCTTCACACCATTGGCAAAGTCCATATAGCCAAGCCCTTCGCCGAGGTCGAAATGCTCCTTCGGCTTGAAGCTGTAGTTTTTCGGCGCGCCGGTGCGGCGCTGCTCGACATTGCTTTTCTCGTCCAGACCGTCCGGCACGTCGTCGGCCGGCAGGTTCGGAATGCGCGACAGCGCGTCGGTCAGCGCCTCTTCATGCGCCTTCTGCTCGACTTCCAGGATGCCAAGCCGCTCCTTCAGGCGGGCGACTTCGGTCATCAGCTCGTTGGCGCGAGCCTCGTCCTTCTTGGCCTTGGCGGCGCCGATTTCCTTCGACAGCGTGTTGCGCTTGCCCTGAAGCTCGTCGAATTCGGTCTGGGCGGCGCGGCGCTTGCGGTCCAGTTCGATCAGGGTGACAGACAGCGGCGCGACGCCACGGCGGGCAATGGCCTGGTCGAAAGCCTCCGGATTGTCCCGGATCAGTTTGATGTCATGCATAACGCGTTACCTTCGAGGCACGGCAATCAGGGCCCGGCCGATCAAGGCGCAGGCGGCGTGTAAGGCTCGTCCTTAGCCGGCGCGGCAGTTTCAGTGGTGGCGTTTTCCGCATCCTCGGCGGCCTTTTCGGCGGCTTCTTTCTTGGCGCGGTCGCGCTCGATCAGCTTCACCATGATGATCGAGATTTCGTAGAGCAGGATCAGCGGTACGGCGAGGCCGACCTGGCTGAACACATCGGGTGGCGTCACCACGGCGGCGAACACGAACATGCCGACGATGGCATATTTGCGCTTGGCCGCCAGGCCCGCCGAGGTGGCGATGCCGACCTTGCCCAGCAGCGTAAGCAGCACCGGCAGCTCGAAGGCGATACCGAAGGCGAAGATCAGCGTCATCACCAGCGAAAGATATTCGCTGACCTTGGTTTCGAGCTGGATCGGGATACTGCCCTCGCCGCCCGGCGCCTCGAAGCCGATGAAGAATTTCAGCGCCATCGGCATGATGAAGAAATAGACGAAGGCGCCACCGATCGTGAACAGGATCGGGGTCGCGACCAGGAACGGCACGAAGGCCGACTTCTCATGCTTGTACAGGCCGGGCGCGACGAACATCCAGATCTGCACGGCGATCATCGGGAAGCTGATCAGCATGGCGGCCCAGAAGGCGAGCCGGATATAGGTGAAAAAGGCTTCCTGCGGCGCCGTGAAGATCATGCGGCGGCCTTCGGTGCCGGTCGCCTCGATCAGCGGCTGCATCAGCACGTGATAGATGTATGGCGCCAGGAAATAGCAGGCGGCGAAGGCGATGAAGATCGTGCCGACCGACCACATCAGGCGGTTGCGCAGCTCGATCAGGTGATCGAGCAGCGGCATGCGGGAGGCTTCGACCTCGTCCTCCGGCTTGGCGTCTGTCTTGGTGTCGCTCACGGCTTGGGCGTCTCGGTTTGGACAGCAGCCGGCTGTTCAGGGACCGGCTGTTCAGGGACCGGCGGTTCGACAGGCGCGGCGTCAGGTCCCGGATCGGTGATCCTGGTGGCACCCTCGCCTTTTAGGTCCGAGGTGGCGTCCATGATCGCCTTGTTGTGCTCGGTGAACTGCTTTTCCAGCGAACCGTCGGGATCGAAGGTCTTCTTCACTTCGTTCTCGATCGAGAAATCGCTGACCTGCTTGGCGGCCTTGCGCAGCTCGTCCAGTTCGGTCTCGCGCACCATGTCGTCAATGCCGCTCTGGAATTCACGCGCCATGGCGCGCGCCTTCGCGGTCCATTGCCCGATGCTGCGCAGCACCTTGGGCAGGTCCTTCGGGCCGATGACGATCAACGCCACCACCGCGATCACTCCGAGTTCCGACCAGGCAATGTCGAACATCGCCGCCTACGCTATCCGTGCTGCTGATCCGGCCTGTCCCTAGGAGAGAGACGGCCGGCGGGCTGCTGTTAGTGCTGCGCGGTCTTGTCGGCCGGTGCGCTGCTCGTCGCGCTACCGGTCGGCTGGCCAGGCTGCTGGTTGATGACCGGCGGCGGAGCGTCGGTCTTGTCCTTGTCGTCGCCGGGTTCGGCCATGCCCTTGCGGAAATTCTTGATGCCGGACGCGAGGTCGCCCGCCACCTTCGGCAGCTTGCCGGCCCCGAAGATGATCAGGATCACCAGCAGGACAATCAGCCAGTGCCAAAAACTAAAGCTACCCATACCCTTATCTCCTCCAAAGCGGGGCCCAGGCGGGCCCGGCTCACGCAGGCCGCACTATGGCAGAGATCGCCCGCCCGAGGCAATCTTCGGCCCCCGGACTCTCAGCCCTTCATCGCAGTTAAGCGGCTGGAAAAACGAAGCAGAAATCCGGGTTCAGGCCGAAATGCAGCACGGCGCCGCTGGCCGGCAGCGGTCCGGCCGGCAGGCGGGCGGCAAAGCGCTGCCCGGCAACACCGATCTCAAGCCGGCGATAGGCGCCCAGCGCGGTGGCGCGCTGAACCGTGACGGCGGCGGTGCCGGCGGCATCAGCCCCGGCTTCCTGCAGCGCCTCGGGCCGGAACATCAGCAAAGCAGCACCATCCGGGACCGGCGCCGGCAGGCGACCGAACGGCGTCTCCACCGCGCCGCCGCGCACCTGCACCGGAATTTCATTCGTCTCACTCAGGAAACGGGCCACAAACGGCGTGGCCGGCGCGGCATAAACCTGGGCTGGCGTGTCGATCTGTTCGATCCTGCCGGCATTCATGATGGCGATACGGTCGCCCATGCGCATGGCCTCTTCCGGGTCATGCGTCACCAGCAGCGTCGCCGTGCCGGCCTGTTTCAGCACTTCCACGGTTTCGTCGCGGATCTGGTCGCGCAGCCGGCTGTCCAGGCTGGAAAACGGCTCGTCCAGCAGCATCACGCGCGGCTCAGGCGCCATGGCGCGAGCCAGTGCCACGCGCTGCTGCTCACCGCCCGACAGCTGATGCGGATAGGCCGCCAGCAGCGGCGACAGGCCAAGCCGCCTGCCCCAGCGCTCGATCCGCCCCTGCCGTTCGCCGGCTGCCAAATGGCCAAGCCCGAAGGAAATATTCTGCGCCACGCTTAAGTGCGGGAACAGCGCATGATCCTGGAACACCATGCCGACATGGCGGCGTTCGGTCGGGATGTTGAGGCCGCGGTCGGCCATGATCTCGCCGCCGATGCGGACCACGCCCTGCTGCAGGTCTTCCAGGCCAGCCACCAGACGCAGCGTGGTGGACTTGCCGCAGCCCGAGGGGCCGAGCAGCCCGAGGATTTCACCCTGCGCCACGGTGAAGCTGACGCCATCGACAGCGCGGCGGCGGCCGTAGTCGTGACTGACCGCGCTCAGATCGAGGCTGGCCCTGCTGGTTCTTTCACTGGCGGCGGACCGCTCACTCATCGTCGGAGGCGGACTTTTCCCTGGCGGCCTTCTCGTCGGCTTCCTCGTCCACCAGCGGCTCGAGGAATTCGCGGCCGTCATCATCTTCGTCCAGCGGGTCTTCGCCGGCTTCGTTGAGAGATTCACCCGGCATCGGAATGCCGCCAGATGCCGGCAGGGCTTCCAGCAGGCCGGACGCGCGCAGTTCCTCGATGCCCGGCAGCGCATCGGCGCTTTCGAGGCCGAAATGCACCAGGAATTCGTCCGATGTGCCATAAGTCACCGGGCGACCGGGAACACGCCGGCGGCCGCGCACCTTCACCCAGTCGATTTCCATCAGCAGGTCCAGCGTGCCCTTGCTCAGGCTGACGCCGCGGATCTCCTCGATCTCGGCGCGCGTGCAGGGCTGGTGATAGGCGATGATCGACAGCGTCTCGAGCGCGGCGCGCGACAGCTTGCGCTGCACCTGGCGATGCTCTTCCAGCATGTGCTGCAGGTCGGGCGAGGTCATGAACGCCCAGCGCCCGGCCACCTTCTTCAGCACCACGCCCCGGCTGCGATAAATGTCTTCCAGCGCGGCCAGCACCGCCGGCACGCGGGTGCCGCGCGGCATGCGCTTGCGCAGCGTCGCCTCGTCCAGCGGCTCGGCGGCGGCGAACAGCAGCGCCTCGGCCATGCGGATGGCGGCGGCGAAGACAGCTTCCTTCTCGGCATCGCTCAGGCCGGCTTCGGCGGCGGCGGCTTCGTCGTCTTCGCTGCCCTCTTCGGTGGCGGCAGCCTTCCTGGCGCGGGGCTTGCGCGCCGGCGGCGCGGCTACCTCGGCCGAGGCTTCTTCACCCTCGTCCTCATCTTCGTCGTCTTCATCATCCTCGTCGTCATCCGACTCATCATCGTCAGAATCGTCATCGTCCGAGTCATCGTCATCGGCGTCATCATCATCGGAATCATCGTCGTCATCATCCGAATCATCATCTTCGTCATCGTCATCGTCGCCATCATCGTCGTCCTCGCGACGCTTCGGCGCGGCACCGGCAGACAGTGCGGTGTCATCCGCGTCAGCCTCATCTTCGGCCGCGGCGATGATCTTGATCTCGTCGTCCAGCCGCTCGTCGGCCGGCAGTGCGTCGTAGGACTGCATCACGTATTACTCTTCCGGAGTGGCATTGGTCTCGACCGGCAGATTGCCATGGCCGCGGCGGATATAAATGGTACCGAAGGTCTGCGCCTGCTTCAGCTCGATCAGGCCCTGCTTGGCCATTTCGAGGCTGGCATTGAAGGTCGACGCCAGCGCCGACTTCACGGTGAAGGGATCCTCGGAATCGATGGGCAGGAAGGACTGCAGCGTGGCCCAGTCGGGGATCTGGCCGATCATGTTGCGCAGACGGGCCAGCGCCTCTTCCACCGAGACGATGCGGCGGCGGGCCATCTTCATGGTCAGCACTTCCGTCGACCCCTTGGAGGCGCGGAACTCGGCATAGGCCTTCAGCAGTTCATAGAGCGTGGAGGTGTAGATCGACTTGCGGATGACGCGGACGCCTTCGGGCTGGCCGCGCAGGAACATGGCCAGACCGACCTGATCGCGGCTCATCAGCTGTTCGGAGGCCCGGCGCATGGCTTCCAGCTTCTGCAGCTGGAAGGCCAGGCGGGCAGCGAGGTCGGCGCCCGACGGCTCGCCTTCCTTCTCCGGCTCGGGGATCAGCAGGCGCGACTTCAGGTAGGCCAGCCAGGCGGCCATCACCAGGTAGTCGGCCGCGATCTCGATGCGCACCTTGCGCAGTTCGGCGATGAAGCGGAGATACTGCTCCGCCAGGGCGAGAATGGAAATCTTGCGCAGGTCGACCTTCTGGTCGCGCGCCAGGGCCAGCAGCACGTCGAGCGGGCCCTCGAAAGCATCAAGGCTGAGGATCAGCTGTTCGCCGATGCGTATCCCGTCATCGGCCACCCCGTCGCGATGGGCGGCCTCGAAAGGCTCGGCCCCGGCGGGTGCGCTGTCCGGCGCGGATACAGGTGTCTCGGCAGCCTCGGTCACTACTTTCAAATCCTCGCCTAAACCTTTGATGGGCCGGGGTTGTTAACGACCGTGTCCCGACAATGCAAGCAGGGAATCCGCCAGCCAGTTCACCACCGGAGTGATCAGCGCAAACAACGGGTTCCAGTCGATGCCGAATTGACTGGCCGCCAAGGGCACGGCGAGCAGTAGAATCAGCAACAGCACCATGCCATAGCGCTCCAGCCGGGCCAAGGGACGCGCCAGCGCCAGAGGCAGCAAACCGACCGCGACCCGGCCGCCATCCAGCGGCGGTAAAGGCAACATATTAAATACACATAGTATCAAATTGATCTGAATAGAATTTTCAAGATTCTGCGCCACCCACTGATCGACCGTCTGGCCAAACATCGGCAGCAGGTGAAACAGCAGCAGTGCGATATAGGCCTGCATCAGATTGATGCCGGGCCCGGCGGCCGCGACGATGGCCATGTCGCGGCGCGGCGAAGGCAGGTTGTGGAAGTCGACCGGCACCGGCTTGGCCCAGCCGAACAGGAACGGCGCTTTCACCAGCAGCAGCATGGCCGGCAGCACCACGGTGCCCATCGGATCGACATGTCGCAGCGGATTGAGCGACAGCCTCCCGGCGTCCTTCGCCGTCGGATCGCCGAGCCACCAGGCGACAAAGCCGTGCGCCGCCTCATGCAGGGTGATGGCCAGCAGCGCCGGCAGGATCCAGGTCGAAGCCGTGTAAACGACGTCCATCATGGCCGGTTCAGGCCGTGGCCTGCTCCAGCAGCGCCTGGTGGCGCAGCCGCTCGGCATCGGTGAAGGGCCTGGGCGCCGGCAGCGCGGCCCGGGCATGGGCGACGCGGCGAGCCGCCTCCGGACTCATCGCCGGCAGGGCTGCGAGCAGCGCCTGCATCTCGGGCAGGTCGCCCGAGCAATGCAGCACCAGGTCGCAGCCGGCCTTCAGCGAGGCAACGCCGGTGACGGCCGGGCTGCCCTTCAGCGCCTTCATGGTCAGGTCGTCGGAGATCAGCACGCCATCAAAGCCGATGCGGTCGCGGATCACCCGCTTGATCACGTTGGGCGACAATGTCGCCGGCAGAACGCCATCATAGGCCGTATAGACGATATGGGCGGTCATCGCCCAGGGTGCGTGGCGCAATGCCACGAAGGGCAACAGGTCGCTGCTTTCCAGCACCTCGGCGGGCGTATCGACCACCGGCAAGGCAAGGTGACTGTCGGTATGCGAGCGGCCATGGCCGGGAATGTGCTTGATCACTGGCATGACGCCGGCTTCGGCCAGGCCGCGCATCACTGCTTCGGCAATCAGGGTGACGGTATCGGCGTCGCGGCCATAGGCGCGGTCGCCGATCACGTCATGCGCGCCTTCGATCGGCAGATCGGCCACCGGGGCACAATCGACATCGATGCCAAGGGCTGCGAGTTCGGCGCCGATCCAGCGATAGTTCAGGTAAGCGGCTTCCTCGGCCAGTGCCGGATCGCGGGCATAAAGCTCGCCAAAAGCAGCACCGCGGGGAAAGACCGGCCAGTGTGGCGGCTTCAGGCGGGCGACACGGCCGCCCTCCTGATCGATCAGCACCGGCGCAAGGGCATTGCCCACCACACCGCGGAAATCGTTGATCAGCGCCCTCACCTGCGCCGGGTCAGAAATATTGCGCGCGAACAGGATCAGGCCAAGCGGCTTGCGTACACCGAACAGCACGCGCTCTTCGGACGTCAGCTGCGTGCCGGCACAGCCGACGACGACAGGCGCGTAAGCGCTCCAGTCGACCGATTTAACGTCCGACAACGATGCAGCCCTGGTTCTTGGCAGCCAGCGCGCTGCAGGCAGCCTGCGCATCGGCACGATCTTTCAGCGGACCGGCTTGCAGACGGATGAACGTGCCCTTGTCGGCGATCTCGACGCGCTCATATGACGGCTGCAGACCGCCGAGTTCGGCGGGGAATTTCTTCTGCAGCGCAGTCCAGGTCGCGGTGGCCGCCGCCTGATCCTTCAGCGAGGCGAGCTGGATCTTCGCGGTGCCGCCAGTTGTCGGCGTGACAGTGCGTGCGGCTGGCGCGGCGGCCGGAGTCTGCTGGGCAGGTGCCGGCGTCGGCACGGCTGCCGTGCGCGCCGATTGGGTCGGCGGCGTCACCGGCTGCGGCTGGCCTGGCGCCGCGGGCGTGATCGGAGTGGCGCTCGGAGCATCGGTGCGATTCGGCACTGCCGATGTCGCCGGCGGTGTCGCGGGAGTCTGATTGGGCACCGTCTGCGCGCTGCGATTGGGCACAGTCACGGCCGGCGAGGTCGGCGCGGCGCTCGGCCGTTCCGGCGGCGGCAGCAGCTTTTCGGTCTGGCCGGCGGCGGGTGCCTGGGTGCTGTTGCCCGGCAGGCGTTCGTAGATCTGCTTGTCCTGGTTCGGCACCTGCATGCCGCCGGGATTTTCCGGCGCGACCTTGGTTGGCGACTGATCGGCACGGATCAGCGGCGGCGCACCCGAGGCGCCACGCTTCACGCCCTGATCATAGGCAAACCAGATACCGATCCCGAACGCGGCCACCGCGCCGAGCGCGATGCCGGCGGTGATCAGGCGCTTCGGGCTGCGGAGGCCGGGGCCGGCGGATTCGCCAGGAACCGGACGCATGTTACGGTCGCCGCGCAGATCACTCATCACTCACCTCATTTCTTCGACGGGCGTCACGCCCATCACCGCAAGGCCCGAAGCGATCACCAGCGCCACGGCACGCAGCATCGCGAGCCGCGCACGGGTCAGGTCGCCATCCTCGGGCAACAGGAAACGCATTCCCACATCGTCACGCCCGACATTCCACAACCCGTGGAAGCTGGCTGCCACATCCTGCAGGAAGAAGGCCACGCGATGCGGCTCATGCGCCTCGGCCGCCGACTCGACAAGCCGCGGCCACGACGCCAGCAGTTTGACCAGCGCCAGTTCGGCCGGGTGTGACAACTTCGTCATATCGGCCTTGGCCAATGCGGCATCCGACGTCTCGACGTCGGGCACTTCGGTTTTCGCATTGCGCAGCACCGAACAGATGCGCGCATGGGCATACTGCACATAGAAGACCGGGTTGTCCTTCGACTGCTCGGTCACCTTCTTGAAATCGAAATCGAGCTGCGCGTCGTTCTTGCGCGTCAGCATGATGAAGCGAACGACATCCTTGCCGACTTCATCCACCACATCGCGCAAGGTGACAAACGTGCCCGCGCGCTTGGACATGCGGACCGGCTGGCCGTCATCCAGCAAGTTGACCATCTGCACCAGCTTGACGTCGAGCTCGGCCTCACCGTTCGAGAGCGCCTTCACGGCCGCCTTCATGCGCTTGACGTATCCGCCATGGTCAGCGCCCCAGACGTCGATCATCTGGTGGAAGCCACGCCGATACTTGTCGTCATGATAGGCGATGTCGGCGCCGAAATAGGTCCAGCTGCCATCCGACTTTTTCAGCGGCCGATCCGTGTCGTCGCCAAATTCGCTGGCCTTGAACAGCGCCTGCGGACGCGCCTCGTAATCGTCAGGCAGCTTGCCCTTCGGCGGCTCCAGCACGCCGGTATAGATCAGGTCGCGCTGGTGCAGGCGGTCGAACGCGGTCTGCACCGCGCCGCTCTCATGCAGCGCTTTTTCCGAGGTGAACACGGCATGATGGATGTTCAGCGCGGCGAGATCCTCGCGCACCATGCCCATCATCGCCTCGGTGGCTTGGGTCCGGAACAGTGTCAGCCACTCGGCTTCGGGTGCGGATTGGAACTTGTCGCCATACTTCTTGGCCAGCGCATCGCCGACCGGCTTGAGGTAGTCTCCCGGATACAGGCCCTCGGGAATCGTGATGCTCTCGCCCAGCGCCTCGCGGTAACGCAGATGCGTTGAGCGCGCCAGTACATCGACCTGCGCGCCGGCATCGTTGATGTAGTATTCGCGGGTGACGTCGAAGCCACCCTTGTCGAGCAGGGCGGCCAGCGCATCGCCGAACACCGCGCCTCGGCAATGGCCGACATGCATCGGGCCGGTCGGGTTGGCCGAGACGTATTCCACATTCACTTTCACGCCCTGCCCGGCCGTGCTGTCGCCATAAGCCAGACCGGCCTTGAGGATCGTGGCGATCTGCGCCTGCCAATATTCAGGCTTGAGGCGCAGGTTGATGAAGCCGGGCCCGGCGATCTCGACGGCGGTGACCTGCGGATTGGCTTCCAGCAGGGGTTTCAGCTTTTCGGCCAGCGCGCGTGGCGCCATCCCGGCCGGCTTGGCGATCACCATGGCGGCATTGGTGGCGAGGTCGCCATGGGCGGGGTCACGCGGCGGTTCGACCGCGACCGCCTTGAGCGGCAGGTCGCCCGGCAGATTCAGGCTTTCGACGGCCCGCATCACATCGCGGCGGAATTCGGAAAAAACGTTCATTTTCGGACAGGCTTTTCTTTTATGTACTGGGCGGCGGTATTCGGGCGGAAAGTAGCCATATGACCGCCCTGCCGCAACGCGGCGCGGGGGAATGTGTGGTCTGCCAAATTGACTTCCGCGCGGCAGCCCCTAAATTGCTGATCGAATGTGGCAAATTATTGGTAAACCAAGCGTAAACACCAGATGACCGAGACCGCGACCCAGACTGCACCTGCTCAGACCCCGAGCGCCCCTGCCGGCGGCGAGTTGGGCCTGACCGCGTCCGCGGCCCGGCGCATCCTGAAAGTGGCCGAGTCGGAGGGCAATCCGGCGCTCGGCCTGCGGATCAGCGTCTCGGGCGGCGGCTGCTCCGGCTTCCAGTACAGCTTCACGCTGGATGCCGACGAGACCGCTGATGACGTGGTGATCACGCGCGACGGCGCCCGTCTGCTGGTCGATACCGTGTCGCTGGACTTCCTGCGCGGCTCGGAACTGGATTTCGTCGAGGACCTGTCCGGGGCCGGCTTCCGTATCAACAACCCGCTCGCCACCTCGAGCTGCGGCTGCGGCAATTCGTTTGCCGTCTGACGGCGCGCGCCTCTAGGCGCAGCCACCGCCTTGGCCGATACTCGCGGCCATGAGAATCGCCACCTGGAATGTGAACTCGGTCAAGGCGCGCCTGCCCAATGTCACCGGCTGGCTGCGCGAGGCGAAACCCGATGTCTGCGTGCTGCAGGAAATCAAATGCCAGGACCCGGATTTCCCGCGCCTGGAATTCGAGAGCCTCGGCTATCACGTCACCAGCCACGGCCAGAAAAGCTACAACGGCGTCGCCTTCCTCAGCCTGACCAAACCCGACGACGTGCGCATCCGCCTTGCCGGCGACGACACCGATGAACAGTCGCGCTATATCGAGGGCGACGTCGGCGGTGTCACCATCTGCGGACTGTACCTGCCGAACGGCAATCCGCGCCCGGGCGAGAAATATGACTACAAGCTGCGCTGGATGGAGCGCCTGCGGCAGCGCGCCATCGCGCTGCTGGCCACCGGCGCGCCCTTCATGATGACCGGCGATTTCAACATCTGCCCAGCCGACGCCGATGTGTACGATCCGGCCGGCTGGGCCGAGGATGCGCTCTGCGCGCCCGACAGCCGCCGCGCCTGGCGCGCGCTGTGCAACCTCGGCCTGACCGAAGCCTGGCGCGCGCTGCATCCGCGCGAGGTCGAATACAGCTTCTGGGACTACCAGGCCGGCGCCTGGCCGCGCAACAACGGGCTGCGCATCGACCATTTCCTGCTCTCGCCCGCGCTGGCCGACCGCTTGTTGTCCTGCGAGATCGACCGCGGCCCGCGCGGCCAGGAAAAAGCCTCCGACCACACGCCGGTGATCTGCGAGATCGCCTGAAACTCAGTCCGCTTCGATGCGGTCGACGCGGTCGGGATAGAAGGCGACGAAGCCGCCGATTCTTGAGACAGCCGGATTGGGCTCCTCGTAGCTCCACACCGCATCCCGGGCGCGTTTGCCATCGACATCGAGATGGAAATACGACGCCTCGCCCTTGTAGGGGCAATGGCTGGCATGGTCGCTCGGCGTGAACAGGCGCCAGTCGCAGTCGTGGCGCGGAATGTAATAGACCGGCGGGTAATCGGCTTCCTGCAGCCGCACGGCATTGGCGGTGTTGGCGATCAGATGCCCGTTGAAGGCGACGCGCACGCGGCCGGGGAATTCGTCGATCTGGATGGGATGCTTTTCATTCGGCTCAAGGCGCTGTTTGCCGCGATTTTTCGACTTGCCGGTCGCTTGCTGGGTATTGGCCATGCTTCGTCCCTCCGCGCTGGGTCTGCAGCTCCAGCTAGGACAACGCGGGACAGAGGCAATGGTTTCCTATTTCAGCAGCTCATACGGCCCGCCAGTCTCAAGCGCGCGCAGGAAGGCCGGACGGGCGTGGATGCGTTCGAGGAAGTCGCGGATCGGGCCATGGCCCTCGCCCAGCCCGACGCGCGCCGCCGCGGCCTCGAGCGGGAAGCTCATCATGATATCGGCGGCCGAGAAGGCCTTGCCGGCGAACCAGCCATTGCCCTGGCGCAGCGCGTCGGCCCAGTAGAGCATATGCTGGCTGATCTGCGGATCGGTCACCTTCACCTGCGCCGTCTTCGCGATCTTCTTCACCAGCGGCCGCAGGAAGAAGGGCACGCCCGCCGGCATGCGCAGGAAGACCAGCTTGAGCAGCAGCAGCGGCATGGCCGAACCTTCGGCGTAATGCAGCCAGTAGGTCCATTGCAGTTTTTCCGGCGTGCCCGGCGCGGGCACCAGCATGCGCTGCGTGTCGTAGCGTTCGATCAGGTATTCGATGATCGCGCCGGTCTCGGCGAGACGGTCGCCGCCATCCTCGGTCTCGATCACCGGCGACTTGCCGAGCGGATGCACCTGCTGCAGCTCGGCCGGCGCGCGCATGGTGGCCTTGTTGCGCTCGTAGCGTTTCACCTGATAGGGCACGCCGAGTTCCTCGAGCAGCCAGAGCACGCGCTGCGAGCGCGAATTGTTCAGGTGATGGACGGTGAGCATGGCAGTTTTCCCTTCAAAGCCTGCGGCAATCTAGGAGATTCCACGCCGCCGCAACAGGGGCGCGAGGCCGATCAGGCCCAGCACCGGGCCGGGCAGCAGCAATAGCGCAACGTAAGGCCCGAGCAGGCTGAGCCACTGCGTCGCCAGCGCGATGGCGACCGTGGTGATGGCGAAGCCGATGGCATTCTGGATCGCCAGCGCGCTGCCCACCGCATCCGGCGGACAGGCGGCGCCCGACAGGGCCGAGAATTGCGGCGAGTCCGCCACCACGGCAAAACCCCAGACCAGCAGCAACACGAGCAACGCCGGCCAGGGCAGACCGCTGCCGAACACCGGATAGAACAGACACAAGGCACCCGACAGCCCGAGCATCAGCGCCGCGACCTTCGCGCTGCCGATGCGCTTGCTGACAATGCCGCCCAGCACGCAGCCGAGCGCGCCGATGCCGATCACCGCGAAACTGAGCAGCGACACCGCGCCGGCCGCGAGATCCGGTCGTGCCATCACGAGTAAAAACGGCAACAGCGTCCAGAAGGCATAGAGTTCCCACATATGCCCGAAATAGCCGAGCGCCGCGGCGCGAAACGCCGGAATGCGGAAAGCCGTCAGCACCGCGCGTCCGCTCAAGGGTTTCGCGCGCCCTCTGGCGAGATACGGCCCCTCGCCCAGCCACAGCACGGCAAAGCCGCCGAGCAAAGCCAGAACCGAGGCCGCGCCGACCGCGATCTCCCACGGCACGCCACTGTCCACGCCGCGAATGCCATGCGGCAAGGCAGTGCCCAGCACCAGCATGCCGACGAGCAGGCCTAAAGCGCCGCCGGTGGCGCCCCTGGTCCAGCCGATCACCAGCTTCATGCCGATGGGATAGATGCCGGCGAGCGACAGGCCGGTGAGCACGCGCAGCGCAAACGCCAGCGGATAGTCGCGATAGCACAGGATGAAGGCGGCATTGGTCGCCGCGCCGATCAGGCAGGAGACAAAGAAAATGCGATGCGCGGCGAAGCGATCGGCCAGGCCGGACAGCGCAATGAGCAGCGTGCCGGCGATGAAGCCGAGCTGCACCGCATTGGTGAGCCAGCCGATATCGCCCGCCGACAGATCGAGGATCGCCTGCAGATCGATGGCCGCCGCGTTGAAGGAGAACCACAGCGAGGTGCCGAAGAACTGCGCGACGACCAGGATGGCAAGCGGTGCACGGAGCATCATGCCTGCCTCACTTGCCGCCGCCGGTATGATCGAAAAAACCGATCACAGTCTTGATCACAATCAATTTCCCCGAAGATGGCGCAAGGCATAGTCTGGCTCCGCTCAAGCTTGAGCCGGTGAGACAGGAGACACGACATGACTGCAGGCAAATGCCCCGTGATGCATGGTGGGATAACGGCGGCGGGCACCACCGTCACCAACTGGTGGCCCAACGCGCTCAACCTCGACATCCTGCACCAGCACGATGCCAAGACCAACCCGCTGGGTCGCGGCTTCAGCTACCGCGCCGCGTTGCGCGAGCTGGATGTCGCCGCCCTCAAGGGCGACCTGACCGCGCTGATGACCGACAGCCAGGACTGGTGGCCGGCCGACTGGGGCCATTACGGCGGTCTGATGATCCGCATGGCCTGGCATGCCGCCGGTTCCTATCGCATGGCCGATGGTCGCGGCGGCGGCGGCACCGGCAACCAGCGTTTCGCGCCGCTGAATTCCTGGCCTGACAATGCCAATCTCGACAAGGCGCGCCGCCTGCTCTGGCCGATCAAGAAAAAATACGGCAACCGCATCAGCTGGGCCGACCTGATCATCCTGGCCGGCACCATCGCCTATGAGTCGATGGGCCTGAAAACCTTCGGCTTCGGTTTCGGCCGCGAGGATATCTGGCATCCCGAGAAAGACGTCTACTGGGGCGCCGAGAAGGAATGGCTCGGCTCGGAGCGTTATGACGGCGACGACCGCCAGTCGCTGGCCAATCCGCTCGCCGCCGTGCAGATGGGCCTGATCTACGTCAATCCCGAAGGCGTCGGCGGCAAGCCCGATCCGCAGCGCACCGCGCATGACGTGCGCCTGACGTTTGCGCGCATGGCGATGGACGACGAGGAAACCGTCGCGCTCACCGCCGGCGGGCACACGGTCGGCAAGGCGCATGGCAACGGCGATGCGGCGAAACTCGGCCCCAGCCCGGAAGACGGCGCGGTGGAAGACCAGGGCTTCGGCTGGCTCAACAAGACCGGCCGTGGCATCGGCCGCGACACCGTCACCAGCGGCCTCGAAGGCGCCTGGACCACGCATCCGACCAAATGGGACAACGGCTATTTCAAGCTGCTGCTCGGCTATGAGTGGGAGCTGAAGAAAAGCCCGGCCGGTGCCAACCAGTGGCAGCCGATCGGCATCAAACCGGAAGACATGCCGGTGGATGTGGAAGACCCCAGCATCCGCCGCATGCCGATCATGACCGATGCCGACATGGCGATGAAGGTCGATCCGGCCTATCGGCAGATCTCCGAGCGTTTCGCCAAGGATCAGGCGTATTTCTCGGATGTCTTCGCCCGCGCCTGGTTCAAGCTGACCCATCGCGACATGGGCCCGAAGGTGCGCTATCTCGGCCCGGATGTGCCGCAGGAAGACCTGATCTGGCAGGATCCGGTGCCGGCCGGCAGCACGCAATACGACATCGGCCATGTGAAGGCGCGCATCGCCGCCAGCGGCCTCAGCATCGCGGAGCTGGTCAGCACCGCCTGGGACAGCGCGCGCACCTATCGTGGCTCGGATATGCGCGGCGGCGCCAACGGCGCGCGCATCCGGCTGGCCCCGCAGAAGGACTGGGCCGGCAACGAGCCGCAGCGCCTCGCCAAGGTGCTCGGCATTCTGGAGACCATCGCACGCGACAGCGGCGCAAGTGTCGCTGACGTGATCGTGCTGGCCGGCAATGTCGGCGTCGAACAGGCGGCGAAAGCCGCCGGCTTCGACAGCATCACGGTGCCCTTCGTACCCGGCCGCGGCGACGCGAGCGATGCGCAGACCGATGCAGCCTCCTTCGATGTGCTGGAGCCGATCCATGACGGCTACCGCAACTGGCTGAAGGAGGACTATGCCGTCAGCGCGGAAGAGCTGCTGCTCGACCGCACCCAGCTGATGGGGCTCACGGCCCCGGAAATGACCGTGCTGGTCGGCGGGTTGCGCGTGCTGGGCGCCAACCATGGCGGTGCGAAGCATGGCGTGTTCACCGACCGCGTCGGCGCGCTGACGACTGATTTCTTCGTCAACCTGACCGACATGGCCAATACCTGGAAACCGGCGGGCAAGAATCTCTACGAGATTCGCGACCGCAAAACCGGCCAGGTGAAATGGACCGCGACGCGCGTGGACCTGGTGTTCGGCTCCAACTCGGTGCTGCGCGCCTATGCCGAGCTCTATGCCCAGGACGATGCGAAGCAGACCTTCGTGCGCGACTTCGTCGCCGCCTGGACCAAGGTGATGAACGCGGATCGCTTTGATCTGGCGTAAATCCCGACGACAGGTTTCCCCGGCCGCCGCTGAACGGTGGCCGGGGAAACGCACTTTCGCCCTTGTGTATTACGTTTGATCACAAAACGGCGAGCGACTCTCGCGCTGCGCCGGAGTCTGAAAAAGCGACTGGACTCCCTACCTACCAGTAGGTAAGTAGCCGGCATGACCGCCGACACAGGACAGCTGATTCTCGACAAGGCCGAAACGCTGATGCGTTCGCGCGGCTACACGGCCTTCAGCTATGCCGATCTTGCCGCCGATCTCGGCATCACCAAGGCGAGCGTGCATTATCACTTCGCCAGCAAGGAAGCGCTGGTGCTGGCGATCCTGGCGCGCTGCCTCGATCGCGGCCGCGCGACGCTGGTGCAGCTGACGCGCGATCATGCCGATGTGCGCGACAAGCTGCGCGCCTATGCCGCCACCTTCCTCTTCTCGGTGGAGAGCGGAATGATGCCGGTCTGCGGCACGCTGTCCGCCGAACGCGGCGTGCTGCCGGAAAGCACCTATCCGTCGATCCAGCAATTCTTCCAGATGCAGATCGACTGGCTGGCCGACGTGGTGCGCGAGGGCACCGCCGCCGGAATCCTTGCGCCGCCGCTGCCGCCCGAACAGGCCGCCGTGGTGATCTTCAGCGCGCTGGAAGGCGGCACGATGATCGCCTGGGGCATGGATCGCAAATCGGTGGTGCTCACCGCCTTCGAGGCGATCCTCGACTGCATGATGATGCAGACACAGATGACCAGGCAACCGACCTCTGCGGCCGTTGGGAAGCGGCAACAGAAGAGTCAGACGGGGCCGCGCACACGCAAGCGCAAGGGTGCCCCCTCACGACGGAGCGCAGCCCAGGCTGGAGGACCGCTCAAATGACGTCGACCTGACGCAAGCGCCTGCTGAAGGCGCGCGGGTGCCGCATGCGGCCCCGCTTCCCGCAAAACATCAATCCAGCCAGAGATCCATCATGACTCATACGCACACCGGTGCCTGCTTCTGCGGCGCCGTCGAGATAGAAGTGTCCGGAGCCCCCGAAGCCATGGGCTATTGCCATTGCGAATCCTGCCGCTCGTGGTCGGCCGGGCCGGTGAATGCCTTCACCCTGTGGAAGCCGGAAAACGTGAAGGTGACCAAGGGCAAGAGCTTTCTCGCCACCTTCATCAAGACCCCGACCAGCGAACGCCAGTTCTGCACCAAATGCGGCGGGCATGTGATGACCGGGCATCCCACCTTCGGGCTGACCGATGTCTATGCCGCGACGATCCCTTCAGTTGAGTTCAAGCCCGGCGTGCATGTGAACTACGCCGAGACCGTGCTGCCGATGCGCGACGGCCTGCCGAAACTGAAAGACTTCCCCGCCGAACTCGGCGGCAGCGGCATCGCCGTTGCCGAATGAGTGAGGTGATCGGCCGACGCTGAATGGCGTTCGGCTGAACCCAAGCCTGTCCGGCCCCACTGGAAGCGCTCCGTGGGCCGGACAGGCGAGGTCGTCATTGAGCGGGGCACGTGATATAGACGCAGTAGATCATATGACTGCGGCGGCTACGCAGAAAGCGAGGTGCCGAAGAACTGTGCGAGTACAAGCCGTGGTATACTTGCTAGCTATTTTCCGTCTGTTCTCATTCTCGCTCAATCCCGTGTCCCGGACAGTCTGACTCAGGGTATCATTTTGGAAGCCATCGCTTCCACTCAAGTCCCTCGCGATAAATTCAAACCTAATATTGTAGGCGGGATAAGTCCTAAACTCTTCTTCATAAAATCGGACAATCAACTATAGATTGTCTGTAAATGAGGGGGGCACAATGAAAAATCACTTGCCAGAAAATCATGGATTGTCGCCGGCTATTCAGGCTACTGCCGAACTTATGCCGACTGAAAATGGCGAACCTTCATTAACAGACATTCAATTTGAAGCGTTGGAAAGAGGAATTGCTACAGGCCGAAGCGCCCTTATAAGCGCGCCTACATCCACAGGTAAAACGCTTATTGGATGGTGGACAATTGCTTCAGCCATCCAGAGCGGAGCGCGAGCTGTATACCTAGTATCTCATCGTGCGCTAGCGAAGCAGAAATTCGTAGAAGTCCAAACTCTCTTTAACAATCCAAACTTTGGGATCGACGCAAGCTCAATAATATGCGCCACAGGAGATGGAGTTGAGGACGCGTCTGGACGGAAGGTAAGCGCACCCCTCACCGCAACTATTCTTATCGCCACATACGAAAAGTTTCTTGGATGCCTGTCCTCAGGCGGCGCTCCGAGAGATTTAACAAACACCTGTCTGGTCTGCGACGAAATACAAATACTAGGAGATAAAAGACGCGGTCAGAATATCGAGCTTCTCTTAACCTTACTGAGAAAGGCTAGATGGAAGCAGTTCATTGGCCTGTCTGCAGTCTTAAGTGAAAATGACGCGAATCACATTTCCGACTGGCTCGACCTCGAACTAATAAGAAATCCTATTCGAGAAAAAGCTCTACAAATTGAATGTCGTTCAAACACGGCAGTTTACGACGTAGCCTTAGCGCCAGGCAGAGACGGCGCACCCCAAATACAACAGGTGGTACGGCAAAGAGCAACAAACCGAATTGTCACTGAACTTTTGGCCAACCGAGACCACTATCCGGTGATAGTGTTCTGCATGAGAGTTGACGACACGTACAACTTATCGTCGGAGTGGATCGCCGGAAAGCCTATTACGAACCAAGTTCGCGTCCCTGCTGGACTGGATATTAATCCGGATTTAATCAGAGCTTTGGAGCGTCGATGCGCCTTCCATAACTCCGAACTAAGTGAGGACGAAAGAAATTTCGTTGAAGCTAAGTTAGCAGAGAATAGTGTCGATGTCGTCTATGCGACTAGCACATTAGCGGCTGGTGTCAATTTCCCCCTTGGAAGCGCGGTTTTCGCTTCTTGGAGACGTTGGAATTCGGAACGTCGAGTTTACGAACCAATTGGAAGAGCAGAATTCCAGAATATGGCTGGGCGAGTGGGACGCATGGGCCAAGCCGCTCGTGAAGCGAAGGTGATTATAGCAGTGGAGGATGACGCTCCCATTATGAGCGCCTTAGCACTTATAAACTTCAACGAACAAGAGGCGATAGGGATTGGAATTACACCTGATGATTTTGGCTCGTTAACCCTCCAAATATTTGCGGGAAAGCTTTGCGCAACACGTGCGGATGCTTTTGCTCTGCTAGAATCTAGTTTAAGCGCCGAGCGCGAAAGATCACGGAATGCTCAAGGGGTACAACACTGGGAAGAGCATCTTAACGGACACATAGATCGTTTAATTAATGCCGGCTGCCTCATCGAAGCGCGAGGACGTTTAACAACAAGTGCGTTCGGATATGCCGTTGCACAGTCAGGACTCAAACCTGAAACCGCCCTCTACTTCATAAACGGCCTTGTCGAATCTGGGGCGCAACTAGTGGCAATGCTGCCGCAAGATGATGAATCTGATGGAGAAGACGACCTCCTTTTCGTGCTGGCACACGCGGCATTGAGTTCTCCGGAATTTAATTATGATGGCGGTCGGCCAACACGATACGTTAGTTGGCGTGTGTCACAGCCGAATTTATTGCCGAACGATTACGCTCGTCGCCTCGATGCCGTACTATTCCATCGTCCATGGATGGGTGATGTCTCCGCCGCAAATGGTGCCCTAATTATAACCAAGCGATCTACCGGCAGTATTCGCCGCGACGCAGATATGCCAGCTCAAGGCATACGCATGGGGGTGGCACAATCTCTGTGCACAGATGCAGCTTGGATATTGACAGGTATATCGGAGATTTTAGCCGCCACAACATCGCCAACTTTGGCAGACGAAAGCAAACCAGAAGCATTGAGGGGTGGAGGAGTAGAGGTTGAGGCTTTACGTCGCCTCGCCCGACCAATACGGAGAGTAGCCACAAGAATTAATGCGGGCCTGCCTGGGAACGTATTATGGATGACGGCTTTGGAACTCCCTGGAAGGCGCAAACGGTTGTCACGACTCCAAATCCTTTCATTGTCAGATTACAACTTGGTCCGACCTATCGATTTAATGAATGGAAATGAAGCGGCAGACGCCAGTAGGCGCGAAGCATTGGATGCGGTCGACAATCCAGGAATTGCAAACAATGTTCGCGATGCCGCGAAGAGGTGGAAAGTCAAGGACAGGGAGTTTTGTCTGCAACTTCACCGAAGGCGCGCTGAACGCTTCCACGGCGTAGACATCATCAACAATCTATATTTACGCCGAGGAGACGAGTTTGAGGCTTCCTTTGAGGACTGTTTGCAGTTCGCCTCAATAAATTTTGAGAATCTAGATGGCCGCAAGAAACAAGCACACCCTGATTACTTAGTTACCATTGAAAAGTATCCGCCTCTTGTTGTTGAATTAAAGACCCGACAGACCGATACGGACTTGGTTCCGTTAAATTCAGCGATGGAGGTTTTGGGCGCATCTGAAGTAATCGGCCTTCGGGAGAACTTCTGCGTTACATTGTGCAGCCCTGGTGTCGAACCTAGCGTCCCCGGCATTATAGAGCGCTGCGGGCGACTGTGCGTCGTTGATGTTTCAGATTTTTGTGAAGCTATACTTCGTTTGCGAGAAGGGACGCTCACCCGTGACGAATTTTACAACTGGCTAACTACGCCTGGGATAGCACTGATCGAAGACCTTCCGTATGGGCGTTAGCTCTAAATGTACTGAACCTTCGCCCCGCCTGATCCGCCGCCTGCATCCCCCACCGCGCTCGCCGCCATGCGCAGCACTTCCAGATAGCCGCCGCGCAGCTCCATCTGCTCGCGCAGGCCTTTCGCGATCAGCACACGATGCGCCGCCGGCAGTTTCCAGCACGGCAGACTGAGCAGCAGGTGATGCTCGAGGTGGTAGTTCACCCAGTAGGGCGCGAGCAGCAGCCGCGCCAGCGGGTTCGCGTAGGTCGTGCGCGTGTTACGCAACGGGTCGTCGTTGTCGGGCACCACGGCATGTTCGGCGATGTTGCGGATGCGGCTGACCAGCTGGTACCAGGTGAGCAGCGGCAGCAGCCACAGCGCCGGATAGAGCCACCACAAACCAACGGCGCTCATCGCCATCCACATCAGCGCATTGGTGATGACGAAGCCGACCAGGCCGCCCTGTTTCAGGCGCAACCAGCGTTCCGCCCATGACAGGCCCGCCTCGCGCCAGATGGCCATGATCTGCTGTTTGCGCCGCGTGAGGCCGGTATTGCCGGTGATGTCGCGCCAGATCTTGCGCCGCAGGCTCTGGCGGCTGATCGGGAATGGCGCCGAGAGCACCAGGTCGGGGTCGTCGGCCTGCTGGGTATGGCGATGATGCTTGAGGTGATACGGCCGGTAGAGATGCAGGTCGGTGCCGACCGGAAAGGCGCAGAGCCACTGCCCGGCGAACTCGTTCAGCCGCCGCGTTTTGAACAGCAGGCCGTGGGCGGCATCATGCATCAGGATGGCGAGGCCGAGCTGCCGCCCGCCGATCACCATCACGGCCACAAGGAAGGTCAGCGGATTGGGCAGCCAGACGAAGAGTCCCATGGCAAGGGCGATCAGCGCCCAGGCATGCAGCACCAGATACGCGCCCATCCAGTCCGAGCGCTGGCTCAGGCGTCTGATCTCGTCCGGGGTGAACACCTGCCGCGCCGTCGCCGCTGCCACGCTGCCGTTTCCTCGTCGTTTGTTGTTGGTCGGGAGTTTAGGTGATTCCGCGAACCGCCCCTACAAAATCGTTATCCTCACCCTTCGTCACCCTCGCGACCCCAGACGTCACCCTCGGGCCTGACCCGAGGGTCTCTCTCCGGCCGGCCAAAGATGCTCGGGTCAAGCCCGAGCATGACGCGGGTTTTGGAGGGCTTGAAAACCACCCATCAGTTCCACATATGTTCCTGTTGGGCCACGCCTGCACTTACGGGTGTATGCGATACCCGGCGATAGACGCCGTTAGGCCCGGATAGACGGAGATATGCCGAACGAACCGAAACGAACACCCACGAGCATCGCGCGAACGCTGGCGAACGCCTACGAAGCGCCACGAACACTGGCGAAGCGCCACGAACACTCACGAACGCTGGCGAACGCCCACGAACCGCCACGAACACGCGCGAACCACACCGATACGATCCGGAGCCGCATTCAAGCGTATGCCGTCGTCTAGAAGGCCCTGCCCTTGGGGGCCAGTTTCATGCCCTTGCGCAGCTTTTTATAGGGCAGCGTTTCGGCGCGTTCGATGAAGGCGCCGGGGCTTTCGACATTGAGGATATCGTGCGCGATGTCGGTGAAGTCGCCGCGGAAATGCACCGTGCTTTTCACGCCGACGATCTGCCGCTCGCCCGGCTCGATGCCGAGATGGCGGTACTGGTCCTTGTCGGCGGCCTGCACGCGGGCGGATGCAATAACAAGATCTACACCATTGACCTGTAATCTGGCCATCAGGCCGAGGTCCATGCGCGTGCCCTTGTAGAACGGCCCGGTGCAGAGGAATTTGCCGCTGCCGAGTTTCGCCACCCTGAAGCGGTTGCGATAGGGCCGCGCGCCCTCGACATCGAGCAGCTTGCCGCCGACGCTGACCTCGATCTCGCTGCCCTCGCCGGCCTGGTGCGCGATCTTCGCCACCTCGGGGTCATACAGCAGCCCGAGCGTGGCATCGGGCACATGCTCGGCGACGAGCGCCGCCAGCAGCCCGGTGGTATCCGACGTGGCGCCCGTGCCGGGATTGTCCTGCACATCGGCCAGCACGATGGATTTGCGCGCGCCGGCCTGGATCAGCTTGCGCGCCTGGTCGATGGCGGCATGCGGCGACAGGAGATTGAGTTTGAACTCGGCCTCGCGTTCGATGATCTGGCGCGCGAAATCATCGGCGGCCTTGTCAGCGGCGGCCTGCGTGTCGCCATAGGCGATCACGCTGGGGCCGCAGTGATGGATGTCGGCCGGATGGAAGCCGGGGCTGAAGCTGAGCGACGACACCGCGCCGTGCTCCATGTCGCCCAGCGTGTCGTACAGGCTTTTGCATGGCTCGATGAAGGTGCATTGCGCCGTCAGCGGAATCAGGAAGGGAATCTGCCGCAGCGCCTTGGCCTGCTTTTTACGCTCGCCGGTCAGCAGCTTTTCCATATGGCGCAGCACGCGCGCGCCGGTGACGGCCATGTCGAGATGCGGATAGGTGCGGTAGCCGATCATCACGTCGGAATACTGCAGCATCTCCGGCGTGACATTGGCATGCAGGTCAAGGCTGACGCCGATCGGCATATCGGGGCCGACCAGCGCCCGCACACGGCGCAGCAGCTCGCCCTCGCCGTCCTCATGCGCTTCCGTCACCATGGCGCCGTGCAGGTCGAGATACACCGCGTCGATGCGGCCTTTCAGCGCCGCAATGCCATTCAGGATCTTGCCGGCGATGTATTCAAACGCCTCGGTCGAGACATAGCTGCTGGGCGCGGCGGCGGCCCAGACGATCGGATGCAGCTCCCAGCCCTTCGGCTTCGCCGCATTCATGAAGCCGCCGATCGGGATATTCATCGGCGAGAAGACCTCGACGATGTCCCTGCCCTCGGTCAGCGGCGGCCAGCCCTCGCCCTTGATGAACAGGTCGAGCGTCGCGCGCGTTGGCGCGAAGGTATTGGTCTCGTGCTGGAAGCCGGCAATGGCGACGCGATAGGTCATTCACACACCTCGTCATGCCCGGGCTTGACCCGGGCATCTCATGCAGAACGGCGCGAGATCCTCGGGTCAAGCCCGAGGATGACGGGCCTGTAAAAATCAAATATCAGCGTATTCTTTGACTTCCTTGGCGCCGCCGGGATGCGTCACCGCGCCGTCATGGGCATCGCCCACGGTCTGGGCGTATTTCCACAGCGTGCCCGACTGGTACTCGGTCTTGCGCGGCTTCCACTTCTTCCTGCGCGCCGCCATTTCCTTGGCGGAAACGTCCACGCTCAGGATGCCCTTCACCGCGTCGATGGTGATGATGTCGCCGTTCTTGATCAGGCCGATCGGGCCACCGACAGCAGCCTCGGGCCCGACATGGCCGACGCAGAAGCCGCGCGTGCCGCCCGAGAAACGTCCGTCGGTGATCAGCGCCACCTTCTCGCCCATGCCCTGGCCGTAGATCGCCGAGGTGGTCGACAGCATTTCGCGCATGCCGGGGCCGCCCTTGGGGCCTTCGTAGCGGATGACGATCACGTCGCCTTCCTTGTACTTCTTGGCCTGCACGGCGGCGAAGGCCGCTTCTTCGCTGTCGAACACGCGCGCCGGGCCGACATGCTTCAGCCGCGCCATGCCCGCCACCTTCACGATGCCGCCGCGCGGGGCCAGATTGCCCTTCAGGCCCACCACGCCGCCGGTCGGCGTGATCGGATTGCTGATCGGGCGCACCACGTCCTGGTTCTTCGGGAAGGTGACGCCCTTCAGGTTCTGCTCGATGGTCTTGCCGGTCACCGTCAGGCAGTCGCCGTGAATGTAGCCGCCCTTCAGCAGCTCGTTCAGCACCACCTGCACGCCGCCGATCTCGTACATGTCCTTGGCGACATAGCGACCGCCCGGCTTGAGGTCGGCGATATAGGGCGTCGACTTGAAGATCTTGGCGACGTCGTCGAGATCGAAGCGGATGCCGGCCTCATGCGCGATCGCCGGCAGATGCAGCGCGCCGTTGGTCGAACCGCCGGTGGCGGCCACCACGCGGGCGGCATTCTCCAGCGCCTTGCGGGTCACGATGTCGCGCGGGCGGAGGCCGAGCTTGATCAGCTCGACGATCTGCTTGCCCGAGGCTTCGGCATACTGGTCGCGCGTCTCATACGGCGCCGGCGCGCCGGCCGACCCCGGCAGCGCCAGGCCGATGGCTTCCGACACGCAGGCCATCGTGTTGGCGGTGAACTGGCCGCCACAGCTGCCGGCCGACGGACAGGCCACGCATTCCAGCTCGTGCAGGTCCTTGTCGCTCATCTTGCCAGCGGCATGCTGGCCGACGCCTTCGAACACATCGACCACGGTGACGTCCTTGCCGCGGAACTTGCCGGGCAGGATCGAGCCGCCATACATGAAGATCGACGGCACGTTCAGGCGCACCATGGCCATCATCAGGCCGGGCAGCGACTTGTCGCAGCCGGCCAGGCCGACGATGGCGTCATAGCAATGGCCACGCACGGTCAGTTCGGTGGAGTCCGCAATCACTTCGCGGCTGATCAGCGACGACTTCATGCCCTGGTGACCCATGGCGATGCCGTCGGTAACCGTAATGGTGGTGAATTCGCGCGGCGTGCCGCCATTGGCCTTCACACCCTTCTTCACCGCCTGGGCCTGGCGGCCGAGCGTGATGTTGCAGGGCGCGGCCTCGTTCCAGGTGGTGACGACGCCGACGAAGGGCTGGGCGATTTCCTTCTCGGTCATGCCCATCGCGTAATAGTAGCTGCGATGCGGCGCGCGCTCGGGGCCGACGCTGACATGCCGGCTCGGCAGCTTGGACTTGTCGATTTTTCCACCCGTCATCACGGATGCGCGCTTGGGCGCGCGCGCCGCTGTTTTCTTTTTCTTGGTCGCCATGGTTGCTGGTCCCATCCCTCGAGGCAAAAGCACAGGGGACGGAGCATAGTCCAGCGGGTCAGCCTCCGGCCAGAGCCTTGGGGCCGGCAGGCGGCGGATTTTCCGCCTTCTTTTTTTCGCGCCGCAATAGAGCGGAATTCAACTCGGCCCCGAAGATGAACAGGACCGCCGAAACGTAGAAGAAGACCAGGGTGATGATCACGCCGCCCAGGCTGCCATAGGTGGCGCTGTAGCTCCCCAGCTTGGCGACATAGACCGAGAACAGGCTGGCGGCCAGCAGCCACAGTGCCGTGGTGGCGAGCACGCCGGGCAGCAGGCTGCGCAGGCTCAGACTGCGGCCGGGCAGCCAGCGGTGCAGCGCCAGCAGGCCCGCCAGCATCACCAGGGTCGCCAGGGTGTAGCGAACGGTACTGAAGGCCCAGCGATCGGCCTCCCCCAGCGGGAACAGCCAGAGCAGCCCTTTCCAAATGACCGGACCCAGGATCACGAGCACGGAGAGCAGCAGGAAGACGACACCCCCCACAAAAATGGCGCCGATGCTGCCCAGCTTGATCAGCCACCAGGGCCGCTCTTCCTGAATATCGTAAGCGGTGTTGAGAGCGATGCGCAGCGCATCGATCCCATTGGAGGCCACCCACAACGCGCCCAGCAGGCCCAGCGTCAGCAGGCCGCCGTCACGGCTGTCGAGCACTTCGTGGATCACCGGCGATAGCGTCTTCGCCACATCCTGCGGCAGCAGGTTCAGCATGCTTTCCATGGAGGCCAGCCCGCCGGCGGCATTGCCGAGGAAGCCTGCCAGGGCGGCCAGGAAGATCAGGAACGGAAAGATCGCCAGCAGGCCGGTATAGGCGATATGGCCGGCCAGTTCGAAAGACAGGCTGTTGATCATGGCCCGGCCGGCGCTGATCAACAGGCGGCCGAAGCCCAGCAGCCGGGTATTCATCCCGGCCGCCCCATCTGCACCTGCTTGAGCAGGGCGGCGCAGTCGCTGTCGGTTTCAAGGCCCGGTTCGATGAAGGCGAGGATCGAGGCCAGCGGCGTCAGCAGCACACCGAGCGCGATGGCCCCGGCCCCGCGCGCCGCCAGCGGAGCCGCGTCGACGCCAACGGAAGGCCGGCTGAAGGCGCCGCTGATGTTGATCGGCGTACGGGCCGACAGCAGGCTGGGGTCCTTGGGATGTGCCTTGATCTTCAGGCCAAGCAGTTCCTGCGTCAGGCTGATGCTGCCTTCGGCCGTCACCGTGGTATCGCTGGTATCCAGCACGAAGACACGCGGTACCATCAGTCCCTGCTCGACATTGAAATCAGTGACGAAGCAGCGTAGCGGAATCTGTTTGTCGCCGCCGGCCCAGAACCGCGCGGCTTCCGCCACGTCCAGGCCAACCAGCTCCATCGCCAGGTTCGACAGCGATCCTCCATCCATCGCCATGCGGATTTGGCCGTTGGCACTGCCGAGCGACTTCTGCACGGTATCGCCGTAGCCGACCAGCTGGATGCGGCCATTGATCTCGCCGCTGCCGCTGTCTTTCAGGCCGGCAGATTCGAGGAAACGTTCGAGCCGGAACTTGTTCAGTTTCACGTCGTACTGCGTCAGCACGGCATCAGTACGTGCGTCGATGCGGATATCCGCATTCACCAGCCCGCCGGCGACACCCAGCTTCAGCGGCCGCAGATGCAGCACGCTGTTCTCCAGCAGCAGGTCGAGCTCAACCGCGCTGAGCGGCGTATTCGGCGCCTCCACCTTGTCGCCGCGGAATTTCACCTTGGCATCAACTTCGCGGATCTGTTCAATCGCCAGCGGCGCATCGGGCAGCACTTTGGGCGGCGGGCCCTTGGCGGCCACCTGCGCCGCTTTCTGGGCCACCGCCTTCTGGTTTTCGGTCATGGCGGCGGTATTCGGCGCGCGCTCTTCTTCCGGCCGAAGGCCAATCAGCGGGCCGATATCGCGATAGTCCAGTACCTTCGACCGCAGGTCCGCCTCGATATAAAGCCGCTCGCGCCCGGTATCGACCTTGACCATGCCGCCGAGATCGCTGTTGCCGACCCGGCCCGCCATGTTCTCGATCCGCAGAATCGCACCATCGCGATGCAGCCGGCCCTTCAGATCGTAGGGCGGCGTCATCGGCAGCGGCACGCCGGTGATGATCTGCAGCTTGCCAAGATCGGGACCGCTCAGGGCCACCTCAAGATCGAGGCCCTCGAACTTGATCGGATCAGCCAGCGTGCCCGAGATGCGGCCCTTCGTTGCTCCGACCGTCATTTCAATGGTGAGCGGATAGGGCTCCTCGTTTTCGCGCAGCGACAGCAGTGAACCGCCAGTCATGCGGAGCTGGAACGGCTCGCCGTGCATGGTTCCGCGACCGCCCAGCCGCACGCGGTCCCTGCCCTCGCTGTTGGCGCCGACCACGGTCGCGACCTGGGCATCGATATCGATGCCGGCCTTTTCGTCATGATAGAGGAAGCGACCATCCTGGATGCGAAGCCGGCCGATCAGCGGCATCTCGGTGCGATCCTCCGGTGCGGCGATATCCTTTGCCGCCTTCACACCAAAGGTCCAGTTGCCTTCGCCATCGGCGCGACGCTCCAGCGCCACCTGCGGCTTCACCAGCAGGATTTCCCGCAGCACGGTGCGGCCGCTCAGGAGTTCGCGCAGATCGACCACCACCTCGGCACGCTCGAAACTGATGAGTTCCTTCTCGCGCGCCCAGTCGGCATTGGCCATGTGGAAGTCTTCGATCACGAAGCGCGGCGTCAACGACCATTCGCCCGCCAGCCGGCCGTTGATCACGGTCTGCCGACCGGTCGCGGCGGTGATGAAGCTCTGCGCCGGATTGCGCAGCCAGTTCCAGTCAAACAGGACGGCAACCGCAACGAGAGCGAGCAGCAGCACGGCAAAGCCGCCGGCCACCCAGTGCCACCAAGGGCGACGCCAGAAAGACTGAGATGTGGGTTTTTCCCGCAATTCCGGTATTTCTGCCCGGGGATCGGACGTGGCCATGGCAATCTCCAGTAGGATAACCAAACCGTTGGTATGTCCTTGGAGTTCCGTGGAAATTGGCCGGTGACGGAAATTGTTAACCGCCGTTTAAAATTCGTTAATCACGCCCTGCCAAATTGGGTGCTATGGGCGTTCAGACGGAGATCATTATCCCGCGCTATGTCGTGATGACACGACTGGCTGACAGCTGGATTCCGCGCGCCTCGCATGGCGATGTCGAACGTGCCGAAGCCGAAGCCTTCCGCTGGCGTCGCATCTACGGTCCCGATCGCACCCGCGTCGCCGAATTCCTCGTCCCTGAAGAAATCGATGGCCCTTCGCTGCACGAGGCCGTCACCGTCACGGCCCTGCCGATCCTGTCGCGCACCTCGTCGCGGGTGCTGCCAGACAAATACCATGCCTGGCGCGAGGCCGGCCTGCGCGCGCTCGCGCTCTATCTCGGCTTCGGCCTTGCCACCCGCGCCGTCGACCTGCTGATCATCATGGTCCAGCATTAGTCTCCCGGCATTAGTTTTAGACTTCGGCCTGGGCTAGACTCGCCCGCAGTATCTCCTGCCCGAGTCCAGCATGCTCTCCGTCATTTTCGCCATCATCCCGATCTTCCTGCTGATCGCACTCGGCGGCGCGCTCAAGCGCACCAACTTCCCCGGCGATGCCTTCTGGCCACTGGCCGACAAGATGACCTACTTCATCTTCTTCCCAGCCCTGCTGGTCGACAACCTGAGCAGCGCGCGGCTCGGAAATCTCGATCCGACCGGCATGCTGGGCGCGCTGCTGGCCGTGATCCTGCTGCAGGCCGCATTGGTTTACCTGTTGCGGCCTTTGGCAAAAGTTGACGGACCTGGATTTACATCGCTGTTTCAGGGCGCTGTGCGCTTCAACACCTTCGTCGGTCTCGGTGCCGTGGCGGCGCTGGATGGCGGTGCCGGCATCACGCTGTTTGCGATTGCGATCTCGCTCGCCATCCCGGTGCTGAACGTACTCTGCGTGCTGACGCTGGCACGGTATGGCGCGCACGGCCAGAGCACCAGCTTCAAGGGCCAGGCGCTATTCCTGATCAAGAACCCGCTGATCATCGCCTGCCTGATCGGCATCGCCATGAATCTCACCGGCCTGTCGCTGCCGCGCGGCATCGAGCCGGTGTTCAAGATGCTGGGCAGCATGGCCGCCCCGATGGGCCTGCTGACCGTGGGCGCCGGCCTGCAATGGGAGGCGGCGCGCAGCGGCGGCCGTGCCGTGCTGCTGGCCTGCGCGCTCAAACTGGCGATCTATCCGCTGATGCTGTTTGCCGCGGCAAAGCTGTGGGGCCTGGGTCCGCTGGAGACCAAGGTGATGGTGCTGTGGGGCGCCATGCCCACCGCCAGCGCCAGCTACATCCTGGCCAGACAGATGGGCGGCGACGCGCCACTGGCCGCCGCCATCGTCACGGTCAGCACGATCCTGGCGTTCGTGACCGTGCCGGTCTTCATGCTGATGGCAGGCGTCTAGTTTTTGGGGAAATCGAGCCCCATCGCCTCGTAGCGCTCTGGGTCGTCGCCCCAGTCCTCGCGCACCTTCACGAACAGAAACAGGTGCACGCGGCGATCGAACTGCTCTTCCATGATCTTGCGGGCAAAAGCGCCGACCCGCTTGATCATCTGACCCTTCTCGCCCAGCACGATTTTCTTCTGGCTGTCGCGCTCGACAAAGATCACCTGCTCGATGCGGGCCGAGCCGTCCTTCTGGTCTTTCCAGTTTTCGGTCTCGACCGTGATCGCGTAGGGCAGTTCGTCATGCAGGCTGCGATAAACCTGTTCGCGCGTGATCTCGGCGGCCAGGAAGCGCATCGGCACATCGGCCAGCTGGTCTTCCGGATAAAGCCAATGGCCGGCCGGCATGCGCCCGGCCAGATCGGTACGCACGTCGTCCACGCCGGTGCCCTTTTCGGCCGAGATCATGAAGACGCGCTCGAAGTCGTAGGTCTCGCTGATTTCCTTGGCCAGACCGAGCAGCTTTTCACGCTGTACGGCATCGACCTTGTTGAGCGCCAGCAGCACATTGCGGCGCTTGCGATCCTTCAGCGCCTCGATGATGGCGCGGCTTTCGTCGTCAAAGCCGCGCTCCGCATCGATCAGCAGCAGCACGGCATCGGCTTCTTCGATGCCGCTCCAGGCCGCATTGACCATGGCGCGATCCAGACGCCGCTTCGGCTTGAAGATGCCGGGCGTGTCGAGGAAAACGAGCTGTACGTCGCCTTCCATACCGATAGCCGTGATGCGGGCGCGCGTGGTCTGCACTTTTTTCGAGACAATCGAAACCTTCGCGCCGACCAGTTTGTTCAGCAACGTGGACTTGCCCGCATTGGGCGCGCCGACAATGGCGACGTAACCGCAATGCGGCGCCGCCGGAGTACCTGTAATGTTTTCGGTCATGCTTTCTCGGTGACAAGCCGGTCGAGCAAACGACCGGCGGCTTCCTGTTCAGCGGCCCGTTTCGAGCCGCCCTGCCCCTTGGCCGGCTCACCATTCCCGAGCTTCACGGCAACGGTGAAGCGTGGTTCATGCGGCGGGCCTTCGGTGCTGACGATTTCATAACGCGGCGCGGCCTTGCCACGCGCGGCCGCCCATTCCTGCAAGGCGGTCTTGGGATCCTTGGCAGCGCCGTTGGCGACTTCGCTCATCATCGGTTCCATGTAGCGGCGCACGAAGCGCTCGGCCACCTTGAGGCCACCATCGAGATACAGCGCCGCCACCACGGCTTCGCAGGCATCGGCGAGAATCGCCGGCTTGCCAGCACCGCCGGAATCGCGTTCGGAGCGCGACAGCTGGATGAAGTCGCCCAGACCGAGTGACTGCGCGAAACGTGCCAGGCTCTCCTGCTTGACCAGTGCATTGTAGCGCAGCGCCAGTTCGCCCGCTTCGGCCTGCGGAAAGCGTTCGGCCAGCAGCGTGGCAACGACGAGGCCCAGCACGCGATCGCCGATGAATTCGAGGCGGTTGTAGTCGCGCACGGTCGGCGGCGTTTCGACAGCCTTGGCCTTGCCCGACTTGGCACGGCTGCGGCGCGGATTGGCCGAAGGATGCACCAACGCTTCTTCCAGCAGCTTGACGTCGGCGAACTTGTGGCCCAGCGCCTGCTGTATCTGCTCGAGTGCCGGCTTGCGGGTCTCCGCGCTCAATGCCGGCCTCAGTTGATGCCAGTGAACATGCGGCCCCAGCGCAAGGCACCGAACCATGTCCAGGGCTTGAGCAGTGACGCGCTTTGATCGATGGAAATCCAGCGCACTTCCGCGCGGCCGATCAGGTGGTCGGCCGGTACATAACCCACGCCGCCAACTTCAACCGGCACGCGGCTGTCCTGCGAATTGTCGCGGTTGTCGCCCATCATGAAGAAATGGCCGGCCGGCACGGTATAGACGCCGGTATTGTCGCCGGCATTGTAGTTGTAGAGGTCGAGTGTGTTGTAGACGGCGCCGCCCGGCAGGGTCTCTTCCCACTGCGCAATGCGTTCCACCACATTGCCGAAGCGGTCGCGGCGCTCAAAGTCCTCGATGCGGCGACGCTTCACCGGCTCGCCGTTGATCAGGAGTGCGCCGTCGCGAACCTGCACACGGTCGCCCGGCAGACCAATCACGCGTTTGATGTAGTCGATCGACGGATCGCGCGGCCAGCGGAACACCACGACATCGCCGCGCTTGGGCGCCGAGCCGAGGATGCGACCATCGAAAACCGGTGGACTGAAAATGATGGAATACTTGCTGTAGCCGTAGGCGTATTTCGAGACGAAGACGTAGTCGCCGACCAGCAGGGTCGGCAGCATGGACTCCGACGGGATATGGAACGGCTCGTAAGCGACAGTGCGGATACCGATCGCGATCAGCACGGCATAGACGAGCGTGCGCAGGCTGTCCCAGAGATCGCCACCGCGCGTCTTCGCCTTTGCCACTGCCTGCTCCTGATCCATATAAATCAACCTCTTACGCGTAAAATCCGGCGCGCCGGAGCGGCGCATCAAGCCGTGTTCCGCCCCGCAAAGTCAAGCGCTGGCTAGGCGCCTGATCCGGCAGGTATTTTCGGCCTGGCCGAGATGATGATGATGGCTTGCGCCATGGGCGGTTCATCGGTCAGCGAGATATCGATCTGGGCCTCGTATCCAGCGGGTAACATACTCTCCAGCCGCGCCAGCGCGCCGCCTGTCAGCGCCATCGACGGCTTGCCGCCGCTCAGGTTGACCACGCCCATGTCGCGCCAGAACACGCCCTTGCGAAAGCCGGTGCCGAGCGCCTTGGAACAGGCCTCCTTGGCGGCATAGCGCTTGGCGTAAGACTCGATGCGGGTGAGCTGGCGCCGGTCCGACCGCGCGCGTTCGACCGGCGTGAAGATGCGGTTGAGGAAGCGGTCGCCGAAACGCTCTATCGTCTTCTCGATCCGCCGGATATCGATCAGGTCGGATCCCAGGCCGATGATCATGCCGATTTCGCGGTCAGGCCGCGCGCATCGTTCATCAGCGCCCTCATGCGGCGGATCGCGCCATCCAGGCCGCCGAAGATCGCCTCGCCGATCAGGAAATGACCGATGTTGAGTTCGATGATGGTGGGAATGGCGGCCACCGGCGTCACCGTCTCGAAATTCAAACCGTGGCCGGCATGACATTCCAGGCCAAGCTTTTCGGCATGGACAGCGGCCTTGCGGATACGCTCCAGTTCGGCAGCCTGTTCGGCGCCTTCGGTCTCGCAGTATTTGCCCGTGTGAATCTCGATCACCGGCGCGCCGAGCGCCTTGGCGGCATCGAGCTGTGTCTCGGAGGCTTCGATGAACAGCGAGACGCGGATGCCGGCCTCCGACAGTCTGGCGATCATCGGCTGCAGATGTGCAAACTGTCCGGCGGCATCCAGTCCGCCCTCGGTGGTGCGTTCTTCGCGGCGCTCCGGAACGATGCAGGCCGCATGCGGCTTGTGGCGCAGTGCAATCGCCAGCATCTCTTCGGTGGCCGCCATTTCAAGATTGAGCGGCAGGCTGATTTCGGCCATCAGGCGGTCGATGTCGCTGTCCGAAATATGCCGGCGATCCTCGCGCAGATGCGCGGTGATGCCGTCGGCGCCGGCGGCAGCCGCCAGCTTGGCGGCGCGCACCGGATCGGGATGCCTGCCACCGCGCGCGTTGCGGATGGTGGCGACGTGGTCGATGTTGACACCGAGGCGGAGGCTGCGCGCGGTCATGGTCGAACGTCCTATTTCAGGCCACGCGAGCCGGGCTTGATCGCCGGAATCTTCTGGAGTTCAGGCGGCAGTGCATCGGCCGTGTAGGACGGTACCTTGAAGCCGCAGAGCGCAAACAGCGGCACGCCGAGATCGACTTCGCCATCCGAGCGATCGACGATGCAGGAGGCCGCGACAGTGACGCCGCCATGCTCGGCGATGCAGTCGATACATTCGCGGCTCGACTTACCGGTGGTGACGACGTCTTCGGCCATCAGCACGCGGGCACCCTGCGGAATGTCGAAGCCGCGGCGCAGCGCGAATTTGCCATCGACACGCTCGGTGAAGATCGCCGGCACGCCGAGCTGGCGCGCCAGCTCGTAGCCCACCACAACACCGCCCATGGCCGGCGAGCAGACCAGGTCGACCGGCTTGGGACCATAAGCCTTGCGGAGCTTGGCGGCCAGCGCCTCGCACAGTGCGGCTGCGCGCTCGGGGAACATCAGCACGCGGGCCGACTGCATGTAGACCGGGCTGTGCAGGCCGGAGGTCAGCAGGAAATGGCCTTCCAGCAGGGCGCCGGAGTCACGGTAATGCTGCAGCACGTCCTCACGAGTCATGGTCTTCCGGTCTCTTTCTTGGTTTGCTGGTCAGCCACGGGCACGTTCCACCGAACTGATGACGGAGGTGGCGCGCAACGCCGCGATGATGTTGGTGAGATGCTTCACGTCACGCACCTCGATATCGACGAACATCTCGAAGAAATCGGTGGTGCGGTTGGTGATCTTCAGGTTCGTGATATTGCCCTTGTGTTTGGCGATGATGGTGGTCACCGCGCTCAGGGCGCCCGGCTCGTTGTTGATCAGCAGATTCACGCGGCCGACATGGCCATGCGTCTTTTCGGCATCCGACGGCGGATCCCAGGCCAGATCGAGCCAGCGTTCCGGCTGCTCGGCGAATTGCTCCAGCGTCTCGCAGTCGATGGTGTGGATGGTCACGCCCTTGCCGGTGGTGACGATGCCGACGATGCGGTCGCCCGGCAGCGGATGACAGCAGCCGGCGAAATGCATCGCCATGCCCGGGATCAGGCCGCGGATCGGGATGCCGCTGCCGGCCTTACTGTGATCGGTCGGCTGGCGATGCGGGCGCGGCAGCGGTGGGGCCTTGTCGGCCTCGTCTTCCTTCTGGCCGGGGAAGACAATGTTGATCACCTGGCGCGCGGTGAAATTGCCCTCGCCTACACCAACGAAAACATCGTCGGCATTGCGCAGCTTCAATACCTTCACGACCGGTTCCAGCACCTTTTCGGTGGCGGAGCTGTCATGCTCCTTGAACGCCTTGGTCAGGATCGCCTTGCCCAGTTCATGATACTGGCCGCGCTGCTGCTGGCGGATGAAGCGGTTGATGCAGGATTTGGCACGGCCCGACTTGACGAAATTCAGCCAGGTCGGATTGGGCGCCGTCACCTTGGAGCGCAGGATTTCCACCTGGTCGCCATTGCGCAGTACGGTGCGCAGCGGCACCACGCGGCCGTTCACCTTGGCGCCGACCGCCGTATCGCCGACATCGGAATGCACGGCATAGGCAAAGTCGACCACGGTGGCATCACGCGGCAATGCGATCAGATCGCCCTTCGGCGAGAAACAGAAGACCTGATCCTGGAACATGTTGAGCTTGGTATGCTCCAGGAATTCTTCCGGGTCCGAGGCCTGGTCGAGGATTTCCAGCAGTTCGCGCAGCCAGCGATATTGCCGCGCCTCGGCCTCCGGCGCCGGCGCATGGCTGCCGCCATTCTGCTTGTATTGCCAGTGCGCCGCGACGCCGAGATCGGCAATG
Organism: Ferrovibrio terrae; assembly: GCF_007197755.1. Lineage (NCBI taxonomy): Bacteria > Pseudomonadati > Pseudomonadota > Alphaproteobacteria > Rhodospirillales > Rhodospirillaceae > Ferrovibrio > Ferrovibrio terrae. The sequence goes on from NZ_CP041636.1 coordinate 3,487,697, forward strand.
GTATGCATCTCGTTGGTGCGGATCTGGATTTCGATACGCTTGTTTTCCGGACCGATCACCGTGGTGTGCAGACTACGGTAGCCGTTCTGCTTCGGCGTCGACAGATAGTCCTTGAAGCGGCCCGGCACCGAAGGCCAGGTCTGATGCACCACGCCCAGCGCGTGATAGCAGGCGGCGATATCGGCCATCACGATCCGGAAGGCCATGATGTCGGACAGCTGCTCGAAAGCGATGTTCTTGCGCTGCATCTTCTGCCAGATCGAATAGGGCCGCTTCTCGCGCCCTGAAACCCAGGCATCGACGCCCTGCTCCGCCAGTGTGCGCTTCAGCTTGTCGACGATACGATCGACCAGACTGCCGCTTTCGTTGCGCAGCTGATCAAGGCGCGCGATGATCGAGGCGCGCGCATCGCCGTTCAGTTCGGCGAAGGCCAGGTCTTCCAGTTCTTCACGCAGATCCTGCATGCCGATGCGGTCGGCAAGCGGGACGTAGATTTCCATCGTCTCCTTGGCGATGCGCCGGCGCTTGTCCGGGTCCTTGATGAAATGCAGCGTGCGCATGTTGTGCAGCCGGTCAGCCAGCTTGACCAGCAGCACACGGATGTCGTTCGACATCGCCAGCAGCAATTTACGGAAATTCTCGGCCTGCCTTGTGCGGTCCGACTGCAGCTCGATGCGCGAGAGCTTGGTGACGCCATCAACTAGCCGCAACACATCGGCGCCGAAATTCTTCTGGATCTCTTCCGGGGTCGCGACCGTGTCTTCCAGCGTGTCGTGCAGCAGGCCGGTGGCAATGGCGGTCGCATCCAGCTTCATGCCGGCCAGGATGCCGGCCACTTCGACGGGATGGGAAAAGTACGGATCGCCCGACGCACGTTTCTGCGCGCCATGCGCTTTCATCGAAAACACATAGGCGCGATTCAGCAAGTCCTCATCCGCCGACGGGTCGTAGGCGAGGACTTTCTCCAGCAGTTCAACCTGGCGCATGACTCGCGGGCGCATCGTCTTTGGTCCGTTCTCCGGTCACTCCGGCAAACGGTTGTTCCTAAAGACTTATTTTGGGCTAATTTCCGCCGGGGACAAGCCCAGCGGGCGGAAAAACGTTAATAAAGCCGCCGGATCACTCTTCAGTGGGAGCTGCCGGCTCTTCGGCAGCCTCTTCGGCCTCATCGCCGTCAGCTTCGTCGGCATCGACTTCATCGATGCCCATGCCTTCGGCGAGGTCTTCGTTGTCCTGCGGGACACCGGCCCACTCGCCCGACTGCATCAGGGCGGCCATGTTGTCCTCTTCCGGCTCGTCGACTTCCGGGCTGTCCTGCATATCGCCGATCATGCGCTGACGCAGACCTTCGATATCCACGGTTTCATCAGCGATTTCGCGCAGGGCGACGACCGGATTCTTGTCGTTGTCACGATCCACCGTGAGGGGCGCGCCAGTGCCGATGGCGCGGGCGCGCTGGGCGGCGATCAGAACCAGCTCGAAGCGGTTCGGGATCTTGGTGACGCAATCTTCGACGGTGACGCGGGCCATGGCTTACCCTCGGGCAAAACAGGAAAAAACAGCGGAAGCGGGTTATTAAGGGCCTTTCCGCTCCGATGCAAGGCCCCATTGAAGCAGAAACGTGGCCCCGAGGCCAAGGAATTCCTTATAACTTATTGATTCTTATAGGATGCGCTGCGGCAATCAGGTCCGGTAACGCTGCGCCACTCAGCGGATGGCGCCAATCAGGGACAATTTCCTGCAACGGCAACAGCACAAACCACCGGTCAGCCAGCCGCGGATGCGGCAAAACTAGGTCGCTGCCCTGCCCGCCAGTCTGCTGCTGGCCGCGATAATCGATCAGATCAAGGTCCAGCACCCGCGCTTCCCAGCGTTGCTGCCGGACGCGTCCGCAAGACGATTCGATCCGGTGCAGGGCCGCCAGCAGATCAACCGGCGACAGGACCGTTTCAATCTCGATCACACCGTTGATGAAATCGGGCTGCTCTGACGCCGGCTGCGGTCCGGATTGCCACCAGGAGGAGCGCTGCAGGATCGCGATACCCTCTTTGGCAAGCAGCGACAGCGCAGCTTCGAGCGTTGCATGCGGTGAACCATGTTCTGCGCTGGGCAGATTGGCACCAAGCGCGACAAAGATGCCGCCAGTTTTTGTTACAGCGTTTCCACTTGCCATCGCGATTGCAGAGTTAGCACACTGGCTGCATAAGAAGGTCGCATAACGCGTCAGCGTTTTTATACCAAAATTATATGATGAGGACAGCCAATGAAATTTTATCAGCAGGAGCGCGTCGCATTATTCATCGATGGCGCCAATCTCTACTCGGCCGCCCGCAGCCTCGGTTTTGAAATCGATTATCGCCGTCTGCTTGAGTCCTTCCGCAAGGAATCGCAGCTGGTGCGCGCCTTCTACTACACCGCGCTGGTCGAGGATCAGGAATATTCGCCGCTGCGCCCGCTGATCGACTGGCTCGACTACAACGGCTTCACCATGGTGACCAAGCCGGCCAAGGAATACACCGATGCCATGGGCCGCCGTAAGGTGAAAGGCAACATGGATATCGAGCTGGCCATCGACGTGATGGAAATGTCGCCGCATATCGACCATGTCGTGCTGTTTTCCGGCGATGGCGATTTCCGCCGTCTGGTCGAAGCCGTGCAGCGCAAGGGCGTGCGCGTCAGTGTCGTCAGCTCCACCCGCACGCAGCCGCCGATGGTGGCTGACGAACTGCGCCGTCAGGCCGATACCTTCATCGAGTTGCAGGACCTGATGCCGAAGATCATGCGCGACCAGACCGCGCGCGACCAGTCGCGCACCGCCGGCGTGCATGCCACGTTGCGCAGCGGTCAGAACAACGATCGGGGCAATGATCGTGGTGGTAATGTCGCGCCCTCCAGTCCAGCCCATGCGATGGACGATTTCGACGAGATCGACACCGCCGATCCGCGCAAGCATCTGCGCTGACCAGACTGCCCTGCCCTGATAAAGACTGTCCCGATGACGACTGCTGCTCCCGTCCTGCCGGGCCATGACTGCCCGCTCTGCCCGCGGCTGGCCGAATACCGCATGGCCAATCGCGCCACGTTTCCCGATTTCTTCAATGGACCGGTGCCGCCCTGGGGCGACCCGAATCCGAGACTGCTGATCGTAGGCCTCGCGCCCGGCGTGAAGGGCGCCAACCGCACCGGCCGACCGTTCACCGGCGACTATGCCGGCGTGCTGCTGTATTCGACGCTGATCAAGTACGGCTATGCCAAAGGCGAGTTCAAAGCCGATCCGAATGATGGACTGCAACTGGTGCACAGCCACATCACCAATGCGGTGAAATGCGTACCGCCGGAAAACAAGCCGACGCCGGCTGAAACCAAGACCTGCATGAAGACCTTCCTGTCCGGCGAGATCGCCGCGATGGAAAGCCTGAAGGCGATCCTGGTGCTGGGCCAGATTGCGCATATTGCGGTGCTGGATGTGCTGAAGATCAGGCGGGCCTCGGCGCCGTTCGGCCATGGCGCCGAGCACAAGCTGGCGAGCGGTGCGACGCTGTTTTCCAGCTATCACTGCTCACGTTACAACACCAATACCGGCCGCCTTACCGAGGCGATGTTCCATTCGGTATTCGACAGGATCAAGCAGGTGACGGGCTGAGCCCGTCACCTGCTTCTTTGTTGTCTTAAGCCTTCGGTTTCATCATCAGTGCATTGAAGCGCCGTTCCGGGCGCGGCGTGATGGCGATAGCCGCCTTGCTGGCCATTTCGGCATTCGGATGGAAGACCGGGATGATCGCCTGCTCGTTCATCGAAATCTCGATGGCGGCCTGCACCAGCGGCTTGCGCTTCACCGGATCCATCTCGGCCTGGGCCTTCTCGATGGCCGCGTCGATATCAGTATGCGAGAATTTGGTGCGGTTGGCTGTGCCATAGACGCCGCCTGGGGTATGCACCAATGCACGCGGACCAATGGACGCCTCTTCCGTGCCGTACTGCGCCATGAAGACGGAATATTCCTGCTTGGTCGCCTGCGTGAAGAAGACCGTGCCAGGCAGCGCCTCGACGGCAACCTGCAGGCCGATCCGGCTCCAGAACTGGCCCACGGCCTGCGCGATATCCTTGTCCTTCGGATAACGGTCGCCGGTCGCATGCAGTGTGATCTTGAAGCCGTTGGGATAACCGGCTTCCTTCAGAAGTCCCTTGGCCTTTTCGACGTCATAGGGATCGACCTTCAGCTTGGTGCTGGTGCCGTCAAAGCGTGACGGCAGGAACTGCGAGGCCGGCGTGGCCGAGCCATCCAGAATGCGGTCGACGATCAGCTGGCGGTTGATCGCCAGCGACAGCGCCTTGCGCACGCGGCGGTCTTTCAGCGGATTGCCGAGCAGCGCCGGCTGGCCGTCCTTCGCCGAGATGAACGGGCTGACGTCGCGCACAGCGTCCATGGCGATGTACTGCACGGTGGCCGAGGCGCCGCTGACGACATTAAAGCGCTTATCCTGCTTGATGCGCGGGATATCGATTGTGGGGACCTCATCGATGGCATCCACATCGCCCGACAGCAGCGCCGCGATACGCCCGGCATCGCCCTTGATGACTTTCTCTGTCACCTTGGCCCAGGGCTGCTTCTCGCCCCAATAGGCATCGTTGCGGGCCAATACCAGCTGCTGGCCGTTGACCCAGTCGGTCACCTTGTAGGGACCGGTGCCGATGGCAGCGCCCGCAGCGCCGTTGTTGAAATCTGCGGTGCTGCCGGTGACATATTTCTTCGAGATGATGAAGACACGCGCCAGATCGGATGCCAGGGTTGGTGTCGGCGTCGCCGTCTTGAAACGGATTTTATGATCGCCCAGCTTCTCCGTGGACTGGATGGACCGCGTGAACTGCGTGAAGGGATTCGGACTGTTCGGTACCTTCGGCACGCGCTCCAGCGTGGCGATCACATCATCTGCGGTGAAATCCGAACCATCGTGGAATTTCACATTCTGGCGCAAATCGAATTCCCAGGTGACAGGATCGATGTTGCGGTAGGCCGTGGCAAGCCCGGGCACCAGACGCAGCTCGCTATCGAGTGCCAGCAACGCATCGAAGATCAGTGAATGCGATGACCCTTGCGGGAAGCCGTTGAAGAAATGCGGGTCGAGCGTGTTGAGCTCGAGCTTGGTACCGAGCACCAGTGCGGGGCCGCCCTGCGCAAAACTGCGCGAACCAATTCCGGCTGCTGCCAGCGTCGCAATGGTTCCACTCATGAACAGGCGGCGAGAAACTGGGAGCATGCCGTTTTTCCTTCTGGTTTTTGGCGTCGCGTCGGACCTATAACAAACGCCTTCGTTCGTTGAGTCAATCAGACAGGGTGACATTAAGCCATGCCGCGCAGTTATCGCATCGCCATTGGTGGCTTCATGCTGGAAAGCAACGGCCATGCGCCGGTTTCGACCCGCGAGGAGTTCGAGGCCGCCGTGCTGCTGGAGGGCGAAGGCCTGCTGGCCGATCTCGCCAGCCGCAATCCGCGCAGTCCGACCACGCTGACCGGTTTCACGGGTGAAATGGACCGCCTGGCCGACTGGGAACGCGTGCCGCTGGTGATGGCGGCCGTTGGCGCCTCGGGGCCGGTGGACCAGGACTTCTTCGACTGGGTGATGGAGCGCCTGCGCAAACTGCTGCGCGACGCCGGCCCGGTGGATGCGGTATTCCTGTCGCAGCATGGCGCGGCCACTGCGACGGCCGACATCGATCCCGATGGCACGGTGTTTCGTGCTGTGCGTGAAATCGTCGGACCCGATGTGCCGGTGGTGGCAACGCTGGATCTGCACGCCAATGTCAGCCCCGCGATGGTGGACCTTGCCGACATTCTGGTCGCCTATCGCGAGAATCCCCATACTGACATGCCGGAGCGCGGCGCCGATTGCGCGCGCCACCTGAAAGCCATGCTGGATGGCATGAAGCCGTATTCGGCCTTCGTGAAGCTGCCCTTCATTCCGCCGTCAACGAGCCAGAACACCAAGTCCGGGCCTTATGCCGATGTGATCGCCTATGGCCAGAAGAAGGTTGGCCCAGAAGCAGGCTTGGGCGTGATCGATGTGTCGATTTCCTCTGGCTTCTCGCTGGGCGATACGCCGAAGAACGGCATGTCCGTGATCGTGACGGCAACGGATATGAAGCAGGCGGAGGCCGTTGCCCGCGATGTTGCCAGCCATTGCTGGAGCCAGCGCCAGCGCTTCACCACCAATCTCACCAGCCTTGAGCGTTGCACGGAGATGGCGCTGGCCTGCAGTCGCGATCCGGCCAGACCCGCCCTGCTATTCGCAGACGTGGCCGACAATCCCGGCGGCGGCGGCCGTGGCAACACGGCTTATATCCTCAGCGCCTTCCACAAGGCAGGCGTCACCGGTTGCGCCATCGGGCCAGTGTATGACCCTCTGCTGGCCGCCGAGGCGCACAAACTCGGCATCGGCGCGAGTTTCGAGGCAAAGTTCAACCGCGACGAAACCACCACCTTCTCCGAAGCCTTCACTGCACAGGGCAAGGTCGTAGCACTGAGCGACGGGCTGTTTGTCGGCCGTCGCGGCATGGCGGCGGGCCGCACGCTGGATATGGGCCCGGCAGCGGTCGTGCAGGTCGACGGCATCCAGGTGGTTGTCACTACCAATCGCCACCAGGCGCTCGATCCGATGTTCTTTGAAACCTTCGGCATCGACATCACGGCCTTGCGCAGTCTGGTGGTGAAGTCGCGTGGCCATTTCCGCGCCGGCTTCGACGAGTTCTATCCCGATGAGCGCATCATCGAGGTGGATGTGCCCGGCCTGACCACACCGATGCTCAAAAACGTGCCCTGGCGCCAGGTGCCGCGGCCGATCTATCCGCTGGATCCGGAGACGGAATGGGCGCCATGAGCGCCTATTCTTCTTGAGAACATATTGGCAACATGCTATAATTCACGTCTATATTAAGCAAAATCAATAACTTGATTGGTATTCGCAATGATCCAGACCTCGATCATTCCTGACCATCAAACCGTCTTCGGTCATCTGAGCAGCCGGTTTGATCTCGAGGCCGCGATGCAGCCCCTTCTCGGGCGGACCCCGACACTGCAGCGCTACGATCTGTCGCTCGACCTGCCGACACTGGAAACCGCCTGCCGCGAGGTGATCGGTCACCATGGCCTGCGCGGCTTCCGCAACACGGCCGACGATGTCGCCAGCCCGGCCTATGGTTCGCTGTCGCTGACCTGCAATCCCGATGTCGCCGGTGATCCGCACAGCGCCACGCTGGGCTCAGCTCACTTGCGCAATGGCCAGTATTTCTACGGCACCAGGGATACGCAGGCGCAGATGCCGAAGCTGAAAGGCGACTATTACGACAGCTATGGCTTTCGCCAGCTCACGCCGGCCGCCAACCATGGTGCGCTGGGTGAGCTGCTGCGCGGCTTCACCCTGCCGGTGATCCGCTCGCGCCTCAGCGTGATTCCGGGCGACAATCCGGAAGCGTTGAAGGACAGCTACGGCTGGCACCGCGATGAAAACATCTTCCACAATCTGCGGATCAACATTCCGGTCTGGACGGCGCCGGAATACCTGCTGGAAATCGAGGCCATGCTGCCGCAGCCCGAAGCCGGCTCGGCCACCGCACAGCGCCATCACCTGCGGCGCGGGTTTGCCTGGTCATGGGATACCAATCAGCCGCATCGCGTCTTCGCCAGAGGACTGACCGCGCAGTCGCGCTGCCATCTCGTGATCGGTCTGGCGCCATGGTTCGACTACGATGCTGCGAATGATGCCTGGTCACCCAACCAGTGGTTCGGGCGCGTGCACCCGCATGATCTGGTCGCCGATGGGCTGGCGCATCCGCTGATCCGCGCTGGCAGGCGCAGTTAGATCAGAGCCACTTCATCTTGCGCAGCAGCGCCACTTCGGCGACCAGCAACCCAAGCGTGATCCCGCACACCGCTGCAAAGGCCCAAGGCTCGTCGGCAAAGGGAATGCCGGCGACATTCACGCCGAGCAGACCGGCGATCAGGCTGGGCGGCAGCAGGATGGCGGTCAGCGCGGTCAGGCGATTGGTGGTCGCAGCAATCTGCTCGCTCATCAGCGTGGTCAGGTCTTCATGCAGGATGGTGAGGCGATCGCGCAGTGAATCCAGCGTTTCCACGCTGCGCAACACTTTATCGGTAAGCTCGCGCAGGCGCTGGCGGTCACGCGGCGAAATCCAGTTGCCGGTCGCGCCCTGCAGGCGGAACATCGCTTCGCGTTGCGGCGCCATATAGCGGCGCAACGAAATCACGCGCCGCCGCATGTCGCTGAGTTCGCCACGCGCTTCGCGCACGTCGCATTCTTCGATCTGATGATCGAAGGCATCCACTTCGTCCTCAAGCTGCTCAAGCACCGGTTCGATATACTTGAAGACGCGACGGGCGACCTTGGTCAGCAGATGCCCGATATGCAGCGGCCCCTGCCCCTCACCCAGGTCTTCGCGGATATCGCGCAAAGCGTGCAGGTAATGATCCTTGTCGCGCAGCGAGATCATGCGATGCTCGTCGGCCCAGAAATGAATCGGCACCAGATCGAGCGTATTCTCATGCGGATCGCGATTGACGCCGCGCAGCACGGCAATCAGGCCGGTATTGGTTTCCTGAACGCGCGGCCGCGACTCTTCGGCCAGCAGCGCGTCACAGACCACCATGTCCAGGCCGCTTTCTTCACGCAACCACTTGGCCGTGGTCGGATCGTCGCGTTCCAGATGCACCCAGAGTGCTCCCTGGGCTGGTCGCCACCGCCGGATTTCATCCCAGCCAATCTCGCGCGCGCCGCCAGAGCCATCCAGAATCATGGCGAAGCGCAGGCCGGGCTGCTGGCCGTAAATCAATCCGCGCTGCTGGTCCATGCGTCCCCCGACTACACAAACTGGCCGGCCTCAGCCGTACCGCTCTTCTTTCCACGGGTTGCCGGTATTGTGATAGCCGCGCACTTCCCAATAGCCCGGCGCATCGCGATCCAGAAACGCGATATGCTTAACCCACTTGGCGGATTTCCAGAAATAGAATTGCGGCATCACGATCCGCACCGGTCCGCCATGCTCGCGGGTCAGCGGTCCACCTTCCCAGGAATGCGCCAGCAGCACGTCCGCGGCGGAAAACATTTCCAGCGTCACATTGGTGGCATAGCCGTCATAGGACTGAAACACGACATGCTTCACTTCGGGCCGGGGCCGCACGGCCTTGAGGAAGTCGCGCGCCAGCACGCCCGACCACTTGTTGTCGTAGCGCGACCAGGCGGTGACGCAATGAATGTCCGAGACCGTGTCGCTCTGCGGCAGGTCGAGGAAATCATTCCAGTTCAGCTTGAGCGGCTTTTCCACCAGGCCACCGACCGTGAGCTGCCAGCGATCCAGCAGGATGTTGGGCTGCACGCCGAGATCGAGCACCGGCCAGTCGCGCGTCAGGCGCTGGCCCGGCGGCAAGCGGCGCTTGTCGGGTGACGAGGCCTCGCCGGTCAGCAGCCGGCCATCCTTGGCCCATTGCTGTTTGGAGGCGATCAGCTTGTCCTTGATCTGGCCGAGCAGTCCGGGCTTGTAGTCGTCGCTCATCACTTGCCTCCGTCTGCCCGCCAAGAGGGCCGGCTAGTCCTTGGTCTTCAGCAGCCGGTGCTGCTCGCGCTTCCAGTCGCGCTCTTTCTCGGACGCACGCTTGTCATGCAGCTTCTTGCCGCGTGCCAGCGCGATCTTCACCTTGGCGCGGCCACGTTCGTCGAAATATATGGTCAGCGGCACCAAAGTCACGCCGCCGCGCTGCAGGGCGCCGATCAGCTTGTCGATCTCGCGATGCTTGAGCAGCAGCTTGCGATGACGCCGCGGTTCGTGATTGAAGCGGTTGGCGCCATGAAACTCGGGAATATGCGAGTTGATCAGCCAGATTTCGCCGCCCTGTTCGGCAGCGTAGGCATCCTGGATGCTGGCGCGACCATCGCGCAGACTCTTCACCTCCGAGCCGACCAGAACCACGCCGGCGTCGTAGGTGTCATCCAGATGAAAGTCGTAGCGCGCCCGGCGGTTTTCGGCCACCGTGCGCGGTTGCTGCGGCATGAAGAGCTACTTCTTCTTTTTCTTGCCGCCCTTGGCCTTGGCAGCGGACTTGCCACCCTTGGCCTTCGGACCGACAAGACCGAGCTGCTTGACCAATGCCTTGACGCGATCGGTTGTCGCCTTGGACGGCCGTGCCATCGGCAGACGCACCTCGTCGGAGCAGATGCCCAGCATCGCAGCCGCATATTTCACCGGGCCCGGGCTGGGCTCGGCGAACAAAGCCTTGTGCAGCGGCATCAGCTTTTCCTGGATCGCCAGCGCCTTGGCCTGTTCACCGGCGAGACTGGCTTCCTGCATCTGCGACACCAGCCTGGGCGCGATATTGCCGGTCACCGAAATACAGCCGGTGCCGCCATGGGTATTGAACCCCAGCGCGGTGGTGTCGTCGCCATCCAGCTGGCAGAATTTCGTGCCCGATGCGATACGCTGCAGCAGCGGACGCTCCAGGTTGCCGGTGGCGTCCTTGACGCCACGGATGCGCGGCAACTTCGATAGCGCGGCCATGGTCTCGACCGACATGTCGATGATGCAGCGTGGCGGGATGTTGTAGATGAAGATCGGAATCTTGGTCGCGTCGTGGATCGCCTTGTAATGGGCGTACAGTCCAGCTTGGCTGGGCTTGTTGTAGTACGGCGTCACGATGAGTGCGGCATCGGCTCCGGCTTCCTGGGCATGCTGGGTCAGCTCGATCGCCTCGTCGGTCGAGTTCGAACCGGTACCGGCCATCACCGGAACGCGGCCGTGCGCCACCTCGATGCAGATTTCCACCACGCGCTTATGCTCGTCATGGCTCAGTGTCGGGGATTCGCCCGTGGTGCCGACCGGCACCAGGCCGTGCGTACCCTGGGCAATCTGCCATTCGACGAAATCGCCGAACGCTTTCTCGTCCACCTGCCCCTTTTTGAACGGGGTGATGAGTGCGACGAAAGAGCCCTTGAACATGGTGGTTCCTTTACCTTTGCGCGTTACGAAACGGGTTGCCGCGACCTTACTCGCGCCGGCAGCCCCAAACAAGGGCAAGCCGAGCTTTTGCGCCGGTCGGCTGGCTGCTATCATCCATTTGGATTTGCGAGAGATTCGCCGTGCCGCTGCATTGTATCGATTGTCCCTCTGGTCGCTCGCGCCCCAATCTCAATTGGGGCCTGATGGCAGCCCTGCTTGCCGGGCTGTGCCTTGTCGGAATCGCTCCGGCCATCGCCCGCCAGCCGGTTCCGGAAACCAAACCCGCCCCGGAACTGGCCTCAAGCAGCACGGCTGCTCCGGTACCTTTGGCCAAGCCGCGACGCGGCACACCGCCGGCACGGCCCGAGCAGACCCGCCTGCCGGCCCAGCATGAAATCCTCAGCGCCACCGATCGCGAGATCGGACGTAAAGCCCTGCAGGAGGCCGCCGCCTTCCGCTTCGACGCCGCGCGGCGCATAGCCGCCACGGCCAGGGAGCCGATGATCGCCCAGCTGACCCGCTGGCTCTGGCTGCAGACCGCGAACAGCGGCGCCAGCTTCGAGGAGATCACCCAGTTCATCAGTACCAAGCCCGACTGGCCGGCCCGCGAAGCGCTGCTGCGCCGTGCCGAGGAAGCCATTGACGGTGCCACGCCCGAGGGCCGCGTCCTCGCCTGGTTCGACACGCATCCGCCGGAAACCGGCCTCGGCCTGCTGCGGCTGGGCGAAACGCTGTTGCGACTTGGCCGAGAGAAGGATGCCTTTCCGGTCATGCGGCGCGCCTGGGTCGACGGAAACCTGTCGCAGCGCGACGAGAAGGTGCTGTGGAACGAATTCGGCAACCGCTTCACGCTGGCCGATCATGCCGCGCGCGCTGATCGCCTGCTGTGGGATGGCAATATCGAGGCCGCGCGCCGCATGCTGCCGCGCCTCGGCGAAGAGGCCCGTCAACTGGCCGAAACCCGTATCGCGCTGGCCAACAACGTGCCGGGCGCCGAAAAGATGGTGACCGCCCTGCCCGCGCATCTGCGCGACGATGGCGGCCTCAATTACGACCGCATCCGCTGGCAGCGCAAGCGCGGCATGAGCGATGGCGTCGAAGCCCTGCTCTACAACGCTCCGGATGATCTCGGCCGCGCCGAGAAATGGTGGGTTGAACGTCATTTCCGCGCCCGCAAGGCGATGGCCGAAGGCCGCATCTCGGAAGCTTATCGTCTGGCTGCCGGTCATGGCGTATCGGGCGGCGCCGCGATGGCCGAGGCCGAATGGCTGGCCGGCTGGATCGCGCTGCGCCTGCTGCAGGAGCCCAGAGCTGCACTGAAGCATTTCACCACCCTGCAGGACGCCGTGCGCTTTCCGGTCAGCCAGTCGCGTGCCGCCTACTGGCTCGGCCGCACCCACATGGCATTGGGCGATACCGAACGGGCGCGCCAGTCGTATGCCCAGGCGGCACTGCATGGCACCACCTTCTATGGCCAGCTGGCCGCCCATGAGCTCAACCCCAAACAGACACTCGACCTCCCGGATGCGATCCAGCCTACGGCAGAGCAGGCGCGCCAGTTCCAGCGCCGTGAAGTGGTGCGGGCGTCGCAGATCCTGGTCGAACTCGATCAGGAAGAGCGACTCCGCCCCTTCATCATGCGTCTGGCCATCACCGCAGTGACGCCGGAAGAGCACAAACTGGTCGCGCAGCTCGCGCGCAACCTGCGCCGTGTCGATCTCGCGGTGGCATCCAGCAAGCGTTCCGCACGTCAGGGCATCATCCTGCTGCATGAGGCTTTTCCGCTGGTCGAACCGATGCTCCGCGTCGATGAACCGGAAACCGCCCTGGTGCTGGCATTGTCACGGCAGGAAAGCGAATTCAACCAAACCGCCGTTTCGCCGGCTGGCGCGCGTGGCCTGATGCAGCTGATGCCAGCTACCGCCAAGGGCGTGGCCAAGGAACTCAAGCTCGGTTTCGATCAGGGCCAGCTGACGCAGAATGCCGGCTACAACGTGCAACTCGGCTCGCATTACCTGAAAGGCCTGTTGCGCAACTGGGACAACAACTTCGTCCTGGCACTGGCTGGTTACAATGCCGGCGAGGCGCGCGTGCGCCGCTGGATCCAGGATTGGGGCGATCCGCGGCAGGCGAATGTCGACGTGATCGACTGGATCGAACTGATTCCCTTCTCCGAAACCCGCAATTATGTGCAGCGGGTGCTGGAAAGCGTGCAGGTCTATCGCCATCTCCTGCATAACCAGCCGGGGACAGTGGACCGTATCTACATCGACATGCGCGGCACGCCTCGGCAAGCCTGCAGCACACCATCCTGTTGATCCAAGGGCCCTGCTGATCCGATGACACGCGCTGAGGGAATCAAGGCCTGCCTGTTCGACGCTTACGGCACATTGTTCGATGTGAATTTCGCCGCGCGCGCCCTGGCCGATGAACTGGGGCCGCACTGGCAGCCACTGGCCGAAACCTGGCGCGCCAAGCAGCTGAATTACTCCTGGCTGCGCAGCCTGATGGGCGCTCACGTCGATTTCCGGCAAGTTACCGCCGATGCCCTCGATTTCGCGCTGGAAGATCGCGGCCTGCAGGATGCCGGCCTGCGGCAGCGCCTGCTCGACCTGTACCTGAACCTCGCCTGCTATCCGGAAGTCCCGGCCATGCTGCAGCAGCTGAAGGACGCCGGCTTTGTCACCGGCATCCTGTCGAACGGCGCGCCCGCAATGCTGGAGGCAGCCTGCCGTTCGGCTGGCATCGATACGCTGATCGATCACCTGATCTCGGTGGAGGATGTTGGCATTTACAAGCCCGACCCCCGCATCTATCGGCTGGCGATGGAAAAGCTCGTTCTGCCGGCACATGCCATTGCCTTCCACAGCAGCAACGGATGGGACATCCATGCCGGCAAGCGCGCCGGCTTTTACGCGATCTGGATCAACCGCAGCGGCCAGCCGGCCGAACGCCTGCCCAATCCACCCGATGTCGTGTTGCGCGGCCTGGCCGAGGTGCCGGGCATATTGGGTCCCGCCGCATGATCGCCGAATTCCGCGAGAACCATTTCCATAGCCATGACGGCCTGCGGCTGTACTACCGCGATTACGGCGACCGCACAGGTCCACGCACGCCACTGCTCTGCCTGTCCGGCCTGACACGCAATTCAAACGACTTCCATGAATTCGCGCTGCGGCATGCGGCAACGCGGCGCGTGATCTGCCTCGACTATCGCGGCCGTGGTCGTTCCGCCCACGACCCGGACCCGATGCATTACGAAGTGCCGGTCTATCTGGACGACATCCAGCATCTTCTGGCGGTAACGCATATCCGCCGCGTGATCGTGACCGGCACATCGCTGGGCGGCATCATCGCCATGGCATTGGGCATGGTGATTCCCACGCTACTGGCCGGCGTGATCCTGAACGACATCGGCCCCGATGTAAAAGAAGACGGCCGCCAGCGGATTGCCGGTTATGTCGGCCAGGCCGTGCATGTGCCGGACTGGACCGCCGCCATCGCCCATATTCGTAAGGGGTATGGCGCGGCGTTCCCGGTGATGGACGATGCTGGCTGGAAACGCATCGCACGCGGCACCTTCATCGAGACGGCCGCCGGTAGAGGGCTTGCGCTGGCCTATGACCTGAATATTTCGGTGGCGCTGCGCGAACAGGCCAAGGTTGCACTGCCTGATCTGTGGCCGCTGTTCCGCAGCCTGCGCCCCCTGCCGGTGCTGGCCCTGCGCGGGGCGCTGTCGGATATCCTCACCGCCGATACCTTCATTCGCATGAAGCGCGAGCATGCCGGCATGATTGCCGTGACCGTGCCCGATGTCGGCCACGTCCCGATGCTGGATGAACCGGCAGCCGAAACCGCCATCGATGCCTTTCTGGCAGACCTGTAACACAGCGGGACGCATGCTATAGTTCCGGCTCCCGTCCAACAGCGAGCCGAACATGAACGCGCCTGCAAAACTGCCTGCCCTGCCCACCGTCAGCGATGTCGAGGATGCCGCTCGCCAGCTGCGCGGCGTTGCCATCCGCACCCCGTTGCTGGAAAGCCAGTTCCTCAACGAGCGCCTGGGTGGCCGCCTGCTGATCAAGGCAGAACCGCTTCAGGTCAGCGGCTCATTCAAGTTCCGTGGCGCGTATAACCGGATCAGCCGGCTGAATGCCGAAGAACGCAAACGCGGCATCGTCGCCTTCTCGTCCGGCAATCACGCACAGGCCTGCGCTTGGGCTTCCAGGATCACCGGCACGCCGGCCGTGATCGTGATGCCGAGCGACGCGCCGAAGATCAAGATCAGCAACACCCGCGCCTATGGCGCCGAGGTGGTGCTGTATGATCGCCACAAGGAAGATCGCGAAGCCATCGGCCGGCGCTATTCGGATGAGCGCGGCATGACACTCGTACCGCCGTTCAACGATCCCTATATCATCAGCGGCCAAGGCACTATCGGCCTGGAGATCGCCGCGCAATGCGCCGAGCGCGACATCAAGCCCGATGCCGTGCTGGCGCCGGCGTCTGGCGGCGGACTCATCTCCGGCATCTCGCTGGCAATCAAGGACCGCCTGCCGGGCACCGATGTCTACTGCGCCGAACCCGACCAGTTCGACGATATCGATCTCTCGCTGAAGGCCGGCAAGATCGTTGATCATGCCGGCAAAGGCACAACCTTCTGCGATGCGCTGATGGCACCGCACCCGGGCGACATCACCTTCGGCGTGATGAGCCGTAACCTGAAAGGCGCGGTTTCCGCGACGGACGCCGAAGTCGAGATCGCCATGGCCACCGCTTTCAACTACTTCAAGCTCGTGGTCGAACCCGGTGGTGCGGCGGCTCTGGCCTCTGTGCTGAATGGCAAGGTGCCGTGCGCTAACCGCACGGTGGTCGTGGTCTGTTCGGGCGGAAATGTTGACTCCTCGCTTTACTCCGCCATCATCGCCCGCACGCCGCCGGTCTAAGCACTGGCGTCGTTTATTTCACTCGGCCGCGAGACCTTAGGGAGAGACATATGACCGAGGCATTCATCTGTGACGCCATTCGTACGCCGGTTGGCCGCTATGGCGGTTCGCTGTCAAGCGTACGCGCCGACGATCTCGGCGCCGTGCCAATCAAGGCACTGATGCAGCGCAATCCGGCCGTCGACTGGGAAGCCATCGACGACGTGATCTATGGCTGCGCCAACCAGGCCGGCGAAGACAACCGCAATGTCGCCCGCATGTCGCTGTTGCTGGCCGGTCTGCCCGAAAAGGTGTCGGGCGCGACGGTCAATCGTCTGTGTGGTTCCGGCCTGGAAGCTACCGGTGCAGGTGCCCGCGGCATCAAGACCGGCGAGTTCGATCTCGTTATCACCGGTGGCGTGGAAAGCATGAGCCGTGCCCCCTTCGTGATGGGCAAGGCCGAGAGCGCTTTCTCGCGCACCGCCGAAATCTATGACACCACCATCGGCTGGCGCTTCGTCAACAAGCTGATGAAGCAGAAGTTCGGTGTCGACTCCATGCCGGAGACGGCCGAGAACGTCGCCGAGCAGTATCAGATCAATCGCGCCGACCAGGATGCGTTCGCGCTTCGCAGCCAGCAGCGTGCGCTGAGTGCGATCAAGCTCGGCCTGTTCGAGGCCGAGATCACCTCGGTGACGATCCCGAGCCGCAAGGGCGACCCGGTGGTCGTGGACCGCGACGAGCATCCGCGCGACACCTCCATCGAGGCACTGGCCAAGCTGCCGACGCCGTTCCGCCAGGGCGGCACGGTCACTGCCGGCAATGCCTCGGGCGTGAATGACGGCGCTGCCGCGCTGATCCTCGCGTCCGAAGCGGCCGCCAAGAAGCATGGCCTGACGCCGCGCGGCCGCGTGATCGCCACGGCGACCGCTGGCGTGGCGCCGCGCGTGATGGGCATCGGCCCCGTGCCCGCCACCGAGAAGGTGCTGGCCAAGGCCGGGCTTTCCATTCGTGACATGGACGTGATCGAGCTGAACGAAGCTTTCGCCGCCCAGGCGCTGGCCGTACTGCGCCAGCTCAACGTGCCGGACGATGCCACTTACGTGAATCCGAATGGCGGCGCGATTGCCATCGGCCATCCGCTCGGCATGAGCGGTGCCCGCCTCGTCACCACGGCGCTGAATCAGCTGGAACGCACCGGCGGCCGCTATGCGCTCTGCACGATGTGCATCGGCGTCGGCCAGGGCATCGCCATGGTGATCGAACGCGTCTGAGCAGCCATAGCTGCTGCAAAGCGAAAGGGCCGTCCAATGGGCGGCCCTTTTTTTGAGATCGATCAGGCCGTCTTGTAGCCGATGCGGAAGCCGCCCCAGTGGCGGCCCTGCACCGTGATGGGCGCGGACATGTCCTTCATCAGGATGAAGACACCGCCGCCCATGTCACGGCGATAGCACTGCAGCAGATACGGTTTGATGTTGCGGCCGCAGGCCAGGCCGACCGGATCGTTGAACAGGCGGCGGTTGCGCGAATTGGCCGTATTCCAGACCGGATCGCTGCCCTGCGGCTGGCAGTATTTCAGGTTGTGGGTCGGGATCAGGCCATTGCGGTCGATGCCGACGCAGAAGGCAATGTTGGGATTCGATGTCAGCAGCGGCTCCTGCACCTTGGGCAGGAATTCGTCGGTGAACTTGAGGAACCGCGTCATGTATTGCTGCGGATTGGTGCCCTTGATCGGCACGTAATTCTCGTCGAACAGGTCTTCCATGCTGAGCTGGCCGCGCCGCACGGCATCCTCGAAACCTTCACTGATCCGGGCTGCCGCATCCTTAGCAGCAACCAGGAACGGCCGGTCCTCGGTGGTGGTGACGAAGGCGATCTGCGTGGCCAGATTGGCGACCTGCTGGTCGATATCCTGGATCGCCTTGCCGGTACGCTGCACTACGGCGAGATAGCCGCGCGTCGCCGCGTTGATCTCGCTGATCGAACCGGTGACAGCATTGACGCGGCTGGACTGGTCTGTGCTCGCCTGCTCAATCTCGTCAAGCTGCTGGCCCATCGAGTCAATCGCCTCGACAATTCCGTTCAGTACTTTTCCGGTTTCACTCACCAGCGTCACGCCGGACTTCACCTTGTCATCCGACTGCTTGATGATCGCGCCGATATCCTTCGAGGCATTGGCCGAGCGCTGGGCCAGCGCGCGCACTTCCTGCGCCACCACGGCAAAGCCCTTGCCGGCTTCACCCGCACGCGCGGCTTCGACCGAGGCGTTCAGTGCCAGCAGATTGGTCTGGAAGGCGATCTCGTTGATCAGCGAGGTGATCTCGGAAATGCGTTGCGACATCTCTGCCATTTCATTCATGGCATCAACCGAACGCCGTACCACTGTCACGCCATTCTGGGCCGCGGCGCGCGCCTGTTCGGCGCGCTGGCTGGCGCGCTTGGCTGCTGCTTCGTTGGCGCGGGCCGCCTCGCTGAGCGAGGCGGCGTCGGCCGCGGTGCGGTCGAGGCTGTCGGACTGCGCTTCAGCGCTCTGCGCCAGCCCCTTGGCTTCGCGATTGAGTTCGACAGAAGCACTGGAGATCGAGTTCGCGGCCTGCACGATGGTGCCGATCACGCCGCCAAGCCGCTCGGCGGCCTGGATCGCGCCATCGCGGATGACGGCGAAATCGCCGCCGTAACTGTTGTCCACGCCGGTCGACAGGTCGCCTTCGGCCATCCGTGCGAACAGGACCTTGAGGTCGCCCACAACACCATCCAGCGTTTCAGCCATATGATTGAAGCGCGCAGCCAGGTCATGCGCCTGCGCCTCGCCCTCATGCGCGGCAACGCGCCGGTTCAGCACGCCGCTGTCGATGTCGCCGCACAGTTCGGCGATTTCGCTGATGACAGCGCTGTCGGATTTCTGCACGCGGTCGAGTTCAGCCTGCACGTCGGCCAGTCGACGCTCCAGTGCCTCACGCCGGCTGGTTTCCTCGTCCCAGCGTCGCGCCATGACCTGCAGCGGTTCGCGCAGATCGGACGGCGCAATGTCGGCCTGCCCGGCGCTGGCCGGCCAGTTGCGCAGCATATCGGCAACGGCAGACCCGCCGCCTGCCAGCGACACAATCATCGCACCGCCAATGATGACTGCGACCAGACTGATGATCAGCGGCAGCATCATGCCGCCGGCTGTTTGACTCGCACCCCAGACCCAACCGCCTGCAACAACGATCAAACTACCAATTGCCACGCCAATGCGCAGACCCGTGGGCAAACCAGAAAACATGCTCAACTCCTCCCGCGTCGGACGTGTATTTCGAACCCAGAGCCCTGTTGGGTTCGGACGTCCGCTCATGCCCTGTTTTTTGACAGTGTAGCGTAATGAATACCCGGTTGGGCAGAATAAGCCGGTAGTCTAAGCCCTTAGCCCCATCCGACTTTAGTCGAAAATTTACATCCGTTCGCCGCCCGGTTGCGGATGAGTTTCATCCTCTCGTCACATGGACGCGCTACCCATCGGCTTCCCCAGCGCCGCCGAGTCCGGCGGTTTCAGTACGTCCAGGAGCCCCTATGGCCAGCCCCGCGTCCCCGATCCCTCTCAGCCGCAGTGAGGCCTACGAAGAGTCGCAGAATGTCGGCATCAATCCGAGCGACAATGCCACCATCGCCGAGGTGATCCGACGCCGTTACGGCCGCCGCGATGTACTCAGGGGTCTGCTAGCGGGCACGGCGGTCGCGGGCCTCGGCGGCACCGGCCTGTCTGTTGCTTTGCCTGCCAGCGACGCTCAAGCACAGGTAGCATCGCGCTTTACCTTCACCGAAATCAGCCACGGCGTCGATCGCACGCATCATGTCGCGCCGGGCTATGACGCCGATATCCTGATCCGGTGGGGCGATGCGGTGATGGCGGATGCGCCCAACTTCGATCCGCAGCACCAGACCGCCGCCGCACAGATGAAGCAGTTTGGCTACAATAACGACTTCATCGGCTATCTGCCGCTCCCGTTCGGCAGCCAGAGCGCCGATCGCGGCCTGCTTTTCATTAACCATGAATATACCAGCGAAGAGGTCATGTTCCCCGGCATCGGCCGGCAGGAAGCCAAAGACAAACTGTTCAAGGACATGACCCGGCCGCTGGTCGAGATCGAGATGGCGGCGCATGGCGCCAGCATCATCGAGATCCAGAAAAATGCCGATGGGAAATGGGCCGTGGTCAATGGCAGCCGCTATGCCCGTCGCATCGATGCCGGCACCACAGCGATGGAACTGACCGGCCCGGCCGCAGGCCACGCCCGCCTGCGCACCAAGGCTGATCCGACCGGTCGCAGTGTGATCGGCATGTTGAACAACTGCGCCGGCGGCATGACACCCTGGGGCACGGTGCTGACCGCGGAAGAAAACTTCCATGGCTACTTCTGGGGCAAGCTGGATGCCGGCCACTCGGAAGCGCGGAACCACAAACGCTATGAGGTGCCGGGTAACTGGTACAACTGGGGTCAGCATTTTGATCGGTTCGATATCGCCAAGGAACCGAACGAGGCCAATCGCTTCGGCTGGCTGGTCGAGATCGATCCTTACGATCTGCAATCCGTGCCGAAGAAGCGCACCGCGCTAGGCCGCTGCAAACACGAAGGCGCCGCGGTTGTTGTGAATGGTGATGGCCGGGTGGTGCTTTATTCCGGCGACGATGAGCGGTTTGAATATGTCTACCGCTTCGTCTCGGCCGGCCGCTACAACGCCAGCGACCGCCGTACAAATTCGGGCCTGCTAGACGAAGGCACGCTGTCGGTGGCGAAGTACAATGCGGATGGCTCGGTGGACTGGCTGCCGCTGATCTTCGGGCAGGGCCCGCTGACCGCCGCCAATGGCTTCAACAGTCAGGCCGATGTGATGATCGAAACCCGCCGGGCCGCGGACCTGCTCGGCGCCACCAAGATGGATCGCCCGGAAGACATCGAGGCCAATCCGGCCACCGGCAAGGTCTATGTCATGCTGACCAATAACACCCGCCGCAAGGACGACCAGCGCGACGCCACCAACACCCGCGCCGCCAACGAATGGGGCCAGGTGCTGGAGATGATCCCGCCTGGCGGTGACCATGCGGCCCCCAGGGCCAGCTGGTCCCTGCTGGTGCAGGGCGGCAATCCGGCCGACGCGAAAACCGGCGCGAAATTCCACCCTTCCACCACCAGGAACGGCTGGTTCGCCTGTCCCGACAACGCCGCCGTCGATCCGCAGGGCCGGCTGTGGATCACCACCGATCAGGGCGAGGCCTGGCAGAAGGCCAGCGGCACAGCCGACGGCGTCTGGGCATTGGAAACCGAAGGCCCCAATCGTGGCCTGGGCAAGATGTTCTTCCGCGTTCCGGTCGGCGCGGAAATGTGCGGTCCGTGCTTTACCCCAGACGGGCGCACCCTGTTCGTGGCGGTACAACATCCTGCCACCGATGGTGGCGAGGGCTTTACCCGGAGTGGCAAGGGCTCGACCTTCGAGGATCCGGCAACACGCTGGCCGGACTTTCAGCCGGCCATGCCGCCGCGACCTTCGGTAGTGGTGATCACCAAGCGGGATGGCGGCATCATCGGCAGCTAGCGGCCGTGAGCATCAGCCCAGGTTACGATTTGTGAACCCGGGCTGATGCTATACAGCGCCTGCCCCGGTCGATATAACCCGAAATGCCCGCACGGCGGGCATTTCGCCCACTTCATTCATGCAAGAATGCTGGGGCATTCTGGTGGGGAACGGCTGGGCATGGCCAAGGCCGAAAAAGCAAAGTTCATCAAGGCGCCGCAGGACCTGCGGCAGAAGGCGGTCAACTTCCACACTGGTGTCGACCTGACGCTCACCGATGAGGTGCGCAGCCGGATCGAGGCGGTGATTACTGAATCCGCCGATGCCTTCTCCAAGGATGTGCTCGACAAGCTGCGCGAGATGCGCGTGCAGGTGAAAGCGGCCGAGGACGATGCGCTGTCGCGCATTTTTATTCTGACCACAATTTCGGAACTGGCCTTCGACATTAAAGGCATGGGCGGCACCTTCGGCTACCCGCTGCTGAGCCACCTGGCCAAGTCACTGAAGGACTTCATCACCGAACTGGCCCTGCCCAATGAGGCGCAGCTTGAAGTCATCAGCATCCATGTCGATGCCATGTATGTGGTGCTGGCCCAGGGCGTACGCGGCACCAGCGACAAGCTGCAGAAGGACCTGCTCGATAACCTGAGCATCGCTGTCAGCAAGGTGCGCGATCCGGTTTAATGCTGCAGCATTAACCATTTTCCGCCATACTTCGCTAACGTTTTGCCAGCAGTGTAGCGCCATGGACAACAGTTCCGACGCTGAGATTTACCGCACGGCCCGCGACCTGATCGCCGATTACGGCGCACGGGGCGCGGAATCGCATGCGAACCGCCAGCTCACCGAGATGACGCTCGCCAGCAATTTCGTCGGCATGCTGGTCTGGCGCCGCATCCTGCGCGCGGTCAAAGGCATGAACTCCGCCAGCGCGAGCAGCTCCGCCACGTCCCGCCGGCGCTGATATCCCGGAAAAATTCAGCTAGTTCTTCCTGTCGTTCATCACGACAGGCAGGCCACGCGACCCTTCGATCAGCGCACCGCGCAGATCGGCATCCGTCAGGTTTGCGTGCATGAGGTTGCAGTCGCGCATATCCGAGCAGATCAGCTTGGCCCCGTGCAAATTCGCATTCGACAGGTTGGCCTGCCGCAGGTCGGCGCCATTGAGATTGGCAAGCGCCAGATGCGCGCGTGACAGGTACCAGCCCGACATGATAGCGCGGCGGCCCTTCTGGCCATCGGTATCGATCCAAGTCTGATGGTCCTGCACCACCTGCTCCAGCACTTCGGGCGCGATCACCTTCGGCAGCTTTGCCCCGCTGCCCTGCAGCTGCTGCAGCATGTCGGACGGAAAATCGGCCAGATGGAAATTCGCATTGTGCAGCTTGGCGGTCTTGAACTGCACGTTGCTGAGCGTCGAATAAGAGAAATCCGCGCCTTCCAGGTCGGCATTGTCGAGAATGCAGCCGTCGAGGATGGCGCCGACAAAGGATGCGCCGAGCAGTTTGGCCTGCGTCAGATTGGTGTTGTGCAACGTGGTTTCGCTCAGCGACACCACACCGCCCTTGCCATGCGGCAGCACCGGGGGGTCGGTCATCGGCCGCATATCGGCATTCTCGAACCGGGTGCCTTTCAGGATCGCGCGCGACAGGTCGGCACCGCGCAGGTTGGCCCAGACGAAACGCGCATTGGTCAGATCGGCGCCAGAGAAATCGCAGCCTGTCAGCACGGCCTGGCTGAAATCGGTATTGCGCAGGTCGGCGCAATAGAAGCGGCAGCCGCGGAAGACGGTGCGCTGCAAATTCATGCCAACCAGCTTGATGCCAGTCAGATCAGCGCCCACGAGGGTGAGCTGCTTGCCGCGCGTCAGCTTGCCAAGGCGGCCTGACAGGAATTCGCCATGTGCCTTGATCTGTTCGTACAGATCATCGGGCCAGGGAGCGTGATGGGTGTCGCCGGTCGTCATTTTTCCATCCGCGTACCGGCGGCGGCCGGATTACGAGTCACTAGATGGAATGTAATTGGGGCAATTTCAAGAAAGTGTTAACGAGAAGTTGCCTGCTGCTGGGCCCGGTAAGTGGCCCCCAGCCGGGCATAGTGCCCTGCCGTTTCGGTGATATTCCGCAATTCGTCCGTATCAAGACGGCGCATCAGCTTCGCCGGCCGGCCGGCCCAGAGTTCACCGGCCGCAATCCGCTTGCCCGGCGTCAGCAAGGCGCCGGCGGCCAGCATGCCCTGGCTCTCGATCACGCAGCCATCCATCACGGTCGCCTGCATGCCGACGAAGCAGTGGTCCTCAAGCCGGCAGCCATGTACCAGGGCCAGATGCCCGATAGTGACACCCGAACCGATCTCCGTGGCGAATTTCGCCCGGGTCACATGCACGACGCTGCCGTCCTGGATGTTGGTGTCGCTGCCGATACGGATGCTGTTGACGTCGCCACGGATCACCACGCCGAACCAGATCGAGCTGCGTGCGCCGACTTCGGTGTCGCCGATCACAGTGGCGTTCGGCGCGACAAAGGCATCCGGCGCAATGGCCGGATGCTTGTCACCGAACGGCAGGATGAAACTCACGCTCTGCGTCTCAGGGGAACAGGGCGATCTGCTCGAGGCCCGTGGTCTCCGGCAGGCCGTACATCACGTTGAAGTTCTGCACGGCCTGGCCGCTCGCACCCTTCATCAGGTTGTCGATCACGGAGAACAGCATGGCGCGTCCCTTCACCCGATCGGCAAACACCCCGATATGGCAGGAATTCGTGCCCCGCACATGGCGGGTCTGCGGCGAAACGCCCTGCGGCATGATCTGCACGAACGGTTCCTCGGCGTAGCGCTGCAGCAGAGTCGTCCGCAGGTCGTCAGCCGTGACGCCCGGCTTCAGCTTCACGTAGATGCTGGCCAACATGCCGCGGTTCATCGGCATCAGGTGTGGCGTGAAGTTCACGGCCATCGGCTGACCCGAGGCATCGGCCAGGATCTGCTCGATCTCCGGGCCATGCCGGTGCGAGCCGACACCATAGGCATGGATGCCCTCGGCCGCCTCGCAGTACAGCGAGCCTTCCTTCAGCGCGCGACCGGCACCCGACACGCCCGACTTGGCATCGATCACGATATCGTCCGGGTCGATCTGCCCGGCCTCCAGCAGCGGCATCAGCGGCAGCTGGGCCGAGGTCGGATAGCAGCCCGGATTGGCCACCAGCCGCGCCTTGGCCACCTTGTCGCGATAGACCTCGGTCAGGCCGTAAACAGCTTCGTCCTGCAGCTTGGGCGCCCGGTGCTCGTGACCATACCACTTGGCATATTCGTCCAGGTCCCGCAGCCGGAAGTCGGCCGACAGGTCGACGATCTTCAGATGCTCGGGCAGGCCGGCGATCACTTCCTGGGTGGTCCCATGCGGCAGGGCGCAGAAGACAGCATCAACACCGCTCCAGTCGACCTCCTTGATGGTCACCAACTTGGGCAGGTTGAGGCCCATGAACTGCGGGAAGACGGTCTCGATTCCCTCGCCTGCCTTCCGGTCGGCGGTCAGGGCGACCACGCGGACGCGCGGATGACGCAGCAGCACGCGGAGCAGTTCCGCGCCCGTATAACCGCTGGCACCCAAAATCGCGACCCGAATGGCGTCCGTGGCCATAACAACCTCCTGAGGAAAAATGGACCTTAAAAGACGAGGAGGATGGGTATAACGCGCCAGCCGCCGGGTTCAATAGGTAAATTGACCCCTTCAGATGCGGAATTGACCCACTAAATCTGCCAATTCCTGGGCCTGCCGTGCCATGGCCGTGGCCGAAGCCGTGGTCTGTTCGACCAGAGCCCCGTTGCGCTGCGTCATCTCATCCATATTGGCGACCGCCGTATTGACCTCTTCCAGCCCGACCGCCTGCTCGCGACTGGCCGAGGAAATCTCGCCAACGATATCCGCCACTTTTTTCACTGCCGTGACAATCTCGGTCAGGCTGGTGCCGGTCAGGTTGACCAGACGCGCCCCTTCCCGCACCTCGCCGGTGCTGGCCTGGATCAGGCCTTTGATCTCGCGGCTGGCATCGGCCGAGCGCTGCGCCAGGGCGCGCACTTCCTGCGCCACCACGGCAAAGCCCTTGCCGGCCTCGCCCGCTCTCGCGGCCTCGACCGAGGCATTCAGCGCCAGCAGATTGGTCTGGAAGGCGATCTCGTCAATCAGGCCGACGATGTCGGAGATTTTCTTCGCGCTGCCTTCGATGCGGCTGACGGCCGCCACGGCGTCCTGCACCACGCTGCCGCCCTTCTCCGCCGTGTTGCGTGCGGTGGCCGCCAGTTTGTTGGCGGCTTCGGCATTGTCGGCATTCTGTTTCACCGTCGCGGTGATTTCGTGCATCGACGCTGCGGTCTCCTCCAGGCTGGCTGCCTGTTGCTCGGTACGGCCGGCCAGATCGCTGCTGCCGGTGGAAATCTCGGCTGCAGCATCGCGTACCGACGAGGCGGCGAATGTTACCTTGCCGACGGTTTCCGACAGTTGCTGTGCCGTGCGATTGGCATCCTGCTTCAGGCGATCGAACACGCCGTCATAGTCAGCCTCGATCCGGTGCGTGAAGTCGCCGCGCGCCATCGCGCCCAGTGCATCGCCCAGATTGACAAACACGTTGTCGACAGTGCCGAGCAGTCCGTTCATCCGCTCGCCCAGTCGCGCCGTCATGCCACTGAGCGCGCTGGTGTCAATGCGGGCAGACATATCGCCACCGGCGGCAGCCCCGACCACTTCGCCCACTGCGCGATCCAGCAGGTCTTCCTGCGCCTTGCGCTGCTCTTCGGTACTCTGGCGGTTGCGCTCGACCTCGACCTGCAGCTGCTCGTTCTCCAGGCCGTTTTCCTTGAACACCTGAACCGCCCGCGCCATGGCGCCGATTTCGTCGCTGCGTTCGCGATCCGGGACGTCGGTGGTCCATTCGCGATTGGCAAGGCGATCCATCGCGCCCGTCAACAGAGTGAGCGGATCGGCAATGCGCCGGCCTATATACAGCCAGCCGACCAGAAAAGCGGCCGCCAGACTGGCCAGCGCAACGATGACCAGCGTGGTCATGCCGACCATGCTGACGCGCTTGGCCTGCTGCGTAGCATCGGCAACACCGATATTTGCATCCTCGACAACGCTCTGGGCCAGCGCACCCAACCGCTTGGCGGCTTCGCGGCTGGTGCGCAGCGTGGAGAGCGAATATTCCTGCGAATCAATTTCCTGTTCGCGGAAACTGAGCAGGCCAGTGCCTTCGTCACCGAACGACAACACCTCCTTGGTCGCCTTGATCAGTTCGGGATGCGGGTTGATCTTCTCGACAACGGTCAGCGCCTTGGTCACGCGCTCGGACGAGGCAGCAAAACGCTTGGAAATATCGGCCAGCTCTGCCCTGTTGGCGGCCTGGGCGCCGACGGCCAACTGGCCGACCGCATTGTTGACCTCGCCAATCAGGGTCGCGGTCGCCTGCACCAGAGCAAGATCGTTGTTGGCCATGCGCGTAAGCGAGCGCTCGATGCGCGCCACATCGCCGCTGCGCGTCACACCCAGCATGCTGCCACTCAGATCCACCACGGCGTCATCGATCAGCGGATTGGCGAAACGCAGGAAGCCTTCATGCGCCTTGGAAAGCCCCTGGGTTTCCTGCAGCCGCTGGCTGCTCGTCTGGATACGCGCGGTGACCAGCTGCTCCAGCCGGTTGATGTTGGCGAGCAGGCCGTTGGTTTCGGTCTTGATCTTGTCCAGCGTCTCTCCGGTCACGCGGGCAGCGACCAGATCCAGCACGGCGCGGATATCGGCCTCGCGCTCCTTGTTACCCGCTGCAGTAGCTTTGACTTCCGCCTCGGTCGCGGCCGAAACCAGATCCGGAGCTGCGCCGGCCATGTCCGCCACCCGCTCGGCCAGCGCCAGGGCGGCCACCACGGAAGCAACGCCTTCATCCGTCACGGTCACAATTGCCCGGTCGAGCCGGGACAGGGAAACCCACCCCGTGACTGCCGAAATCAGGGCGAAAGAGGCAATCGCCCCCACCGCCAGGTAAAGCCGCTGGCGGATTCCGCCCTGCCGCTTTTTGATCGGCGTCTCGACCATCGTATTCCCCCTCATGATTCTAATCCGGAGGGATTGTTCTGGGTTTTTGCTCTAGGGGCAACCCCATTGATTCTGCAAAGTAAACTGGTAGATCGCATACTAGCGGGGCGGGTGCGGAGCCGTGGCGTTCACGCCGGAGGGTATGCTAATCTGTCCGCATTGAGGAATGCCCGACCATGCTCGTCCTGATCGACAACTACGACAGTTTTACGTGGAATCTGGTCCACTACTTTGGCCAGGTTGGCACCCCCGTGCAGGTCTTTCGCAATGACGAGACCACGCCCGAGGCGATCCTGGCGATGAAGCCCGCTGGCGTGGTGCTGTCGCCTGGTCCGTGCGATCCTGACCGGGCCGGTATCTGCCTCGCCATGATCGACAAGGCCGCTGAGGCCCGCCTGCCCCTGTTCGGCGTCTGCCTCGGCCACCAGGCCATCGGCCAGGCCTTCGGGGGCAAGGTGGTGCGTGCGCCGCAGCCCCTGCACGGCAAGATGAGCCGGATGCACCATACCGGCGAGAGCGTCTTTGCCGGCCTGCCGCAGGATTTCCTCGCCACCCGGTATCACTCGCTGACCATCGATCCCGCCACGCTGCCCAACAGCCTGTCGGTCACCGCCCGGGCCGAAGACGGCGTGATCATGGGCGTGGCGCATCGCGACCTGCCCATCCATGGCGTGCAGTTCCACCCCGAGAGCATCGCCTCCGAGCACGGGCTTGCGATGCTGGCGAATTTTGTGCGCTATTGCGGCCTTCCGGTGGGCAAAATTTCGGAGCACGGACAGGCGGCATGAGTGCGGACGTAACGGAATTCAAGCGGCTGCTTGGGCTGGTCGCGGGCGGCGCGCGACTGAGTGTCGAAGATGCCTGCACTGCCTTTGACGTGATGATGTCGGGCAATGCCACGCCGTCGCAGATGGGCGCCTTCCTGATGGCGCTGCGGGTGCGCGGCGAAAGCGTCGACGAGATCACCGGCGGCGCCATGACCATGCGCGCCAAGGTCAACGGCGTGAAAGCCCCGGTTGACGCCATCGACATTGTCGGCACCGGCGGCGACGTCAAGGGCACCTGGAATGTGTCGACCTGTTCGGCCTTCGTGCTCGCCGGCTGCGGCGTGCCGGTCGCCAAGCATGGCAACCGCGCGGTGTCGTCCAAGACCGGTGCGGCCGATGTGCTCACGGCACTGGGCGTGAATATCGATTGCGACTTCCGCCTGATCGAAAAGGCGATTGCCGAAGCCGGTGTCGGTTTCCTGATGGCGCCACGGCATCATGGCGCGATGCGTCATGTCGGCCCCACGCGCGTGGAGCTTGGCACACGCACGATCTTCAACCTGCTCGGCCCCTTGAGCAACCCGGCACTGGTGAAGCGCCAGCTGATCGGCGTGTTCGACCGGCAGTGGGTGCAACCACTCGCCGAGGTGATGGGCAAACTGGGCGCCGAGAAGGTCTGGGTCGTACATGGCTCTGACGGCCTGGACGAGATCACGACTACCGGCCCGACCTACGTTTCCGAAATGGATGGCGGCAAGCTGCGGCATTTTGAGATTTCGCCTGAGGATGCCGGCCTGCCGCGCGCAAAGCTGGAAGACCTCAAGGGCGACGAGCCGACCGCCAATGCTGTTGCGTTGCGCGCCGTGCTGAACGGTGCGCCCGGCGCTTTCCGCGACATTGTTCTGTTCAACGCCGGCGCTGCACTGCTGATTGCCGGCAAAGCGAAGGACCTGCGCGATGGCGCCGCTCAGGCCGCGCAGGCGATCGACAGCGGCAAGGCGCGCGCCGCTCTGGCTCGTCTGATCGAGATCACCCACGAACCGCCGCCGCCGCCGCCCGAGGCGGAAAAGCCGGTGAAGAAGAAAGCGTCATGAGCGACGTTCTTGCCAGGATCAACGCCGACAAGCGCGAGCATATCGCGCGCTGCAAGGCGGCCGTGCCTGCATCCGCCCTGGACCAGCAGGCGCGCGCTACGCCGGCGCCGCGCGGTTTCATCCGCGCCCTGCAAAGCGCAGTCGCGGCCGGCCGTTACGGCCTGATCGCTGAGATCAAGAAAGCTTCGCCGTCGAAGGGCCTGATCCGTGCCGATTTCGATCCCCCGGCCCTCGCCCGCGCCTATGCCGCCGGTGGCGCTGCCTGCCTGTCTGTCCTGACCGATGAGCCTTACTTCCAGGGCCATGACGATTACCTGCGCGCCGTCCGCGCTGTGGTAAACCTGCCGATCATCCGCAAGGATTTCATGCTCGATCCCTATCAGGTGATCGAAGCGCGCGCGCTGGGCGCCGATTGTATCCTGTTGATCATGGCCTCCTTGGGCGATGCGCAGGCCGCTGAACTGGAAGCCGCCGCTCGCGACTACGGCCTCGACGTACTGGTGGAAGTGCATGACAGCGAAGAGCTGGATCGCGCGCTGAAGCTGAAAAGCCCACTGCTGGGCGTGAACAACCGCAATCTCAAGACCCTCAATGTCGATATCGCCACCACGGAAGCGCTGGCGACCCGCGTGCCGGCCGGCAAGATGCTGGTCGCGGAATCCGGTCTCTACACCAAGGCCGATCTCGACCGCATGGCAAACTGCGGGGCGCGTTTCTTCCTGGTTGGCGAAAGCCTGATGCGCCAGCCCGATGTAGAGGCGGCCACCCGACTGCTGCTCACCGGCAAGGAACTGGCGGCATGAGCGGCCGTAAGCTCACACATCTGAATGACGCGGGCGAAGCCCATATGGTCGATGTCTCGGCCAAAGCCGAGACCGAGCGCGTGGCGAAAGCTGGCGCGCGCGTGCTGCTGCAGAAGTCCACGCTCGATCTGATCTTGTCGGGTCAGGCGGCCAAGGGCGATGTGCTGGCAACGGCACGCATTGCCGGCATCATGGCCGCAAAGAAGACCTCCGATCTCATTCCGCTCTGCCATCCGCTGGCGCTGAGCCAGGTGACGGTGGAACTGATCCCCGATCCTGCAGGCAATGCGATCGACATCGTCGCGACCTGCAGGCTGAAGGGCCGCACTGGCGTGGAGATGGAAGCGCTGACCGCCGCCAGCGTTGCTGCCCTGACCATCTACGATATGGTCAAGGCGGTGGATCGCGGCATGCAGATCACCGATATCCGGCTGCTGCACAAGTCGGGTGGCAAATCGGGCGATTTCAACGCATCATGATCCCTGTTCGCGAGGCCCGCAGCCGCATTGTCGCCGCCCTGCCGCAGATGGCCGCAGAGACGGTGGCGGTGAGCGCGGCCTCCGGCCGGGTTCTCGCGCAGGACGTGGCCGCGCGTCGCACGCAGCCGCCCTTCGATGTCAGCGCCATGGACGGCTGGGCCTGCCGGCAGGCCGATCTCGGCAGCATTCCCGCCAAGCTCAAGCCCGTTGGCCATGCCGCTGCCGGCGGCCGGCATGACGGCACCGTCGGTACCGGCGAATGCGTGCGGATCTTCACCGGTGCGCCGCTGCCTGATGGCGCCGATGCCATCGTTATCCAGGAAGACGCCGATCTCGCCGGCGATATTCTGACCGTGCGCGAAGCACCGAAGCCCGGCCAGTGGATCCGCAAGGCCGGTCTCGATTTTGCCGAAGGTCAGGTGCTGCTGTCTGCCGGTCGCCTGCTCGGCCCTGCTGACGTCGCGCTGGCCGCCGCGATGAACGTGCCGTGGCTGCAGGTGCGACGGCAACCGCGCATCGCCGTGCTGGCCACCGGCGACGAACTGGCGCGCCCGGGCGAACCGATCGGCCCGAACCAGATCGTCAGCTCGAACAATATCGGACTCTGCGCGCTGGTCGAGGCGAATGGTGGTGTTGCTGTCGATCTCGGCATCGCACGCGATACCGAGACCGACCTGCGCGAAAAGGCCGCCGCGTCAGCCGGCTGCGACCTGTTGCTCACGCTCGGCGGCGCCAGCGTCGGCGAGCATGACCTGATTCACAAGATTCTTGGCGGTGGCGGCAAGAGCATCGATTTCTGGAATATCGCGATGCGGCCGGGCAAGCCGCTGATGTTTGGTCGCGTCTATCTCGGCAACGGCGCCTCCATTCCGCTGCTCGGCCTGCCGGGCAATCCGGTTTCGGCGCTGGTCTGCGGACACAATTTCCTGCTGCCGGCCATGCGCGCCATGCTGGGGCTCGATTGGGAAATCCGCTTCGAGACCGCGATCAGCAGCGCCGACCTGAGCGAGAATGACAAGCGCGAGGATTACCTGCGCGCCACGCTGCAGCGACAGGACGATGGCCAGCTGGTCGCGACGGCTTTCGGCAAGCAGGACAGTTCGATGCTGCGCCGCCTGAGCGATGCCGATTGCCTGATCGTGCGCCCGTCGCATGATCCTGCCATCAAGGCCGGCATGGCAGTTCCTATCCTGCGGCTGCGCTGATCATGCGCGTCACACTGCTTGGTACCGGCTGCCCTCAGGTTTCCACACGCCGCTATGGCCCGGCCTCTTTGCTGCGCACCGCGACGCGGCAGTTCCTGATCGATTGCGGCTCCGGTGTGACGCAGCGCCTGCTGGCGGCGGGTACATCCGGCAAGCAGATCGATGCCGTGCTACTGACGCATCTGCATTCCGACCATATCGTCGACCTGTTCCAGCTGATCATCTCGAGCTGGCATCAAGGCCGTGACCGGCCGCAGCACATCTTCGGTCCGGTCGGCACGCGGCAATATCTGAAAGGCCTGATGGCCCTGTGGAAGCCCGAGTTAGATCAGCGCATCGCGCATGAAAAGCGGCCGTCCACCATCGCACTGGAACTTGAGGTCACGGAAGTAGAGCCCGGCCGGATCATCCAGGATGGCGGCCTCTCGGTGATCGCCGTGCCGGTGCGGCACCAGCCGGTGAAAGCCGCCTTCGGCTATGTCTTCGCTGACAGCAAACACAAGGTGGCGTTCAGTGGTGATACGGCCTATTGCCCCGAACTGATCCAGGCAGCGAAAGACGCCGATGCCCTGGTGCATGAATGCTTCCTCCACCGCGAAATGCTGGCCCTGCCCGGCCGCTCGCCGGAGACGCTCGCCAATGTCGCCAGTTACCACACGCTGTCGACCGAGGTCGGCAAAGTGGCCGGGCAGGCGCATGCTGCCTGCCTGATCCTCAACCATTTCGTGCCGGTCGAGTTCGATCCTGCCGCGCTCATGTCCGAGGTCCGTGCCGACTATGCCGGCCCGGTGCTCGTCGGCGAGGACCTGATGGAATTCGACGCTGCCACTCGTGTGGTCAGCCACGCCAACGGAAGCATTGCCCTGCCCCTCGCCACCTGATCAAATAGCCGGGCCGCCCGAGGAATAACCCGAGACAAAAACCACGAGGCCGTAATGCCCGTCGCCTGGCGCATCCTGTTCTGCGCCTGCCTCAGTTATACGATCAGCCAGTTCTACCGCTCGGCCAACGCCGTGATCGGGCCAGACCTGATGGTCGAGCTGGCGCTGACGCCGGAAGACCTCGGCATCCTGACCGGCGCTTTCTTCCTCACCTTCTCGATCAGCCAGTTTCCCGTCGGCATCGCGCTCGATCGCTGGGGACCGCGCCGCACCATCCTGGTTACGCTGGTGATCGCCCTGATCGGTGCATTGGCTTTCGCCTTCGGTCGCAACCTCACGGAACTGACTCTGGCGCGTATCGTGCTGGGCTTTGGCTGTGCCGCGCTGCTGACCGGCCCGATGGTGCTGTTTTCGCGCTGGTTCCCGCCGGATCGCTTCGCCACCATGTCCAGCATCCTGATTGCAGTCGGGAATATTGGTGTTATCGCCTCCACTGCCCCGCTGGCCTGGCTTGCAGAGGCTTATGGCTGGCGCTCGGCTTTCTTTATCACGGCGGCGATTACCGTCTGCCTGATTGCCCTGTCCTTCTGGGCCATCGAAGATCATCCCGATCCGGCCAAGGCGCGCAGCGGCGCCAATGAAAGCCTGGCAGAAACCCTGCGTGGCATCGGTGCCGTGATCCGCCACCCTGCTTTCCCGAACCTGTTCGTCATCATCGCCTCAGCCTATGCCACTTTCATCACCATCATCGGCCTGTGGGGTGGCCCCTATCTGCATGATGTCCATGGCATGGATGCGGCCGCGCGCGGCAATGTGCTGATCTTCATGGCCGCAGGCGCGGCTGCTGGTTATTTCATCTGGGGTCCGCTGGATCGCGTGTTCAACACGCGCAAATGGCTGCTGGCCGTCGGGTTGGGCAGCCAGCTCGCCTGCCTGCTGGTGATCATCCTGGTGCCGGGCCTGAGCGTGTTCGTGATCACCGCGCTGTTCTGCTTCATGGGCGTGATGAACGGCTGCATCGTGATGATCTTTGCGCATGCACGCTCGGTCTTCCCGGCTGCGCTGATCGGTCGCGGTATCACAACGCTGAACATCGGCACCATGGGCGGCGGTGCCTTCCAGCAGTTCCTCACCGGCTGGCTGATGGGCCGCATGGCGCCGAAAGGCACCGTGCCGACCGAACTGGATTACCGCATCATCTTCGGTGTGCAGTTCACCATCCTGCTCGCGGCGCTGCTGTTCTATCTGCGTACGCCGGATGCCAAACCGCATGAAGCGGCATGACGGCCGGACAGCCCCTTCGTATTGAGCCGATCAGCGAGGCAGCTGTAACCCCTTTCGGCTGGATGCTGGGCAAACCGCTGCCGTCCGCGACTGACGCCACGGCCTTTGCCAGCCCGGCCTCAGATTTCTGGCACGAGCATGTCTTCAACGCCGGCGATGGCGGCGAGCCCGAAATTCTGTGGGTGACATACCGGTCCGACGACCCGGCCGTGACCCGACTGGAGGTTCATCACCTGACGCAGCAGGCTGTGGTTCCGGTTATCGGCAGCATCGTGCAAATTGTGGCCGCCAGCGACGCAGCGGGTGAACCCGACCTCAGCACTGTGCGCGCCTTTACCATCACCCCCGGGCAGGGCCTCTGCATGCGGCCCGGCATCTGGCATGCTACGCGGTCCGTGGGTGGGGAATCCACCTGCCTGATGCTGACACGAGGATCCACCACGATTGATCTGGTGCGCCATCTCAACCAGGGTGCTGCGGTCGAAGAGTCCCGCATGACTGATATCCCCCAATTGCACCTGGAGCGGTGATGACCGAGCCCGCGCCGTCCCGCTTCAATCTCGCGCGCTATTGCCTGGCGGAGAATGCTCGGCTGCGGCCGGACAAGACCGCGATGATCCTGGTCGGGGCGGATACCGAAGTCCGCATGAGCTTTGCCGAGGCCGATCTTGCCATTCGACGGCTGGCCGCCGGTTTGCAGAGCCTGGGCATGCCCCCGCAGAGCCGCATCATGATCCGCATGGCCAATGATGCGGATTACGCGCTCACCTATTTCGCCACTATGGCGGCCGGCTATGTCGCGTTGCCGTCCAGCGCGCAACTGACCGCCAGCGAAGCCGCCTACCTGCTGGAGAATTCCGGCGCTGCCGCCGTCGCTGCCAGTGCTGAACTGGCGACAGACCTGAGTCTCCCCTCCGGCGTACTGCTGCTCGATCCGGCCAGGCTGCAACAGCTCAAGCAGTTCGCGCCACTGCCTGACTTCGCCGATACCGCGGCCGACGATCCGGCCTATCTGGTCTATACCTCGGGCACCACCGGACGCCCCAAAGGCGTGCTACATGCGCACCGCGCGGCCTGGGGTCGACGTCCGATGCATCAGGGCTGGCTCGGCCTGCGCGACAGCGACGTGATGCTGCATGCCGGCGCCTTCAACTGGACATACACGCTGGGTGTCGGCATGGTCGATCCTTGGGCGGTCGGCGCCACGACCGTGCTGTATAACGGGCCGCGCGATATCCAGGTCTGGCCGCAACTGCTGGCGCGCTACCGCGCCACGATCTTTGCGGCCGTGCCGACGCTGTATCGCCAGATCCTGAAATACTGCGATCTCGACGCTTACGACCTCTCGGCGCTGCGGCACGGCGCGACGGCGGGCGAAGCACTGCCGCCTGCGCTGCTGCAGGAATGGCAGGACCGCACCGGCAAGCCGATGTATGAGGCGCTCGGCATGTCGGAAATCTCCACCTACATCTCGACCGGCCCCGGCATGACGATCAAGCCGGGCAGCCCGGGTAAGCCGCAACCCGGCCGCCGCATCGCCATCCTGTCGCCAGACACCGACAGCACCACACCGCTGCCGCAGGGCGAAACCGGCTTGCTGGCGGTGCATCGCAGCGATCCGTCGATGATGCTCGGCTACTGGCACCGCCCCGAGGAAGAGGCGCTGGTCTATCGCGGCGACTGGTTTTGCGGGGGCGATCTCGCCAGCCTTGATGCCGATGGCTATGTCTGGCATCACGGCCGCAACGACGACGTGATGAATGCCATGGGCTATCGCGTCTCCCCGGTCGAGGTCGAGATGGCGATGGCAGACCACCCGGCGATTGCCGAAGTCGCCGTGACCGAGATCAGGGTGCGCGCTGATGTTTCCGTCGTTGCCGCCTTCATCGTGCTGCGCGAAGGCATGACCGCCGAGCCGGTCGAACTCGGCCGGTTCGCCGAGAGTCGACTGGCGGCCTACAAATGCCCGCGCGAATGGCGCTTCGTCACCAACCTGCCCCGCACCGCCAATGGCAAGGTGCAGCGCAAGAAACTGGCTGACATCAGTCCGAAATAATGTGGCATCGGCCTTGCAATTTACCCATCAGAGCAATCGATGGGGTTTTGTCATGGGTACCATTGCCACCGCATCCGCCAAGGCCGTTTTCGGCGATCTGATGACCGCGCATCAGACACTGGCCAGCAACACGCCGGCCAAGGTCGCTGCTGCAAAATTCGCGGATTACCTTGAAGAAAAGCAGTCGGCCAACCGCCTGCCGAGCGTGTCGCCCGGCCAGCATCCGAGCCCTGAACTGCTTGGCAAGGTGCTGTTCGGCACTGCCTGGGACGCCGATACCAAGACCATCCGGCTCGACAAAATT
This sequence comes from Ferrovibrio terrae, assembly GCF_007197755.1. Taxonomy (NCBI): domain Bacteria; kingdom Pseudomonadati; phylum Pseudomonadota; class Alphaproteobacteria; order Rhodospirillales; family Rhodospirillaceae; genus Ferrovibrio; species Ferrovibrio terrae. The sequence continues at coordinate 3,524,122 of NZ_CP041636.1, forward strand.
GCCGCCGATATCCAGAAGCGCACGGCAGAATTTGCCGGGCAGTTCAAACAGGCCCTGGCCAGCCACGGCATCGATCCCAACATTCCGGTGGAACTGAGCACCGGCGGCGATGGCCGCATCATCGTCGACAACGGCCATCCCAACGCGGAAGAAATCAGCAAGCTGTTCGCCGCTGATCCCCAGCTGGCGCAGACCTATCGCGACGTGGCCGCCAGCAATGATCACCTGACCCTGATGCAGGCCGGTGCGGCCTATGTGAAGGACTGGAATGCCGCCAAGACCGATGGCGAGCGCACGGCACTGTGGAACCGCTACAGCACGCTGATGGACAAGATGATCAGCATGTTCAGCAGTCGCATGACCTTCGGCCCCAGCACCGTCGTGGCCGAAAGCCAGCAGATGCTGCGCCGGATGGGCATATCGTAAGGCTTACGTTATCGACAGCCCGTCATCGGCGGCAATGATCGCGCCGTTGATGAAGCGCGCCTCGCCCGAGGCCAGCAGCAGGATCAGCCCGTCGAGGTCCTTCACATCGCCGACACGTCGGCGCGGCAGCATCTCGATCAGCTTCTGGCCCCCCGGCGTGGCCCAGTAGTCGCGGTTGATCTCGGTCTCGATATAACCGGGGCAGATCGCCGAGGTGTTGATCCCGTAGCGCGCCCATTCCAGCGCCATGGCCTTGGTCATATGCACCACGGCCGCCTTCGACATGCAGTAGACCGACAGCTGTCCCAGCACGCGCATGCCGGCGACAGATGCAATGTTGATGATACGGCCCTCGACCTTGCGGTCGATCATATCCTTCGCCGCCGCCTGGGCGACGAAGAAAGCGCCCTTGGTGTTGGTGTTCATATTAAAATCGTAGTCGTCCGGCGTGACATCGATGATACGGCCCTGCTTGCTGACGCCGGAATTGTTGATCAGGATATCGGTGCCGCCGAGCTTCTGCCGCACCTCGGCGAAAGCCGCCTGGATATTGTCGTAGTCATTCACATCCAGTTTCACGGTGATCGCCGTGCCGCCGGAAGCCGCAATCCGGTCGGCCAGGGACTGCAACCGGTCGGTCCGGCGGGCCGCCAAAGCGACGCTTGCCCCGGCCTCGCTCAGGATCTCGGCAAACCGTTCGCCCAGGCCGCTGCTGGCCCCGGTCACCACCGCCACTTTGCCCTTCAGACTGATCCCGCTAGCCATCGAATCCTCCCAAGTTTTCCATTGCTTGAATGCTGGGCGGGCCACTGCCTTCGGTCAAGGGCTGGCCGGATCACCCGAGCTGCGCTACCGTAACGGCATGCGCATAGAAATTGTCTCCGACGTCATCTGCCCCTGGTGTTTCATCGGCAAGCGCCGCCTGGAACAGGCCATGGCGCAACGCCCGAACATCACTTTCGAGATCGGCTGGCGGCCATTCCAGCTCAATCCGGATATGCCGCGCGAGGGCGCCGACCGCAAAAGCTATCTCGAAGCCAAGTTTGGCGGGCCGGAACGGGCCAAACAGATTTATGCCCGCGTCACTGCCGAAGGCGCCAAGGAAGGCATTGCCTTCAATTTCGACGGTATCAAGCGCACGCCCAACACCCTGGCCGCCCATAGCCTGCTGCGCTGGGCGCTGAAGGCCGGTGTTCAGACCGAACTCAAAGAGCGCCTGTTCAACTTCTATTTCATCCAGGGCCGGGATATCGGCGACCATCAGGTGCTGGCCGATGCGGCAAATCTTGAAGGCATGGATGGCGCGCTGGTGAAGCAGCTGCTGGATGAAGGCCGCGATGCCGAGGTCGTCCAGTCGGAGGACATGACGGCGCGCGAACTCGGCATTACCGGTGTGCCCTTCTTCATCTTTGAGGGTAAATACGGCGTCTCCGGCGCGCAGCCGCCGGAAGCACTGCTGCAGGTGATCGACAAGGTCGCCGCCGAGCCCGCGGACGAGGCCTGACCGTGGAACTGACTGGCCCCCAGAGCGCGACCACGCAGGGCGGCCAACCCAGCATCGAATTCATCACCGACCCGGGCCGCATCAGGGATGCCAATGTCAGGCAGTTCCTGGAGCTATGGCAAGCCGCCCATGTCGATGGCCGCGCACCGGGCAAGTCTTTCCTCGATCCGCTGCGCCTGCGCTTTCTGCTCGGCTCGCTGTCGCTGCTCGAGGTCGAACACGATCCGCTAAGGTTCCGGTATCGCCTGGTCGGCACCGATATCGTGCAGCGTCTTGGCCATGAACTGACCGGGAAATTCATGGAGCAGCATCCTGATGCCGCCCTGCGTCCCTTCCTAATCAAGGGCGCCACCATGGTCCATCACGCCGCCATGCCGATCTACGGTCATGCAAAGGCGCGCACGCTCGGTCAGGACTGGCTGCTGGAAGTGGTGGCGGTGCCGCTGCTTGGGCCCGATGGCGAAGTGGCCTTTATCGGCTCCGGCCAGAGCTTTCCGCCCGGCAAGTTTGAGCTGTCCGGCCGCGCCTGAACGGCGTCAGGCTTTCTTGACGATCCGCGTCTTCGCCTTGGTGGCGATCTCGGCCAGCCGCAGCGAGGCATGCAGCACGCCTTTCAGGCGATCCTGCGGCTCTGGCCAGTCGCGCATCAGCACCACCTTGTGATCGGGCCGCAGCTTGGCGCCGCGTTCCGACTGGATGAACAGCACCAGCCCGGCCGGATCGGCAAAGGTGTTGTCGCGGAAGGTCAGCGTCGCACCCTTCGGGCCGGCCTCGATCTTCAGGATATTCGCTTCCAGGCAGAACTTCTTGATCGCCACAATGTCGAGCAGGTGGTGAACCTCTTCCGGCAATGGTCCAAATCGGTCGATCAGTTCGGCGGCGAAGGCATCGATATCGGTGCGGTTCTCCAGATCGGCGACACGGCGGTACAACTGCATGCGCAGGTTCAGGTCAGCGATATAGCTGTCCGGAATCAGCACGGCCGTACCGATCTGTATCTGCGGCGACCATTTCTCGCTCAGCGCGCTGACGTCGCCACGCGCCGCAGAACGGGCTGCCGCAATCGCCTCCTGCAGCATCTCCTGATACAGCTCGAAACCGACTTCACGGATATGCCCGGACTGCTCCTCGCCCAGCAGATTGCCCGAGCCGCGCAGGTCGAGGTCATGTGACGCCAGACTGAAGCCCGCACCCAGGGTATCCAGGCTCTGCAGCACATGCAGGCGCTGCTCGGCTGACGTACTGAGCAGACGGCCGCCCTGATAGGTGAAATAGGAATAGGCGCGCAGCTTGGAACGGCCGACGCGACCGCGCAGCTGATACATCTGCGCCAGACCGAACAGGTCGGCGCGATAGACCACCAGCGTATTGGCCGACGGGATGTCGAGTCCGCTTTCGACGATATTAGTTGCCACCAGCACATCGTAGCGCCGGTCGTAGAAGGCGTTCATCACGTCGTCCAGATCGGTCGGCGCCATCTGGCCATGCGCCACCACGGCTTTCAGTTCCGGCACATGATCGCGGATAAAAGCCATGGCCGTATCGAGATATTCGATGCGCGGACAGACGAAGAAGCTCTGGCCACCGCGGAAATGCTCGCGCAGCAGCGCCTCGCGGATCACCACGCCGTCGAAGGGCGTCACGAAGGTGCGCACCGCCAGACGATCGACCGGCGGGGTGGCGATCAGACTGAGTTCGCGCACGCCCGACAGCGCCAGCTGCAGCGTGCGCGGGATCGGCGTCGCCGACATGGTCAGCACATGCACTTCGGCCTTGATCTCTTTCAGCCGCTCCTTGTGCTTGACGCCGAAATGCTGCTCCTCATCGATAATCAGCAGACCGAGACGCTTGAAGTCGATACTCTTCGACAGCAGGGCATGCGTGCCGATCACGATATCGACCGTGCCGTCCGTCAGGCCGGCCTTGGTGTCTTTGGCCGACTTGGCCGTCACCATGCGGGACAGCTGCTCGATGCGCAGCGGCAAGCCACGGAAGCGCTCGAAGAAGGTGCGGTAATGCTGGCGGCACAGCAGCGTCGTCGGGCAGACCAGAGCCACCTGTTGTCCCGACATGGCGGCCGCAAAGGCCGCCCGCAACGCCACTTCGGTCTTGCCAAAACCGACATCGCCGCAGATCAGGCGATCCATCGGCTTGCCGCTGGAGAGGTCGTCCAGCGTCTCGTTGATGGCGCGTTCCTGGTCTTCGGTCTCTTCGTAGGGGAAGCGGGCGCAGAATTCCTCGTACAGGCCTTCCTGCGGAATTACGCGCTCACCCTGCCGCAGCTCGCGCTGGGCAGCGATCTTCATCAGCTCGCCGGCCATGTCCTTCAGGCGCTGTTTCATGCGCGCCTTGCGGTTCTGCCAGCCGACGCCGCCAAGCTTGTCCAGCGTCACGTCCGCTTCGGGCGAGCCGTAGCGCGACAGCATCTCGATATTCTCGACCGGCAGATACAGCCGGTCGCCGCCGTCGTAATGCAGCAGCAGGCAGTCATGCGGCGCGCCGGCCACATCCAGCGTCACCAGATCCTTGTACTGGCCGATGCCGTGATCGATATGCACGACATAGTCGCCCGGTTGCAGCGCGCTGGCCTCGGCGATGAAATTCTCCGCCCGGCGCTTCTTCTGGCGCGGCCGCACCAGACGGTCGCCCAGAATATCCTGCTCGGCCACCACGCAGAGATCGCCAGCCTCGAAACCATGCTCGATCGGCAGCACGGCAATGGCCGGCACCGCCTTCGGTACGGTCTCGATATCGCGGGCCGTCTCGATGGCCTGCGGCATCGGCAGGCCATGGTCTTTCAGCACCAAGGCCAGACGGTCGCGCGCACCGACAGAGAAGGTGGCGAACAGGACCCGACGCCCCTGCCCGGTCTGCCTGGCGATATGGCCACCCAGCGCGTCATAAACGCTGACCACCGAAGCCTTCTTCTCAGCCGCCTGCGCTGCCTGGGTGCGTTCAGGGGCGAAGTCGCGGCCTGGCCGGGCATTCAGGTCGACCACCTTCACATCCGGGCCGCCGACAGCTTCGAACGGAAACAGCGCGCCGACCGGAAATTTCTCCAGCCGCGCCGTCCATTCGCCGGCCGTCAGATACAGCCGGTCCGGCGGCAGCGGTTTGTAAGGCGAACCGCCCTCTTCCAACCCGCGCTTCATCGCCGACTTGCGCGCATCGTAGTGATCGGCAATCGCCTTGAAGCGTTCATCGACCGCGTCGCCGGTCAGATGATCGAGCGTCACTGCTGCCTGCGGCAGGTATTCGAAAACGGTCGATAGCCGCTCGAAGAACAGCGGCAGCCAGTGTTCCATGCCGATCTGGCGCCGACCGGCCGATACCGCTTCATAGAGCGGGTCTTCCTTGGTGACGGTACCGAACAACTCGCGATAGCCACTGCGGAAACGCGCGATGGAGTCTTCATCCATCGGCACTTCGCTCATGGCTGTCAGCGACAGTTCGGTCACGGCGTCGATGGTGCGCTGGGTGGCCGGATCGAAACGGCGGATGTTCTCGACCTCGTCACCGAAGAAATCCAGCCGGTACGGCGCCTCGGTGCCCGGCGGGAACAGGTCGACCAGGCCGCCGCGCACGGCATACTCGCCGGGTTCGTTCACCGTGGAGACGCGGCTGTAGCCATTGCGGCCGAGATACCCGATCAGCGTTTCCGGCTTCACCCGGCCGCCCTTGGCGGCGCGGAAGCCTGTGCCCTTGAACCAGTCCGGTTGCGGCAGACGCTGCAGCGCGGCGTTCACCGTGGTCAGCAGCAGCCATGGCACATCGGGCCGCTCGCCGGACAGGCGGTTCAGCGTGTCCATGCGCCGGGCGGCGATCTCGGCAATCGGCGAGACGCGGTCATAAGGCTGGCAGTCCCAGGCTGGCAAGGTCAGCACCGGCAGATCGGGGGCAAAGAACTTCAGCGCCGCTTCCAGCGTCGCCATGCGCGCGTCGTCGCGGCAGACATGCAGAACGCCGCGGCCCTTCTGCCGCTGCGCCAGGGCAGCCAGCAGGCGCGCATCCTGCCCTTCCGGGCTGCCGGCCAATGCCCAGCGGCCCGGCCGGGTCAGAATATCCGGCAGCACAAAGGTCATATGATCAGAATGATAACTTGTAGGCCTTGAGGAGCTTCATCACACCGGTATCGAGGTGCGGTGGCACCGGATCTCGGCCGATGGCCCAGGCATAAATCTGCGGATCGTCGTAGCTCTCCAGCAACGTCTCATACTGGTCGAGTTCGACCTCGGTAAAGGTCTGCAGGTGCCGGCGCGCAAAGCTGCCCAGCAGGATGTCGACCTCCTTCATGCCGGTATAGAGGCTGCGATGCAGCAGGCGCTTGCGGCGGATTTCGATATCCTCGGCCATCGGGCGGCAGTCCCTTGGGGGTGTTTCCGGAACGTGGGCAGGATATAGTACGCGAACCTACGGATTCTCAAGGTTTACCCGGAAATTTCCGCCTCCCATGCGCCCGGAATCGCTGTTTCCCGCCTTCGCACCGATCACCAGCCTGAAGGGCTGTGGACCGAAGCTGGCGCCACTGGTGGAAAAACTGGTCGGCGGCGGGCGGGTCCTGGACCTGTGGTGGCACCTGCCCAGCGGACTGATCGACCGGCGCTACCGCCCCGCCATTGCCGAAGCCGAGCCCGGCCGCATTGCCACGCTGGAAATCACCGTCGACCGGCATCTGCCGCCGCGCAACAGCCGCATGCCCTACAAGGTGCAATGTCATGACGGCAGCGGACGGCTGACGCTGGTCTTCTTCAACGGCCGCGAAGACTTCCTGAAGAAGAGCCTGCCCGAAGGTGAGACCCGCATCGTCAGCGGCATGGTCGAACTGTTTGACGGTCAGGTGCAGATGACGCATCCAGATCGCATGGGCACTCTGGCTGAGATCGAGCAGATGGCGAGCATCGAGCCGGTGTACCCGCTCACCGCCGGCGTCGCGGCGCGCACGCTCGGCAAGATCATCAATGGCGCGCTGGAGCGTGTGATGGAACTGCCGGAATGGCTCGATCCGGCCTGGCAGAAACGCGAAGGCTTTCCGGCCTGGCGCGAGGCGCTGCTGACCGCCCACAAGCCGGAACGCCTGGCAGATATCGAGAAAGATACGCCGGTGCGGCGACGGCTGGCCTATGACGAGCTGCTGGCCAACCAGCTTGCCCTGTTGCTGGTGCGCCGCCGCCTCAAGCGCCAGACCGGGCGCAAGCTGACCGGCGACGGACGGCTGCGCGACAGGCTGGAAAAGCTGCTGCCATGGCCGCTGACCAATGCGCAGCGCCAGGCCAATGCCGAGATCGCCGCCGATATCGCAAGCGAGCGCCGCATGCTGCGCCTGCTGCAGGGAGATGTGGGCAGCGGCAAGACCATGGTGGCGCTGAATGCGCTGCTGCTCTGCATCGAAAGTGGCGCGCAGGGTGCGCTGATGGCACCGACCGAAATCCTCGCGCGCCAGCATGCCGAAACGCTGGCGCCCTATTGCTTGCAGCTTGGCATCACCATTGCGCTGCTGACCGGCCGCGACAAGGGCAAGGCGCGTGCAGCGTTGCTGCAACGGCTGGCCGATGGCGAGATCGACATTCTGATCGGCACACATGCGCTGTTCCAGGACGACGTCGTGTTCAAGGACCTTGCGCTGGCCGTGATCGACGAGCAGCACCGCTTCGGCGTCAGCCAGAGATTGGGCCTTGCCGCGAAAGGCGCGCGGGATAAAGGCGGCGTCGACATTCTGGTGATGACGGCAACCCCCATCCCGCGCACGCTGTCGCTCACGGCCTATGGCGACATGGATGTCTCGAAGCTGACCGAGAAGCCGCCCGGCCGCAGTCCGGTCGATACGCGCACCATTGCGTCTGACCGCTACCTCGACGTAGTGGCCGCGGTGACGCGCAAGATCCAGTCCGGCGAGCAGGTCTACTGGGTCTGTCCGCTGGTGGAAGAAAACGAGCAGCTTGATCTTGCGGCGGCTGCCGAACGCCATTCGGCGCTGAAGCTGGCGCTGGAACCGGAACTGGGCGACGGCAGCATTGGGCTGGTGCATGGCAAGATGACGCCGTCGGAAAAAGACGCCGCGATGGAGGCCTTCTCTGCCGGCAGGTCGAAACTGCTGGTGGCGACAACCGTGATCGAGGTCGGCGTCGATGTGCCGAATGCGACGCTGATCGTAATCGAGCATGCCGAACGCTTCGGCCTGGCGCAGCTGCACCAGCTGCGCGGTCGTGTCGGGCGCGGCGGCAAGCCCGGCGCCTGCCTGCTGGTCTACAGCGGGCCGCTGGGCGAGACTGCGAAATCCCGACTGAAGATCATCCGTGAAACCGATGACGGCTTCCTGATCGCCGAGGAAGACCTGCGGCTGCGCGGTGCCGGCGAAGTGCTGGGCACGCGCCAGAGCGGCCTGCCGGAATTCCGTACCGCCGATCTGGCTGCCCATGCCGACCTGCTGGTCGTGGCGCGTGACGATGCGAAACTGATCCTGGAACGAGACCCGAAACTGGCCAGTGACCGTGGTAAAGCCTTGCTGGCATTGCTGTATCTGTTCGAACGCGATGCCGCCATCCAGTATCTGCAATCGGGCTGACCCGTCCCGTTCGGCGCCAGTTCGAGGCCAGTTCCGGCCTGTTTCGTCCCGTTTAGGCCAGTTAGAGCCTGTTTCGTCCCGTTCCGGCCAGTTAGAGCCTGTTCGGTCCGGCAACTGCCCGGCCATGAATCCTGCGCGCATCACCGCGCTTTTTCATGTAGGACGCGCCGCCGACTTTTCCAGTCACCACGCGATCACAGGTGTCCGCCGGAATTCTGCACGGATTTGGACACAAAGCCGCCATGACTGCTGCGTGGAATCCGGATGCGGGCCGCCCTCTCTGGAATCGGCGGCCGCTTCCCGGGAGCCAGCATGTCCATGCATCGAGGGTTCAAGGTCGCAGCAACAGCCGCGCGGCGGACTCTTGCCGTCTGCGCTGCCTCCGCGCTGATCGCCAGCACGGCATTCACGCCACTCGCCCCTGTCTTCGCGCAGACACCCCAAGCCAGCCAGGGTGATTCCGCCAAGCCCTGGCCCGGCCCGCCGATCACGGCGCAGACCGATGCCAACGATCCGCCGGCACGTGTCGGCCGCATCGCCAGGATGAACGGCACGGTGTCGTTCCACACCGCCGATGAAGACCAGTGGGGTCCGGCGACGCTGAACTATCCGCTGACCAACGGCAATGCGCTGTGGACCGAACCAGGTGCGCGCGCCGAACTGCAGATCGGCAGCGGCAACCGCCTGGTGATGGACAGCAGCACCGAACTGAATGTCACCACGCTGGATGACACGAGCTTCGAGGCCGGCTTGCCGCAGGGCAGCGCCTATCTCAATATCGCCGATGTGGCGCCGGGCGAAAGCTATGCCCTGCAGACGCCGCGCGGCCGCGTGGTGATCACCGAGCCCGGCCGCTATCTCGTCTCTGCCGGCGATGACGATGCGCCGACCACGGTATCCGCGCTGGACCGCGGCAGCGCGAAACTGTCCGGTCGCGGCACCGACCGCACCGTGCCTGCCGGCCAGGCCGCGACCCTGAGCGGCCCGCTGGATGGCGACGAACCGATAAAAACTGCACTCGCGCCAGCGCAGGCCAGTGCTTTCGCCCAGTCGGTGCTGCAGGACGAGAAAGCGCTGACACAGACTGCAACGATACTCAACCCGAACACCGCGCAGGCTGCTGTGCCGGCACAGCGTGCGGCGGCGCTGCCCGCCAATGCCGCGCCTGTACCGATGCCGACGCAGGTGCAGGGCATGACCGGTGCGCAGGATCTCGCCGCCTATGGCGCCTGGTCGAGTGCGCCGGACTATGGCGCGGTCTGGTATCCGCCGGTCGAGACCGGCTGGGTGCCCTATCGCCATGGCCACTGGGCCTATGTGCAGCCCTGGGGCTGGACCTGGGTGGCCGACGAGCCCTGGGGCTTCGCGCCCTTCCACTATGGCCGCTGGGTGGTGGTGCATGACCGCTGGGCCTGGAGCCCGGGTCGGCATCACCACCGTCATCACCATCATCACCATTCCCGGCCGGTCTATGCGCCGGCACTGGTGGCCTTCTTCGGTGGCGGCAGCGGTATTTCTGTCACAGTCACGACCGGCAATGTGGGCTGGGTACCGTTGGGTTGGCATGAACCCTATTACCCCCCCTATCGCGTCAGCCGTCACTACATCCGCAATGTAAACGTCACGCATGTCACCAACATCACGAAGGTGACCAACGTGACGAATATCAACAACGTGACGGTCAACCGCTATGCCAATCGCGGCGGCGCCACGATGGTGTCAGCCGATGCGATGCGTCGCTCCGAGCCGGTGCAGCGCGCCGTGCAGCGGGTCGATCATCGCCAGATTGAAAACGCGCGAATCGACCGTCGCGCCCGGATCGAACCGAGTGCCGCAACGGCCGGTATGTCGTCGCGCACCGCCGAACGTATGGGCATCCGCGACAATGAGCGTGGCGCGGCGCAGCGTCGCGAGGCACCCGGTCCGGACATCCGCCAGAGCGACCGCAGGTCTACGGACCTGAAGCCGGTGGACGCACGGCAGAGTGAGGCCCGACGTCAGCCACAGCCGCGGCAGGATCAGGCCAGACCTGATCAGGCCCGGCAGGATCGCCGTGACCAGCAACCGCGCACGGTACGAGAACCGCAGCAGCCTGCCGTTGAGCGCCCGCAAAATACGCAGCGCGAGGCGCAGGACCTGCAGCGCCAGGAGCAGCGCCGCCAGAATAACCAGCGGCAGCAGCGAGAGGTTCAGGAGCGCCAGGTTCAGGAACGACAGGGCCAGGAACGGCAACGCCAGCAGCAGGAGATGCAGCGACAGGACCAGCACCGGCAGGAACAGCAGAGGCAGGCTGTCCAGCGCCAGCAGGACGTTCAGCGACAGCATGCGGATCAGCAGCAGCGCGAAGCCCAGCGGCGTCAGCAGGAGGTCCAGCAGCAGAGCCGCCAGCAGGAGGTGCGGCGTCAGCAGCAGGACATCGACGACCAGCGTCGTCAGCGCCGCGAGCAGAACTAGGTCAGCTCGCGGCGGAGATGGCTCAGGCGAATTCCAGGATCACCTGATCGACGGCGAGGCTGTCACCCTTCTTGGCGTTGACCTTCTTCACTGTGCCGTCGCGCTCGGCGCGCAGCACGTTTTCCATCTTCATGGCTTCGACCACGGCCAGCGCCTGGCCGGCCTTGACCGCCTCGCCATCGGCCACCGCAATCGACACCACCAGACCCGGCATGGGGCAGAGCAGATACTTCGACATATCGGGCGGCAGCTTTTCCGGCATCAGCCGCGCCAGTTCGGCAGCGCGCGGCGTGCGCACGGCCACATCCAGCTCGGCGCCGCCATGCACGACGCGCACGCCATCGGGTCGCGCCGAGACACGGGCGACAACCGTTGCGCCGTTCACGGTGCCGCGGAAGAAGGGCTCACCCGGCTTCCAGCCGCTGCGCACTTTCAGCGCCTTGCCCTTCCCCACCTTGACGTCACAGCCGCCCTCGGCGTCAGAAACGCTGAGCTTGTATTCCCGCTTGTTAAGAATAGCGATCCACTCCTCGCCCGGCACCCATTCCGGCAGGCCCAGCTTGCCACCGAGATGGCGCGCGCGCAATTCGTTGCGGATATGGATCAGGGTCGCGACGGCCAGCGCGCTGTTCTGCCGCTCTTCGGGCAGCACAGTACCGGCATAGCCATTCGGCCATTCCTCGGCGATGAAGTTGGTTGAAATATCACCCGAGCGGAAGCGCGGATGATCCAGCACGGCCGAGAGGAAATTGACGTTGTGTCCGATGCCGGCGATCCAGGTTTCGTCCAGTGCCGCCGACAGCGTCTCGATGGCTTGGGCGCGATCCTTGCCCCAGGAGCACAGCTTGGAAATCATCGGATCGTAGAACATACTGATCTCGCTGCCCTCGACCACGCCGGTGTCGTTACGGATCACCTTCGACTCTTCAGCCGTGCGCCAGCGGGCCAGGCGGCCGGTGCTGGGCAGGAATCCGCGCACCGGATCTTCCGCATAGATGCGCACTTCGACGGCCCAGCCATCCAGCTTCACGTCATCCTGTTTGATCGCCAGCTTTTCGTTGGCCGCGACGCGGATCATCTGCTCTACCAGATCGATTCCGGTGATCAGTTCGGTGACCGGATGCTCGACCTGCAGGCGGGTGTTCATCTCGAGGAAGTAGAAGCTGCGATCCGGGCCGACGATGAACTCCACCGTGCCGGCGCTGTCGTAATTCACGGTCTTCGACAGCGCGACAGCCTGTTCGCCCATCGCCTTGCGGGTCGCCTCGTCCAGGAACGAGCTCGGCGCCTCTTCAACCACCTTCTGATGGCGGCGCTGGATCGAGCATTCGCGTTCGCCCAGGTAGATCACGTTGCCATGCTTGTCACCCAGCACCTGGATTTCGATATGGCGCGGCTGCTCGATGTATTTCTCGATGAAGACACGGTCATCGCCGAAGGAATTCTTGGCTTCGTTGGTGGCGGACGAGAAACCCTGCGCCACTTCGTCGGCCGAACGTGCGATGCGCATGCCCTTGCCGCCGCCGCCGGCCGAGGCCTTGATCATCACCGGGAAACCGATCTCGGTGGCGATCTTCACGGCCTCGTCGGTGCCGCCGATCGCGCCCAGATAGCCCGGCACGGTACTGACGCCGGCCTGCTTGGCCAGCTTCTTGGATTCGATCTTGTCGCCCATGGCGTAGATCGCATCGGGATTGGGGCCGATAAAGGCGATGCCGGCCTCTTTCAGCGCCGCCGCGAACTTGCGGTTCTCCGACAGGAAGCCGTAGCCCGGATGCACCGCCTGCGCGCCGGTCGCTTTGCAGGCCGCAACAATCTTCTCGATGACGAGATAGCTTTCAGCAGCAGCCGCCGCGCCGATATGCACGGCTTCATCCGCCATGCGCATATGCAGCGCGCCATCATCGGCATCGGAATAGACCGCCACGGTCTTGATGCCGAGCCTGCGGCAGGTCTTGATCACGCGACAGGCAATTTCACCGCGATTGGCGATCAGGATCTTGTCGAACAGTTTATTGGCCATGATCTCTGATCTCACAACGGAATGTTGTCGTGCTTCTTCCAGGGATTCTCCAGCTTCTTCTCGCGCAGCATGGCGAGCGAGCGGGCAATCCGGAAGCGCGTATTATGCGGCATGATCACATCGTCGATGAAACCGCGATGGCCGGCCACGAAAGGATTGGCGAACTTCTGGCGATATTCCTCCGTCCGCGCTGCGATTTTCTCGGCATCGCCGATTTCACCGCGGAAGATAATCTCCACCGCACCCTTCGGACCCATCACCGCGATTTCCGCCGACGGCCAGGCGTAGTTGACGTCGCCACGCAGATGCTTGGACGACATCACGTCATAGGCGCCGCCATAGGCCTTGCGCGTGATCACCGTGACCTTCGGCGTGGTGGCTTCGGCATAGGCGAACAGCAGCTTGGCGCCGTGCTTGATGATGCCGCCATATTCCTGCGCCGTGCCCGGCAGGAACCCCGGCACATCGACGAAAGTGACAATCGGAATGTCGTAGCAGTCGCAGAAACGCACGAAACGCGCACCCTTGCGGCTGGAGTCGATATCCAGACAGCCCGCCAGCACCATCGGCTGGTTGGCGACAATGCCCACGGTCTGGCCGCCGATGCGGGCGAAACCGATGATGATGTTCTTGGCGTAATTCGGCTGCACCTCGAAGAAGTCGCCCTCGTCCACCACCTTCTCGATCAGCTCCTTCATGTCGTAGGGCTTGTTCGGATTGGGCGGCACCAGCGTATCGAGCGAGGCTTCCTGGCGGTTGATCGGGTCCCAGGTCTCGCGGACCGGTGCTTTCTCGCGGTTGTTCAGCGGCAGGAAATCGAACATGCGGCGCGTCTGCGCCAGCGCCTCGACGTCATTCTCAAAGGCGTTGTCGGCCACCGACGATTTGGTGGTATGCGTCACCGCGCCGCCCAGCTGCTCCTGCGTCACCACTTCCTGCGTCACGGTCTTCACGACATCGGGACCGGTGACAAACATATAGCTGCTGTCTTTCACCATGAAGATGAAGTCGGTCATCGCCGGTGAATACACCGCGCCGCCGGCACAGGGCCCCATGATCACCGAAATCTGCGGCACCACGCCCGAGGCCAGCGCATTGCGCTGAAACACTTCAGCATAGCCGGCCAGACTGTCGACGCCTTCCTGGATGCGCGCGCCACCGGAATCGTTCAGGCCGATCACCGGCAGGCCGACCTTCATGGCGCTGTCCATGATCTTGCAGATCTTGCCGGCATGCGCCGCCGACAGCGAACCGCCGAAGACGGTGAAATCCTGACTGAAGACGAATGTGGCGCGGCCGTTGATGGTGCCGTAGCCGGTGACGACGCCATCGCCGGCCACCTTCTGCTCGGCCATGCCGAAATCGGTGCAGTCATGTTCGACGAACATGTCCCACTCCTCGAAGGAGCCGGGGTCGAGCAGCAGCTCCAGCCTTTCGCGGGCCGTCAGCTTGCCTTTGGCGTGCTGCGCCTCAATGCGCTTGGCGCCGCCGCCCTGGCGGGCCTGGGCGCGCTTTTCTTCCAACTGGCGGATGATGTCCTGCATGCAACTCCCCACTGCAAGGCTTTACGCCGGGCGCTTATGACGCGCCGATGACATGACCATGCCATAGGCCTTAGCATATCGCGCGACAGGGGCAAATAGCTTGGGGTGCAGTGCAAAAACTCCAGCCATAAGCGGAGTTTATCAAGGCTGATATATGAGTTATGCGGTCCGCCCGCCAAGCATCAGCGGCGGGCGTCAGCTCTGGCGCTGCGGCAGCCGGGCGTCGGACAGGTCCGCGCCCTCCAGCAGGGCACGCGACATGTCGGCCTCGTCCAGCCAGGCCTGATTCAGCCTGGCACCGCGCAGGTCGGCGCCACGCAGTATACTGCGCGTCAGATTGACCGGGAAAGCGCGGTCCACGCTCACCTTCAACGGGCCGAGATCGGCATCGCGCAGATCGGCGCGCACCAGCATGGCGCCGGTCAGATTGGCGCCGCGCAGATCGGCGCCCGAAAGATTGCAGTCGCGCAGATCGGCTTCCGCCAGCTTGGCGCCCTGCAGCGAGGCGCGCGCCAGATCCAGCCCCTGAAGAATGACGCCGTCCATGGCCGCACCGGTCAGCACGATGCCGGGCCGGGCGCCGATCAGGCGCAGATCGAGACGGCTGAAATCGAACAACCGGCCCTGACGGCCGCCGGTCTCCACCCAGGTCCGGTAGAGGCGGAAGGCTTCCTCGATCGGCACGCCAAGTTCCGCCAGCGGCCGGCCGCGCGGCTTGTCATCCAGCACGCCATGCACATCGGCGCCGGCCATCATGGCATTCTCAAGCTTTACACCGACCAGCACCGCACCGCGCAGATGCGCATCCTTGAGATTGGCACCACTGAGATCGGCGCCGGAAAGATTTGCGCCATCCAGTTTCGCGGAGGTGAGATTGGCGCGGGTCAGCACGCAGTTGACCAGCACCGCATCCGTGAAGTCGGTGCGGCCGGCGGCAACGCCCGTCATGTTGGCGCCGGTGAGATCGGCTGCAACGAGACGCGCACCACCAAGATCAACAGCTTCGTGATCGGGTTTCTTCAACCGCATATTGCCGGTGGTGTCGCGCTCGGCGATGACGCCGTCGCGCATGTCGGCATCCTGCAGGCGCGCGCCGGTCAGATCAGCGCCACGCAAAGACGCGCCGCGCAGATCGGCGCGATCAAGGCGTGCGCCATGCATGACTGCGCCGCGCAGATCGACGCCATACAGGACGGCGCTGCTGAGATTTGTGTCGGAGAAATTGGCGGATTGCAGATTGCAGCCGGTAAAGTCGGCGCCGGACAGATCGGCACCAGCCATGGTCAGATGCGAGAGATCGCGAAACTGAAAGATAGCCCGCTTACCGCCAGGCAAGCGCTGGCGGTATTTTTCATGGTCGGCGATGGTGGCGAGCAGTTCGCCATATCCCACCTTCGGCCGCTGACGCTTCGATGTATCTATACCTGCCACGGTCGGACCCCCCGGCCGACACAAAACCCTGTAATCGGCCTCTTATAGCAAGCCGACTCGCATTAGGGTAGCACAGCCAGCGTTACGAATCAGTCTCGCAGCCAGTGGCAGTATGGTTAGTTTCGAGCGCGTAACAGCGCTAGAAATTGGGCAGTTGCCTGCAGGTCGGCCAGCAGCCCGGTGCGGCGGGCGACGGCTTCGGCATCCTCCCCCCAGCGCTCGGCCTGATACAGCTCGTCCAGCAGGGCAGCCCGGTGCGCGCCATCGGCATCCAGACGGCCATCCAGCAGGGCCAGTCCGATCACCACGGACCCCGTGTTTGTGGTGGCGCCATGCAGGGCCGTCAGCCGCCAGGCATCCAGCCCGTCACAGACCCGCTCCAGCCGCGGCGTCAGTTCGGCGGGTTGTGTCACCGCAATGATGCCGGACGTGACGTTCATCTGAACGTCATACCGGTCGCGGAACCAGTCGAGCAGCGGCTGCCACTCCGCCGCCTGCCGCTCGGCCAGAACCGCCGGTTCGTCGGCGCGGTAGGACAGCAGGTCGGTCCCGCCGTAGCGGACAACGTCGGTGCGGGCAAAAGCCGGATCGATCATCACGCGGTCGATTGATGTGGCGGCAAGCTGCATCAGCGGCATCGACTGCGGCCGGATCTCAACCTGCTGGGCCTGCCATTCGCCGGCAATCGCCTCGGCCAGCGCGAGCGTCGGCAGGCGCATCTCGGCCTTGGCCGGGGTTTTCAGCACCCGGCCATCCAGGCGGATGATCGCGCCGTCGTCCGCCTGCTCCGCCGTGACGAGCTTGTAGAAACGTTTCATGACGGCGGCTTATAGCGGCGCGTCAGCGCCCCAGCAAGTTGCCCAGACCGCGACGCAGGGCATCGCCCCGGCTTTCGGGCTTTTGCTGGTCCTGCGTCTGGGTGCCAGTTGCAGGGGAACCCGTAGCTGGCTTCGCCGATTGCGGCACCGGCCGGCCTTCCGCCAGCGCCACAGCCTTGGCGCAGGCCGTCGCGGCATCGTCTCCACCCGAGCCCATGGCCGGCGACAGCAGCGCCAGCGGGCCAAGCGCCGCCACGCCGGCAACAGCGCCGAGCACGCCCTTGGCGAGCGCCGCGCTGTCTGGCGTGAAGCTCGGATCGGCCAGGCTGCCGCGCACATTCACCGGCGGCAGCATCGCGGCCAGGCCAGTGTCGCGCGACGACGGCACCAGCTTGAGGTCGATCCGCTCGGTGCCCAGATTGATGGTGCCGTCGCCAGTCATCGTCATGCTGCCGGTTTCAGCCAGGATCGCCTTGGGAGTCACCACGCCGTTCTTGAAATCCAGCCCGCTGACCACGCAATGCAGCTTGGTCTTCGCCGTGGCACGATCGAGTGCAGAAACAGCGCGTGCAAGGCCCGGCAGGAAGTCGCGGATATATTCTTCCTTCAGTTCGCCCTCGCCGACCTTCAGCACCATCTTGCCGTTCAGGCCGGCCATCATCTGCTGCATGGAGGCCGCGCTGCTGGTGACATCGAGCACCAGATCGGCCGGGCCGCCGCGCCGCACGATATCGGTGATGCCGGCCTTCTGCAGATACTCGCTCAGCACCACGCCCTTGCCATCGAGTTTCGCGGTCATTGATTTCGATTTGGCATTGACGGTGATGTCGCCATTCAGGCTGCCATTCGACAGATTGGCGATGGCCGGTTTTGCATTCAGCACGCCGTCCTTGAGCGTGAGATTGAGCGCCACGCCCTGCGCATCGAGCTTGGGCGCTTTCAATCGCTCGGCCTTGTAGCTGCCGGTCGCATCGACGGCATTCAACCCCTCCAGCGGCAGCGGATCGCTGCTAAACAGGCGCTTCTGCCCGCCGGCGCTGCTGCCGGCAGACCCCCCAGCCGCTGTACTGCCGCCAGTTGCCGGTTTGGCGCTGTCTTTCGGCATCAGTTGCGTGACATCCATATTCTTCGAGGCGAGATCGAACCGCACGGCAGGCTTCGCGCCCGCCAGATTCACTTCGCCGTTGCCGGACAGATCGCTGTCGGCAACTTTGGCGGCGATGTTGCTGAGCGCGTAACGCTGCGGCCCGGTATCCTTCACATCGGCCTGCAGGGTCAGCGGCACAGCCGGCGCGCTGGCGCCGGCGAGCGCGGCAACCTTTGAAAGGTCGGGCGCATCGACGGTCAGTTTCAGCGCAATACCCTTGGCCTGCATCGGCTGGGCGATGCTGCCATCCACGCTGACTTTCGCGCCCGGCAAGGTCGCGGCCATCTTCACCGGCCAGGGCCGGCTGCCCGACATCAGGTCGTCGAAGCTGCCCAGCGTGCCGTCGGCGGTGATCGCCTTGCCATCCACATCGGCAACCATCTTGACGGCCAGCAGGCCACCCTTGGCCTGCTTCACGGTCAGTTCGCTCAGCACGACATTATTCTGGCTATTGGCCTGGGCATCGCGATAGGTGAGCCGGACATTCTTCAGCGCGACATTCTCGATCGACGGAATGATCGTGCCGCCGGACTGAGTTGTAGCCTGGCTCTGCGGCTGCTGCTGGGGGGCCGGTTTCTGGCCGGTAAAATCCCAGTTGCCCCGGCCCTGCCGGTCCTTTTCCAACAGCAGGTCGACGTCGTTCAGCACAAGGCTGTCGACCTTCACCTGCCCGCCGATCAGCGCCATGAGATCGACCTGTGCGGTGAACTCGCCTACGGTCGCCATCTGCGGACGGCCGCCCCAGGCAGCGTTGGCGAAGCTGACCTGCTTCACCCCGATGCCCAGCGGCCAGAGGCTGAGCTTCATGTCCTGCGCGATGTCGAGCTTGCGCCCGGTGGCGTTCTCGACGGCCGCCACGATCTGCGGCTTGAAGCGGTTCACATCCACCGTCAGCACGGCGATAACCGCACCGGCGACCAGCAGCACGACAACGGCCACTATCCATTTCAGAATACGCATGCGGTCCCTCCTCAGGCGGCTGACGAGGATCTGGTCAAAAGCTCAATTACCAGATCAGGAAGTTCCCCAAAGTTTTTGATTATGCTTGCTGCTCCGGTTTCGAGCAGTATCTGTTCATCGTGATAGCCCCAGGCCACGCCGATCGCCTGAACGCCGGCATTGCGGGCCATCTCCATGTCGTAAGTGGTGTCACCGACCACGATTGTCGAGGCCGGAACGGCGCCGGTTTCAGCCATCGCCTGCAGCACCATGTCAGGCGCCGGCTTGCCGTTCGCCACCACATCACAGGTCTGCAGGGTGATGAAGCGTTCGGTCAGGCTGTGGGTCGCCAGCGTGTAGTTCAGCCCGCGCCGCGCCTTGCCGGTGGCGACGCCGAGCAGGAAACCAGCCTGCTCGAGCCGGTCCAGCGTCGCAACGAGTCCGGGGAACAGCGGCTCGTGGTGATCGGGCTCCAGCCGCTGGGCTATGGCGGCGGTCTTGTAGGCATGGACCACGGGATTGAGCGCCGGGGAGCCAAGTGGCAGCAGCAGATGTTCGATGGCCACTTCCAGCGGCAGGCCGACCGTACGGCGCACGGCATCCGCGTCGGGCAGGACCAGGCCATTGGCAGCGAAGGCGCTGTGCATGGCGCTGACGATGTGGTGTTGGCTGTCTACCAGCGTCCCGTCGCAGTCAAAGATCACCAGACGCGGCGGGTCGAGGCTGTCGGACAGTTGAATCAGGTCTGCACTCATAGGGGCAGAATCGCACGGTCGGCCCCGCGGCTCAACCACGCCGACCGGCAGAAACAAATATTTGATATTGCTCAGAAAATAGAAGGCCCTCCGCTGTCCTCCAGCGAAGGGCCTTCCTCATGAATCCGGATAGGCCGGGCTAGTTCACACTGCGGGCCTTCTCGTCAGCCTTGCGCTGCTGCTTGCGGGCATCAGCCTTCTGTTCGTCGGCCTTGCGCTGGGCAGCGGCCTTGTCGCTGTTGGCATCGCGCTGCGCGTCGGCTTTCTTCTCCTCGGCTTTGCGCTGCGCCTTCATCGCATCGGCCTTCTTTTCGTCGGCCTTGCGCTGCTCCTTGCGGGCGTCCGTCTGGGCGTCCTGCGCGATCGCGTCGCCGCGCGGGGTACTTGGGGTCGTGCTCTGCGCCCAGGCGCCGCCAGCCGCACCCAGCGCGACGGTACCAGCCACGGTCAGGGCAGTGGCGAGGGATTTCAGCGAAACAGTGTTGGACATGACTAAACCTCCTGGACTTGTAAACTCTGGCAAGGCGGTCTGCCGCCTCACCCGACTAAGATGGATGACGAAAGTGGCCTCACAAGGCTGCAAAAAAGGTCATTCTGTGTCATAGGTTAGGCATGAAACGCACCGCCAAGACCACCCGCAAAACCGCCTCTTCCGCCTCCATCACCCAGGGACTGACGCAGCTCGGCCAGAACGCGACGCAGCCGCAAAGCCCAGATGAGGCTTCGCTGGAGACCGTGCCGAATCCCCAGCCCGGCACGACCTATCTGATCCGCTTCACGCAGCCGGAATTTACCAGCCTGTGTCCAATGACAGGACAGCCGGATTTCGCCCATCTGGTGATCGACTATGTGCCGAACCGGCAGATCGTTGAGTCGAAGTCGCTGAAGCTGTTCCTCAACAGCTTCCGCAATCACGGCGCCTTCCACGAGGACTGCACGATCAGCATCGCGAAGCGACTTATCGCGGCGATGAAGCCGCGCTGGCTGCGCATCGGCGGCTACTGGTATCCGCGCGGCGGCATGCCCATCGACGTGTTCTGGCAGACCGGCAAACCGCCGGCCGACCTGTGGCTGCCCGACCAGGGCGTGGCCAACTATCGCGGTCGCGGCTGACGACCCGATGCGGCGCGGTGCTCTCCACGCGGCGCTGATCTTTCTCGTGGCCGGACTCGCCGGCTGCGATAACATGCGCGACCTGAACCGCAGCCTGTATCGCGGACTGGGCGGCGAAACCCGTACGCGCCCCATCGAAGGCAGCACCAGCACCAGCACCAGCGCCGGCATCCCCTGCTTCAGCGCCGAGACCGGGCTGCTCTATACCAGCCAGACCGGCCGCTGCGCGCCGGGCTACGCGCCGATCGGCACGACGGAAGCCCAGCAGCAATTCCAGACCGCGGCGCAGCGCGCGCCGGTCGCCGGTCGCGGCGCGCCTGAGATCACACCGATGCCGCAGCAGACAAGGCAGGCCGCGCGTCCAGGTATCGGAGCCGTACCGCAATCCAACGTGCCGCCATCAGGGCCCAGTGGATCTCCTGGGGCTACGCCCAGTTCGCCTTACGCCGTGAACGACGCCCGCGTTGGCGAAGGCGTGTTTGCGCTGTGCTACAACGACAGCGCTGGCCATGTCTTCGAGGCACCGGGCTGTCCGCCGGGCAGCCGCTGGATCAACACCGACGAGGCCGAGCTGCTGCAGCGCGCACAGCTGGCCGAGGCCTCGTGGTGCTTCTTCCCCGGCCGCAGCGTGCTGTATCGCAGCCGTGCTTGCCGCCCCGGCGATCAGAAACTCAACGTGGCCGAAGCCGACCGCGTCTGGGACACCCTGCCGGCCGACCGCCGCACGCGCAACCGGCCATCCGCGACCGGCGGTGGCGCGGGAGCACCGGTCCCAACGATGGACGCTGCGCCGCGCGGCGGCGTGAATGCGACGCCGCTGCCCCCGACACGGTAGACTCTTAAGCGATAGCAGCCGCGTTCGGGATCACCAGCGCGAAACGGTCATTCAGCGCCGCCATGGTGATGCGGTGCATTTCAGCCGCCGCGATCGTACCGGTGCCGGCCGGATCCGGCAGGTCGCGATCGGCACAGGCCGCATTCACCACCACGCCGCGATAGCCGTGGTCGATGGCGTTGCGCGCCGTGGCGCTGACGCACATATGGGTCTGGAAGCCGGCAATGATCAGCTCCTTGCGGCCCAGTTCCTTCAGCACGGCATCCAAATCGGTGCCGGCGAAAGAGTTCGGCAGCCCCTTGGTGACCACGCGCTCATTGCCCTGCGGACCGACACCGGCGATGAACTCCGCCTTGGGGCCTTCGGGATTGAACAGCGCGCCGCCCGGCTTGCCATAATGGCGCACATGCACGATGGGTGCGCCGGCCTTGCGGGCAGCAGTCAGCAGCTTGCCGATCTCGGCCACCGCCGCATCCATGCCGGTCAGCGGCAGGCCGCCATCGGCCAGGTATTCGTTCTGGTGATCGATCAGCAGCAGGGTGGACTTCTCCCAGGCCACCGGGATCCCGGCAGCGCCGGCCATTTCCAGCAGGGTTTTCGGACGCGACATCACACTCTCCATAAATAACGATGCCGTCTGAAATAGCGGCTGGCAGCATCTGTGCATATTCCATAAGATCGCGCGATGCCTCTGCAAAAACGCACAGACGCTCTGGACTGGAACGACCTGCGCTACGTACTGGCGCTGGCCCGTCATGGCAGCCTGTCGGCCACCGCTCGGCTGCTGAAGGTGAACCACGCCACGGTGGCCCGGCGCATCGCCGCACTGGAAGGTAGCCTGGGCATGACACTCTTCGAACGGCGCGCACGCGGCTATGTGCCGACACCGGCGGCGGCACCCGTACTGCAGGCCGCCGAGCAGATCGAGGCGCCCCTGCTGCGGCTGGCGCGCCTGGGCGATGCAAAAACGGGCGAGCAGATCGCCGGCACCGTACGCATCACCTGCACCGAGGGTGTCGCGAGCCACACAGTGGCACCGCAGCTCGCCGGCTTACGTCAGCGCTGGCCCGGCCTGCAGATCGAACTGGCGGTGGAACATCGCTCACTCAGCCTGGCGCGCCGCGAAGCCGACATCGCGATCCGCTGGGCGCGTCCCAAAACCGGCGAGCTCTATGCCAGCAAACTCGGCGCGGTGCCCTATCGGCTGTACCGCAATCCGGCAGCACTCGATCGCAATGCCGTGGCGGCCTTCGATGAAAGCCTAGCTGAAATTCCGGAATCACTCTGGCTAAAGACATCCGGGCTGACGCAGGCGATCCGCAGCAACAGCATGATCCCGCTGGTGGCGGCTGCGCGCGCCGGCGCCTGCGCCGTGCTGCTGCCGGAATATATCGGCCGGCAATATGCCGAACTGATGCCCGATCCGGGCAAACCACCGGTGACGCGCGAACTGTGGCTGGTGCTGCATCGCGACCTGCGCAACACGCCACGCATCCGTGTCGTGACGGACTATCTGTCCGATAGCATCCGCAGGATGCTGCGCACCGCCTAGTGCAGCCCCGCCTTCTGCAGCGAGCGCCGGAATCGCCGCAGCCCCCACCACACTGCAACTGCCACCACCGGGATCGCCACGCCGATGGCGATTTCCTTGTTCACCGGCAGACCGGCCGCGTGCAAGGCCTGCGCGGCATAACCCACCAGCCCCACCACGTAATACGTGATCGCGGCGACCGAGAGACCCTCGACGGTTTCCTGCAAGCGCAATTGCAGCCGCGAGCGTTGGTTCATCGCCTCGAGCAGTTCGACATTCTGCCGCTCCAGCGCGACATCGACGCGGGTACGCAGCAGGTTGGCCATGCGCGTCGCCCGGCGCGACAAGCCCTCGATGCGTTCGGCCATCGTGCTGCAGGTCCGCATCGCCGGCGATAAACGCCGCTCCATGAATTCACCCAGCGTGGGCATGCCAGCGATACGGCTCTCGCGCAGCTCGGCGATGCGGCGCTCGACCAGGGCGTGATAGGCGCGTGCCGCGCCAAAACGGTAGGGCGTATCGACGGCGAGCGTCTCGACCTCGGCCGCGAGGCCGGCCAGTTCGAGCAACAGCGTCTGTTCGCTTTCCTGCCCGACATCGACCATGCGGCCGGATAATTTCGCCAGGCCCTGTTCGAGCGCGGTGATGCGCGGCGCGACCTGCTGCGCCAGCGGCAGCGCCAGCAGCGCCATCATGCGGTAGGTTTCGATATCGAGCAGGCGCATGACGATGCGGCCACGCTGGGCCTCGGTCAGGCCGTGGTCATGGATCAGGAAACGCACGCTGTCATCCGCACCGAGGAAGAAATCGGTCCAGACCGTGGCGTGCCCCTCGGCCACGCGGCTCGCCACCAGCGTGGGGCCGTCGAACAGCCGCTGCAACTGCAGATCGGTTGGCGCGGCTTCATCAGAACTGAGCAGCGTAATATCCGCCGTCACCATCAGTTGCCCCGGCAGGGCTTTGAGCCAGCCGTCGGGCAACGGCAGGTCGCCCGGCGCATCCAGTGCGGCACCGGCCTGCCGCGGCAGATACAGCGTGTAGGTGGTGAATTCGGTGCGACGTTCCCAGATCAGGTGGCCAGCACCGGAAAGTTCAACCGCCACATGCTTCGCATCCGCTGGCGGTGCATCGGCATGGCAACTGCGGCACAGCGCCGCCAGATGGGCATGTTCGGCGGCGACATCATCGGGCTGCAGCATCAGGCCGAGATGCAGCACGCGGGCGGGTGCTGCAATTGGCAAGGGCGGACGGGCATGGACTTCAGCGGCCAGTGCGGCACGCAGCGGATGGGCGCGATGCCGCAGACCGTCAGGCAGCAGTGGCTCGCCTATTCTTCCAGCCATGCGTCGGCGCTTTTGTCCAAAGTGAGGCCGAGGAAATCCCAGGTCGCGGCCATATGCGGCGACAGGGGCGCGCGCACTTCCAGCTTGCCGCCATCGGGATGCGCCAACCTGATGCCGCGCGCATGCAGATGCAGCTTGCGGCTGACTCCGCCCGTGAGAAACGCTTCGGCCGCACCGTATTTGCCGTCGCCGACAATCGGCGTGCCCATCGCCGCCGCATGCACGCGCAGCTGATGCGTGCGACCGGTCAGCGGCGCCATGCCGAGCCAGGCGGCGCGCTTGCCGGCTGTCTCGATGGTGCGATAGAGCGTGACGGCGTTCTTGCCTTCGTCTTCGTCATAGACCATGCGCTCGCCAGCGCCGCCCGCCAGCTTGGCCAGCGGCAGGTCGATCTTGCCCATGCGCTGCTCCGGCACGCCCATCACCAGCGCCCAGTACAGCTTGTGCGCATCGCGCTTGCGCAGGGCCTCGGCCAGTTTGGCGGCCGCGCTGGCACTGCGCGCCAGCAGCAGAACGCCCGACGTATCCTTGTCGAGGCGATGCACCAGACGCGGGCGTTCGGCATTGCCGAATTTCAGATAGCCGAGCAGGCCGTCGAGATGCTCGGTCAGTCCGGTGCCGCCCTGCGTGGCGAGACCGGCCGGCTTGTTCAGCACGATCACCGCATCGTCCTTGTGCAGGACAGCGGCTTCCAGTTCGGCGATGCGCTCGGGGCTGGCTTTGGCCGGCTGGGGCGTGCGCGGCCTGTCATCATCCTTCGGCGGATCGCCGAGCGGCGGAATACGGATGGCCTGACCGGTTTCCAGCCGTGTCGCCGCCTTGACGCGGCCGCCATCGATGCGGACCTGTCCGGTGCGCAGCAGCTTTTCCAGCTTGGCATGGCCAAGCCACGGGTAATGACGCTTGAACCAGCGGTCGAGACGCAGGTCGGCTTCGTCGGCACTGACGGTACGGGTGGTTACCTGGGACATGGGGGCACTCTAGAGCGGGAGGATCGACCTGTCAGCGCCAGACGCGGCGCAGGGTGTCCTTTTCCTTGGGTTCGTCCGCGACCGGAGCGGGGTCCGGGTTGAGGGCGCGCTGGCGTTCGCGTTCGGCCTGCCGCTCCATCCATTCCTGGCGGCGCTGCTCATGCCCTTCGACCGACTGGACCTCGATCTCGCATTCCTGGGCGGCAGCGAACAGTATCTGGCGGGTGACGTTCTTGAACTGGGCCAGCTTGCCGTAGAAGCAGTCGTCCCGGCTCGGCACAACGCCCGGCGTGTAGAAGGCCTTTTCCTTCGGCGTCGCCAGAAAAAAGGTGTAGACCCCCGCGCCTGCCAGCAGCAGGAGAGCGATCACACCGAGAAAACCCATGCGCTGCAGCACGGAAAA
Source organism: Ferrovibrio terrae (assembly GCF_007197755.1). Taxonomy (NCBI): domain Bacteria; kingdom Pseudomonadati; phylum Pseudomonadota; class Alphaproteobacteria; order Rhodospirillales; family Rhodospirillaceae; genus Ferrovibrio; species Ferrovibrio terrae. The sequence continues at coordinate 3,549,921 of NZ_CP041636.1, forward strand.
GCGCTCCATGAAGGAATGTGCGGGCGGTCTGCTCGAAGGTGACGGCATACCCGCAATTTACATCAAATTTATAGTACGGTCAGCGTTAGGACTTGGTTAACGCAACGCTGGCTGCAGGACCGCGTCAGTCCTCTTCATCCTGGCGACGACTGCGCAGCTTCTGCCAGTAATCCAGCCTTTTAATGATGTCGCGCTCAAAGCCGCGCTCCACCGGGCGGTAGAAATGCTGCCGGTCCATCCCATCGGGGAAGTAGTTCTGGCCCGAGAAGCCGTCGGCAGCGTCGTGGTCGTAGGCATAGCCGGCGCTGTAGCCAAGCTCCTTCATCATCTTGGTCGGCGCGTTCAGGATATGCATCGGCGGCGCCAGCGACCCATGCTCGCGCGCCGCACGCTTGGCGCCCTTCTCGGCCTTGTAGGCCGCATTCGATTTCGGCGCGGTGCCGAGATAGATCACCGCCTGCACCAGGCCGAGCTCGCCTTCCGGCGATCCGAGGAAATCGTACATGTCCTTGGCGGCGAGCGCCTGCAGCAGGGCATTCGGATCGGCCATGCCGATATCCTCGGCGGCGAAACGCACCAGGCGACGCACGATGTAAAGCGGATCCTCGCCGCCGACCAGCATACGCGCCATCCAGTACAGCGCCGCATCGACATCGGAGCCGCGTAGCGATTTGTGCAAGGCCGAGATCAGGTTGTAATGCTCATCCTGACTCTTGTCGTAGATCGGTGCGCGCTTTTGTAATGTTTCTGCGAGCCTTGCAGAATCAAGCGGCTCGGTCTCCGGCGGCAGGGTATAGATCTGTTCGGCCATATTGAGCAGATAGCGGCCGTCACCATCGGCCATGGCACGCAATGCGGCGCGCGCTTCCGGTGTGAGCGGCAACGGGCGTTCGATGGCTTCGGCGCGCGACAGCAGCTTTTCCTGCGCCTCGTCATCCAGCCGGTGCAGCACGACGACGGACGCCCGCGACAGCAGCGCCGAGTTCAGCGCGAAGCTGGGATTCTCTGTGGTGGCGCCGACCAGGACCACGGTGCCGTCTTCGACATAGGGCAGGAAGCCATCCTGTTGCGCACGGTTGAAGCGATGGATTTCATCGACGAACAGCAGCGTGCGCTGGCCCAGCGCGCGGCGCTCGCGCGCGGCCTCGAACACCTTGCGCAGATCGGCCACGCCCGAGAACACCGCTGACAGCGGCGCGAATTCGAGGCCGGTTGCATCCGCCAGCAGCCGCGCGATCGAGGTCTTTCCGGTGCCCGGCGGGCCCCACAGGATCAGGCTGGAAAGTTTTTTTGCCTGTACCATGCGGGCGAGCGGCCCCTCGCCCTGCAGCAGGTGATCCTGGCCGATCACGTCGGCCAGTGTTTTTGGTCGCAGACGGTCGGCCAACGGCCCGGCGGCTTCCATGCCGGCAGCCGCGAACAGGCTTTCTCCCGTGCCACCCACTGCATCGCGCTTCGCCATGCTCAGCTCCGCACCGTGAAGGTCAGCACCTGTTTGTTGCGTCGCAGGGTCACGACCCACTGATTGCTGCCGCGCAGCAGGCTCTGCAGCGAACGCACATCTTCCACGTCGCGGTCATTGATCTTGACGACAATATCACCGGTGCGGATTCGCAGCCGGGCGGCAGGCGATCCGGGTGCGATCTCGGTGACGATCACACCGCGTTCCAGCATGTCGATGCCGAGCTCGTCGGCGAAGGCCGGCGACAGGTTACCGACCGTCGCGCCGGCGAGCGGCTGGTTGCCGCTGAGTTGGGTCAGATTGCGCGCCGGTGTTTCGGGCGCATCCTGCAGGGCAATCTGCAGGTTCACGCGCTGGCCGCGCCGCAGCACATCGAGTGCTGCCGTGTCGCCCAGCTTGCGCGTCGCAATACGGAAGCGCAGGGCCTGCGGATCGTTGACCTCGCGGCCATCGATGGCCAGCACCACATCGCCCGCTTTCAGCCCGGCGCGATCAGCCGGACCGCCACGCCAGACTTCGCCGACCAGCACGCCGTTGGGCCGCGCCATGCCCAGGCCCTGCGCGATTTCGCTGGTGACGGCTTCGCCGTTGGCGCCGAACCAGGGCCGCTTGATCCCCTTCCCGGCCATGGCGCTCGCCACGGTGGACGAGACGAGGTTGGCCGGAATGGCAAAGCCGATGCCGATGGAGCCGCCGGAGCGCGAGAAGATCGCCGTGTTGATGCCGACCAGCTTGCCATCCATGCCCAGCAGCGCGCCGCCGGAATTGCCGGGATTGATCGCCGCATCGGTCTGGATGAAGGACTGCGCCGTCATGTCATCGGAGATCGCACGGCCGACCGCTGAGATAATGCCCTGCGTCACGGTCTGGCCGACGCCGAAGGGATTGCCGATGGCCAGCACCAGATCGCCGACCTGCAATTCGTCGGAGTCGCGGAATTCGAGATACGGCAGGGTTTCGCCGCGTGTATCGATGCGCAGCACAGCAAGGTCGGAACGCGGATCGGCTGCGATCACGCGCGCCTCGAATTCGCGCCGGTCGCTGAGCGCCACCACGATCTCGGTGGCGCCCTCGATCACATGGTTGTTGGTGACGATGACGCCCTCGGCTTCGACGATCACGCCAGAGCCAAGCGACTGCGCGATGCGCTCGCGCGGCATCCCGAACGGCGACTGGTTGCCAAAGAAGCGCCGGAAGAAAGGATCGTCGGCGAAGGGCGACGCCACCCGCTCGACCCGGCGGCTGTAGACGTTGACCACGGCCGGCGCGGCGCGCTGAACCAGCGGTGCGAAACTCAGCTGGATTTCGGTCCGGCTGGCCGGCAGCCGGGTCTGTGCCGTCTGGGCGACAGCGACGACCGGCAATGCGGCCAACACTGCGGCCAACGCCAGTTTGAGAACAGTCCGGACAGAGAATTGCGCCATGGTTTGATTTACATAGGGGGCTTGGTATCGGCTTTTCAATGGCTGGCTGCCGGTCGACAGAGGGTTAACGCGGTATTCACAGCTTCCCCCCATTCTGCCTGCCCATGAAACTCGACAAGCCGATCCTGCAGCAACTGCAGGCCTATTGGGAGGTCAAGCGCGGCGACCGCCCCTATCCGGGGCGTGAGGATATCGATCCCCTGGAACTGCGCTTCATCATCGGCCACCTGATCCTGGTCGATATCGAACTCAGCCCGCTGCGTTTCCGCTATCGCCTGTTCGGCACCGCCATCGTGCAGCGCCAGGGTTTCGACATGACCGGCAAATATCTCGACCAGCATCCCTGGCCGGAACTCGCCGCGATGGCCCAGCAGACCTATCTCGAGGTAATCGACAGCGGCAAGCCGGCCCTGATCCGCCGCCGCGGCCTGGTCAACGACGGTTACGTCGATCACCAGTCGCTGATCCTGCCACTCGGGCACAGCCGGGTCGAGATGCTGCTGTCTGGCGTCGTTTTCACGCCGGAAGCCGAGCAGGACTGACCCCAAAAAGAAAACGGCGGCCCGGAAACCGGACCGCCGCTTCTGATAGTGTATGCGTCAGCCGATCAGGCCGCCGCTTCCTCGGTCGCTTCAGCCACCGGGCCCGAATCCTGGCCCTTGGCGGAAACGTCCCGATCGACCAGTTCAACCACGGCCATCGGAGCGGCGTCGCCATAGCGGAAGCCGGCCTTCAGCACACGGCTGTAGCCACCGTTGCGCGAGGCATAACGCTGGTTCAGCGTCGAGAACAGCTTGTCGACAGCCGACTTCTCCGGGATGAAGGAGAGCGCCTGACGGCGAGCATGCAGATCGCCGCGCTTGCCGAGCGTAATCAGCTTGTCGATCAGCGGCTTCAGCTCCTTGGCTTTCGGCAGCGTGGTCGTGATCTGCTCGTGCTTGATCAGCGAGGCAACCATGTTGCCAAACATGGCGCGACGATGTGCGCTGGACTTATTCAGTTTGCGGCCGGCATTGCGGTGACGCATGAGACTCTCCTCGATCTTCCTTTAGGCGGACAGGATCAGTACTGATCCTGCAGCTTCTTCGCCAGTTCCTCGATATTCTCCGGCGGCCAGTTGGGGACATGCATACCGAGATGCAGACCCATCTGAGCCAGAACTTCCTTGATCTCATTGAGCGACTTGCGGCCGAAATTCGGCGTGCGCAGCATCTCTGCTTCGGTCTTCTGGATCAGATCACCGATGTAGACGATGTTGTCGTTCTTCAGGCAGTTGGCCGAACGCACCGAGAGCTCGAGCTCGTCGACGCGGCGCAGCAGGTTCGGATTGAACTCCGGCTCGCTGGCAATCTTCTCACGGCTTTCCGCCTTCGGCTCTTCGAAGTTGATGAAGAGCTGCAGCTGGTCCTGCAGGATGCGGGCGGCATAAGCCAGCGCGTCATCCGGCTTGATCGCGCCATTGGTCTCCATCTGCATGGTCAGCTTGTCATAGTCGAGAATCTGGCCCTCGCGGGTGTTCTCGACCTTGTAGGAGACCTTGCGCACCGGGCTGTACAGCGCATCGACCGGGATCAGGCCGATCGGCGCATCTTCAGGACGATTGGCCGAAGCCGGCACGTAGCCCTTGCCGGTCTCGACGGTCAGCTCCATGCGGATGCTGGCGCCGGCGTCCAGGGTGCAGAGCACGTGATTCGGATCCATGACTTCGATGTCATGGCCGGTCTCGATCATCTTGGCGGTCACTTCGACCGGACCCTGCGCATTCAGATGCATGCGCTTCGGGCCTTCGCCGTGCATCTTCAGTGCCATCGACTTGATGTTCAGCACGATGTCGGTGACGTCTTCACGCACGCCCGGAATGGACGAGAATTCATGCAGCACGCCGTCGATCTTGATCGACGTGACGGCAGCGCCCTGCAGCGACGACAGCAGCACGCGACGCAGCGCGTTGCCCAGCGTCAGACCAAAACCACGCTCCAGCGGTTCGGCAACAATAGTGGCAGTCCGGCCCGGCACAGCGCCCGGCTCAATTACCAGCTTGTTCGGCTTAATCAGATCGGTCCAATTCTTCTGGATCACCTGTAACCTCGTTCGGTTGCGGCGGGTGCGGAACTCCGCCTAGACCACCTCGGGTGCGGCAACGGCCGCGCTGACGGCGGCCGGCCTCATGTTCTTTTCTGCGCCGGACCTAAATCCGGCGCGGACCGTTTAGATGCGGCGGCGCTTCGGCGGACGGCAGCCGTTGTGCGGGATCGGCGTGACATCGCGAATGCTGGTGATGACGAAGCCGACGGCCTGCAGAGCGCGCAACGCGGATTCGCGACCCGAACCCGGGCCCTTCACCTCAACCTCGAGGGTACGCACGCCATGCTCGGCAGCACGACGACCAGCGGTATCGGCGGCGACCTGAGCGGCATACGGGGTCGACTTGCGCGAACCCTTGAAGCCCTGGCTACCAGCCGACGACCAGGCAATGGTGTTGCCCTGCGCGTCGGTGATGGTGATCATCGTGTTGTTGAACGAAGCATTCACATGCGCAACGGCAGAGGTGATGTTCTTCTTTTCCTTGCGCCGAGGGCGCGCGGCCTTGTCCTTGACCATGAGTATCCTGCAGTCCTTAAAACGGGGGCTAACGGTTTAGCGCGCGGCCTTCTTCTTGCCGGCGATGGCGACCGCCTTGCCCTTGCGGGTGCGGGCGTTGGTATGGGTACGCTGACCGCGAACCGGCAGGCCCTTGCGGTGACGCAGGCCACGGTAGCAGCCCAGATCCATCAGACGCTTGATGTCCATGGCGATCTCGCGACGCAGGTCACCTTCGACCTTGTAGTCACGATCGATGGCTTCGCGGATCTGCAGCACTTCGGCGTCAGTCAGCTGATTGACGCGGCGCTCCGTCGGAAGGCCCACCTTTTCGCAAATCTGTTTCGCCTTCACCCGGCCAATGCCGTAGATGTAGGTCAGTGCGATCTCGACCCGCTTATTGGTCGGAATATTCACGCCAGCGATACGCGCCACGTTCTTCTCCTCGAATCACCCGCTCCGACCTTGCCGGAGCGTTCACCTTGGCACCGATGAGACATGAGCAAACCCAACGAAGTCATAGACTTACGTCGGGATCCGCAGCCTCAATTGTCGCTCGCGCCCGTTGCCAAGGGGCGCGATTATAGAAACTTCCTCTACTCAGTCAACTACTTAAAGGCACTCAAAGCGAGGCTAAAACGTCCTCGATCTGGCGCGTTACATCGTCGATTTCAGCCATCCCGTCGACCCTCCGCAGGATGCCCCGCCCCTCGTAATACGGGAGAAGCGGTGCCGTCTGCTCGTGGTAGGCCTTGAGCCGGGGAACCACGGTCTCGGCCTTGTCGTCCGCCCGGCGGGTGAACTCGGTCGAGCCGCAGCGGTCACATACGCCCGGCTGCTTGGTCGGCTGAAACTTGTCATGGTAGCCCGCGCCGCACTTGGCGCAGGTGAATCGGCCGGTGATACGCTCAACCAGAATGGAGTCGTTCACCTGCATCTCGATCACGGCGTCCAGCTTGAGCTTGCGCTCCGCCAGCATCTTGTCGAGCGCTTCGGCCTGCTTGGTGGTGCGCGGGAAGCCGTCCAGGATGAAACCCTTGCGGCAATCCGGCTGATCGATGCGGTCGGCGATGATGCCGACCACGATCTCGTCCGAGACCAGAGCGCCGCTGTCCATGATCGCCTTGGCCTTCAGGCCGATGGCGGTGCCGGCCTTGACGGCGGCACGCAGCATGTCACCGGTCGAAAGCTGCACCAGGCCATGCTGGGCGGTCAGGCGCTGGGCCTGGGTGCCTTTGCCGGCACCCGGCGGTCCGAGCAGGATCAGCCTCATTATTTGCGCGCTCCCCTCAGTTTGGCCTTCTTGATGAGGCCCTCATACTGGTGTGCCAGCAGATGCGACTGGATCTGGGCGACGGTATCCATGGTCACGCTGACCACGATCAGCAACGAGGTACCACCGAAATAGAACGGGACCGAGTACTGGGAAATCAGGAATTCAGGCAACAAGCAGACGCCGGCGATGTAGGCAGCACCAACCACGGTCAGACGGGTCAGCACGTAATCGAAATACTCCGCCGTACGCTGGCCCGGGCGGATGCCCGGCACGAAACCGCCGTACTTCTTCAGATTGTCGGCCGTCTCGTTCGGATTGAACACCACCGAGGTATAGAAGAAGCAGAAGAACACGATCAATGCGACATAAGTCACCATATAGAGCGGCTGGCCATGACCGAGCATGGTCGTGACCGTGGTGACCCAGCCAGGCGCGCCGGAGCTGGCGGTGAACTGCGCGACGGTCGCCGGCATCAGCAGCAGGGACGACGCGAAGATCGGCGGAATCACGCCCGAGGTGTTCAGCTTCAGCGGCAGATGCGAGCTCTCGCCGCCGAACATGCGGGCGCCCTGCTGTCGCTTGGGATATTGCACCAGGATGCGGCGCTGGGCGCGCTCCATGAAGACGATGAAGGTGATGACGGCGACAATCAGCACCAGCAGGAACAGGATGAAGAAGGTGCTGATGGCGCCGGTGCGGCCGAGTTCGAGCGTGGCAGCCAGCGCGCGCGGCAGTTCCGCGATGATGCCGGCGAAGATGATCAGCGAGATGCCCTGGCCGACGCCGCGCTGGGTGATCTGCTCGCCCAGCCACATCAGGAACAGCGTGCCGCCGGTCAGCGTGACCACGGTGGTGAGGCGGAAGAACATGCCCGGATCCATCACGGCGCCGCCGCGGCTGCCAGTCATGCCTTCAAGGCCGACCGCAATGCCGTAGGACTGGATGAGGGCCAGGAAGACCGTGCCGTAACGGGTATATTGATTGAGCTTCTTGCGGCCCGCCTCGCCTTCCTTCTTCAGCGCTTCGAGCTGCGGCGTGACCGCGGTCAGAAGCTGCACGATGATGGAGGCCGAGATATACGGCATGATATTGAGCGCGAAGATGGTCATGCGCTCAAGCGCGCCACCCGCGAACACATTGAACATGCCGAGAATGCCGCCAGCCTGCTGGCGGAAGATGTCAGCCATGATCTGCGGGTCGATACCTGGCAGGGGAATATAGGTACCGAGCCGGTAAACGATCAGGGCGCCGATCGTAAACCAGATGCGCTTCTTCAATTCGGTCGCTTTGGAGAACGCCCCGAGGTTGAGGCTGCCTGCCATGCGTTCCGCTGCCGATGCCATATACGAGCCCTAAATCCGACCGCGTGAACCTGAAAACTGGCGACGGGGCCAAAGCCCCGTCGCTGAGACCTGAAAGGTCTGACTTACTTCTTCTTGCCCTTCGCCTTGGCCTTCTTCTCGGCCTTCGGCTCGGCTTCCGCCTTCGGAGCGACCAGCACGGTGATGCTGCCGCCAGCCTTCTCGACTGCCGCCTTCGCAGTGCCCGAGGCACCGCTGACGGTGATGGTCACCTTGGCCTTCAGCTCACCGGTGCCGAGCAGACGCACGCCGCCGGCCTTGCGTGAGCACAGGCCAGCAGCCTTCAGCGCCGCTTCGTCGATCGGCTGCGAGGCATCGATCTTCTTCTTGTCGATCGCCGACTGCAGGCGGCCGATGTTCACGGTCTCGAAATGGACCGGGTTCAGCGGATTGAAGCCACGCTTCGGCAGACGACGATAGATCGGAGTCTGACCGCCTTCAAAGCCCTTGATGCTGACGCCGGTACGGGCCTTCTGACCCTTCACGCCACGGCCTGAGGTCTTACCCTTGCCGGAACCGATGCCGCGACCGACGCGCATACGATTCTTGCGGGCGCCCTCGTTGTCGGCAATCTGATTGAGACGCATTGTTCTAACCCTTCCGCTCGGACCGGCCTGAAGCCAGTCCTGTGATCCTTAGCCTTCGACCTGCACCAGGTGCTGCACCTTGGCGATCATGCCGCGCACCGAGGGTGTATCCTCGAGTTCGCGGGTCTGATGCAGCTTGCGCAGACCCAGACCGACCAGCGTGCCCTGCTGATCAGCAGTGCGCTTGTTGGCCGAACGGATCCAGGTGACCTTCACGGTCTTGCCGGCCGCCTTGGCGGCTTTCTTCTTCGCAGCAGCCATGGGGCTTACTCCTCAGTCTCGGACTTGCGGCCGAGCAGGTCGGAAACCTTCTTGCCGCGCTTGGACGCAATATGGCGCGGCGCATTCAGGCCCTTGAGAGCCTCGAAGGTCGCCTTCACCATGTTATGCGGGTTCGACGAACCGAGCGACTTGGTCACCACGTCGGCGACGCCCAGCGTCTCGAACACGGCGCGCATCGGGCCACCGGCGATGATGCCGGTACCGGCCGGAGCCGTACGCAGCAAGACCTTACCGGCGCCATGACGGCCCTCGATGTCGTGATGCAGCGTGCGGCCTTCGCGCAGATTGACGCGGATCATGTTGCGCTTGGCATGTTCAGTTGCCTTGCGGATCGCTTCCGGCACTTCACGAGCCTTGCCCGAACCATAACCGACGCGGCCCTTCTGATCGCCAACGACGACGAGAGCGGCGAAACCGAAGCGACGACCGCCCTTCACCACCTTCGCGACGCGATTGATGCTGACCAGCTTGTCGACGAGATCGTCGCCACGATCGCGGTCACCACCGCGGTCGCCACGTTCCCGATCGCCCCGTTCACCCCGTTGAGTAGCAGCCATTGTACCCAAACCTTTCTTAGAATTTCAGACCAGCTTCACGCGCCGCGTCTGCGAGCGCCTTGATGCGGCCGTGATAGAGATAGGCGCCACGGTCGAAGGTGACATCGGTGATGCCGGCGGCCTTCGCGCGCTCGGCAATCAGCTTGCCAACTTCGGAGGCGGCCTTGCTGTCGGCACCGGTCTTCAGCGAGCCGCGCAGGCCAGCTTCCAGAGACGAGGCAGCAGCAACAGTCACACCCTTCACGTCGTCGATGACCTGGGCGTAAATGTAGCGCGAGGAGCGATGCACGCTCAGACGCGGACGACCATGTGCGGCGGCAACGATCTTGGTGCGGTTGCGCTGCTTGCGGCGCTCGTTGAGAGCGTTCAGGCGGGTTTTCATGCTCATAGCGGCATCCCTTACTTCTTCTTGCCTTCCTTGCGCAGGATGGTCTCGGAGGCATACTTGATGCCCTTGCCCTTGTAGGGCTCCGGCGGCTTCACGCTGCGGATGTCCGCGGCGACCTTGCCGACCAACTGCTTGTCCGCACCCGAGATCTTGATCGAGGTGGGCTTTTCCACCTTGATTTCGATGCCGGCCGGGATCGGATAGATCACTTCGTGGCTGAAGCCCATGTTCAGCTGCAGGTTCTTGCCCTGCATCGCCGCACGCAGACCGACGCCGTTGATTTCCAGCTCTTCGCTGTAACCGTCCTTGACGCCCTTGACCAGGTTGTTCACCAGCGTGCGCTGCATGCCCCACATGGAGCGGGCACGACGGGTAACCTGACGCGGCTTCACGGTGATCTTGCCGTCAGCCAGAGTGACGTCCAGGTCTTCCACGATGGTGAGCTTGAGCTCGCCCTTCGGGCCCTTGGCGGTCAGGGTCTGGCCGGCCAACTGGACCTGCACGCCCTGAGGCACCGGGACCGGATGTTTGCCGATACGCGACATGATCAGCTCCTTAGAACACGCGGCAGAGGACTTCGCCGCCGACATTGGCGGAGCGAGCCTCAGTGTCGGACATCACGCCGCGCGGGGTGGACAGGATCGAAATCCCGAGACCGCCACGCACCTTGCCGAGGTCCTTGATTGCCGAATACACGCGACGGCCGGGCTTCGAGACGCGGTCGATGGTCTTGATGACCGGCTCGCCCTCGAAATACTTCAGCTCGATGCGCAGGTTGCGCTTGTTGCCATCTTCCACGACTTCGTAGCCGCGGATATAGCCTTCCTTCTTGAGCACTTCGAGCACGTTCATACGCAGCTTCGAAGCCGGGGAAGCGATTGCCGCCTTACCCGCCTGCTGCCCGTTACGAATACGGGCAAGCATATCGCCCAGGGGATCGGTCAGAGCCATCTGTTGCTCTCCTTACCAGCTCGACTTGGTCATGCCGGGGATCTGGCCGCTCGAGGCCAGTTCACGCAGCATGTTGCGCGACAGTTTCAGCTTGCGATAAACGGCGCGCGGACGGCCGGTCAGTTCGCAACGGTTGCGCACACGGATCTTTGCGGAATTGCGCGGCAGTTCGGCCAGCTTGAGGGCCGCCTCGAAACGCTCTTCCGGGGTGATGGTCTTGTTCTTGATAGTCGCCTTCAGCTTCGCGCGCTTGGCGGCGAACTGAACCGACATCCTGCGACGACGTTCGTTCTTTTCGATGGAACTGGTCTTTGCCATATCGGGTGTCCCTTTTCGGCTCAGTTCGTGAACGGCATGCGGAAACCGGCCAGCAGGGCCTTGGCTTCCTCGTCCGTCTTCGCCGTGGTGCAGATGATGATGTCCATGCCGCGGGCAGAATCGACCTTGTCGTAGTCGATTTCCGGGAAGATGAACTGCTCCTTCAGACCCAGGGCATAGTTGCCGCGGCCGTCGAAGCTCTTGCCGTTCACACCACGGAAGTCGCGCACGCGCGGCAGGGCGATGTTGATCAGGCGATCCAGGAACTCGTACATGTGCTCGCGACGCAGCGTGACCTTGCAGCCGACCGGCTGATTTTCACGCAGCTTGAAGTTCGCGATCGCCTTGCGGGACTTGGTCAGGATCGGCTTCTGGCCGGTGATCGCAGCCATCTCGGCAGCGGCGGCCGTGATCTTCTTGGAGTCCTGGGCAGCTTCGCCCACGCCCATGTTGACGACGATCTTGGTGATCTTCGGCACTTCCATGGCGTTCTTGTAGCCGAACTTCTCGGTCAGCTGCTTGCGGACCTGCTGTTCGTAAATGTCTTTCATGCGCGGATTGGCCACATCAGCCTCCATCAGCGGTCGATGACTTCGCCGGAGCGCTTGGCAAAGCGCACCTTCCGGCCGTCATCGAGAGTCTTCACACCAACGCGGGTCGGCTTGCCGTCCTTAGGATCGGCCAGCATCACGTTGGAAACATGCAGCGGGGCTTCGCGCTGCTCAATGCCACCCGCACCCGTGCGGGTCGGCTTGACATGCTTGGTCACCTTGTTGGCGCCCGAGACGGTCACGCGCGATGACTCGCGGCTCACGCTCAGCACCTCACCGGTGGCGCCCTTCGAGCGGCCGGTGATCACGACGACCTTGTCGCCCTTCTTGATCTTCATAGCTTCGGCCATGGCTTACAGAACCTCCGGCGCCAGCGAAATGATCTTCATATGGCCCTTGCCGCGCAGCTCGCGGGTGACCGGCCCGAAGATACGGGTGCCGATCGGCTCTTCCTGCTTGTTGATCAGGACGGCGGCATTGCGGTCGAAGCGGATGGCGCTGCCATCGGCGCGGCGGATTTCCTTCGCCGTGCGAACGATGACGGCGCGATGCACGTCACCCTTCTTGACCTTGCCGCGCGGGATCGCGTCCTTGACGGAGACGACGATGACATCGCCGACCTGGGCCGTCCGGCGCTTCGCGCCACCCAGCACCTTGATGCACTGGACTCGGCGTGCGCCCGAATTATCGGCGACGTCGAGATTGGTTTCCACTTGGATCATTGGACCTGTACCTCGCTAAACTATCTTGGTGCGGTTCAGGAAACGGTTTCGATGACGATCCAGCGTTTCAGCTTGGATATCGGCTTCGATTCCTGAATCGACACGACCTCGCCCTCTTTCCGAGAATTGTTCTCGTCATGGGCATGGTAATTCTTCGAACGGCGAATGAACTTCTTGTACACCGGGTCCATGATGCGGCGCTCGACCTTCACAACAATGGTCTTGTTACCCTTGTTGCTCACCACGACGCCCTGCAATACGCGCTTCGGCATCTTTTCTCTCCTTACGCCTTCTTCGCGCCGGCCTGCTTATGCAGGGCGGTGCGCACTCGGGCGACGTCGCGACGCACTTGCTTCACGCGCGCGGTGTTTTCCAGCTGACCGGTCGCCTTCTGGAAGCGCAGGTTGAACTGCTCTTTCTTCAGGTCGACAAGCTTGGTGTTCAGCTCGTCCTTGGTCTTACCGACCAGTTCATTGCTCTTCATGGCTTACGCTCCCTCACCCAGGCGGGTGACGACCTTGGTCTTGATCGGCAGCTTGGCCGCGCCGAGCAGGAAGGCTTCCTTGGCGAGATTCGCCGGGATGCCGTCGAGTTCGAACATGATGCGGCCGGGCTTCACGCGGGCCACCCACAATTCGGGCGAGCCCTTACCGGAACCCATGCGGACTTCGGCCGGCTTCTTAGACACCGGCACATCGGGGAACACGCGGATCCACATACGACCCTGGCGCTTGATGTGACGGGTGATCGCACGGCGGCAGGCCTCAATCTGGCGGGCAGTGACGCGCGCCGGCTCCAGGGCCTTCAGGCCGAAGGCGCCGAAATTGAGATCAGTACCACCCTTGGCCACGCCATGGATGCGGCCCTTAAAGGCCTTGCGGAATTTAGTACGCTTCGGTTGCAACATGTCTCGTTACTCCCGGCTCAACCCTGACGGCCGCCCTGGTGGCTCGGACCCTGGCTCTGTTCAGCCATACGCTTGTCCTGAGCCATCGGGTCATGAGCCATGATCTCGCCCTTGAACACCCAAACCTTCACGCCGCAGCTGCCATAAGCAGTCTTGGCAGTGCTGCGCGCGAAATCGACATCGGCGCGCAGGGTATGCAGAGGCACGCGGCCTTCGCGATACCACTCGACGCGGGCGATTTCGGCACCGCCGAGACGACCGCTGCAGGTGATGCGGATGCCACCGGCACCCAGACGCATCGCCGACTGCACGGCGCGCTTCATCGCACGGCGGAAGGCCACGCGGCGCTCCAGCTGCTGGGCGATATTCTCGGCGACCAGCTTGGCATCGAGCTCCGGCTTGCGGATTTCGACGATATTCAGGTGCACTTCCGACTTGGTCATCTTGGCCAGGTCAGAACGCAGCTTCTCGATGTCGGCGCCCTTCTTGCCGATCACCACGCCCGGACGAGCCGAGTGGATGGTGATGCGGGCCTTCTTGGCCGGGCGCTCGATCACGATGCGGGCAACACCGGCCTGGGCCAGGCGCTTTTCCAGATACGCACGGATCTTCAGGTCTTCATGCAGCAGGCCGGCGTATTCCTTGTCGCTGGAGTACCAGCGGGAATCCCACGTACGGTTGATGCCGAGACGAAGCCCGATCGGATTGACTTTCTGACCCATTACGCCTGCTCCCCGCTCTGCGCTTCAGCCGTCTTCGCCTTCGGGGCCGACTTGGCACCCTTCGACTTAGCGGCCTTGGCCGGAGCTTTCTTCTCTTCCTCGCGCTCGCGCACCACGATGGTGAGGTGGCTGAACGGCTTCAGGATCGGCGCGCCGCGGCCACGGGCGCGGGCGTGGAAACGCCGCATCACCAGGCCCTTGCCGACGCTGGCTTCGGCGACGACCAGACGGTCGACGTCGAGCTGATGGTTGTTCTCGGCATTGGCGATCGCCGACTGGAGGACCTTGCGGACGTCCTGGGCGATACGACGCTTGGAGAAGGTGAGTTCGGACAGGGCAGTCTCGACCCGCTTGCCGCGGATCAGACCAGCCACCACACCGAGCTTCCGGGGGCTAACACGGATGTTGCGCCCCACGGCCATGGCCTCGTTCTCGCCGAGGCGGGTTTCGCGCGCCTGCTTGCTCATGGTTACTTCTTCGCCTTCTTGTCGCCAGCGGTGTGGCCGGGGAAGGTGCGGGTCGGCGAGAACTCGCCAAACTTATGCCCGACCATATCCTCGGTCACGTTCACCGGGATGAACTTGTTGCCGTTGTGAACGCCAAAAGTCAGGCCAACAAACTGCGGCATGATCGTCGAGCGGCGCGACCAGGTCTTAATGACCTCTTTGCGGCCCGACGTTGCGACCTTGTCGGCCTTCTTCAGCAGATACCCGTCAACGAACGGGCCCTTCCAGACAGAACGTGTCACGATCGACCTCCTAGCCCGTTCAGCTATGCTTGCCCGGCGGGCGACGGCGCAGAATCATATTCTGCGTCCGCTTGTTGTTACGCGTGCGCTTACCCTTGGTGTTCTTGCCCCACGGGGTCACCGGATGGCGGCCACCAGAGGTACGACCTTCACCACCACCATGCGGATGGTCGATCGGGTTCATGGCAACACCACGAACGGTCGGGCGGATGCCCATCCAGCGCTTGCGGCCAGCCTTGCCCAGCTTGGTGTTCTGGTTGTCCGGGTTGGACACCGCGCCGATGGTGGCCATGCACTCGGCCTGCACCAGACGCTGCTCACCCGAGGCCAGGCGTACCAGGGCCATGCCCTGATCCTTGCCGACCAGCTGCACGAAGCTGCCGGCCGAACGGGCCATCTGGCCACCCTTGCCCGGCTTCATCTCCACATTGTGGATGATGGTGCCGACCGGAATGGACTTCAGCGGCATCGCATTGCCAGGCTTGATGTCGGCCTTCTCGCCCGACACCACGCGGTCGCCGGCCTTCAGGCGCTGCGGGGCGATGATGTAGGCGAGCTCACCGTCATCATACTTGATGAGCGCGATGAACGCGGTGCGGTTCGGGTCATACTCGATCCGCTCGACAACAGCGCTGATATCGAACTTGCGGCGCTTGAAGTCGATCATGCGGTAGCGGCGCTTGTGGCCACCACCGATGTGACGGGTCGTGATGCGACCGAAATGATTGCGGCCACCAGTCTTCTTCAGGCCCTCGGTGAGCTCCTTGACCGGGCGGCCCTTGTGGAGCTGCGAACGGTCAATGAGCACGAGGCCGCGGGTCGACGGCGTAACCGGCTTATAAGTCTTCAACGCCATGGCTTAGATCCCCGTCGTCACGTCGATCTTGTGGCCGTCGGCGAGGGTGACCATCGCCTTCTTCCAATCCGAGCGCTTGCCCGGCTCGCCACGAAACAGTTTCACTTTACCCTTGCTGCGCAGGGTGTTGACCGCCGTCACCTTGACCTTGAACAGCGCCTCAACGGCGGCCTTGATCTGCGGCTTGGTCGCGGTCAGCGGCACCTTGAAGGTGACCTGGTTGTACTCGGAAGTACGGGTCGCCTTTTCGGTGATCACCGGCGAGAGGATCACATCGTAGTGGTTCACGTTGCTCATTTCAGGCGAGCCTCCAGAGCCTCGACCGCGGCCTTGGTCAGAACCAGGGTGTCACGGCGCAGGATGTCGTAAACGTTGGCGCCCTGCTCCGGCAGAACGTCGACGTTGTGGATCGCACGGATGGCGCGGGCGAAATTTTCGTCCAGCACGTTGCCGTCGATGACCAGCGCGCTCTCCAGGCCCATGCCCTTCAGCTTGCTGGCGAGGTCCTTGGTCTTGCCGACGGTCAGCGTGGCGGCGTCGACGATCTTCAGCTTGCCTTCGGCCAGCTTGGTCGACAGCGCGGTCTTCAGCGCCAGCTTGCGGACCTTCTTCGGCAGGTCGATGGCATGGCTGCGCGGCACCGGGCCGAAAGCCTTACCACCACCGCGGAACTGCGGAGCGCGGATGCCGCCGTGGCGGGCGCCGCCCGAGCCCTTCTGCTTGACGATCTTGCGGGTCGAACCGGCAACTTCGCCATAGGTCTTGGTCTTGTGAGTGCCTTGCTGGCGCTTCGCAAGCTGCCAGATGACATAACGCTGCAGGAGGTCCGCACGCGGCGGCAGACCGAACACGTCCTTGGACAGCGTGAGCTTGCCCGAGTCCTTGTTCTCCAGCGTCGTCACGGCGATTTCGATTTTATCGGCCATGATCCTATACCCTTACTTGGCGGCCTTGAGAGCGGCCGGCATCGGCAGGTCCTTGGCGCGCGGCTTCTTCACCGCATCGCGAACCACCACATACTGACCCTCTGAGCCCGGAATGCTGCCCTTGACCATGATCAGGCCGCGATCAGCGTCCGTACGCACGATCTGCAGGTTCTGCTGGGTGCGCTGACGGTCGCCCATATGGCCGGCCATCTTCTTGCCCTTGAACACCTTGCCCGGATCCTGGCGCTGACCCGTCGAACCATGCGAACGATGGCTGACCGACACGCCGTGGCTGGCTTCCAGACCACGGAAATTGTGCCGCTTCATGACACCGGCAAAGCCCTTACCGATCGTGGTGCCGGTCACGTCGACAAACTGGCCGACAATGAAATGCTCCACCGACAGTTCGGCGCCGACTTCCACCATCGCGTCGGCCGCAACGCGGAACTCGACAAGCTTGCGCTTGGGTTCGACATTCGCCTTGGCGAAGTGGCCGCGCAGGGCCTTGGTGACATTCTTCGGCTTGATGGTGTCGACGCCGAGCTGGAGGGCCGTGTAGCCATCCTTCTCGGCAGTGCGCTGCTGCACCACCTGCAAATTGTCCACCTTCAGCACGGTGACGGGCACGTGTGTGCCGTCCTCCGAGAACAGCCGGGTCATCCCCAGCTTGCGTGCAACCAATCCGGTCCGCATCGGTCCAGTTCCTTACAGCTTGATCTCGACGTCCACGCCGGCGGCGAGGTCGAGCTTCATCAGCGCGTCCACCGTCTGCGGGGTCGGGTCCACAATGTCCAGGAGCCGCTTATGGGTGCGGATCTCGAACTGCTCGCGCGACTTCTTGTCGACGTGCGGCGAGCGATTCACGGTGAAGCGTTCGATATGGGTCGGCAGCGGGATCGGGCCACGCACGCGCGCACCAGTGCGCTTCGCGGTCGACACGATCTCGCTGGTGCTCTGATCGAGCACCCGATGATCGAACGCCTTGAGGCGGATGCGGATATTCTGACTATCCATTGTCCTGTGTCCTGTCTGACGCTCGAGACTTACGCGACGATCTTGGCGACGACGCCGGCGCCGACGGTGCGGCCGCCTTCGCGGATCGCGAAGCGCAGGCCTTCATCCATGGCGATCGGGGCAATCAGCTCGACTTCCATCGAGACGTTGTCGCCCGGCATCACCATCTCGACACCGGCCGGCAGCGACACCACACCGGTCACGTCGGTGGTGCGGAAGTAGAACTGCGGGCGGTAGTTGGTGAAGAACGGGGTGTGGCGACCGCCCTCTTCCTTGGTCAGGATGTAGGCTTCGGCCGTGAACTTGGTGTGCGGAGTGATCGAACCCGGCTTGGCCAGAACCTGGCCGCGCTCGACGTCCTCACGCTGCACGCCGCGCAGCAGCGCGCCGATGTTGTCGCCCGCCTCGCCGCTGTCCAGCAGCTTGCGGAACATTTCAACGCCGGTCACGGTCGTCTTCACCGTGGCCTTCAGGCCGACGATCTCGACTTCCTCACCGACCTTCACGATGCCGCGCTCAACGCGACCGGTCACAACCGTGCCGCGGCCCGAGATCGAGAACACGTCTTCCACCGGCATCAGGAACGGCTTGTCCTTCGGACGCTCCGGCTGCGGGATGTAGCGATCAACTTCAGCCATCAGCTTCAGGATCGCGTCGTGGCCCAGTTCCTTGTTGCTGTCTTCCAGCGCCGCCAGCGCCGAACCGCGCACGATCGGAATGTCATCGCCCGGGAAATCGTACTTCGACAGCAGCTCGCGCACTTCCAGCTCGACCAGGTCGAGCAGTTCGGCGTCGTCCACCATGTCGCACTTGTTCATGAACACCACCAGCGACGGCACGCCAACCTGGCGGGCCAGCAGGATGTGCTCGCGCGTCTGCGGCATCGGGCCGTCAGCGGCCGACACCACCAGGATCGCGCCGTCCATCTGCGCGGCGCCGGTGATCATGTTCTTCACATAGTCGGCGTGGCCGGGGCAGTCGACGTGCGCATAGTGGCGGTTCGCGGTCTCGTACTCGACGTGGCTCGTCGAAATCGTGATGCCGCGCGCCTTCTCTTCCGGCGCCTTGTCGATCTGGTCGTACGCCGTGAACGACGCGCCGCCGCTCTCCGCAAGGACCTTCGTGATCGCAGCCGTCAAAGACGTCTTGCCATGATCGACGTGGCCGATCGTGCCAATGTTGCAGTGCGGCTTGTTACGCTCAAACTTTGCCTTGCTCATTTTACTTCTCCGTTAGATCGGACGTGTTCGGTGATGCGCGTTCGTGTGTGAGATCAGCCGGCGAGCTTCGCCAGCACCTCGTCGGACACGTTCTGCGGCACCTGGGCGTAGTGATCGAAAGTCATGGTGTACTGCGCGCGGCCCTGGGTCATCGAGCGCAGGTTGTTGACGTAGCCAAACATGTTGGCCAGCGGCACCATGGCGTTGATGACCTGCGCGTTGCCGCGCGGTTCGGTGCCGGTCAGCTGACCGCGGCGGGACGACAGGTCGCCCATGACGTCGCCGACGAACTCTTCCGGCGCGACGACTTCGACGCGCATGATCGGCTCGAGCAGCTTGGCCCCGGCCTTCGGCGCAACTTCGCGGAACGCCGCACGAGCAGCGATTTCGAAGGCGAGCGCCGAGGAGTCGACGTCGTGGTAGGCGCCGTCATACAGCGTGACCTTGAAGTCGATGACCGGGAAGCCGGCCAGCACGCCCGAAGCGGCGATCTGGCGGATACCCTTTTCAACGGCCGGAACGTATTCCTTCGGCACGTTGCCGCCGACGACATCGTTTTCGAACTGCACGCCCTGACCGGGCTCCAGCGGCTCGAAGCGCAGCTTGACGCGGGCGAACTGGCCCGAACCGCCCGACTGCTTCTTATGGGTGTAGTCGATTTCGGCCTTCTTGGTCAGGGCCTCGCGGTACGCCACCTGCGGCGCGCCGACGTTGGCTTCAACCTTGAATTCGCGACGCATACGGTCGACGAGAATTTCAAGATGAAGTTCGCCCATGCCCTTGATCACGGTCTGGCCGCTCTCATGGTCGACCGACACGCGGAAGGACGGATCCTCGGCAGCGAGACGATTGAGCGCGAGGCCCATCTTCTCCTGGTCATTCTTGGTCTTCGGCTCAACCGCGACTTCGATGACCGGCTCGGGGAATTCCATGCGCTCGAGCACGATCGGATGGTTCGGATCGCAGAGCGTGTCGCCCGTGGTGGTGTTCTTCAGGCCGGCCAGCGCGACGATGTCGCCAGCACGGGCTTCCTTGATTTCTTCGCGGGTGTTCGCATGCATCTGCAGCATGCGGCCGATACGCTCGCGGTTGTCCTTCACGGTGTTCAGGACGCCCGAACCGGCTTCCAGAACGCCCGAGTAGATGCGCACGAAGGTGAGCGAACCGACGAAGGGATCGTTCATGATCTTGAACGCGAGGCCCGAGAACGGCTCGTCGTCCGAGGTCTTGCGGATCAGCTTATCGTTGCTCTCGGGCTTCAGGCCCTCGACGCCCGCGACGTCGACCGGCGACGGCAGGTAGTCGATGACGGCGTCGAGCAGCGGCTGCACGCCCTTGTTCTTGAAGGCCGAGCCGCACAGCACGGGCACGAACTTGCCGGCAATGGTGCCCTTGCGGATGCAGGCGGTCAGGGTCTTATCGTCGGGCTCGTTGCCCTCGAGATAGGCTTCCAGCGCCGCGTCATCCATCTCGATGGCGACGTCGATCATCTTCTGGCGCCACTCGGCAGCCTGTTCCTTCAGATCGGCCGGAATCTCGTCGTAGAAGAACTCAGCGCCCAGGCTCTCATCCTTCCAGATGATCGCGCGGTTGCGCACCAGGTCGACCACGCCCTTGAAGTCGGCTTCCGCGCCGATCGGCAGCGTCAGCACCAGCGGCTTGGCACCCAGGCGGTCAATGATCATGTCGACGCAGCGGAAGAAGTTCGCGCCCATGCGGTCGAGCTTGTTGACGAAGCACATGCGCGGCACGCCGTACTTGTCGGCCTGGCGCCACACGGTCTCCGACTGTGGCTCAACGCCGGCAACGCCGTCGAACAGGCAGACCGCACCGTCGAGCACGCGCAGCGAACGCTCGACTTCAATGGTGAAGTCGACGTGGCCGGGGGTGTCGATGATGTTGATGCGGTGATCGTTCCAGAAGCAGGTCGTGGCGGCCGACGTGATCGTGATGCCGCGTTCCTGCTCCTGCTCCATCCAGTCCATCGTGGCAGCGCCATCATGGACTTCGCCGATCTTGTGCGAACGGCCGGTATAATAAAGCACGCGCTCCGTGGTCGTGGTCTTGCCGGCATCGATGTGGGCCATGATGCCGATATTGCGGTAGCGCTCGTAGGGAGTAGTGCGAGGCATGACGATCTCCGAAAACTCTTAAGCCGCTTCTTACCAGCGGTAGTGGGAGAAGGCCTTGTTGGCCTCCGCCATGCGATGGGTGTCTTCGCGCTTCTTCACCGAACCGCCGCGGTTGTTGGCGGCATCGAGCAACTCGCCCGACAGACGATCAATCATGGTGTTCTCGCCGCGCGAACGGGCAGCAGAGATCAGCCAACGGATCGCGAGAGCCTGGCCACGGTCATGACGCACTTCCACCGGCACCTGGTAGGTAGCACCGCCAACGCGACGCGACCGGACTTCGATCTGCGGGCGAACGTTGTTCAGCGCATCGTGGAACATCTTGACCGGATCGTTGCCCGACTTGGACTTGATGCGGTCCAGAGCGCCATAGATGATGGCTTCGGCGGCAGACTTCTTGCCGTCGTACATCAGCATGTTCATGAACTTGGTGAGAACGAGATCACCGAACTTCGGGTCCGGCAGAATCTCGCGCTTTTCAGCTGCGTGGCGACGCGACATCGTGTCTCTCCTGAATTACTTCGGACGCTTCGCGCCGTACTTCGAACGGCGCTGCTTGCGGTCCTTGACGCCCTGCGTGTCGAGCACGCCGCGGATGATGTGATAGCGAACGCCCGGAAGATCCTTCACGCGGCCGCCGCGGATCATCACCACCGAGTGTTCCTGCAGGTTATGGCCTTCGCCAGGAATGTAGCTCGTGACTTCGAAGCCGTTGGTCAGGCGCACGCGGGCAACCTTACGAAGCGCCGAGTTCGGCTTCTTCGGGGTCGTGGTGTACACACGCGTGCACACGCCGCGACGCTGCGGGCATTCCTGCAGCGCGGGAACCTTGTCACGGACCGGCTTCGGGTGACGCGGCTTGCGGATCAGCTGATTGATCGTCGGCATACGAGTTGAAACTCCGCCAAGTTGGTCCAACACATAAAAAAACACCAAGGCGAACCACCGGCGGCTTTTACAAGCCTGGCGATCCGCCTCGAACTTCCGCTCCAGACCCATCCTTACGGCCCATTGGCCGCGGAGAGGGGTCTTTATGTCCAGTGCGTTAGCTAGCCTCAACGTGAGCGCTACGGAGGCCCGCTGTTCATCAACCGCGTTTAGGAAAGTTCCCTACGGGCCGGTCGAATCGCGGGGCGGACATTACTCACCGTGCCCTACCCGGTCAAGGGCGATTTCCCGCTTTCCGCCGATCTTTTTCGCATTGCATAAAAGCCGGAGAAAAGCCCGGTATTCCAAGGCGTCCAACGCCGGAAATTGACCAGCCCGATACGAACAATCAGAGAACTTCACAGGCCTCCGCGAACTCCAGTCGCGGGCTGCGGGCGAAGAGCTTGGTAGAATCGCCATGACCGAGGTTACAGAGGAAGTTGGACCGGACCCGGCCGCCCGGGAAGAATTCGGCATCCACCCTGGCATTGTCGAAGCCCGACATCGGCCCGGTATCCAACCCCACCGCGCGGGCGGCCAGGATGAAATAGGCGCCCTGCAGGCTTCCGTTACGGAAGGCAACCATCTCGGCCACCTTGGGATCGTTGAACCAGTTCCGGGCATCCGGGTTATGCGGAAACAGCCGGGGCATATGCTCCGCAAACTGAAGATCGTAGCCGATGATCGCGGTCACCGGCGCGGCCATGGTCTTCTCCAGGTTGCCCGGGCCCATCGCCGGCTTCAGCCGCGCCTTGGCCTCCGCTGAACGAACAAAGACGATGCGGGCCGGCGAGCAGTTGGCGCTGGTCGGCGCCATCTTCATCAGGTCGTAGAGCCGGTGCAGGTCATCGTCGGTGACCGGCCGGTCCAGCCAGCCGTTATGGGTGCGTGCGGTCCTGAACAGGGTATCGAGAGCGGCGGCATCGAGCATAAGCGTCCATCTCCGGGGCAAAGTAAGTTTCCCTGCCCTAGCACGGCAATGTATGGATGCAAATGCCGAGTTACGGTGGCGTAACATACAGCGGCGGCAGGAAATTTATTCATCCAAGGTCGGATATTTTGCGAGCCGAGAACACTTTTCTCTGGCGCGGGCCCCGCCCTATAGTGTTGTTACAACAACACATATGCAGTTCCAATCTGGGGGTACCCGAATGACCACCGGCAGCAAGCCTGTTACGCTCACCGATCCGAATACTGGAAAGACCGTCACCCTTCCCATGCTGGACGGTTCGGTTGGCCCGTCGGTGATCGACATCCGCAAGCTTTATGCCGAGACCGGTCACTTCACCTACGACCCGGGTTTCACCTCGACCGCCAGCACCGAAAGCAAGATCACCTACATCGATGGCGATGAAGGCGTGCTGCTGTATCGCGGCTACGACATTGCCGAACTGGCCGAACATTCGACCTTCCTCGAAACCTGCTACCTGCTGCTGAACGGCGAGCTGCCGAATCCCTCGCAGAAGACAAGCTTCGAGAATTCGATCACCAATCACACCATGCTGCACGAACAGATCCACTTCCTGTTCCGCGGCTTCCGGCGCGATGCGCATCCCATGGCCGTGATGTGCGGCGTGGTGGGCGCCCTCTCCGCCTTCTATCACGATGCGACCGACTACGACGATCCGAAGCAGCGCATGATCGCGCAGCATCGTCTGATTGCGAAGATGCCGACGATTGCGGCAATGGCCTTCAAGTATTCGATCGGCCAGCCGTTCATGTATCCGCGCAACGATCTCGGCTATGCCGAGAATTTCCTGCAGATGACGTTCGGTGTGCCGGCCGAGCCCTACAAGATGAGCCCGGTTCTGGCCAAGGCCATGGATCGCATCTTCATCCTGCATGCCGATCACGAGCAGAATGCCTCGACGTCGACCGTGCGCCTCGCCGGTTCGTCGGGTGCCAACCCGTTTGCCTGCATCGCCGCCGGCATCGCCTGCCTGTGGGGCCCCGCACACGGCGGCGCCAATGAAGCCGTGCTGAAGATGCTGGAAGAGATCGGCTCGGTCGACAAGGTCGGCGAAGCCGTGAAGAAGGCCAAGGACAAGAATTCGGGCTTCCGCCTGATGGGCTTCGGCCACCGCGTCTACAAGAACTACGATCCGCGCGCCAAGGTGATGCGCGAGACCTGCTACGAGGTTCTGGAAGAACTGGGCGTGAAGGACGAGCCGCTGCTGAAGATGGCGATGGAACTGGAGCGTATCGCGCTGGAAGACGACTACTTCGTCTCCAAGAAGCTGTATCCGAATGTCGACTTCTATTCGGGCATCATCCTGCGCGCCATGGGCTTCCCGACCGCGATGTTCACCGCGCTGTTCGCCCTGGCCCGTACCGTCGGCTGGATCTCCCAGTGGAACGAGATGATCGAGGATCCGGCCCAGAAGATCGGCCGCCCCCGTCAGCTTTACACCGGCGCGACCCAGCGGCCGTATATTCCGCTCGACAAGCGTAAATAATCCTCGGATTATCGACGCGGACTTCACGGCACCGTTGGGAGGCGGGCCGCATGGGCAAACAGGCAGAGCAGCGCGGCGGGCAGCCGCCTTCGGGAACCCGGGCCACCGGGTACGGCTGGTTGCGTCCGGGCTATCTGGATCTGCCGGCTGCCGCCAATGACAACCGGATGACGCCGCAATCGCTGCTGCGTCAGCCGCGGGTCTGGGGCTGGGTTGCCATGATCGGCCTGTCCATCGCCCTGATCGCCGCCCGGCTCTAATCCGCCGTACCTGTCAATTGCACCAGGGCTGCCTCCGGGCAGCCCTTTGTTTTTCCGGGTTTCGCGCCGCTCGAAAATCCGGTCGAACATCAATACCATTGCAGACTGTCGCCGCCGCCAACCCGGACCCGTCATGCACCTGAGTGTGCGCCTTAAACTGGCTGCCGCCTTTGCCATCTCCGTCCTGACCGCCGCCGGTCTCGGGCTCGCGGCATTCTGGGCGGTGCAATCGGTCGGCGACCTGGTGGTGCGTCTGTATGACCAGCCGCTGATGACCATTAATTACGCCCGGCTGGCGCAAACCAGCTTCGTCACCCAGGAATTGCTGACGCGGGAAATCGCCGCCGCAAGCCACGTCGTCGACAGTGGCCAGCATGCCGAGGACATCCGCGACCGCAACGAGGATTTCATTTCCGATATCGCCGTTGCTGAAGAGCGTGGTCTCAATCCCGGCATCCGCAAATACGGCGAGGAAATCCGCACGCTGAACGGATTGTGGGTGGATGCAGCCCTGCGCGCGCTGGAACACCCCCCCGAAAGCCGCGAACGCGTGGAACTGCTGCAGACCCGTGAAGCAATTGCCGGCGAGATCACCGAG
This sequence comes from Ferrovibrio terrae, assembly GCF_007197755.1. Classification (NCBI taxonomy): domain Bacteria; kingdom Pseudomonadati; phylum Pseudomonadota; class Alphaproteobacteria; order Rhodospirillales; family Rhodospirillaceae; genus Ferrovibrio; species Ferrovibrio terrae. Next base: position 3,575,146 of record NZ_CP041636.1, read on the forward strand.
GCTCTGGAAATCCTGACCCAGCTCGCCGCCGAAGACGGTTTTGTCTTTCGCAGCGAGGCCGAGGAAACCATCCAGCAGACCAAAGACCGGACGCTGATGATGATCGCCGCGCTGGCCGTCGTCATCATCGTCGTCTCGCTTCTGTTGATCCGTAATATCGTGGTGCCGCTCGGCACGATGACCAGCGCGATGTTCCGCCTGGCCAAGGGGGAAACCGGGCTGAGCCTGCCCAAGCTGAAACGCCAGGACGAAATCGGCCGGATGGCGTCTTCGCTCCGCGTGTTCCGTCAGGCCATGGAAGACCTGCAGATCGCCCGTGAGCGGGCCGAGGCGGCAACCAAGGCCAAGTCGGAATTCCTGGCGATGATGAGCCACGAAATCCGCACCCCCATGAACGGCGTACTCGGCCTCACCCGCCTGCTGACCAAGACGCCACTGAATCCCGAACAGCGCAACCTCGCAGGCACGGTACTGGATTCTGCCGAGGCACTGCTGGTCATCCTCAACGACATTCTCGACTTCTCCAAACTGGAAGCTGGCCGGGTCGATGTCGAAAAGATCGACTACGACCTCAATCGCGTGGTGTCGGCCTCACTAACCCTGATGCGGAATCGGGCCGAGGAGAACGGCCTGCAGATCAATGCCGATATCGACCCGCATCTGCCGCGCTATCTGATCGGCGACCCGAATCGCCTGCGACAGATCGTTCTGAACCTGCTCGGCAATGCCATCAAATTCACCGAGCGCGGCCGGGTCGATGTGGTGGTGCGCGCCGAGCATGACGCGCAGAATGCAACGCCGACGATCCGCTTTGAAATCCGCGACACCGGTGTCGGAATTTCAAAGGAAGGCCTCGCCAAACTGTTCGGCAGTTTTGCCCAGGCCGACTCATCGATTACGCGCCGCTTTGGCGGCACCGGGCTCGGCCTTGCGATCTGCAAGCGCCTGGTCGAGGCGATGGACGGCAATATCGGCGTCGAGAGCGAAGTCGGCAAAGGCAGCACCTTCTGGTTCCGCCTGCCGCTGATCGCCGGTGCCGAGCCGCTGGCCGTGCAGAAAGGTGTCGATGAAACGCCTATGCCGCCCCTGCGCATTCTTGTCGCCGAGGATAATCCGGTGAACCGCAAGGTGGCTGCCGGTATACTGATGGAGCAAAAGCACCAGGTTGCCTTTGCCGTCAACGGCAAGCAGGCCGTCGAGGCGGCATCACAGGCCGAACCGCCGTTCGACGTTATCCTGATGGATGTGCATATGCCGGAGCTGGACGGGATCTCCGCCGCACGCGCCATCCGCCGGTTGCCCGAGCCGCACCGCGACACCCGGATCATCGCCGTCACCGCGTCGCTGAGCCACGATGGCGTGCAGCGCTGCCTGGCTGCAGGCATGAACGATTATGTCGGCAAACCAATCGTGCCCGAAGCGCTGGACCAGGCGATACGGCGCGTCATGGGATTTGCGACTGGCGCCCAGCTTGAGGGCATGGAACCGGTGCCGTATGGCGGCCCGGAAGGCGAGTTCGATGGCACGCCCTTGGAAGACCTTGTGCGCGACCTTGGCGCCGAGATGGCGGTCGATCTGATTTCGACCTTTATCGAATTGACCTCGGAGATGAGTGCCGGGCTGGCGGATTTCGCCACGGATCAGGATTGCCACCGCATGGCGGAGCTTGGCCATAGCCTGAAAAGCTCCGCGGCCAGCCTTGGCCTGCGGGAAGTTCAGCGACTGGCTACGGGTCTGGAGCAGTCTGGCCTCGCGGGCGACGTGGCGACCGTAAATGAGTACACTGAGGCATTGAAGCTGGCCCTCGAGTCTGGGATAGCATGGTTGCGTGGCCGGAGTATGGAGCTGCAGCAGGGCGCAGCCGCGGGATGAAATATGCTGGATAACAAACTACCTGGCTTGGAACTTTTGCGCGTGCTGCTCGTAGAGGACGACATGTTCGCCCAGCGCCTCGCTGCCAGCGTATTGCGCCAGCTTGGCGTGCGGGACCTGACCATCGTCAAGGATGGCCAGGCCGCTATCGATCTGCTGGGATCTTCCCAGATTCAGTTCGACCTGATTGTGTCGGACTGGAATATGCCGAAAGTGACCGGCCTCGACCTGCTGAAACATGTCCGGAAAACCTGGGTCAACATGCCCTTCCTGATGTTGACCGGGAATGCGAACGAGGAGTTCGTCATCACCGCACGCGAGAACAAGGTTGACGCCTATGTCATCAAGCCCTTCTCGGCCGGCCAGCTGCAGCAGAAACTCGCCGTGATGTTCAATATCCGGCTGCCGGGGACCTGATTTTCCCGCCTGCCCTTGACCGGGCTGTCATCCAGTCTACTAGTTCTTCCGTATAAGCTGAGGATTCACCCCTCCTGGAGGAACAATGCGTATCGCCGCCACAGCCGCCCTTAGCGCCTTCACCCTGCTCGCCGCCGCTCCCGCCCTCGCCCTCGACATGGCCGGCCTGACCAGCCGTAACGAGCTGCTGCTGTTCAGCGACAAGACCCCTGGCAAAACCAAGACCGTCGCGATCACCGGCGTGGAAGGCAAGCTGCTGGGCATCGACGTGCGCCCGGCCGACGGCAAGCTCTATGCCCTGGGGCATGACGGCACGCTCTACACGGTTGATGCCGCCAGCGGCGCGGCGACCCGCAAGTCAAAGCTTTCGGTTGGGCTGGATGCCATCGACCATCTGGTGGTCGACTTCAATCCGCAGGCCGACCGGCTCCGCGTGATCGCCTCGACGGGCCAGAACCTGCGCGTCAATGTCGATACCGGGCAGACCGTGGTGGACGGCAAGCTGTCTTACCGCCCGCAGGACCGCAATGCCGGCAAGCCGATCGGTGTCTACGCCGGCGCCTATATCAACTCCTACGCCGGCACAACACAGACCCAGTTGTTCGACATCGACAGCCTGAATGGCACCTACGTGGTGCAGGACCCGCCGAATGACGGCGTGCTGCGCACCGTGGCACCGACCGGAACCAAGCCGGGCACCATCGTTGATTCGATCGATATCTACACAGATGCCAAGGACGAGTATGCCGGCTTTGCCGTGTCGGAAAACCGGCTGCATCGCTTCGATGTGGCAACCGGCAAGGTCGGCAAGGGCAGCGCCATCGGTACCGGCAAGATCACCGTGATCGACATTGCCGTGCTGACGCCCCGTCGCTGACCCGATGCGTAAAGGACATGCAATCTTTGCCGCACTGTTCGGCCTCGCACTGGGCGGTGCTGTGGGGCTGTATGCTCATCTGGCCGAAGCCCAGACCGGCACCGTGATCGTTCAGCAGGGCATCGCCTTCAAGCCCGGCAAAGCCACTGTGAAAGCCGGTGGCCAGATCACCTTCCGCAATGAAGATCCGTTCGGGCACAATGTCTATTCGCCCAGCAAGGGCGGCATCTTCGACATCGGCCTGCAGCAGCCGGAGTCTGAAACCGCCGTCGTCTTCAAGGAGGCTGGCGAATACGTCATCCAGTGCCGCATCCACCCAAAGATGAAAGCGACCATAACGGTCACGCCATAAAAAAAGCCCGGCCCGGAAATTGATCCTGGCCGGACTTTTCCTTATCCGCCGGTCTCAGACCGGCTTGCGTTCGATCAATTCGATCTTGTAGCCATCCGGGTCTTCGATGAAGGCGATCACGCTGCCGCCATGCTTCATCGGACCGGGCGGGCGCGGAATCTTCACGCCGGCTTCCTCCAGCACTTTGCAGACGCCATAGATATCCGGCACGCCAAGTGCGAGATGTCCGAAACCGGTGCCGATAGTGTAGGGCTCTTTCTGTCCCCAGTTATGGGTCAGCTCGATCACCGTGTTGCTCTTCTCGTCGCCATATCCGACGAAGGCAAGGGTAAATTCGCCCGAAGGATAATCGGTCTTGCGCAGCAGGGTCATGCCGAGTTTTTTGACATAGAAGTCGAGCGACTTCTCCAGGTCCAGCACGCGCAGCATGGTGTGCAGCATCTGGAAGCTGCCCGCTTGCACGGCGGCTTTGGTGATGGGGGCGGTTTCATTCATTGGCAGTCCTCCGAGGCTGGGTCGGCAATGATATGGGCATTCAGGCTGCCGGTGGCAACCGTTTTGCGGCCGCGGCCAGCACGGCGCGCGCAGCCCGATGTGCCGGTGGCACCGGATCGTCAGCCCCGAGCTGTGCGGCCACGGCAGCGCAGCCATCGATCTGACGTTGCCGCGCGGCCGGATCGGTCAGCAGCTGCAGCAACACCGGCGCGATCTTCTCCGCTGTGCAATTCTCCTGCAGGAATTCCGGCATCACGACGCGCTGCTGCAGGATATTGACCAGCCCGACATAGGGAATTTTGATGAAGCGCCGCATGATCGCCGCGGTGATCGGGTTGACCTTGTAGGCCAGCACGGTCGGCGTACCGGTGAGGCCAAGCTCCAGCGTTGCCGTGCCGGAGGCAGCCAGCGCGACCTCAGCCGCAAGCATCGCCGCGTTCCGTTCGGGTGCGGTCTCCAGCACGGTCGCCGGGAATGGCAAAGAAGGCAGCGCGGCCTTGACCGCATCGGACACCGTTTCCACCGTGGGGATCACGAGGTGCAGCGAGACACCGGCTGTCTTTACATGCTGCAGAACCTCAGTAAAGACCGGTAGCAGTTTCGTCACCTCGCCCTTGCGGCTGCCCGGCATCAGGGCTAGCAGCCGTGCATCGGCAGGAATGCCATGGCGCTGGCGAAACCCCTGCCCGGCGGCTTCCGCAGTCGCTTCCGCCTTGCGGGCTGTCACCAGCATTTCGACGGCAGGATGACCAACGAAGGTGGTGGGCAATCCAACGACTTCGAAATACGGCGGCTCGAACGGCAGCAGTGCCAGCAGATGGTTGCACAACTGAGCCAGCCGCCGCGCACGTCCGGGCCGCCACGCCCACACAGTGGGCGCGACATAATGCACGATGGGAAAGCTGCGAACCACCAGCCGCTGCATCACGCGCTTGGTGTAGCCCGGGCTGTCGATGGTCACGAGCACATCGGGCGATTCAGCCAGCACGAATTTCGCAGCCTGGTCGATGCGGCCAAGCAGGAAGCGTGCTCTGGGCAGGAGTTCGACCAGGCCCATCACGGCCATGTCGGCGATCGGAAACAGGCTGCGCAGTCCCTCCGCTTCCATCAATGCGCCGCCGGTACCGATGAACTCGACACGGTCACCGGTTTCGGCGCGCAGCGCACGCATCAGGCTGGCGCCAAGCACGTCTCCCGAAGGCTCGCCGGCCAGCAATGCGACGCGCAGTCTGCGCTCATCCACCATGGCGCAATCCGATCAGGAACAGGCCAAGACGGTCCGCGGCACCGGACGTAGCTGCGGCATCGACCATCAGGGCAGCGCCCGCTTCGATGGCAATACCGGCAAGGCCGGCTGCGGCCGCATTCTCTACAGTCGTTACGCCGATGGTCGGCAGATCGACCCGGCGATCCTGCTGCGGTTTGGCGCATTTCACCAGCACGCCGCCGCGGGCTGCCGGCTCAGCCGCCATGCGTCGCAACAAAGCGTCAGTGCCGGAGTCATCCTCCAGGCCGACGACCCTGCCCTGTGCGGCGACTGAAGCCTGCCCGCGGTCATCGGCGCCAAGCTTCCGTGCTGCAGCCAGTGCCGTCGCCACGTCGGCTGTCTGTCCGGCAGTCGGCTGTCGGCTGCCGTAGTTTTTCTCCCGCACCAGCAGGGACGCCATCAGCGCATCGGCACCGACCGGACGAAAACCTTCGCGCTCGAAAGCATCGACGACGACACGCAGGATGGCATCGTCCCCAGTCAGCGCGGCTTTCAGAAGCCTGGGTAGCAGCAGAGCGCCCTTCAGGTCGGGTTTTAGCGCAGAGAAGTCGGGCTTGGTGACGCTGCCGCAGAGGCAGACATCCTGTACATTGGCCGCCTTCAGCGCCTTCATCAAAGCGCCGACCTGTGGCAGATCGAACCAGCCATGCTCTACGCCACTGACGGTGTCAGGCGCACAGAATCCATTCAGGGCGGCGATGTAAAGAGGTCTGCCTTCAGTGTGGCAGGTATCGCGGATCAGGGCCGGAATCTGGCCGCCTCCGGCGATCAGCCCGAGTTTAGGCAGCCCGGAGTCAGGCAGCGGCGCCATCTTGCGGCTGGCAGACGCCGCGCTTGGAGGCGTTCCGGATGAAGTCGACCAGCTCCTGCACGACGACAACACCGGCGAACTTCACAGCCACATCGTCGAGCCGCTTGCTCATTGTGTCGCCTCGCGCGAAGACCGCTTCATAGGCCTCGCGCAGTTTGCCGATATCTTCGCGCTCAAACCCGCGGCGCTTGAGGCCGACAAGATTGAGACCGGTGAGATGCGCGCGGTTGCCAATCACCATGCCGTAGGGAATGACATCCTGCTCGACGCCGGACATGCCACCTATCATCGCATGCGGCCCGATGCGGCAGAACTGGTGGATCGCAGCCAGGCCGCCGACGAAAGCGAAATCGCCGACCTCGATATGGCCGGCGAGAGTGGCATTGTTTGCCATGACGATGTTGTTGCCCATCTGACAGTCATGCGCCACATGCGCACCGGTCATGAACAGGCAGTTATCGCCTACCTTGGTCAGCATGCCGCCGCCCTCGGTGCCCGGATTCATGGTCACGCCTTCGCGGATCACATTGTTCTTGCCGATCACCAGACGCGACGGTTCGCCCTTGAATTTCAGATCCTGCGGCGCATGACCGACGGATGCGAATGGAAAAATCCTGGTACCGCTGCCGACGGTGGTGATACCGGCCACCACTGCATGGCTGAGCAGCTCGACGCCATCCGCCAGTTCGACCTGCGCGCCCACCACGCTATATGGCCCGATGCGAACATCGGCCCCCAGTTTGGCGCCGTCTTCGACGATCGCAGTCGGATGGATCTTTGCCATGCTCGGCTTACTTCCTGTCGAGGATCATGGCGGAGAAGATCGCCTCGGCGGCGAGCTTGCCATCTACCATCGCCTTGCCCTCAAATTTCCAGACCGCACCACGCTGCTTGATCGCGGCAACATGGATATGCATCTGGTCGCCCGGGGTGACCGGCTTGCGGAACCGTGCTTCGTCAATGGTCATGAAATAGACCAGCTTGCCTTCGGCTTCCTTGCCCAGACTGTGCACCACGACCACGGCGGCAGTCTGCGCCATTGCCTCGACGATCATCACGCCCGGCATCACCGGCTGGGTCGGGAAATGGCCAGTGAACTGCGGCTCGTTGATCGTGACATTCTTGATGCCGATCGCGCTCTTGCCGACCCTCAGGTCGACCACACGATCGATCAGCAGCATCGGATAACGATGCGGGATCATTTCCATGATCCGCAGGATATCGATGCTCTCCACGCTGACAGCTGCCTCAGCTTCACTCATTGTCCGCACCCTTCTTCTGCGCCAGGCGCCTGAGTGTGGCCACCTGACGGAAATATTCTTTCACGCGGGCGGCCGGGATTCCGAAATGGCTTTCGCCGGCCGGAATGTCCGTCATCACGCCCGATTTCGCACCCACCCGCGCACCGGTGCCAATCTTGAGATGGCCGGCGACGCCACTTTGCGCGGCCAGCACGACGAAATCGCCGAGCTGGGTGGAGCCGGCCACACCGGCCTGGGCAATGACGATACAGCCACGGCCCATGGTCACGTTGTGCCCGATTTGCACCAGATTATCAATCCAACAGCCCGGCCCGATCACGGTATCAGGACCCGCGCCGCGGTCGATGGTGCTGTTGGCGCCGATTTCACAATCGCTGCCGATCTGCACGCGGCCAAGCTGCGGCACTTTCACATGGCCGGCCGGGTCCGGCGCAAAGCCGAAGCCATCCTGGCCGATGCGAACACCAGGATGCAGCAGCACCCGATCGCCGATCAGGCAATGGCTGAGCGTCACCTGCGCGCTGATCCGGCACTCCTTGCCAAGCACCACGTTGCGGCCGATGACCGTACCGGCGCCGACCATCGAGCCCGCACCAATCTCAGCCCCGGCTTCGATCACAGCATGCGCGGCCACGGACACGCCATCGCCCAGACGGGCGGTCGGTTCGACTACAGCGGTCGGATGAATTCCGGGCACGGCCTTGGGCGCGGGATAGAACAGCTGCGCGACCCGGGCGTAAGACAGATACGGCTTGGGCGACAGCAGCAGGATCACGCCCGCTGGCGCAAGAGCGGCATGTTTCTCATGCAGGATACAGGCGCCGGCCTTGGTCTGTGCGAAGGCGTCCGTGTATTTCGGATTGTCGAGAAAGGTGAGCTGACCGGGACCGGCCTGATCGAGCGTCGCAACATCGTCGACCGTGCACGCCGCCATGGCCGGATCGGCAAGGCGGGTACCACAGCGCTCCGCCAACTCACCCAGTGTGAATGGCCCGGCCCGCTCGAAGAAGCGCGGATCCGCCATCCGTTATTTCCCGGCGGGCAGGTTCACTTTGACGGTCGGCAGGCGCTGATCAAGGCGCTTCAGCACTTCCGGCGTGATGTCGATACTGTCGCCGATGAAGATCTGAACCTGCGCGCGATCAAGCACCATGTTGAAACCACGCTCCGTGGCGAGGCTCTTCAGGATCTCGATCACCTGAACAGTCACCTGCTCACGCACGCCATTCAGCATCTTTTCCAGCGACTGCGACCGTTCCTGGATGCGCTTCTGCAGTTCGACCACCTTGGCCTGGAAGGCCTGGCGACGCTGCTCGAAAGCTTCCGGCGACAGCACGGAGCGCTGGCGGGCGATCTCCTGCTCTTCGGCGCGCAGCTTCTCTTCTTCCTTGGCGATTTCCGACTGGAAATTGAAGCGGAACTGCTCGAGTTGCTGGCGGGCATTTTTCAACGCGGCAGCTTCGCGATTCACCCGCTGGCTGTCGATCACCGCAATGATTGCAGGCGGAACCTTGCCGCCGGCCTGTGCCAGCGCGAGACCGGGCAGCGCCGATGCGACCAGCGCGGCCAGTGCGATTACGGTTTTGATGACGGACTTCATAACTGTCAAACCTTGCTAAAAGCGAGAACCGAAATTGATACGAATAACTTCCGTCTCGTCATACTTTTCCTTGACGATCGGGAAGCCGAAGTCGACACGGATCAAGCCGAGTGGCGACTTCCACTGTACGCCGGTGCCGATCGCAACACGGATGCTGGTGTCATCCACCACTTCAACACCAGAGTCCGGTGTATCCCACAGGCTGCCAGCAATCGCGAACAGCCGACCCTTGATGCCGAACTCATTCGGCAAGCCGATTGGGAACATCATATCGGCTTCGCCGGTGTAATACTTGGTGCCGCCAAGCGCGTCCTTGGTGGTGATATCACGAGGACCGATACCGCCCGTCTCGAAACCACGGAAACTGTCGCCACCGACGAAGAAGCGGTTTGGCAGGCGCACATCGTCGCTCAGCCCGTTGATCATGCCGAGCTCAGTGGCAAAGGACAGCACTGTTTCGTCGGTCAGCGCAAAGTATTTCGCGGCATTGACCACGTTCTTCACATAGTGCTCGGTGCCGCCAATGCCGGCAAATTCCTGCGACAGCCTGACAAAATAGCCGGAGGTCGGGTCGATCTTGTCGTCACGCCGATCGTAAGTCAGCGCATGTCCGATGGCCGAAGTGACATAGCTGCCTTCCTGCGCCCGGATGAAGCGGGAAGCAGAGACCTCAATGTTATCAATCTCATCCTGACGGATACGATAATAGACCAACTGCGACAGATTCTCTGTAATCGGGTAAGCCAGACGTGGCGTCAAGGACGTGGTCGTCTGGTCGAGACTGCTGCGTTCCGTGTAGTCCGTGCGACGACGGAGTGCATCGACGCCCGCCGCCAGTTCGCGGTCCAGGAAGTATGGCTCCGTAAACGACGTGTCGATCTGCTGGCGGCGCGTCGACAGGCTAAAGCCAAGCTTCAGGTCCTGGCCCCGCCCAAGCAGATTGCGCTCGCGGATCGAGATATCGCCGAGCACGCTTTCCGTCGTCGAATAGCCAACACCAAAGGATAATTCGCCGGTCGACTTTTCAGTAACTTCGGCTGTCAGCACAACCTTGTCCGGCGAACTGCCGCGGCTCTCGCTGATCTCCACCTTTTCGAAGAAGTTCAGGCCACGCAGTCGGGTCCGGGTACGGCGCAGCTTGGCCGAGTTGAAGGCATCACCTTCGGCCAGGCGGAACTCACGGCGCACCACTTTGTCCAGCGTGCGCACGTTGCCAACGATGTCGATCCGCTCGACAAAGACGCGCGGGCTTTCGCCGACACGGTAAGTCACGTCGATGATGCGCTTCTCGCGATCCTTGTTGACGTCAGGCCGAACATCGACGAAGGCATAACCGAAACGACCGAGCTCGGTCGTGATATCCTGAATTGTTTTCTCGACAAGGTCAGCGTTGTAGACCTCGCCGGTCTTGGTCCGGACGAAGTCGCGCACCTGCGCGCCGTCGACGCCCTTGATCTCGCTGACCACATCCATCTTGCCAAAGCGGTAGCGGTCGCCCTCTTCCACCGCGAAGGTGAGCATGAACTTTTCACGATTGGGCAACAGCTCGGCGACGGCGTTGGTCACCGCAAAATCAGCATAACCCTTGCTGAGATAGAACTTGCGGAGTTTCTCACGGTCGAAAGTGACGCGATCGGGATCGTAGCTGTCGTCAGAACTCAGGAAGCGCCACCAGGCGGTTTCCTTGGTCTGGATCTGCTCGCGCAATTGCGAGTCCGAGAAGCGCTCGTTGCCGATGAACCGGATGCGGCTGACGCCGGTCACCGGGCCTTCGACGATCTCGAAGACAAGGTCGACGCGGTTTTGCGGCAGCTGGATCACTTTCGGCTCGACGGTGGCGGCAAAACGGCCGCTGCGGCGATAAATCTGCTGGATGCGTTGCGTATCGGCCTGCACTTTGGCGCGGGTATAGACTTGGCGCGCCTTGAGCTGCAGTTCGCTGCGCAACTGCTCGATCTGCATGCGGCGATTGCCTTCGAACAGAATGCGGTTGATCACCGGGTTTTCGGTGACACGCACGATCAGCGTGCTGCCCTGCATGCGCAGATTCACGTCCGCGAACAGCCCAGTGGCGAACAGCGCCTTCAACGACTTGTCGGCTTCGACGCTCGAATAGGACGAGCCCGGCTGCAGGGTCAGGTAATTCTGGATCGTTGACAGTTCGATACGCTGGTTACCCTCAACCACGATGTCGCGAACAGTGCCGGCCACGGGCTGGCCCTGCCCCTGCGCCAAGGTCTGCCCGGGGGCCTGTGCCTGCGCCGGCATATGGCAAATGAAGACGGCAGTCGCGAAAACGGCAGCCAGAATACCCCGGCGCAACCGCCGCAGCAGATCGTGTTGGATCATACCCGCCACACTTCCCATCGAATGCAGACCGCCCCTCACTTAGCCGGATTCACGAGAAAAGCCCAGTGAGGAAATTGAAAATGGGCAGGCGATTCAAGTCGTTCCAAGTGGCGAACAGGAACAGCGACATGACCAGGGCAAAGCCGATGCGGAAGCTGTATTCCTGGGCCCGCTCACCCAAGGGGCGCCCGCGTACGGCCTCATAGGCGTAAAACACCAGGTGGCCGCCATCCAGCATGGGGACCGGGAAAAGGTTAATCAGGCCGATAGCGACCGAAAGCGTAGCCATCAGGGAGACCAGGCCGAGCCAGCTGGACTTGGCGACATCGCCCGACATCTTGGCGATGCCGAGCGGGCCGCTGAGCTGATCGCCGGATTCCTTGCCGTTAATGATCCGGCCCAGGTAGGTGAAGGTATTGGCCACCACCAGCCAGGTCTCGCGCACGGCCTGAATGACGGCAGTGCCCGGGTCGTGGCGCACGAAATCGACACCGGAGGTCCGGATACCGATCTGGCCAACCCGCTGCGTCCCGCCTGAGCCGTCCGGCACGTCGACGCGCAACGGCACGACCGTCAGGCCGATTTCGCCGCCATCGCGCAGCACGCGGAGCATGATCGGCGTCTCGGCGCGCAGGGCAACATAGGCGCGCAGTTCTTCGAAGCGCTGAATCTCGGTGCCGTCGGCGGTCAGGATGCGGTCGCCCGCGCGCAGACCGGCGTTTTGCGCTGCACTGCCGGGTACCACATCGCCCACCACGGGCGGCGTGAACGGCTGGCCGACCAGGCTGAACAGCGCGGCGTAGATCAGGATGGCGAAAATAAAGTTCGCGATTGGGCCGGCTGCGACGATGGCGGAGCGCTGGCCCAGCGTCTTGTGATGGAACGACACGCTGCGCTCTTCGGCGCTCATCGTGGAAACAGCGGCATTGTCCGTGGTCGACGCGGCATCTGCGTCGCCAAAGAACTTCACATAACCGCCCAGCGGCACAGCGCTGATCTTCCAGCGCGTGTTGTGCTTGTCATACCAGCCGAAGAGTTCCGGGCCGAAGCCGATCGAGAAAACCTCGACGCGCACACCGCAGCGGCGCGCCACCCAGTAATGACCCAGCTCGTGCACGAAGACGATGATCGTGAGGACGACCACGAACGGAATGATGTAGCCGGCAAGATTGGTAACGAAATCCATGGCACCTCGGCTGCCGGCCTAACGCCGGTTGCGTCCTCTTGTTTGCACCCGCACCACCCGGTCGTCATCCGTCGGGTCGATCAGATGCGCCGCATAGCGACGTGCCGCGCCGTCGGCTTCGTGGACCGCGGCGAGTTCACCAAGCGGGCCGCTCGGAACCCGGCTCAGTGTCTGCTCGACGATCCTGGTGATGTCGAGAAACCCGATCCGACCGTTCAGGAAGGCGTCGACGGCGACCTCGTTGGCTGCGTTCAGGATAGTAGGGGCGCTGCCCCCGCTTTGCAAGGCTTGCCGTGTCAGGTTGAGGGCAGGAAAACGAGCAAAATCAGGGACTTCAAAGGTGAGTTTGGCAATCGCGGCCAGATCTAGCCGTGCCGCCGGCGTCGGCATCCGGCCCGGCCAGGCGAGCGCCACCGCGATGGGGGTTCGCATGTCCGGGGTGCCGAGTTGAGCCAGTACCGAACCGTCCACATAGGAGACCATGCTGTGGATCACCGACTGGGGGTGAATCAGCACCTCGATCTTCGCCTCGGGCACCGAGAACAGGAAGCTGGCCTCGATCAGTTCCAGCCCCTTGTTCATCAGGGTGGCTGAATCGACAGAAATCTTGGCGCCCATGCTCCAGACCGGATGGGCGATCGCCTGGGCCGGGGTCACATCGCGCATGTCGCCCAGGCTGAGCGTGCGGAACGGCCCGCCGGACGCGGTCAGGATGACCCGGTCGACGGTCTCGGGGGCGTCGAAGTCAAAAACCTGGAAGATCGCGTTGTGCTCGGAATCGACCGGCAGGATGGTGGCGCCATGCAAAGCCGCCTCGCGCATTACCAATGGGCCGGCACAAACCAGGCTCTCCTTGTTAGCCAGCGCCACGATGGCGCCGCGCCGGACTGCGGCCAGCGTCGGTTCAAGTCCGGCCGCCCCCACGATCGCGGCCATGACCAGATCGGCCGGACGATCCGCTGCCTCGACGATCGCCTCCACGCCTGCAGCCGCTTCTATGCCGCTGCCGGCCAGACGCTGACGCAATTCAGGCAGCAGAGCTTCGTCACCGATCACTGCGAGCCTCGCCTTCAGGCTGAGTGCCTGTTCGGCCAGCAGTGTGACGTTGCTTTGCGCCGTCAGCGCCTCGACGGGAAAACGTTCGGGCTCGCGTGCGATCAGATCGACCGTCGAGCAGCCAACCGATCCGGTCGAGCCCAGGATAGTGACGCGGCGGGTCGCGGGCGTCGTCAGCCCCATAGCATCCTCCCCGACAGCAAATCCCAGGCCGCGATGAAGGGCGCGGCAAACAGCAGGCCATCCATGCGGTCCAGCACGCCGCCATGTCCGGGAATGAGCTGGCTGGAATCCTTGGCGCCGAAATAGCGTTTCACGGCAGACTCTGTGAAGTCACCGGCCTGCGCCACCACGGCCACCAGCGCCGCAAGCGCGGCCAGCGTCAATGCGGGCATGGCGGGATCTATGCTGGCGACGAGGCCGCCTGCAATCCCCGCAGAGACCATGCCGCCCAGCAGACCGGCCCAGGTCTTGTTCGGCGAGATGCGAGGGATCAACTTCGGCCCGCCGATGGTGCGCCCGGCGAAATAGGCGCCGGTATCGGTGGCCCAGACCGCACAGAGCAGCCAGAAGACGATGTGACGGCCGATCTCCGGCGTCTGCCGCAGCCAGATCAGCGCGGCGCATGGCAGGACGACATAAATCAACCCGAGCAGCATCCAGAGCGGCCCGCGCGTCCATGCCGCAGGCTGCGTCACGGCCTGTGTCGTTGCCGCCGGCCGCGGGAAACGCCACCACTCCCACAACATCGCGACACCGGCCAGCACGATCAGCGCGTTGAATGCGATCCCGCCGATCCAGGCGGCGCCAACGCCGACAGGCAGCATCACCGCCGCCGAAAGAATGCGGAGTTGCAGACTGCTGAGCGGACCTGAAGCCATGCGGATTGCGATTACTCGCTGGCGCCGTAGCGACGTTCGCGGCGCTGGAACTCGATGACGGCGTCGGCGAGGTCCTGCGCCGAGAAATCGGGCCACAGCTTGTCGATGAAGATCAGTTCGCTGTAAGCCGTCTGCCAGAGCAGGAAGTTCGACAGCCGCTGTTCGCCGCTGGTGCGGATCACCAGATCGGGATCCGGAATGCCGGCCGTCTCCAGATTGTTTTCCAGCACCTGCGCCGTGATCTCGGACGGCTGCAGCTTGCCGGCCGCCACCTGCTCCGCGATACGCCGCGCCGCGGTGACGATTTCATCCTGGCCGCCATAACTGAGCGCGATCGTCAGAGTCAGCGTGCGGTTATCGCGCGTCTTGGCTTCTGAATCAGCAATCAGCTGCACGATATCAGGCGCCAGCTTAGTGCGGTCACCGATCATGCGGATGCACACGCCGTTGCGCCACAGGTCATCCAGCTCGCGACGGATGAACAGGCGCAGAAGGTCCATCAGGCCCGCCACTTCGGTTTCCGGACGCTTCCAGTTCTCGGACGAAAACGCGTAGAGCGTCAGATACTCGATGCGCAGAGTGCGGCAGGCGCGCACAATGTCACGCACCGTATCGATCCCCTGCCGATGCCCCAGATTGCGCGGCAAACCGCGCGCCTTCGCCCAGCGGCCGTTACCATCCATGATGATGGCAACGTGGCGCGGCGGCGATGGCGCAAGCGCCTGCGATGCAGCGGGCTGAGACATGCTAAACCTGCAGGACCTCCTTGGTCTTCTGCGCAAGCATCTCGTCGATCTTCTTGGTCGCGTCGTCGGTCAGCTTCTGGATCTCTTCCTGATACATCTTGACGTCGTCCTCACCGAGGTCGCCGTCTTTCTCCGACTTTTTCAGATTGTCCATGCCGTCGCGTCGCACGCCGCGCACCGCCACCTTGGCCTGCTCGGCATACTGGCCGGCAACCTTGGTCAGTTCCTTGCGGCGCTGCTCGTTCAGCTCGGGAATCGGAATGCGGATCAGAGTGCCATCGGCCTGCGGATTAAGGCCCAGACCGCTGGCGGTGATCGCCTTCTCGACGGCCTTCACGTTGCTCTTGTCCCAGACCTGCACGCTGATCATGCGCGGCTCGGGAACGCTCACGGTGCCGATCTGGTTGATCGGCATCATGCTGCCATAAACCTCGACGCGGACGGGGTCGAGCATGCTGACGCTCGCGCGTCCGGTGCGCAGGCCGACAAATTCCTGCTTCAGCACGTCGATCGCCTTGCCCATGCGCCGTTCGATGTCGTCAATATCCGGTTCGGCCACTGCCTGCTCCCGTCTTTTTTCTTAGATATATCAATAGCTAATGGCTTATTCGCCGATGATGGTGGTACACCGGCCGGTGCCGGCCAGCACTTTGGCGAAGCCGCCTGCCTCGTGCAAGGAGAACACCAGGATCGGAATACGGTTTTCACGCGCCAGGCTGATCGCCGAGGCATCCATTACTTTCAGGTCCTGCTGCAGGACATCAAGATAAGTGAGTGTCTCGTAGCGGGTGGCCGTCTTGTCCTTCTTCGGGTCGGCGCTGTAGACGCCATCCACCTGCGTGCCCTTCAGCAGCGCATCACAGCCCATCTCGGCGGCGCGCAGCGCGGCGGCGGTATCGGTGGTGAAGAAAGGATTGCCGGTACCGGCAGCGAAGATCACCACGCGGCCCTTTTCCATATGACGGATCGCGCGGCGGCGGATATAGGGCTCGCAGACCGTGTCCATGCGGATGGCAGACATCACGCGGCTCGGCACGTCGTGGCTTTCCAGCGCATGCTGCAGCGCCAGCGCGTTGATCACGGTTGCCAGCATGCCCATATAGTCGGCCGAAGCGCGCTGCATGCCTTGGGTGGCACCAGCGACGCCGCGGAAAATGTTGCCGCCGCCGATCACCAGACAGACCTCGCCGCCGAGCTGATGCACTGCCTTGATCTCGGCGGTGATGCGGTCGACCGTCTCGAAATCGATGCCATAAGGGGTCGGGCCCATCAGGGCTTCGCCCGAGCATTTCAGCAGGACACGACGGTATTTCATGGTCATGGACATTCCTCGGACGGCGTCCTTGGCGGCGGGGCTGCCAAGGGATGACGGAAAAGCGCGGCGATTCTGTGGCAAAGGTTATACCACGGCCGGTCCGGGCTGGCAGGCCGCCCAGCCGGACCGGAGCCGCAGCAGGCATAAAAAAGGGGGGCAATGCCCCCCTTTTCCGTAATTCTGCCGCAACCGGTCAGCCGGCCATTTTCGCCACTTCGGCGGCGAAATCGTCGGCCTTCTTCTCGATGCCTTCGCCGAGCTGGAAGCGGACAAAACCGGTCACCTCGATCGGTGCGCCGGCATCCTTGGCGGCCTTCTCCACGGCCTTGCCCACCTGGGTCTCGCCGTCGATCACGAAGGTCTGCTCGAGCAGCACCACTTCCTGATAGAACTTGCGGATACGGCCTTCCACCATCTTGGCGATGATCTCGGCCGGCTTGCCCGAGGCAGCGGCCTGATCGGTCAGCACCTGACGCTCACGCTCCACCAGGGTCTGATCCAGATCCTTCGGGCTCAGCGACTGCGGATTGGCAGCGGCGATATGCATGGCCAGCTGCTTGCCGATCTGCTCCAGCACTTCACGCTTGCCGGTCGACTTCAGCGCAACCAGCACGCCCAGCTTGCCCAGGCCATCGGCCAGCGCGCTGTGGACATAGGATACGACCACGCCGCCGTCGACGGTCAGCTTCTTGGCGCGACGCAGCGTCATGTTCTCGCCGATGGTGGCGATGGCATGAGTCACTTCGTCCTTCACGTTGCGGCTGCTGCCCGGGAAGGCGGCGGCTTCGATCGTGGCAACGTCGTCGCCCGCGCTCAGCGCCACGGCGGCAACACCGCTCGCCAGCGCCTGGAACTGCGGGTTGCGACCGACGAAATCGGTCTCGGAGTTCACTTCGACGATGGCGCCGACGTTATCCTTCACGGCAACGGCGACCAGGCCTTCAGCGGCCACACGGCCAGCCTTCTTGGACGCGGCCGAGAGGCCCTTCTTGCGCAGCCAGTCGATGGCCGCATCCAGATCGCCACCGGTCTCGCCCAGCGCCTTCTTGCAATCCATCATGCCCGCGCCGGTCTTCTCGCGCAGGTCCTTCACCAGGGCCGCAGTAATCTCAGCCATGCAATTTCTCCAATGTCATTGAACCGTCTTGAACGGTCGTGTCACAGAAACGGCTGCGGCGCCCCGTCGGAATCGACAGAGGCGCCGCGACCGCAATGGAATTCAGGCTTACGCCTGGGCCGCAGCGCCTTCGGCTTCCGCCTGCGGAACCTGTTCCACCGGCAGATCGTCAGACGCGCCAAGATCGGCGCCAGCGGCAGACAGGTTGTCATCCACGCCGCTCAGCACGGCGAGCGAGAACAGATCGCAGTACAGGTTGATGGCGCGCAGCGCGTCATCGTTGCCCGGCACCGGGAAGGTGATGCCCTGCGGATCCGAGTTGGAGTCGAGGATCGCGACGACCGGAATACCCAGCGTGCGGGCTTCGGCGATGGCGATGTCTTCCTTCACCGTGTCGATCACGATCATGATGGCCGGCAGGCCGCCCATGTCCTTGATGCCGCCCAGCGCGCGATCAAGCTTCTCGCGCTCACGGGTCAGGTTCAGCACTTCCTTCTTGGTCAGGCCGGCAGTGCCCTGCTCGCCCGAACCCAGCAGTTCTTCCAGCTCCTTGAGGCGCTTGATCGACTGGGAGATGGTCTTCCAGTTGGTCAGCATGCCGCCGAGCCAGCGATGGTTCACGTAGTACTGGCCGCACTTGGCGGCAGCTTCCGCAATCGCTTCCGAGGCCTGGCGCTTGGTGCCGACGAACAGCACCTTGCCGCCGCCGGCAACCGTGTCACGCACGGCCTGCAGGGCGCGATGCAGCAGCGGAACGCTCTGCTGCAGATCGATGATGTGAATATTGTTGCGATCTCCGAAGAGATACGACTTCATCTTCGGATTCCAGCGATGAGTCTGGTGTCCGAAATGGACGCCAGCTTCGATCAGCTGACGCATGGTAAAGCTCGGCAGGGACATCCTATATCCTTCTCCGGTTGGGCCGCCGCAGGCACGTCCATGATTCCGTCGTGGGTGGAACCGGGACACCGGAACGCTGCATCGGGATGTCTCCCCGATAACCGCGCACGCCTGCGTGTGGGTTTGAGTGGGCGCGTTTTAGACGGTTCGGGACGGCATTGCAACCGGCTTACGGAACCCTCCGGAGCCCCGCCCGCCCCGCCTCGCTGGCAGAGGTCGCATTAACCCTGCTCCTGACGGGTTATCAACACATTTTTCCGTGCCCTGACAAATACATACTGGCGCCCTAGGGGCGCGGCATGATCATATGCCGGCCATGTCGGACCCGGTGGTGCATCAGAAAGATCTGGACCCCCTGATCGCCGGCCACGAGCGCTTTGCGCGTGGCATGCGGGGTGGTCTCAGGCTCAACCTGCAGTTTCGGGACGCTTCGGGCCTCAACTTCGCCAACCGCGATCTGCGGGAAGCCGCCATGGTCGGCGGTCGATTCAATGCGGCCGTCTTCAAATTCGCCAAGCTGGGCGGCGCCAATTTCTACGGCGCGAGCCTGGAAATGGCCGACCTCTCCTCCGCCGACCTGACGCGCTCCGATCTGCGCGGCGCCATCCTGCGCGGCGCCATCCTGGAATTCGCTGACCTGTCAGGCGCGGACCTGCGTGACGGCCGGCTGCTGCGACCCGACGAGGACGGCAATCTGGTGCCGATTTCAGTGGGCGGCGCGGTCACCGAAAAAGCCCATATGACCCACTCCAAGCTGGTCGGCGCCAAGCTCGGCCGCCTGATGAGCCAGCAGGCCGATCTGAGTCACGCCAACCTGGCCAATGCGCGGCTGATCGATGCCGACCTGTCCAATTCCGACCTGCGCGGCGCGATTTTCGTCGGCGCCGACCTGACCAACACCAACATGAGCGGCTGCACCCTGTCTGGCGCGGTGCTCGCTGGCGCCATGCTGAATGGCACCAATTTCGATGGTGCCGATCTGGCTGGCGCGTTCTTCCGTCAGAACGAAATGCGCGATGCCCGGCTGTCTGGCGCAGTGCTGCCCAAGACAATTTCCGAACTCGAAAAGCCGCTGCAGATCATCCTGCGCGAACATCTGACCTGGGCGGATTCCCTCGGCGCCAAGGGCCGACGTGCCGATTTCAGCCGCATCGACATGTCGGGGGTCAAGCTGGCCCAGATCGACCTGTCGGCCGCCCTGTTCATCCAGTCGACGCTGGTGGAGGCCGATTTCGGCAGCGCCACCCTCACGATGTGCGATTTCACCGATGCCATGCTGCTGAACGGACAGTTTTCCGGCGCCGATATGCGCGGGGTCAAACTCAGCGGCGCGAACCTGATCGGCGCCAATTTCCGCGGCGCCCGGCTGTCACCCATGCCTATCTCGACCCTGCATGGCAAACGCTGGCATGCCAATCTGGAGAATGCCAATCTGAGCCAGTCCAATCTTAGCGCCTGCGATCTGGAAGGCGCCAATCTGACCCGTTCCATTCTGATGCATGCCGATCTGCGCGACGCCAATCTGAAAGGCGCCAATTTCCGCGGCGCCGACCTGACCGGTGCGGATTTGCGGGACGCCCAGGTTTCGGGGGCCGACTTTACCGGCGCCAGCGGCGTCAACCTGTCGTGAACCATTGCCCCCTATGCTAGGCTGGCCACAAAAGAACCCGAGACAGACCCCGCGAGCATGAACAACCCCGTCAAGGTTATTGCCCAATACGAAGTGGACGAGATGTTCGAGTCCCACGCCAACTACGTGCGTGGCGTACGCGGCGGCAAGCGGATGGTGCTGCATTTCCGCGATGCCTCACGCGTCGATTTCAGCGGCAAGGAACTTACCTCGGCCGATTTCGTCGGCAGCAAGCTGAACTATGCCGACTTCAGCCATGCAGCCCTGGTGGGCTCCTCATTCTTCGCCGCCGACATGCAGGGTGCCGATTTTCGCCGCGCTGACCTGACCAAGGCCGATTTGCGCGGTGTGAACCTGCGTAACGCCAATCTGGAAGCGGCCAATCTGACCAATGCCGATATCCGCGATGGCGTACTGCTGCGCCCGGATGAGGACGGCAACCTGATTGCCGTGCTGAAACGCGCCACCTCGATTGATAACGCCAAGATGGCGGGCGCCAATCTCACCTCCGCCAAGCTCGGCAAGGTGGTTGGCCGCAACACCGATCTCAGCAACTGCAATTTCTCCAACGCCAAGCTGAACGGCGCGGATTTGTCTGGCTCAAATCTCTCCGGATGTTTGTTCACCGGCGCCGACCTCACCGCGTCCAATCTCTCGCATTGCATCCTGCATGGTTCCGTACTTGCAGGCGCCGTGCTGAACGAGACGAATTTCGAGGGCGCCGATCTGACGGCAGCCTACTTCCGCCCGATCGATCTGCGCGACGCCGACGTCACCAAGGCGATCATGCCGCGCAGCCTTGAGAGCCTCGACCGCTCGCTGCAATTCATCGTGAAAGAGCATCTCACCTGGATCGAGACGCTCGGCAAGCAGGGCATGCGGGTGGATTTCAGCCGCTACGATCTTTCCGACCTCAAGCTGACCAACATCAACTTCTCGGCCGGCGATTTCTCCTACGCCATCCTGCGCAACACTGATTTCTCCGGCTCGCGTTTCGTGCTGTCGGACCTCCGTGGCGCGATGATGCTGAATGCCAATTTCGCCACCTGCAACCTGCAGGGCGCGAAGTTCGACCGTGCAATCATGACCAACGCCGACTTCCGCGGAGCGAAGCTCTCCACCGTCAGCATTTCCGGCGCGATGCATCGCCGCCAGTCGGCCTCCCTGCAGGAATGCAATCTCACGCAGGCCAAGTTCCAGGGCGCGGACCTGGAAGGCGCGGTGTTCAACCGTTCGATCCTGACCCTGACCGATTTCCGCAGCGCCAATTTGCGCGGCTGTTCTTTCCTGGATGCCGATCTGACCAATGCCGATCTGCGCGGCGCCGATCTGGAAGGCGCCGATCTACGTGGCGCCATCGGCTTCAAGCTGCCGAAGCCCACCGTTCAGAAGGCTGAAGACTAGGCGGCGACGCCCTCCTCCTCCATTGCCGGGGGCAAAGCCGTCAGCGCGGGCATCTGCGACAGCAGAATGACGGCGAGTTGCACGCCATAGCCCGCGACCGCCAGCCAGATCGCTGCCTCCAACCCAAATCTCTCACCGACCACACCGCCGACCAGCGCACCGAGCGGCCGCATGCCCAGTGTCGCCACCTGCTGTATCGCGCTGACGCGGCCGATCAGCCGCAGCGGCACGATGGCCTGACGCAAGCTGGTCTGGCCTATGGTCCACAGCATCGGACCGAAGCCGAACAGGAAGAAACCGGTCAGCAGCATGGCGAATGCCGCGTCGTCGCGCAGCATCGTCGATGCGCCGATGGCCAGGGCCGCGAACAACGATGTCGCCGGCCCGAGAATGATCATGATTCCAAGCCGCAGTCGCGCATGAATCGTGGGTGCCGCCAGTGCGGCCAGCAGCATCCCCAGCCCCTGCGCGCCGAGCGCGATGCCGACCTGCGCCGGCGTCAGCCCCAGCGTGTTGACCGCGAACAGCACGAACACCGCCATCAGCACGAACCAGCTGAAATTCCATGCCATCGCACAGCCGGCAATCGCACGCAGCAGCGGGTGCCGCCACACCACCACAAGGCCTTCGGCCAGCGCGCGACGGATCGGTGGCCGCGCGGTGACGGGAAGATCGCGCCGCATGCCCGGTGACAGCATCAGCAAGACCGCCATCGCCGAGGTGACCGCCGAGACCGCCAGCGCCCAGGCCGGCGAGGTCCAGCCGGCAATCGCGCCGGCAATGCCCGGCCCGAGAAACACGGCGGCCGCGCGGGTAAATTCGATCTTCGCATTCGCCGCCGGCAGGCCTTCGCGCGCCACGATGGCCGGCAGATAGGCCTGCGCCGCGACGTTGAACATCACCGTGCAGGCCGACAGGGCAAAACCCAGCAGCCCGAGGCTGACCAGATCGAGCCATCCGGCAAAGGCGAGTACCGGCACCAGCACCAGCAGCAGCGCGCGGCCGGCTTCGCTGCCGGCCATCAGCAGGTGGCGCGGCATGCGGTCGGCCCAGATGCCGGCCACCAGCGAGAACAGCAGGAACGGCAGGGTCTGGACTGCACTCAATGCCCCCATGGTCTCGGCCGTGGCACCCAGGGTGAGCGCTGCCATCAGCGGGATCGCTGCCATGGCGAGTTGCTCGGCCCCGTTGGCAGCCAGATTGGCAAAGGACAGGCGATTCAAGGGGTTGATTGGCATGATTCGGCTCCGGTTCAGGCCTTTGGATACGCCCGGGCGGGCTTTCGAAACTATCCGGGCCTTGCGCAGCCATTCCCTGTGACCGGGATCACGGGTGCTCGGTTATTTCATGGACAGATCCGTACAGTAATTCTATTGATGACCTCGCCTCCCTTCCCCGGAACCCGACCATGACCAAGAAAAAAGCCGTCCTCTCCGCTGTCGCTCTCGTGGCTACCGCCGGTGCCGCCTATGGCGCCTGGCACTGGTGGAGCTACAGCCGCTTCATCGAAAGCACCGACAACGCCTATATCGGCGCCGACATCACTGTCGTCGCGCCGAAAGTGACCGGCTACATCACCAATATGGCCGTGACTGACAACCAGCAGGTCAAGGCCGGCACGGTTCTGTTCGAGATTGATGCCAGCGATTACCGCGCCAAGGTCGCGCAGGCCGCCGCCGCCGTACAGGCGCGCCGCGCCGCCATCGACGTGATCGACCGCCAGATCGCCAGCCAGCATGCCGCCATTGCCGAAGCCGATGCCTCGCTGCGCAGCACCCGCGCCGATCAGCAGCGCAGCGACGAGGATCTGAAACGCTATCGCGCGCTCGCCGCATCCAACTACGTCTCGAACCAGAAGCTCGAAATCGCCCAGACCGACCAGCGCAAATCGAGAGCTGCCGTCGACCGCGCCGAAGCGGCACGCACATTGGAGCAGAACCAGACCGGCGTGCTGCAGGCCAACCGCGCACAGGCCATGGCGCAGATCGCCCAGGCCGAAGCCGATCTCGCCGCCGCCAAGCTTGATCTCGACAATACTGTTGTGCGCGCCGCCGTCGATGGCGTGATCGGCAACCGCACCGGTCAGACCGGCCAGTATGTGAAGCCCGGCACGCAGATCATGGTGATCGTGCCGACCGACGAGCTTTACGTTGTCGCCAACTTCAAGGAGACACAGCTGAACGGCATGAAGGCCGGCCAGAGCGCCACTTTGCATGTCGATGCCTTCCCCGATCTGGCGATCAAGGGCCGCATCGACAGCTTCGCACCGGCATCGGGCGCCAAGTTCAGCCTGCTGCCGCCTGACAATGCCACCGGCAACTTCACCAAGATCGTGCAGCGCGTGCCGGTCAAACTGATGCTCGACAAGGCCGAGGGTAATCCGCCGCTGGTGCCCGGCATGTCGGTGGTGGTCGATATCGACAAGCGCGGCACCGCCGCCATGCAGACCGCCGCGCGCTAAGCCTATGTCTGCCTCAGCAGCGACCATGGCTGCGCCCGCAATGCCGGCCGAGGGCGCCCTGCCGAAGGGCCGCATGATCGGCTACTTCGCCATGGTGCTCGGCATGTTCATGGCGATCCTGGATATCCAGATCGTGTCGTCATCGCTGACGGAAATCCAGGCGGGTCTGTCGGCGTCCGCCGACGAGATCAGCTGGGTGCAGACCTCGTATCTGATTGCCGAAGTGATCATGATCCCGTTCAGCGGCTATCTCTCGCGGCTGCTGTCGACGCGCGTGCTGTTTACCATCTCGGCCGCCAGCTTCACGCTGGCCAGCATCGGCTGCGCCATGGCGACCAATCTGGAAACCATGATCGTGCTGCGCGCCCTGCAGGGCTTCCTCGGCGGCGCGATGATCCCGACCGTGTTTGCCACCACCTACATGATCTTTCCGCGCAACAAGATGGCCGGCGCGACCGTGATCATCGGCCTGGTCGCCACGCTCGCGCCCACGATAGGCCCCACGCTGGGCGGCTACCTGACCCAGCTGTTCTCCTGGCACTGGCTGTTCCTGATCAACATCGTGCCCGGCATCGCCGTGATCGCGCTGGTCTGGAGCTTCATGGATATCGACAAGCCCGACTACTCCCTGATCAAGGGCTTCGACTATTCCGGCCTCATCGGGCTGGCGCTGTTCCTCGGCAGCCTGGAATACGTACTGGAGGAAGGCACCCGCAAGGACTGGTTCGCCGACGAGGCGATGCGCTGGTTCGCGCTCGCCAGCTTCATCGGCGCGCTCGTCTTCTTCTGGCGCAGCCTGACCTATCGCAATCCCATCGTTGACCTGAAGGCCTTCCGTAATCGCAACTTCGCCACCGGCTGTCTGTTCAGCCTGACCATTGGCGTCGGCCTCTATGGCCTGGTCTACCTGCTGCCGCTCTATCTCGGCCGCGTTCAGGGCCTCAACAGCCTGCAGATCGGCGAGATCATGTTCATCACCGGCCTGGCCCAGTTCTGCTCGGCGCCGCTGGCCGGCTTCCTCGCCCGCAAGTCGCCCGATCCGCGCCCGGTGCTGGCCTTCGGCTTTGCGCTGCTGGCCGCCAGCACCTGGATGATGAGCGGCCTGACCGGCGACTGGAAATTCGACGAGCTTCTCATTCCGCAGATCATGCGCGGCGCAGCCCTGATGTTCTGCATCGTGCCGATCAACGTGATCGCGCTCGGCACACTGCCGCAGAGCGAGCTGAAAAACGCCAGCGGGCTTTACAACCTGACACGCAATCTGGGCGGCGCGTTTGGTCTGGCCGGCATCAACACGATCATGACCGAGCGCACCAACTTCCACTGGAACCGGATGGTGGATTTCATCAATCCCGGCCGCTGGGAAGTGCAGCAGTATATCGATAGCATTGCCGGCATGTTCGGCGACCGCAGCCCGGCCGACCAGACCCAGCTGGCGATCAGAATGCTGACCAACAAGGTGCAGGGCCAGGCCTATCTGATGAGCTTCATCGATGTCTTCTTCCTGCTGAGCCTGCTGTTCGCCGCCGCGGCCGTCGCCGTGGTGCTGGCGCAGAAGCCGAAGCAGACACCCGCTCCGGGAGACGCACATTGAACAAGATGTCGCCAAAACGCGGACGTCCCGTCGATCCCGCCAAGCGCGCGGCGATCCTGGATACCGCGCGCGAGCTGTTCTTCGAGCACGGCTATGGCGTCGGGCTGGAAACCATCGCCGCCCGTGCCGGCGTCTCGCGCCAGACGATCTACAATCTGTTTGAGTCGAAGGACGATCTGTTCGCCGCCATCGTGCAGGACACTTCGGGTCCGATCACGGCGGCGCTCGCCGAACTGACACCGGATGCCACGCCCCGCGACGTGCTGACCGCACTGGGCGTCAGCTTCCTGACCAAAATACTGTCTGACCGCGCCGTGCAGTTCCAGCGCCTGCTGATCGGCTCCGCAGCCAGTTTCCCGACTCTGGGCCCGACATTTTACGCCAACGGCCCGGGCCGGGGTCTGGCGCGCCTCGCCGCCTATCTCGACCGCGAGACCAGTGCCAAACGGCTGGCAGTCAGCGATCCGGTGCTGGCCGCCGAGCAGTTCTTCGGCATGCTGATGGGCCACCGCAGCATGCGGCGCACGCTGCGCATCGACGGCGAGATGCCGGCCGAGGAAATCCGCCGCCGCGTCGATGCCGCGGTCAGCGCCTTCCTGCGCGCCTACAGTCCTTAGTTTTCCAGCGACTTCGAGGCGATCTCGTAGACATCGCGCGACAGGTTCGGCTTCGCCAGCACCCGACGCAACTCGGCTTTCATCTTTTCCTGCCGGGCCGCGTCAAACCGCCGCCAGCGCCCCAGCGGCGCGAGCAGTCTTGCCGCCACCTGCGGATTGATCGGCTCCAGTTCCAGCATGCGGTCGGCATGGAAGGCATAGCCCGAGCCATCGGCGGCGTGATAGCGCAGCGCATTGGCGGTAAACGCCCCGATCAGCGAGCGCACCTTGTTCGGCTTCTGCATCGAGAAAGCCGGATGTGTCAGCAGCGACCGTACATTCTCCAGCGTCTCGGGAAGCGTCGAGATCGCCTGCAGCATGAGCCATTTGTCCAGCACCAGCGCATCGTCGGCGAAGCGCTGGTAGAAATCGGCCAGCGCCGCCTCGCGTTCAGGGCCGGCGATGTCGACCAGCAGACGAAGGGCTGCCGCGCGGTCGGTCATGTTGTCGGCTTTTGAATACTGGTCATGGATCAGGCGGCGCAGGCCGGCGTCTTCATCGGCCTGTTCCGACAGGTACGACAAAGCCGCATTCTTCAGCGCGCGCCGGCCGGCCGAGGTTGAATCCGGGCTGTAGGTGCCGGGCGTCGTGTTGCGGCTGTAAATGTCTTCAAGCTGCTTGCGGTATGTCCGCACGATTTCCAGCCGGAGCGCGCGGCGTGCCGCATGAATGCCGTCCACATCCACCACGGCCATGCGGTCGGCGATATAGTCCTCGCTGGGCAGCGTGATGGCTTCAGCGACGAAGGCCTGCTCTAGCTTGTCGTCACGCAGTGTCAGACCGATGGCCTCAATGAAGGCCGGATCGAACGGCTTGGCCGGATTGGCGACGCGGGCGAGCAGCAGCTCGGTGGCATATTGCTGGCCGGCCTCCCAGCGCGCGAAGGCATCACTGTCATGCGCCATCAGGAAGGCCTGCGCCTCGCCCGGCTGCTTCGCTTTCACGACCACCGGCGCTGAGAAGCCACGATTAAGCGAGATCGCCTTCGGTTTGGGCACGCCCTTGAATTTGAAGGTCTGCGTCGGCGCCGTGACATTCAGCATACCGGGCCGCGGCATCGCGGCAGTATCCGCTTTCAACGCGATGTCACGACCCTGTGCATCCAGCAGGCCGATGCCGAACGGCATCTGCACCGGCTGCTTGTCGGGCTGGCCCGGCGTCGGTGGCACAACCTGCGTCACCGTCAGTTCGTAATCGCCGCTCCCGGGATCATAGCTGCCCTCGACCACCACTTCCGGCGTGCCGGCCTGGCTGTACCAGCGCTGGAACTGCGAGAGGTCAACTTTGTTGGCGTCGGCCATGGCGGCGACGAACTGGTCGCAGGTCGCGGCTTCGCCATCATGGCGCTCGACATAGAGCTTCATGCCCTTCTGGAAGCCGTCCTCACCCAGCATGGTATGGATCATGCGGATGACTTCGGAACCCTTCTCGTAGACCGTCGCCGTATAGAAATTGTCGATGGCGATGTAGCTGTCGGGCCGGATCGGATGCGCGAGAGGTCCTGCGTCTTCCGGGAACTGGCGGCCGCGCAAGAGGCGCACATCCTGGATGCGCTTGACCGGGCGCGAACGCATATCGGAGGTGAATTCCTGGTCGCGGAAGACGGTGAGGCCTTCCTTCAGGCTGAGCTGGAACCAGTCGCGGCAGGTGATGCGGTTGCCGGTCCAGTTATGGAAATACTCATGCGCCACCACCGCCTCGATGCCGGCATAGTCGGTGTCGGTGGCGGTTTCGTGGTCGGCCAGAATGTATTTGTCGTTGAAGACATTCAGGCTCTTGTTTTCCATCGCGCCCATATTGAAGTCGCTGACGGCCACAATGTTGAACAGGTCGAGGTCGTATTCCAGATCGAAGCGCGTCTCGTCCCAGCGCATCGAACGCTTCAACGCATCCATCGCGTAAGCCGTGCGCTCCACCTTGCCATGCTCGACAAAAATCCGCAGCGCCACCTTGCGGCCGCTGCGAGTGACGAATTCATCCTCGTTGACGGCAAGGTCACCGGCGACCAGCGCGAAGAGATAGCAGGGCTTCGGGAAGGGGTCGTGCCAGACGGCATAATGCCGGCCATCCGACAAACCGCCCTCTTCCACCAGATTTCCGTTCGACAGCAACACCGGGTTGGCCTTTTTGTCGCCACGAATAGTGACGCGATAGGTCGACATTACATCGGGCCGGTCGGGGAAATAGGTGATGCGGCGGAAGCCCTGCGCCTCGCATTGTGTGCAATAGACACCGCTCGACTGATACAGACCCGACAGATGCGTGTTGCCCTTCGGATTGATCCTGGTCTCGATTTCCAGCGTGAAGGCCGAGGACGGCACGGTGGCGATGGTCAGGCCGTGTTCGTCCGCCGTGTAATCGGCCGGCAACAGCTTGCGGCCATCAATGACGACCGACAGCAGTTCGATATCTTCGCCATCCAGCTTGAGTGCCGCGCCGGCGCTTTGGGGCGCAACCGCCAGCTTCGACTTGACCCGCGTCGCCTCGGGCTGCAGGTCGAATTCCAGCTCCACCGTCTCGATGCGGAAATCGGGGGCGCGATAATCCTTGCGATGGATCGCGGTCGGCTGCGCGGTCATGGAGTCACCCTAGATGTCATAAACCTCGCGCACGCCGGGCAGCACGCGGATCTGGTGGCGCGTTGCCGGGTTGATGGCGAAGGTTTCCTTCAGCTTGATATCGGCTTCGATGTCGGGCTTGCCGGCCTCGTCGATCTGCAGACCGAGCATCACCTGTCCCCTGCCCTTGCCGGCCTTGTCGAGCAGGGTGCGAATCTGCGCCAGCGGGCGGTCGTCCTCGATCAGGATCTTGATCCCGGCGGCGGCGCGCGCCGCCACGTCATCCAGCTTCTCGATCTTCTGCGCGCTGAGCCGCGGCTGCTCGCCATCGGCACGCGCCGACAGAGTCCAGACCACATTGGTGCCGGCTTCCAGCATGTCGCGGTGCTGCGCGAGGATTTCGGAGAACAACATCACCTCGTACATGCCCGAGGCGTCCGAACACTGCACGAAGGCAAAACGGTTCCCGGTCTTCTGCGAGGTACGCTCCTGCTTGGAGATCACGGTGCCGGCCAGCTTCACGATGCTTTCGCTGGCGCCGATCATTTTCAGCGCCTCGGTGTAGCGCTTCACGCCGACGCGGTTGAGCGTGGCCTGATAGGCATCGAGCGGATGCGCCGACAGATAAAAGCCGATCGCCTCGAATTCCTTGGCGAGCTGGTCCATCGGCGTCCAGATGTCGCCCTCGGGCAGCTTGGGCAGGCGCTCTTCGGTCTTGCCGCCGCCGAACAGGTTCACCTGGTTGGAATTGCGTTCCTCGGCCTTGCTCTGGGCAAAGCGGATCAGGGTTTCGAGTCCTGCGATCACCCTGGCGCGGTTCTTTTCCAGATGATCAAAAGCGCCGGCCTTGGCCAGATTTTCCAGCATGCGCTTGTTCAGCGCGGCGGGATCGACACGGCTGGCGAAGTCGAACAGCGACTTGAACGGGCCATTCTTCTCGCGCTCGGCCACGATCACCGCCATCGGCGCGGCGCCGACATTGCGCACAGCCGAAAGCGCATAGCGGATCGCGCCTTTCTCGTGCCTGTCGTATTCGACCGAGAATTCGACCAGCGACTTGTTGATATCCGGCGGCAGCAGCGTGATGCCCTGTCGCGCGCATTCCTGGCGGAAGACATTCAGCTTGTCGGTGTTGGAAATATCCAGCGTCATCGAACCGGCAATGAACTCGACCGGGTAATTGGCCTTCAGGTAGGCGGTATGCCAGGCGACCAGCGCATAGGCCGCCGCGTGGCTCTTGTTGAAACCGTAGCCGGCGAATTTCTCGACCAGTTCGAAGATGAAGGCGGCCCGCTCCGGATCGACGCCCTTGGCTTTGGCGCCGTTGACGAAGCGGTCCTTCTGCGCGTCCATCTCCGCCTTGATCTTCTTGCCCATGGCACGGCGCAGCAGATCGGCATCGCCCAGCGAATAGCCGGCCAGCACCTTGGCGATTTCCATCACCTGTTCCTGGTAGATGATGACGCCGTAGGTTTCCTCCAGCACCGGCTTGAGCCAGTCATGCAGGTAGTCGGGCTTTTCCTTGCCATGCTTACGCGCGATGTAGCTCGGGATATTTTCCATCGGACCCGGGCGATACAACGCCACGAGCGCGATGAGATCCTCGAAGGCGTCGGGCTTCATGTTGCGCAACATGTCGCGCATGCCGCTGCCTTCAAACTGGAACACGCCGACCGCATCGCCGCGTCCGAGCAGGTTGAAGGTCGGCTGGTCCGACAGGGGAATTTCCGCCAGTTCGATGTTCACGCCCCTGAGCCGGATCAGGTTGATGGCCTTTTCCAGCACGTCGAGGGTCTTGAGGCCGAGGAAGTCGAATTTCACCAGGCCGGCGGCCTCGGCGTATTTCATCGAGAACTGCGTGGCCGGCATGCTGGCATGCGGATCGCGATAGAGCGGCACCAGTTCGACCAGCGGCCGGTCGCCGATCACCACGCCGGCGGCATGCGTCGAGGCGTTGCGGTAGAGACCTTCCAGTTTCAGCGCCACGTCCATCATGCGGGCAACATTCTCGTCGCGGTCGCGTTCCTCGCGCAGACGCACCTCTTCCTTGATCGCCTGCGCCAGCGTCACCGGATTCGCCGGGTTGTTCGGGATCAGCTTGCAGATGCGGTCCACCTGCCCGAGCGGCAGCTGAAGGACGCGGCCCACATCTCGCAGGGCAGCGCGGGCCTGCAGTTTGCCGAAGGTGATGATCTGGGCGACGTTGGCGGAGCCGTATTTGTCCTGCACATAATGGATCACCTCTTCGCGGCGTTCCTGGCAGAAGTCGATATCGAAGTCGGGCATCGACACGCGTTCCGGATTTAGGAAACGTTCGAACAGCAGGCCGAAGCGCAGCGGATCGAGATCGGTAATGGTCAGCGCCCAGGCGACCACCGAACCGGCACCCGAACCGCGGCCCGGACCCACGGCAATCCCGTTGCGCTTGGACCACTGGATGAAATCGGCCACGATCAGGAAGTAGCCGGGGAATTTCATCCCGATGATCGTGTCGCATTCGAAATCGAGACGGTCGTGGTAGACCTTGGCCTTTTCCGGGTCGGTGACGCCGATCTGCTGCAAGCGCAGTTCCAGGCCCTCGCGCGCCATCCGGCGCAGCATGTCGGCCTCGCTCTCGCCGGTGCCGTCGCCAAAATTGGGCAAAATCGGCGCGCGCTCATTGGCCTTCACGGCGCAGCGGCGGGCGATCACCAGCGTGTTGTCGATCGCCTCGGGCAGGTCGGCGAACAGCACCCGCATTTCCTCGGCCGACTTGAAGCGGTGGTCGGGGGTGACGCGGCGACGGTTCTGCTCGCCCACGTAAGAGCCCTCGGCGATGCAGAGCAGCGCGTCATGCGCCACATACATGTCCTCGTCGGGGAAGTAGCAGTCGTTGGTGGCGACCAGCGGCAGGTTGAGCTCATAGGCCAGGTCGAGCAGGCCGGGCTCGCTCTTGGCTTCCGAGGCCCAGCCATGGCGCTGCAGCTCCACATAGGTCCGGCCGGGGAAGATACCGGCCAAAGTCTTGAGCTGCTCGCGGGCGGCGTCGATCTGGCCGTCCAGCACCAGCCGGGCGATTGGTCCGCTGGGACCTCCTGTCAGGCAGATCACGCCCTCGGCGCAGGCTTCCAGGTCGGCCCACTGGATCTGGGCCACCTCGCCCGGCGGCGGCTCCAGATAGGCCTTGGTTGAGAGCTTCATCAGGTTGGCGTAGCCGGCCTCGGTCTGGGCCAGCAGCACGACCTTGTCCGGGTCCGGCTTTTTCAGGTTGCGGGCGCTGGGCTGAGCCAGGTCGGCACGGGCCAGGCTGAGCTGGCAGCCGAGGATCGGCTGGATGCCCTTGCCGGCCATCTCCTTGGAGAATTCCAGGGCGCCGAACAGGTTGTTGGTGTCGGTGATCGCCACCGCCGGCATGCGGTACCGCTGGCAAAGGTCGCCCAGCTTACCGACCCGGATCGCGCCCTCGGTCAGCGAATAGGCGGTATGAACCCGGAGATGGACGAAATCGGCGTGGCTCATGCGACCTTCGTTTCAGCGAATCAGGCGGCGGATTTTCGAGTCCCGTTCACGGTCTACGATACGCGACCTAGGGCCGCAAAACCAGAACGCAAGGAATCCGAATCCCAGACTGGGTGTGGCAGAATTGTGTTGATTCCCAATATCTTGTGGATAAGTGGTGCTCCGGAGGGCTATGCCGGAGAACGTTCGCGGACGAATCCCAGATACGGGAGAACGGAGCGGCAAAGACGTCTAACTCTTGCGAAAGCCCATGTCGGGAGCAGTTGAGGCGCCGCTGCAAATTCTAACTTTTAGGGTTATATAAAAACAGTAAGTCATTATTTTCAATATAATAAGTACAAATATAAATTCCACTGCGTGTTTCAGCACATCGCCGCCGGGACTGCCGTTGTGCCGGGAACACGTCGAGACAGTTTTTCGACTATATTCGTGGTAATAATCAATTATTTGAAATACTTATAATTCATTATTGATGTGATATTTTAGCTTATTCCGCCGTATATTCGCTAATCCACTCCCTATTCCGGCTTATTTCTGCTTAATTTCTGTTTATCCTGCTTTCGCAATATGTTAGCCGGTACTATCGCCCGATCAGGCAGACATAATGCACGGCCCGATCCAGACAAGAGCATGTTCTCATGACCCAGCTCGAAACCGCCCGCCTGATCCTGCGGCCGCCGGAACGTGAAGATTACGAACCCTGGCTCGCCTTCGGGGCCGACGAGGAGGTCATGCGTCATCTGGGCGGCGTGATGCCGCCGGCCCTAGTCTGGCGCTCGATCTGCCTCATGACCGGCGCCTGGGCCATCGACGGCTTCTCGATGTTCTCGGTGATCGAGAAGTCGACCGGGCGCTGGATTGGCCGGCTGGGTCCCTGGCTGCCGGCCGAATGGCCCGGCACCGAAGTGGGCTGGAGCCTGACGCGCGACGCCTGGGGCAAGGGCTACGCCACCGAGGGCGCGACGGCGGCCATCGACTGGGCCTTCGACCATCTGGGCTGGACCGAGGTGATCCACTGCATCGCGCCGGAGAACGCTGCCTCGCAGGCGGTGGCGAAGCGGCTCGGCTCGAGCTACCTGCGCGAGGGACGGCTGCCCGCCCCGATCAATGCCACCACCCACCTCTGGGGCCAGACCAGGGAACAGTGGCGGGCGCGGCGTAGCATCGCTCAATAAATATTCGTCATGCCCTGGCTTGTCCCGGCCATGACGGCTATTCGTGGCTTACGCCGCCTGCAGCTTGCCTTCGTGCAGGGTCACGACCCGGTCCATGCGCCGGGCGAGATCTAGATTGTGGGTGGCGATCAGCGCGCCGATGCCACTGTTGCGCACCAGAGAGGTCATCTCGCCGAACACGATCTCGGCGGTCTTCTCATCCAGATTGCCGGTCGGCTCGTCCGCCAGCAGCAGGTCGGGCTTGCCGACCACCGCGCGGGCAATCGCCACACGCTGCTGCTCGCCGCCCGACAGCCGCGCCGGGCGATGATCAAGGCGATGGCCGAGGCCGAGATGCTTTAGCAGGTCGCCGGCGGTCTGCGCTGCGGCCCCCGCCCCCTGCCCGCGCACGCGCAGCGGCATGGCGGCATTTTCCAGGGCCGAGAATTCCGGCAGCAGGTGGTGATACTGATAGACGAAGCCGAGCCGCTCGCGGCGCACCAGCGTGCGTTCGGCATCGTTCATGCTGCTGCAATCCTGGCCGCCGATCACGATGCGACCGGACGACGGCTGCTCCAGCAGGCCGGCGATATGCAGCAGGGTGGATTTGCCCGAGCCCGAGGGGCCGAGCAGCGCGACGATCTCGCCGCGCGACACAGTGAGATCGACGCCGCGCAGCACGTCGACATTGACGCCACCCTGGCTGAAGGTGCGCTGGACGTTGTCGAGAACGAGGACGGCCTCACTCATAACGCCGTTACTCATAACGCAGCGCCTCCACCGGATCGAGGCGTGCGGCACGCCAGCTCGGATAGAGCGTGGCCAGCAGGGTCAGGATCAGGCCCATCGCCACGACATAGACGACTTCGGTGCTGTCGACCTTGGCCGGCAGCTGCGACAGGAAATAGATTTCGGCCGGGAACAGCTGCCAGCCGGTCATCGCCTGCAGGGCCTGCCGGATGCTTTCGATATTGAGACAGAAGGCCAGCCCGAGCGCGAAGCCCGAGGCCGTGCCGAGCACGCCGATGCTGGCCCCGGCGATGACGAAGACGCGCATCACGGTGCCGCGCGCCGTGCCCATGGTGCGAAGGATGGCGATGTCGCGGGTCTTGTCCTTCACCAGCATGATCATGCTGGAAATGATGTTGAAGGCGGCCACCACGATGATCAGCGTCAGGATCAGGAACATGACATTGCGCTCGACCTGCAGCGCGCTGACGAACTGGGCGTTCGCCTGCTGCCAGTCATACATGCGGTAGCTGGGTCCGAGCCGCTGGCTGATCATGCGGGCGGCTTCGCGCGCCTTGTCCGGTTCGACCAGCCGCACTTCCACGGCCGAGGCCTGGTTCTGCAGGCGGAAATAGATCTGGGCGGCTTCAAACGGCAGATAGACGAAGGCGCTGTCATACTCGAACATGCCGACATCGAAGACCGCGACAACGTTGTAGCGCACCGAGCGCGGCACGCTGCCGAAGGGCGTGGCATTGGTCTGCGGCGAGATCATGCTGATCTGGTCGCCGACCCGCAGGCCCAGCTTGCGTGCCAGACGATGGCCGATCACGGCGCCATCGTCGCCCTGGAAATCACGCAGGCTGCCCTCGCGGATACCCTTGGCGATGGCGCTCTCTTTCGCAAGGTCTTCCGGCCGCACGCCGCGGATCATCACGCCCGAGGCACCGCGGTCGGTGGTGGCCATCACCTGGCCCTCGATGATCGGCACCGCCGTCACCACGCCGGGCAGCTTGCCCACCGCATCAGCCACGAACTGGAAATCGCGGATCACCGGCGCGGCATCGGACTGGATGGTCAGATGACCGTTCAGGCCGAGGATGCGGCCGACCAGTTCGGCGCGGAAGCCGTTCATCACGCTCATCACAATGATCAGGGTCGCAACCCCCAGCATGATGCCGAGGAAGCTGAACACCGCGATCACGGAGATGAACCCCTCCTGCCGCCGCGCCCGTAAATACCGCAGGGCGAGCATCCATTCGAAACGCGAGAAGAAGGGCATGGTTTTCCTAAATCAGACCTTGGCTGCAGAGAGCTTGTTAAGCGCCGCTTCGACGGAAAGTTCCTCTTTCTCGCCGGTTTTGCGGTTCTTGATCTCGACCACGCCGCTCTTCAGGCCGCGCGGGCCGACCGTGACCTGCCAGGGCAGGCCGATCAGGTCCATGGTGGCGAACTTGGCGCCGGCGCGCTCGTCGCGATCATCCAGCAGCACGTCCAGTCCGGCCGCCTTCAGCTTGCCGTAGAGGTCGTCGCTGGCCTTGTCGCAGTCGGCATCGCCAACCTTGAGGTTGATCAGACCGACATGGAAGGGCGCGACGCTCATCGGCCAGATGATGCCGTTGTCGTCATGACTGGCCTCGATGATCGCGCCGACCAGACGCGACACGCCGATGCCGTAGGAGCCCATCTCGAGCGTGATCTGCTCGCCGCCTGGACCGGAGACCACCGCGCCCATCGGCTTGGAATACTTGGTGCCGAAATAGAAGATATGGCCGACCTCGATACCGCGGGCCGCCACCTGGCGTTCCTGGGGGAGTGCATCGAACCGCGCCGTGTCGTGCTTTTCGTCGGTGGCCGCATAGGGCGAGGTCCAACTGTCGACGATGGGCTGCAGGTCGGCGTTATAGTCCACGCCCTCGCCCAGCACATCGCGCTCGATCAGCGCCTTGTCGCAGAACACGCCGCTTTCGCCGGTCTCGGCCAGCACGATGAACTCGTGGCTCAGGTCGCCGCCAATCGGCCCGGTATCGGCCTGCATCGGGATCGCCTTCAGGCCCATGCGCGCGTAAGTGCGCAGGTAGGCGACGAACATGCGGTTATACGAGCGACGTGCCGCGGCCTGGTCGAGATCGAAGGAATAGGCATCCTTCATCAGGAATTCGCGGCCACGCATGACGCCAAAGCGCGGACGCACCTCGTCGCGGAATTTCCACTGGATGTGGTAGAGGATCTTCGGCAGGTCGCGGTAGCTCTTCCACTCGTTCGCCACGATGTCGGTGAGCATTTCCTCGTTGGTCGGACCGTACAGCAAAGGCCGCTCGTGGCGGTCGGTGATGCGCAGCATCTCCTTGCCGTAATCCTCGTAACGGCCGCTCTTCTGCCACAGCTCGGCCGACTGGATGGTCGGCATCAGCATTTCCTGCGCGCCGGCATTGTCCTGCTCCTCGCGCACGATCTGCTCAATCTTCTTCAGCACGCGATGGCCCAGCGGCAGCCAGCTGTAGATGCCGGCGGCATTCTGCCGGACCATGCCGGCCCGCAGCATCAACCGGTGGCTGACGATCTGGGCCTCGGAGGGGTTTTCCTTCAGAACGGGCAGGAAGTAGCTGCTGAGCCGCATATTGTGGGATTTCCTGAATTTATCGTGCGGTGATGGCGGGGTAATGGGGCGTTTTTAAGGCCCTGCTCCCTCAGTCGCAATGGCCCGGGAGTTGTGGAGGCGTCAGCGCTTTGGCTGGCCGGCCCTGGCCAGATAGTCGCGGCAGGCGACGGCCACGGCATCCTCGGTCTGCGGCTGCAGCGGCTGGCCGTTGAAGGCGAGCTTGCCGCTCATCGGATCGATGGCCAGCGTGGCGATCGCCAGACCGGATTCGCGCTTCATATCCGTGGGCACCTGCGACAGGCCAGGCAGGCCCGACAGCGGCATGGTGAGCGGCAGCTGGATCATGCCGTCGAGCGGCAGCGGATTGCT
Organism: Ferrovibrio terrae; assembly: GCF_007197755.1. Taxonomy (NCBI): domain Bacteria; kingdom Pseudomonadati; phylum Pseudomonadota; class Alphaproteobacteria; order Rhodospirillales; family Rhodospirillaceae; genus Ferrovibrio; species Ferrovibrio terrae. Next base: position 3,612,304 of record NZ_CP041636.1, read on the forward strand.
GCCCGGCAGATCGGCCGGGGCAATCGGGCGGCCCTGGGAGTCGACGTCGCGGCCGGGCTGGTAATTCACATCCGGCGCGGGCTGATGCGGCACCAGGATATTCTGCCGGGCCAGCAGGCGACGGCATTCCTGGGCATCCAGTGCCACGACCACAGGGAGGGCCGAGTCGGGGGCATTTTGCGGAGGTTTGGCCGGCTGGGAGGCAGTCTGTGCCGGAACTGCCGCAGGTAGCAGCAGCAGACCGAGCAGCAGGGTGGTCGGAATCCGGAGCATTTTCCCAGCATGCAGCGGCATTGTTACGATTCTCTTATGAGGCCATAACTTTTTGGATGACAACGCTTTCATCATTCGGTATAGAAATTACGCAACCGCTTGGTAACAGGCGGCCCAAGTCTGGGGAGGCTTAAACTTACCCGTGCGAGACGGGGTACGGAGCGAGGCATGTCCTTGCTCCTTTTCTTTTTGTGGCTACCCCCAGTAAAAATTACCCCTATAAGTAGAGACAATTTTCGCCCGTTCAGGGTGAAGCCCTTTTTGAGGGCAGCTCAGATCAGCCGCGGCCCAGCAGGCCCGGCACGTTGAGCAGGTCGTAAGTGCCGACCACGTAATAGATCCCGAAAATCACGCTGCTGATGCCAAAGCAGAGCAAGAATTTGAAGCCCAGCCGCGGATTGCTCGGGGCGGAATCGGCCTGTCCGGGCAGCTTCTCCTCGCCGGCCTCATCGGCCGTCTTCACGCCGATCGGCAGCACGCAGAACAGGATGACCATATAGATCATCATGAAGGCGACGAGATTGTTGTACCAGGTCACGCAAACTGCTCCGGGACGTCAGACCTGTTCGATCTCGACCAGCGTGCCGGCGAAATCCTTCGGATGCAGGAACAGCACGGGCTTGCCATGCGCGCCGATCTTCGGCTCGCCGTCGCCCAGCACACGCGCACCCTGCTGTTTCAGCTTGTCGCGTGCAGCAATGATGTCTTCGACCTCGTAGCAGACATGATGCATGCCGCCCGACGGGTTGTTGGCGAGGAACTTGGCAATGGTCGAGCCCTCACCCAGCGGATGCAGCAGCTCGATCTTGGTGTTGGGCAGCTCGACGAAGACGACCGTGACGCCGTGATCGGGCTGCGCCAGCGGCGCTGACACCTTGGCGCCGAGCGTATCGGCATACATGGCGGCAGCGGCGGCGAGGTCGGGGACCGCGATGGCAACGTGGTTGAGGCGACCGATCATGGACGGGATTCCCTGCTGGCGTTTCTGCACTGCAATATGGGGGCGAAAAAGCCTGCCGGCAAGCGGACGAAAAGCCGCACCGGTGTAAAGACTTACCTTACGGCATCCGCACGATCTGCACCTGGCAGATCGGCTTGCGGCCGGTCAGGCTGCGCAGGTAGCTGCGCATCGCCTTGACGGCGGCCTGCTCCAGCGCCGCGTCGTCGCGCGACGATTTCAGACTGTCGATGGCGTCGGCGATCTCCTCGGCGATCTCGTCCTCGATATCCTCGATCTCGAAATTCACCACGCCGGCCAGCATCACCTGCGGATCGGCCAGCAGCTTGCCGCGATCGTCGACCACGAGCGTCACTGCGGCAGCACCGTTGAAAGCGAGCTTGCGCCGCACGCCCAGCGTCCCGCCCTGCAGCGGGATCAACTCGTCGCCGTCGATCGCCAGACGCCCCGCCGGCACCTGCTCCACCACATCGGGTTCGCCCGGCGCCAGCCGGATCAGGTCGCCGTTGCGCGGCACGATGCCATGCGGCACCTGCAGGCTCTGGGCGAAGCGCGCATGCTCCACCAGATGACGCGGTTCGCCATGCACCGGCACCGCGATCTGCGGCCGGACCAGCGCATACATCTCGGCCAGTTCGTCGCGCGACGGATGGCCCGACACATGCACGAAGGCATCCTTCTCGGTGATCACCTCGATGCCGCGGCTGACCAGTTCATTGTGCAGCCTGAACAGCGTGCGCTCGTTGCCCGGAATGATCTTGGAGGAAAACACCACGGTATCCCGGGGCGACATCACCACATGCGGATGGCTGCCAAACGCAATGCGCGCCATGGCGCCGCGCGGCTCGCCCTGACAGCCGGTGCAGATGTAGAGAATTTTGTCGCGCGGCAGGAAGCCGGCCTCGCGCTCATCCACCTGGTTGGGGACATGCTTCAGATAGCCGTTCTCCTGCGCCGCCGCCATGAACCGGTGCAGCGAGCGGCCGATCAGGCAGACATGGCGGCCGAGATCCTTGGCCACCAGGAACAGGCTTTCCAGCCGCGCCAGATTTGACGAAAACGTGGTGATCGCGATGCGGCCGGTCTTGTCCCTCAGCAGCGGCAGCAACGCGTCATGCACCTCGCCTTCCGAACCAGACGTGCCGCGACTGAACACATTGGTACTGTCACAGACCAGCGCCAGCACGCCCTTGTCGCCATAGCTGCGCAGCGTTTCGATCTCGGTCTGGGGCCCCAGCATCGGGCGCGGATCCAGCTTCCAGTCGCCGGTATGCAGCACGGTGCCACGCGGCGTCTCGATGGCCAGCGCCTGACTCTCCGGCGTCGAATGCGTGATGTTCATCGAGCGGATCCTGAACGGGCCCAGTTCGATCAAATCGCCCGGCTGGTAGATATGCACCGGCACGTCATCGACCATGCCCTTCTCTTCCAGCTTGCGCCGCAGCACGCTGGCGGCAAAGCCGGTAGCCCAGACCGGGCATTGCAGCTCCTCCCAGCAATGGCTGATCGCGCCGAGATGGTCTTCATGGGCATGGGTGAGGATCAGCCCCAGCAGCTTCTCGCGCCGGCCAGCAATCCAGGCCACATCGGGCACCACCATGTCGACGCCCGGCATGCCCTCGTCGGCAAAGCTGGTGCCGAGATCGACCATGATCCACTGATCCCCGTAGCCATACAGGTTCAGGTTCATGCCGATTTCGTTCACCCCGCCGAGGGGAAGGAAATACAGGCTGTCCTTGTCGAGGCGTTCTGACATCAGGGCCTATTGCTGCATGCTGCGGCGGTAAATCTCGATCAGGCCGCGCACGGTGATATCGGGCACGATCTTCTCGATCACGTCGGTGGCGCCGTCGAAGACCGGCGCGAGACCGCCGGTGGAGATCACCCGCATCGGCCGGCCGAACTCACCCCGGATGCGGGCGACGATGCCCTCGATCAGCCCGACATAGCCGTAGAACACGCCGGAATGCATGCAGGCCACGGTATTCACGCCGATCACGCTTTTCGGTTTCTCGACAACGATCCTTGGCAGCAGGGCCGTGGCATTGACCAGCGCCTCGATGGACAGGTTGATACCCGGCGCAATCACGCCGCCGCAATAGGCCCCCTCCTCGTCGACCACATCGAAGGTCGTCGCCGTGCCGAAATCGACGATGATCATCGCCGTCTTCGGGAACATGACGGAAGCGCCGACCGTATTGCAGATGCGGTCGGCGCCGGCGCCCTGCCCCTTGATCTGCACGCCGTATTTCACATTCGGCTCGCCCAGTACCAGCGGCTCGGTGCTGAAGTAGCGGGTGCAGAGCCGGCGCAGGTTGAAGGTCGCCTGCGGCACCACGCTGGCGAGGATGGCGGCGGTAATCTGCTTCGGGTCGATGCCTTCAAGCTGCATCAGCTGCAGCAGCCAGACCGCATGTTCGTCGGCGGTGCGCATGGCCGAGGTATGCTGGCGCCATTCGCCGACAATCCGGTCGCCGTCGATGACACCGAATTTCACATTGGTGTTGTTGGCATTGATGGCGAGCAGCATGGCGCGTCCTTTTCAGCCGGCCGGGAACACGTCGCCGGCCGTGACAGTCTGCCTGCGGCCGTCAGGCAATTCCAGCAGAAGCGCGCCGCCATCATCCAGCGCGACAAACCGCCCCTGCAGTTCACTGTCAGGCAGTCGCACCACCACGGGCTGCCCCAGCCCCTGCGCCCGCGCCAGCCAGGCGGTGCGCACCGGGGCGAAGCCTTCGACCTGCCAGCGACCATACCAGTAGCCGTAGCGCGCCAGCAGCCACGGGGCGAAGTCCTCCGGTGTCACAGTGATGCCATGAGCCGCCAGCGACGTGACCGGATACGGCGTTCCCTCAGGGTGCCAGGCGAGGTTGACGCCGATACCGACCGTGACCCAGCCCAGCGCACCATCCGGGCCAGTGCGGGATTCGAGCAGGATGCCGGCGATCTTGGCGCCGTTGACCAACACGTCGTTCGGCCATTTGCAGGTCAGCGTCGCCGGCACCGACGCGAGGTCGAGCGCCTCAAGCAACGCCACAGCTGTCAGGAAGGACAGCGTGGCGGCTTCGGCCGGAGTTACCTTCGGTCTCAGCAGTAGTGAGAGAAAGAGATTGCCCGGCGGCGAGTCCCAAGCACGGCCACGGCGGCCGCGACCAGCGGTCTGCTGTTTCGCCAGCACCGCGAGGCCTTCCACAGCACCGGATTCAGCCTGGCGGCGGACTTCCTCATTGGTGCTGTCGACGCTGTCGAAGACCTGGACATCCCACTTCATAGGATTGGCCAGGCCACCATGCCAGGGAACCGTACGGCTTACGGGAACAGCGAGCGGGCGGCTGTGGCCGCCATGCTGAGCAGCGGTGCCGGCCAGATGAAGAACAGCATGGTGAACAGCCCGGTCACGGTCATCACCGCGCCCAGTTCGCCACGCACCGGCTTGGCCAGCGGCTCGGAGGCTTCGTCGAAATACATGATCTTGACGATGCGCAGGTAGTAGTAAGCGCCGACCACCGAGCTCAGCACGCCGATCACCGCCAGCGTATAGAGGCCAGCGTTAATGGCGGACATGAAGATGTAGAACTTGCCGAAGAAGCCGGCCAGCGGCGGCACGCCGGCAAGCGAGAACATGAAGCCGGCCAGCAACAGCGCCATGCCCGGATGGGTCTTGGCCAGGCCGGCCAGATCGCTGACGCCCTCGACCATCTGGTCTTTCTGGCGCATGCAGAGAATGCAGGCAAACGTCCCGACATTCATGGCGAGATAGATCGCCAGATAGATCAGGATGCCGCGCACGCCCTCTTCCGTCCCGGCCGCGAGGCCGATCAGGGCATAGCCGACATGGCCGATGGACGAATAGGCCATCAGGCGCTTGATGTTGGTCTGCGCGATGGCGGCGAAAGCGCCGAGCAGCATCGACAACGTGCTGACCACGATGATGATCTGCTGCCATTCATGGGCGACCTCGCCGAACGGCGTCAGGATCGCGCGCACGAACAGCGCCATGGCCGCAATCTTCGGCGCCACGGCAAAGAAGGCCGTCACCGGGGTCGGCGCGCCTTCATAGACGTCAGGCGTCCACATATGGAAGGGCACGGCCGAGACTTTGAAAGCGAGGCCCGCCGACAGGAAAACAATACCGACCACCAGGCCGATCGAGGCCTGGCCGCCGAGCGCCACCGCGATCTGGGTGAAGCTGGTCGAGCCGGCGAAGCCGTAGATCATCGAGGCGCCGTAGAGCAGCATGCCCGACGACAGCGCGCCGAGCACGAAATACTTCAGGCCGGCTTCGGTGGCGCGGCCGGAATCGCGCTTGAAGGCAGCCAGCACATACAGCGACAGCGACTGCAGCTCGAGACCAAGATAGAGCGCGATCAGGTCGTTGGCCGAGACCATCATCATCATGCCGGTGCTGGCCAGCAGGATCAGCACGGGATACTCGAACCGCTCCATGCGTTCGTAGCGGTTATAGCCAAGCGACAGGATGATCGAGAAGGCTGAACCGAGCAGGATCAGAACCTTGGCGAAGCGGCCGAAGCCGTCAGAGACGAACAGCCCGCCGAAGGTGAGAACCGAACCGGCCGGCTGCATGGCAACCAGCGCCACCGCGATCAGAAGCACCAGCACGGCAAGCCACGACACCATGCGGGTGGAGCCATCGCCACGGAAGACGCCGAACATCAGCAGCGCCATGGCCGAGAGCGCAAGCCAGAGTTCCGGATAGGCAGGCGCGAGTGCGGGCAGGGTCACGATCTAAACTCCTAGCGAGCAGCGGTGGCCATCGCCTTCGCGGCGGCCATCGCAGTCTGGTGCTGGTCGAGCAGATGCTTGACCGAGGCGGCCATCACATCGAAGAACGGCGCCGGGTAAATACCCATCCACAGCGTCATGATCACCAGCGGTGCAAAGATGGCGATCTCACGCGGCGACAGGTCGGTCATCGCCTTGAGGTCGGCCTTGGTCAGCTCGCCGAAAACAACGCGACGGTAGAGATACAGCGCGTAAGCCGCGGCAAAGATCACGCCGCTGGTGGCGATCAGCGCGACCCAGGTGTTGGCCTGGAAGGCGCCGACCAGCGTCAGCAGCTCGCCAACGAAACCGCCGGTGCCCGGCAGGCCGACATTGGCCATGGTGAACAGCATGAAGATCACGGCGTATTTCGGCATGTTGTTGGCCAGGCCGCCATAGCGCGCGATCTCGCGGGTATGCAGGCGGTCGTAGACCACGCCGACGCAGAGGAACAACGCGCCGGAGATAATGCCGTGGCTGAGCATCTGGAAGATCGCGCCTTCAATGCCCTGCGTGTTGAGCGCGAAGATACCCATGGTGACGAAGCCCATATGCGCCACCGAGGAATAGGCGATCAGCTTTTTCATGTCCTCCTGCACCAGCGCCACGATCGAGGCGTAGACGATGGCGATCACGCTAAGCGCGAAGACGAAGGGCGCGAAGTATTCCGAGGCAATCGGGAACATTGGCAGTGAGAAGCGCAGGAAGCCGTAGCCGCCCATCTTCAGCAGCACGGCGGCCAGGATCACTGAACCGGCGGTCGGCGCTTCAACGTGTGCGTCCGGCAGCCAGGTATGCACCGGCCACATCGGCATCTTCACCGCGAAGGATGCGAAGAAGGCGAGCCACAGCCAGGTCTGCGCCTGGGCCGAGAACAGGCCGGTCTTCATCAGGCTCGGGATATCGGTCGTGCCAGCGGTGAAATACATGTACAGCAGCGCGAGCAGCAGCAGCACCGAGCCGAGCAGCGTGTAGAGGAAGAACTTGAAGCTGGCATAAATGCGGCGCTTGCCGCCCCAGATGCCGATGATCAGGAACATCGGGATCAGGCCGGCTTCGAACAGCAGGTAGAACAGCACCAGATCGAGCGCGCAGAACACGCCGACCATCAGGGTTTCCATGACCAGGAAGGCGATCATGTATTCCTTGACGCGATGTTCGATGGCTTCCCAGCTGGCCAGGATGCAGAAAGGCATCAGGAAAGTGGTCAGGATGACGAACAGCATGGAAATGCCATCGACGCCCATATGATAGTTGATGCCGGCGCCGATCCACTCGCCCTTCTCGACGAACTGGAAGGTCGCGGTCGAGTTGTCGAAGTTCAGCCAGATCAGCAGCGACACCAGGAAGGTGATCGTGGTGGTCCACAGCGCCACCGAACGGGCGTTGCGGGCCACGATCTCCTCCGGGCCGCGCGCCAGGAAGATGAAGGCGGCACCGACCAGCGGCAGGAAGGTGACGATCGACAGCAAGGGCATGCTCGACATCGGATTAGTGCCCCATCGCACTGAAGAAGTAGGTCACCAGCACCGCCACGCCGATCAGCATGGCGAAGGCATAGTGATAGACATAACCGGACTGCAGGATCGAGGCGCGCCTGGCCAGACGCACGACCGTGGCGGCCAGCCCATCCGGGCCGAGGCCGTCGATGATCTTGCCGTCCCCGCCCTTCCACAGCAGATTGCCGAGCCAGAAGGTCGGGCGCACGAAGACGCGGTCATACAGCTCGTCGAAATACCACTTGTTGAGCAGGAAGCTGTACAGCATGTGGTGCTGCGCGGCGGTCCGGCCCGGCAGGCTGGTGTCGCGGATATAGGCGATCCAGGCGATGAAGATGCCGATGACGCCGACGATGATCGGGCCGACCTTGACGAGGAACGGCACATGATGCGCCTCGTCCATCGCCTTGTGATTTTCCAGGATCAGGATCGAGCTGCCCCAGAATTCCTTCCAGTGATGGCCGACGAAGCCGTCGTAGAAGACGATACCGGCCAGGACCGCACCGGTGGCCAGCACGAACAGCGGGATCAGCATGACCATCGGACTTTCATGCACGTGTTCCATCACGTGATGATCGGCGCGCGGCTTGCCATGGAAGGTCATGAACAGCAGGCGCCAGGAGTAGAAGGCGGTCAGGATCGCGGCGGCCATACCCATGATGTAGGCATACTGCCCTACCCCGCCAGCGGCATAGGCCACTTCGAGGATCATGTCTTTGGAGTAATAGCCGGCGAAGATCGGGAAGCCGGCCAGCGCGAGGCTGCCGATCCACATCATCGCGTAGGTGATCTTGATGTGCTTCCACAGCCCGCCCATGCGGCGCATGTCCTGCTCGCCATCGACGGCATGGATCACCGAGCCGGCGCCCAGGAACAGCAGGGCCTTGAAGAAGGCATGCGTGAACAGGTGGAAGATCGCGGCCGGATAGGCCGAGACGCCCAGCGCGAAGAACATGTAGCCGAGCTGCGAGCAGGTCGAATAGGCGATCACGCGCTTGATGTCGTTCTGCGCAAGACCAACCGTCGCGGCGAAGAAGGCCGTGCTGGCACCGATCACGGTGACGAAGGCCAGTGTATCCGGTGCGTATTCGAACAGCGGCGAGCAGCGCGCGACCATGAAGACGCCGGCGGTGACCATGGTGGCTGCATGGATCAGCGCCGACACAGGCGTCGGGCCCTCCATGGCGTCCGGCAGCCAGGTGTGCAGGCCGAGCTGGGCCGACTTGCCCATGGCGCCGAGGAACAGCAGGAAGGTGGCGACAGTCAGGATGTCCCAGTCCTTCCACAGGAAGTGGAAGGTCTTGCCGGCAAGATCAGGGGCAGCGGCGAAGACAGCCTCGAAGGTGACGCTGCCAGTGGCAAAGAACAGCGCCATGATGCCGAGCGCGAAGCCGAAATCACCGACGCGGTTGACCACGAAGGCCTTGATCGAGGCGGCATTGGCGCTGGGCTTGTGGAACCAGAAGCCGATCAGCAGATATGAGGCCAGGCCGACGCCTTCCCAGCCCATGTAGAGCTGCACGAAGTTGTCCGCCGTGATCAGCATCAGCATCGCGAAAGTGAACAGCGACAGATACGAGAAGAAGCGCGAGCGGTGCGGATCGTGGCTCATATAGCCGACGGAATAGACATGCACGACGGCCGACACGGTGTTGACCACCACCAGCATCACGGCGGTGAGCTGGTCGATCTTCAGTGCCCAGTCGACGCTGAAGGTGCCGGAATCGATCCAGTCGAGCACCTTGACGGTGACGACCATGCCCTTGGAGATCACGAGATAGAAGGCAACCCAGGACAGCACGGCCGAGATGATCACCGCCACGCAGGTGACGGCCATCGAGGCGACGTCGCCGATGCGGCGGCCGAACAGGCCTGCAATAATGGCGGCCAGCAGCGGCAGGAAAACGATCAGATGGTACATCGTCATCGCTGGCCTCAGCCCTTCATCATATTGATATCTTCAACCGCGATGGTGCCGCGGTTGCGGAAGTAAACAACCAGGATCGCGAGGCCGATGGCCGCCTCACCCGCCGCCACCGTCAGTACAAACAGGGCGAATATCTGGCCGACCAGATCGTTCAGGTGGGTGGAGAACGCCACCAGGTTGATGTTGACGGCGAGCAGCATCAGCTCGATCGACATCAGGATGACGATCACGTTCTTGCGGTTCAGGAAGATGCCGAGGATCCCGAGTGTGAACAGGATCGCGGCAACCGTCAGATAATGTCCGAGGCCGATGGTCATGGTCAGATTCCCTTCCTCGGCTCGACCTTACGGATCGCCACCGCTTCGTCGCGCGGGCGATTGACCTGCTCGGAAATGCTCTGGCGCCGCACGCCGGGGCGCGAGCGGAGCGTCAGCACGATGGCGCCGATCATGGCGACCAGCAGGATCAGGCCGGCGCCCTGGAACAGATAGATGTACTTGGTGTAGAGCACCGCACCCAGCGCATGGGTGTTGGTGACCTTGTCGAGTGCCGGGATCGGATCGGCTGCGACCGAGCGCGCCTCGGGCGCGATCACCCAGCCACCCAGCACCATGGCCAGTTCGATCAGCAGCACGATGCCGATCATGCCGCCAACCGGCAGATACTGCAGGAAGCCCTGGCGCAGTTCGACGAAGTTGATGTCGAGCATCATCACCACGAACAGGAACAGCACCGCCACGGCGCCGACATAGACAATCACCAGCAGCATGCCGAGGAATTCCGCGCCCATCAGCACGAACAGACCGGCCGCATTGAAGAAGGCCAGGATCAGGAACAGCACGCTGTGCACAGGATTGCGCGACGCAATCACCATGAAGCCGGAGGCCACGGTGATGGCTGCGAACAGGTAGAAGGCCAGAGCCTGGATAATCATCGTTTACCCCCTCGCCTGCGGCGCGCTCATCGATACGGCGCGTCCGCGGCGATGTTCCGCGAAATCTCGTATTCCCAGCGCTCGCCATTCGCGAGCAGCTTGTCCTTGTCGTAAAACAGTTCTTCACGCGTCTCGGTGGCGAATTCAAAATTCGGCCCCTCGACAATGGCATCGACCGGGCAGGCTTCCTGGCAGAAGCCGCAATAGATGCACTTGGTCATGTCGATGTCGTAGCGCGTGGTGCGACGCGAACCGTCATCGCGCGGCTCGGCCTCGATGGTGATGGCCTGGGCCGGGCAGATCGCCTCGCAGAGCTTGCAGGCGATGCAGCGCTCTTCGCCATTGGCATAGCGGCGCAGCGCATGTTCGCCGCGGAAGCGCGGGCTCAGCGGGCCTTTTTCATACGGATAGTTCAGCGTGGCGCGTGGCTTGAACATATAGGCAAAGGTCAGGCCCAGGCCTTTCACCACTTCCCAGAGGAAGATCGAGCGTGCACCGCGATCGAGCAAAGCCATGGCTCAGACACCTTTCGGGAGCAGGTCGAAGGCGAGCAGGAAGCCCGCGGTCAACACCACCCACAACAGCGAGAACGGCAGGAACACTTTCCAGCCCAGACGCATCAGCTGGTCGTAGCGGTAGCGCGGCACGGTGGCGCGCACCCAGATGAAGACGAACAGCAGCACGAAGATCTTCAGGCAGAACCAGACGATGCCCGGAATCCAGTTGAACGGCGCGACATCGAAGGGCGGCAGCCAGCCGCCAAGGAACAGGATCGTGGTCATGCCCGACATCAGGATCATGTTCGCGTATTCGCCGAGGAAGAACAGCGCAAAGGCCATCGACGAATATTCGACCTGGTAGCCGGCGACCAGTTCGGCTTCGGCTTCCGGCAGATCGAAGGGATGCCGGTTGGTCTCGGCCAGCGCCGAGATGAAGAAGACGATAAACATCGGGAAGAGCGGCAAGGCGAACCACACCGTCTTCTGCGCATTCACGATGGCGCTCAGGTTCAGCGACCCGACGCAGAGCAGCACGGTGATGATGACGAGGCCCATCGAGACTTCGTAGGACACCATCTGCGCCGAGGAGCGCAGCGCGCCGAGGAAAGCGTAGCGCGAATTCGACGACCAGCCGGCGATGATGATGCCGTAGACGCCCAGCGAGGAGATGGCGAAGAGATACAGCACGCCCACATTGATGTTGGCGATCACCCAGCCGTCAGCGACCGGGATCACCGCCCAGGCGATCAGCGCCAGGATGAAGGTGATGCAGGGCGCGGCGATGAACAGGAACTTGTTCGCGCCCGACGGGATGATGGTTTCCTTGAAGATCAGCTTGGCGGCGTCGGCGAACGGCTGCAGCAGACCGAAGGCGCCGACCACGTTCGGGCCCATGCGCAGCGACATCGCCGCCAGCACCTTGCGCTCCATCAGCGTCAGATAGGCCACAGCGATCAGCAGCGGCACCGTCAGCATCAGGATATGGGCAAGGATCAGCCCGCCCGGGAAGACGTAGCCGGTCCAGAGGGTTTGCCAGAGAGACTCAGTCATGGGTACCCGTCTTCGGCTGGGCGGCGCCACGCGCCAGCGCCGAACATTCGGCCATGGTCGCGGACGCGCGGGCAATCGGATTGGTCAGGAAGAAATCAGCCACGGTGGAGGCGAACGGCGCATCAGTGACGCTGCCGGCCGCGCCAAAGGCGCCCCAGGCCGCAGTGGCGAGTTTGTCGACGCCGGAGAAATGCGGCGCGAGTTCCAGCATGCGACGACGCAGCATGCCCAGATTGTCATAGGGCAGCTTGTGACCGAGCGGCTCGGACACGGCGCGGATGATCGACCAGTCCTCGCGGGCATCGCCCGGAGGCGCCGCGGCGCGACGGCCAAGCTGAACGCGGCCCTCGGTATTGACCCAGGTGGCGTCCTTCTCGACGTAAGCAGCGCCTGGCAGGATCACGTCGGCGCGCTTTGCGCCGACATCGCCATGGCTGCCCTGATAGATCACGAAAGCAGAACCGAGCTTGCTGGTGTCGATCTCATCGGCCCCCAGCAGCCAGACCGTCTTGATCTCGCCCGACTGCGCGCTGGCCAGAATGCCGGCGACATCTTTACCACCCTGCCCCGGCACAAAACCGAGATCGAGCGCGCCGACGCGGCTTGCAGCCGTATGCAGCATGTTGAAGCCGTTCCAGCCATCCTTCACGAGGCCGAGGCTGTCGGCAACCTGCTTCGCCAGCGCCAGCACGGCGGCACCATCGGCGCGGGCGATCGCGCCCTGGCCGAGGATCAGCATCGGCTTCTGCGCGCCCTTCAGCACTTCGGCAAAAGCATGACGGCCTTCGGCGATGTCCTTCAGCGTCGCAGCGCCAGCGCCGAGATAATCATATTTGTAGGTCAGTTGTGGCTGCTCGGCGCCGATCAGGGCGATCTTCACCTTGCCGGTGAGATAGCGCTTGCGCAGGCGCGCATTGATCAGGGCGGCTTCGCGGCGCGGATTGCTGCCGACGATCAGGATGGCGTCGGCCTCGTCGATGCCGGCAATACCGCTGTTGAACAGATAGCCGGCGCGGTTCGACGGGTCGATCTGCGCGCCATCCTGGCGGCAGTCCAGATTGGTCGAACCCAGCTTGCCCATCAGGTCCTTCAGCGCGGTCATGCTTTCACCGCAGGCCATGTCGCCAGCGATGGCGGCGATCTGGTTGCCCTGCAGGCCCTTCACGTTGACAGCGATGGCGGCGAAGGCTTCGGCCCAGGTGGCTTCCTGCAGCTTGCCGTTCTTGCGAACATACGGCCGGTCGAGGCGGCGGTTGCGCAGGCCGTCATAGGCGAAGCGACTCTTGTCGGAGAGCCACTCTTCGTTAACGTCCTCGTTCAGACGCGGCAGCACGCGCATCACTTCGCGGCCGCGCACATCGACGCGGATATTGGCGCCAACGGCGTCCATCGCGTCGATGCTTTCGGTCTTGCGCAGTTCCCAGGCGCGTGCCGTGAAGGCATAGGGCTTGGAGGTCAGCGCACCGACCGGGCAGAGGTCGATCACGTTGCCGGACAGTTCCGACGTCATCGCCTGCTCGAGATAGGTGGTGATCTGCATATCCTCGCCGCGACCGATGGCGCCGAGTTCCGGCACGCCGGCGACTTCCTGCGCGAAGCGGATGCAGCGGGTGCACTGGATGCACCGGGTCATCACCGTTTCGATCAGCGGACCCATATACTTGTCGGTGACGGCGCGCTTGTTCTCGTCGTAACGAGAAGAGCCCTTGCCATAGCCCATCGACTGATCCTGCAGGTCGCATTCGCCACCCTGGTCGCAGATCGGGCAATCCAGCGGGTGATTGATCAGCAGGAATTCCATCACGCCTTCGCGGGCCTTCTTCACCAGCGGCGTGTCGGTCTTGATCACCATGTTGTCGGCGGCGGGCATGGCACAGGAAGCAATCGGCTTCGGCGCCTTCTCCTGCTCGACCAGGCACATGCGGCAGTTGCCGGCGATGGTGAGGCGTTCGTGATAGCAGAAGCGCGGGATTTCCTTGCCGGCCAGTTCACAGGCCTGCAGCACGGTGGTGCCGGGCTCGACCGTTACCTGGATGCCGTCGATGGTCAACGTGGGCATTTCTAAGCCTTCCCCCGCCTACTCGGCTGCCGCCGGCAGAACCGGCGAACCCGTATGATATGCGTCGATGCGACGTTCGATCTCGCCGCGGAAATGCCGGATCAGGCCCTGGATCGGCCAGGCCGCGGCATCGCCGAGCGCGCAGATCGTGTGGCCTTCCACCTGCGTGGTGACTTCCAGCAGCATGTCGATTTCGCGCTTCTCGGCCCTGCCCTGCACGAGACGCTCCATCACGCGCCACATCCAGCCGGTGCCTTCACGGCACGGCGTGCACTGGCCGCAGGATTCATGCTTGTAGAACTTCGACAGGCGCGCGATGGCGCGCACCACGTCGGTGCTCTTGTCCATCACGATCACGGCGGCGGTGCCGAGGCCCGAACGCTGTGCGCGCAGGCTATCGAAATCCATCAGCACGTCGTCGCAGATCGACTTGGGCAGCAGCGGAACCGACGAGCCGCCCGGAATGATCGCAAGCAGATTATCCCAGCCGCCGCGCACGCCACCGGCATGCTTCTCGATCAGCTCTTTCAGCGGAATGCCCATCTCTTCTTCGACATTGCACGGCTTGTTCACATGGCCGGAAATGCAGAAGACCTTGGTGCCGGTGTTGTTCGGACGGCCGATGCCGGCGAACCACTCGCCACCGCGACGCAGGATGGTTGGCGCGACCGCGATACTCTCCACGTTGTTCACCGTGGTCGGGCAACCCCAGACGCCCATATTGGCCGGGAACGGCGGCTTGAGGCGCGGCTGGCCTTTCTTGCCTTCCAGGCTTTCAATCAGCGCGGTTTCTTCGCCGCAGATGTAGGCGCCGGCGCCGCGATGGATATAGACGTCGAAATCAAAACCCGAGCCGCAGGCATTCTTGCCGATCAGGCCGGCGGCATAGGCTTCGTCGATCGCGCCCTGCAGGTTCTCGGCCTCGCGGAAGAATTCACCGCGGATATAGATGTAGGCGGCGACCGCGCGCATGGCGAAGCCGGCGACGAGGCAGCCTTCGACCAGCTTGTGCGGATCGTGCCGCATCATGTCGCGGTCCTTGCATGTGCCCGGCTCGCCCTCGTCGGCATTGACGACGAGATACGACGGTCGGCCGTCGGACTGCTTGGGCATGAAGGACCACTTCATGCCGGTCGGGAAGCCGGCGCCACCGCGACCGCGCAGGCCGGACTTCTTCATCTCGTCGATGATCCAGTCCTGGCCCTTGTCGAGAATGGCCTTGGTGTTGTCCCAGTCACCACGCTTGCGGGCAGCCTCAAGGCGCCACGACTGCTGGCCGTAGAGATTGGTGAAGATGCGGTCTTTATCCTGAAGCATGTGCCGGCTCCGCCTCAGTCGTCATTCCCGCCGGCCGAAGCCGCGGGATTGAAAGTGGTCAACGTGGTGGCGCCGCCGAGCGGCTCCGACGACAGGCGGCCGTTCTGCGGGCCGGGCTTCGGCGTCTCGCCGCGCTTCAGCGCTTCGAGGATGCGGCCGGTGCTCTCTTCGTCGAGGTCCTCGAAGAAGTCGTCGTTATACTGCAGCATCGGCGCATTCACGCAGGCGCCGAGGCATTCCACCTCGATCACGGTGAACTTGCCATCGGCCGAGGTCTCGCCCGGATTGAGGCCGAGATGCTTCTTGCAAGCGCTCAGCACCTTGTCCGAGCCGGCGAGCCAGCACGGCGTCGTGGTGCAGACCTGCACGAAATGCGTACCCACGGGCGCCAGGTTGTACATCGTGTAGAAGCTGGCGACTTCCAGCACTTTGATCACCGGCACGTCGAGCATTTCGGCGATATAGCGGATCGCGGCCTGCGGCACCCAGTTGTCGTGCTGGCGCTGCGCGATATCCAGCAGCGGCATCACCGCACTGCGCTGACGGCCAGCCGGATACTTGGCGATATGCGTCTTGGCCAGCGCCAGGTTTTCCGCCGTGAAGGCGAAGCTGGCCGGCTGCTGCTCGGGCGGTGCGATATGAACGCCGCTCATCGATCGATCTCCCCGAACACAACGTCCATGTTGCCGACGATGGAGACGGCGTCAGCCAGCATGTAACCCTTCGACATGAAATCCGTGGCCTGCAGATGCGGGAAACCCGGCGCGCGGATACGGCAGCGATACGGCTTGTTCGAGCCGTCCGACACCAGATACACGCCGAACTCGCCCTTCGGCGCTTCAACGGCGGCATAAGCCTCGCCTTCGGGCACGCGATAGCCTTCGGTGTAGAGCTTGAAGTGATGGATCAGTGCTTCCATCGACTTCTTCATCTCGCCGCGCTTCGGCGGCACAACCTTGCGATCATCGGACGCAATCGGTCCGGTCGGCATTTTCTCGATCACCTGCTCGATGATGCGCGCGCTCTGGCGCATCTCTTCGATGCGGCAGAGATACCGGTCGAAACAGTCGCCGTTCTTGCCCACTGGCAGGTCGAAGTCATACTGCTCGTAGCCGTCATACGGCTGCGACTTGCGCAGATCCCAGGCAATGCCAGACCCGCGCAGCATCACGCCGGAAAAGCCCCAGTCGATCGCATCCTTGCCGCTGATCACGCCAATATCGACGTTGCGCTGGCGATAGATGCGGTTCTCGGTCAGCAGGCCTTCGATATCCTCGATCACCTTCAGCATGCGCGGCAGGTAATTGACGATATCCTCGTCCATGCCCTTGGGCATGTCCTGGTGCACGCCACCGGGGCGGAAATAGGCCGCATGCATGCGCGCGCCGGAAACACGCTCGTAGAATTCCATCAGCTTCTCGCGTTCCTCGAAGCCCCAGAGCGCCGGCGTCATCGCGCCGCAATCGAGAGCATGAGTCGTCACGTTCAGCAGGTGATTGAGCAGACGGCCGATCTCGGCGAACAGCACGCGCACGGCCTGGCCGCGCGCCGGCACTTCCAGGCCGAGCAGGCGCTCGGTGGCCAGAGCAAAGGCATGCTCCTGGTTCATCGGCGCGACGTAATCGAGGCGGTCGAAATACGGCACCGCCTGCAGATAGGTCTTGTGCTCGATCAGCTTCTCGGTGCCGCGATGCAGCAGGCCGATATGCGGATCGCAGCGCTCGACGATCTCGCCGTCGAGTTCCATGACAAGGCGCAGCACGCCGTGGGCCGCGGGATGCTGCGGCCCGAAGTTGACCATGTAGTTGGCAATGGATACTTCGGCCATGTTACTTCTGCCCCTCGGCCTTTTCGTCGCCCGGCAGCACGTATTTCGCGCCTTCCCACGGGCTCATGAAATCGAAGCGGCGGAACTCCTGCTGCAGCTGCACGGGCTCGTAGATCACGCGCTTCTGCGACTCGTCATAACGCACTTCGACATAACCGGTGAGCGGGAAATCCTTGCGCAGCGGATGCCCTTCGAAACCGTAATCCGACAGGATACGGCGCAGGTCCGGATGGCCGGAGAACATCACGCCGTACATGTCCCAGGTCTCGCGCTCGTACCAGTTGGCAGCGGAGTAAACGCCAACAGCCGACGGCACCGGCGTCTCTTCGTCGGTTTCCGCCTTGATGCGCACGCGCTGGTTCAGTTTCAGGCTCAGCAGGTGATAGACGATGTCGAAACGCTTGGCGCGTTCCGGCCAGTCCAGGCCGGTAATGTCGACCAGTTCGGCGAACTGGCAGTTGCCGTCGTCGCGCAGGAAGGTCAGCACCTGCACGATGCGCGCGGCCGGCACGCGGATGGTCAGTTCGCCCAGCGCGATATTCGTGTCGAGCAGATCGGCGCCGAGACCGGCAGCCAGATGGTCGGCCAGGTCCCGCAGGCTCTGTTCCTGTTCGCGCAAGATCGCCTTGCTGTCGGTCATGTCCGTGTCCTCAGCGGGCAATCGTGCCGGTGCGGCGGATCTTCTTCTGCAGCTGCAGAAGACCATAGATCAGCGCTTCGGCGGTCGGCGGGCAGCCGGGGATGTAGATATCGACCGGCACGATGCGGTCGCAGCCGCGCACCACCGAATAGGAATAGTGATAGTAGCCGCCGCCATTGGCGCAGCTGCCCATCGAGATCACGTAGCGCGGCTCGGCCATCTGGTCGTAGAGCTTGCGCAGTGCCGGCGCCATCTTGTTGGTCAGCGTGCCGGCGACGATCATCACGTCGGACTGGCGGGGCGAAGCGCGCGGCATCGAGCCGAAGCGGTCGAGATCGTAGCGCGCCATATAGGCGTGGATCATCTCGACGCCGCAGCAGGCCAGGCCGAAGGTCATCGGCCAGAGCGAGCCGGTGCGGGCCCAGTTGGCCAGCTTGTCGAGCGAGGAAATCACCACGCCCTTGTCGGCCAGCTCGTCGGAAATATCCTTGAAGAACACGTCCTGGTCGGAGCCGGGCTGAATGCCCTGCACGGTGGACAGGCCGGTGGCTGCAGGCTGATTGCTGGTCACGTTACTCATTCCCACTCCAGCGCCCCCTTCTTCCATTCGTAGATGAAGCCGATGGTGAGGATTCCGAGGAAGATCATCATCGACCAGAAGCCATAGACGCCGATCTCACCCAAGCTGATCGCCCAGGGGAACAGGAAGGCCACTTCAAGATCGAAGATGATGAAAAGAATGGCGACGAGGTAGAAGCGCACGTCGAACTGCTTGCGGGAATCGCCGAAGGGCTCGAAGCCGCACTCGTAGGTGGAATTCTTCTCGGGGTCCGGCGCGCGCTTGGCGGCCACGAAGGGCAGCAGGGCCAGAACCGCGGCCAGCACGATGGCCAGACCAAGGAAAAGCAGGATCGGCAGATATTCCCGCAGCAGGGCGTCCACGGTCATTCCCCTCCGAAAAAAAGCGTTCTGCCCGGGTAGGTCCCACCCCGCCCGAGTTCCGGCACGTTCTAGCCGTTTCCGTGCCGCGCCGCAACACGCCTCGGAATGGTAAAAACGTCGCAAGTTGCAGGGCCAGAAGCGATTTTCGGCTTTTTGAGAGTCGCTCGCAACAGCTTTCGGAGCCGACTCGATCCGTATACGAAAAAGCTATTTCGAGCCTGGTGCAGGCCCGGTCACGGATCGGATTTTCTGGAAGGGTTGCCAGCGGGGAAATGGCGAGAGTGACGGGACTTGAACCCGCGACCTCCGGCGTGACAGGCCGGCGCTCTAACCAACTGAGCTACACCCCCGCGGCGGCAGGCGGTTTACCCTTGGCTACCCCCGATGTCAAGCAGGCGCGACCGATATTCCGGCCACGCCTGCAAAGACTTGTCACGACAGCGGGAAGACGCCGTCAGGCCAGTGCGAGGTGGCTCGCATCCTCCAGCGCCGGTGCGATCTTTTCACCGGCCTGGCGGGCCTTGCGCTGCACGGCGGACTGCAGCTTGCTGAAGGCCTTGGTCTCGATCTGGCGCACGCGTTCCTTGGTCACGCCAAGCTTGCCGCCAAGCTCTTCCAGCGTGGCCTTGTCCTCGTTCAGCATGCGCTCGGTAATGATCATCTGTTCGCGCGGGCTGAGCTCCTGCAGCGATTCCGTCAGCCAGACGTGGCGCAGGCCGCCGTCCATCTTGGAGGTGACGATTTCCTCGGGATTCGGGCCCGGATCGACCAGGAAATCCTGGAAAGCGTCGCCGCCCTCCTCGCCGCCAACCGTCTCGTTCAGCGAGTGATCCTTGCCCGACAGGCGCTGCGCCATGTTGGTCACGTCCTTGGGCGAGACCTTGAGCGCCGTGGCAATTTCATCGCGCGTGGCGTCGTCGAGCGTCAGCGTGCCGCCACCGGCCCGCTCCAGCTTGGCGCGCAGCCAGCGCAGGTTGAAGAACAGCGCCTTCTGGCCAGCCGAGGTGCCGGAACGCACGATCGACCAGTTGCGCAGCACATATTCCTGGATCGACGAGCGAATCCACCAGGACGCATAGGTGGAAAAGCGCACGCCGCGTTCGGGATCGAAGCGGTTCACTGCCAGCATCAGCCCGATATTGCCTTCCTGGATCAGGTCGGGCATCGGCAGGCCGTAATTGCGGAAACGGGTCGAGGTGGCGACCACGAGGCGCAGATAAGCCGTCACCAGCTTCTGCATCGCCTTTTGATCTCCATCAAGGCGCCAGGCGCGGGCGTAGCGTAATTCTTCTTCCTCCGTCAGCATGGCCTTGGTCATGACGGTGGACAGGTAGCGCCGGTCGGCGCTGTCGAGAGTCCGGGGGGCGGAAGCGATGGCCATTTGTATGTCCTCCATCGACTTTCACCCTTAGCTGCACTAGGTTGCTTGCACTGGAGCCAAGTACAGGGTCGGGCGAAGGGGCTAGTTGGTATCGGGTCGATACAAAACCACGATACGCCCGCCGATGTTCCTCCAGCAAGCGGTAATAGCGAGTCGAAACCAAACTGTGATGCCGATCACCGACCTTAGCCATGCCGTAGCCGGCAGCCCCCCCAGCGGAGCTGTGCAGAGCGATAAATCCGCGATAGCTCAAAGGGTTATCGTTTTGCTCGACCGCCTCGGCCGGCTCACCCGCGAATTGCAGTTCGCCGACGGGCTGAACCCGGCCCAGTGGGAAGCCCTGCGCTTCCTCGCCAAGGCCAACAAGTATTCCCGCTCCCCCACCGCGCTGGCCGACTATCTCGGCGCCACCAAGGGGACCGTCTCCCAGACCCTGATCGCGCTCGAGTCCAAGGGGCTGATCACCCGCTGCAAAAAGACCGAGGACCGCCGCCAGGTCGATCTCTGCCTCACCGATGCCGGGCAAGCGATGCTGGGCAAGGATCCGATGCAGACCCTGGAACAGGCGACCCTCGAAATCGCCGATGAACTGGGCTCGGAAATGGTCAAAGGCCTGTCCCGCCTGCTGCATGATCTGCAGACCCGCAACCAGATCAATGAATTCGGCGTCTGCCAGGATTGCTCGCTGTTCTGCGTGAACAGCCAGGCCGCATTGGCCGCGCTGGAGGTCAAGCCGGAGGCCGGCACCTGCGGTAATACCGGCGAGACCATCGACATGGCCGAAAAGACCAAGATCTGCGTCAACTACAAGACGACCAACTAGGTCCTCCCCCCTTTCCCGCTGCGAATGTTGACGCTACGTCATGCCCTGGTGCTCCACCAAGATGGTTGCGCGCTGCCATGACGCGACCTAGCGTTCATCGACACATTCATTTCGCAGATTCCGGGAAAGCCGACAGATGAAGTTCAAGGGTACCGAGTCCTACGTCGCCACCAACGACCTCAAGGTGGCGGTGAATGCCGCTATCACGCTGGAGCGGCCGCTGCTGGTGAAAGGCGAGCCGGGCACCGGCAAAACCGTGCTGGCCATCGAGATCGCCAAGGCGCTGAACGCCCCGCTGCTCACCTGGCATGTGAAGTCGACTACCAAGGCACAGCAGGGCCTGTACGAATACGACGCGGTCTCGCGCCTGCGCGACAGCCAGCTCGGCGACGAGCGCGTGAAGGACATCCGCAACTACATCAAGAAGGGCAAGCTGTGGGACGCCTTCACGGCACCGCAGCGCCCGGTTCTGCTGATCGACGAGATCGACAAGGCCGATATCGAATTCCCCAACGATCTGCTGCTCGAACTCGATCGCATGGAATTTTTCGTCTACGAGACGAATGAGACGATCAAGGCGAGCCAGCGGCCGATCATCATCATCACCTCGAACAACGAGAAGGAACTGCCGGACGCCTTCCTGCGCCGCTGCTTCTTCCACTACATCCGCTTCCCAGAGCGCGAGACGATGGAAGAGATCGTCGATGTGCATTATCCGGGCGTGCAGAAGAACCTGCTGCGCGATGCGCTGAATGTCTTCTACGATATCCGCGAGACGCCGGGCCTGAAGAAGAAGCCCTCCACCTCCGAACTGCTCGACTGGCTCAAGCTGCTGATGGCCGAAGACCTGCCGGCCGATGCGCTGCGCACCAAGGACCAGGGCAAGCTGATTCCGCCGCTGGCCGGCGCGCTGCTGAAGAACGAGCAGGATGTGCATCTGTTCGAGCGGCTCGCTTTCATCGCTCGGCGTGAGCGCAATTAGGGCGAGCGCAACACGATGTTCATCAACTTCTTCCTCGAACTGCGCAAGGCCAAGGTGCCCGCCACGCTGCGGGAATACCTCACGCTGATCGAGGCGATGGACAAGAACGTGGCCGAGTATCGCGTTGAGGATTTCTATTATCTCTCGCGCACGACACTGGTGAAGGACGAGCGCAACCTCGACAAGTTTGACCGCGTCTTCAGCCAGTGCTTCAACGGCCTGCAGTTTGCCGGGGCCGGCGCCGAGATCACCGCAGAGATCCCCGAGGAATGGCTGCGCAAGCTGGCCGAGAAGGTGCTCACGCCCGAGGAAATGGCGCAGATCGAGGCGCTGGGTGGCTGGGACAAGCTGATGGAGACGCTGAAGCAGCGCCTCGAAGAGCAGAAAGGCCGTCACCAGGGCGGCAACAAGTGGATCGGCACGGCGGGTACCTCACCCTTCGGTGCCTATGGCTACAATCCCGAAGGCGTGCGCATCGGCCAGGACAAGTCGCGCAACCGCCGCGCCGTGAAGGTGTGGGACAAGCGCGAATACAAGAACCTGGACGACAGCGTCGAGCTCGGCACGCGCAACATCAAGGTGGCGATGCGGCGTTTGCGCAAATTTGCCCGCGACGGTGCCGATCTGGAACTCGACCTGCCCGACACCATCAAGTCGACCGCGGCCAATGCCGGTTATCTCGACATCAAGATGGTGCCCGAGCGGCATAACAAAGTGAAGGTGCTGCTGCTGTTCGATATCGGCGGCTCGATGGACGACCATATCCGAGTCACCGAGGAGCTGTTCTCGGCGGCGCGCGCCGAGTTCAAGCACATGGAATTCTTCTACTTCCACAACTGCGTCTACGAGAAGCTGTGGAAGGACAATCGCCGCCGGCACAGCGAATTCATGCCGACCTGGGAAATGCTGCGCACCTACCAGCAGGATTACAAGCTGGTCTTCGTCGGCGATGCCACGATGAGCCCGTATGAGATCGTGCAGCCGGGCGGCAGCGTGGAACACTGGAACGAGGAAGCCGGCGCGGCCTGGATGCAGCGCCTGCTCGACACCTACCCGAAGGCGATCTGGCTCAACCCGGTGCAGGAAAAATACTGGGATTACACGCCGTCTGTCGGCGTGATCCGCCAGCTCATGAACAACCGCATGTTCCCGCTCACGCTGGACGGGCTGGAACGCGGGATGCGGGAGTTGAATCGCTAGGCTTGGCGTTTCGCCACGGGCCGCTTGAAAGCCTTGCGCGCCTTTTCGGCCTTCGCACGGATCACACACCCCTCGGCATGATCGTTGATCAGCCCCATCGCCTGCATAAAAGCGTAGACCGTAGTCGGGCCGACGAAAGCCCAGCCCAGCTTCTTCAGTTTTTTCGACAGCGCGATGGCCTCGGCCGAGGTCGAAGCCGTCTGCGGCTTGGCCAGTGACTTCACATCCGGTTCGTGACACCAGAAGAAAGCCGCCAGCGAGCCATGCTCGGTCACTGATTCCTGCGCGCAACGGGCATTGTTGATCACCGCCTCGATCTTGCCGCGGTGACGCACGATCCCCTCGTCTTTCAGCAAACGGGCCACGTCGCGCGGCGTGAAGCGCGCCACCGTGTTGAAATCGAAATTCTGGAAAGCGGCGCGGAAATTCTCGCGTTTGGCCAGAATGGTGCGCCAGCTCAGGCCCGACTGAAAACTTTCCAGACAGAGTTTTTCAAACAGGTGGTGGTCGTCGTCGACCGGAAAGCCCCATTCCGTGTCGTGATAGGCGGGGAATTCCGACGCGATGCTGCACCAGCGGCAGCGTGGCTTGCCGTCGGGGCCAGGAAGCGTGCCGGCCATATCACGCCACCATGAAATTCAGGCGCTCGTCGGCCCTGGAGGGTGCGATTTCGAGAATTTCTGCCCGCACCACATCCCCGGCCACGAAGGGGTCGGCGTTCACGCGCTGCTGCAAATCCTCTGCTGTTGCACCATGTGCGAGAATGGCACCGCCTTGACCTGGCTTGATGCTGCCGGCCAGCAGGAACACGCCATCGGCAAAACCCTGGCGGAGCCAGGCATTGTGGCCATCCATGAACTCACCGGCTTTCGCCTTGTTGGCGGAGAATTTCAGCAACACGACAAACATCCGGTGGCTCTCTTTCAGCGTTTCTTCGTTTTTGACGGCACGAGACAGGCATCGAGCCAGGCATGCATCTGATGCACTTCTTGACGCATGAAAGCCTCGTCATGGAAGGCTGTGGCCAATGTCGCCACGCCCTGACTGCGCATCAGCAGATGCATCGCCAGTACATCCGCATCGGCCTTCCGGCCGAGCAGTTCAAACTGCCGCCGCAACCAGACGCGGAACAGCGTGAACAGTGCTTTCGCATCGTCTTTGGCCACATGACCAAGTTTGGCCAGTTCGGTGCAGAGCGTGCCGACCGGGCAGCCATAACGTTTGATGTCGGTCCGGTTGACAATCAGCATGTCGATGAAGCTGCGCAGCCGCGCCACCGGTGTCGTGCCGGCGATCTCCCACTGATCCAGCATGGCGCGGGTATTGACCAGGCGCCGCGCGATCACTGCATCCAGGATTTCATCCTTGGTTTTGAAATGGTAATAGAAATTGCCGCGCGAAATACGCACAGCGGCGGCGATATCGGCGAAGGAAGTGTGGTCATAGCCACGCCGGTAGAACAGCCCGTCGGCCGCCTCCACGATCTCTGCGCGCGTTCCTTGCTCGCTCACTGCCTGCATTGCCCCACACTTGAATCAGACGATCGCCCTAATTATTAGGACGATTGTCCAAATGACGTCAAGCCCGATCCTGAATGTACGACCGGACAAATTTTCGGGGTTTATGTGAGGGAACGGGCCCTAGCCCACTTCCACCTGGTCGAGCGACATCGGAGCTTCGGCCGTGCTGCCGCGCGGCGGCGCCGGATCAACGGTGAAACCGTCGCGCAGCAGGAAGCGGCTCTGCATCGCCTGCACGGCGTATTCCATGTTGGGCGCCGGCACTTCGTAGTAGCGGCCCTCGATCCATTTATGCGCCGGATGGCTGAACGAACCGGCACTGCTGCCCAGATCGGCATTGCGCACCACTACGCGCCAGGTGCGATAGCGGCGGTCAACCACGTCGACGATGGTGGAGGTATAGCCGTAAGGCAGGTCGGTCTCCTTATGACGCGCCGCCAGCGAGTCCAGATCCTGCTCGGCGCGCACCACCTGGTTCTTCAGGTCGGCGATGCTTTCATGCAGCGCCCGCACCGCCTGTTCGGCATCGTTCACCTGCCGCTCGAAGTCTTCCTTCACCGCCGAGATCTCGTCGGCCTTCAGCCGCACCCGTGTCCAGGCGGCGTGGCTGCGCTCGCCCAGCAGGATGATGATCATCACCGCGATGCCGATATTGGCGCCAGCGGCGAGCACGCCGATGAACTGGGTCATCGAGAAATCAGGCATCGCCGAGCCTGATCTTGCCGTTGAACGGACGGATCAGCATGACTTCCGACAGCGCGCCGAAGATCTTCTTGCTGCGCAGCCGTACCGCCTGCTCATCAGGCAGGCCCCACATCACCACGCGTGCGGTGCGCCGGCCGGGGAAGGCCGCGACGCTGGAGCCCGGGCCGCTGAACATCTCGTGCATTTCCGGACCGATCAGCTTCACATACCAGCCGGTCTCGTGCGGCTTGGGCGAACCGACCTCGTAGATCACCATGTTGCGCGCATCGCTGAATTCGACTTCGCGCGCCATCATCGCGCCATAGGCATTCTGCTTCTCGGACAGGCGCAGTTCGAGCGTGGCCTTGTCTTCCTGCAGCTTGTCGTAATCGACCCGGATGTCGGAGAGCCTGGTGCGCAGCTGGTCGGCCTCGCTGACCAGCCGGTCGAGCTGGAACCGGCCGCGGGCATAGTTGAACACATAGCGCTCGAGGTTGTTCGCGCCGAGCGAGACGGCGAAGAACATCAGCAGCGACGGCAGCAGTGCAGAAACGATGTCGACGACATCCATGCCGACCGGCCTTCCAGCTATTGCCCCTGAGGGTGTATTCCCTCCGGGTACTGTCGGCCAAAGGCGGGCCCAAATCAATCCGTGTTTTACCGCTGATTGTGCAGTTTGCCGGGCGAATCGCCCTTCGAATCCATTGGCCAATCCAGCAGTTATGCCGAAGGCATGGGCGAATCCGACGATGCCTCGCCGACGTTAACCACCACGAAACCGCGATGGCGCGGCAACAGGCGGTCCATCACCGACCGCGCCTCGGCCTGGTTCTCCGCGGCGATGACGTAGAGCCGCCCCTGCCCCCACTGCCCGGCCGGCTCGGTCTCGGGCAGGTCGGCACCAAGCGCGGCATGGCGTGCGGTGAACCGCCACGAGCGCGCATGCATGTCGCGGCTTTCCATCGGCACGACGGTATAGGCGAAGGGATATTCGGTGCTGTCGAGCCCGCGCTTCAGCGCGTCGCATTCCGCCACGGTCTCGATCAGCTGGCGTCGCACGGCGCCGATGGCGGGCTTCTGTTCGGCAATGGCACGTTCGACCTGCTCCAGCCGCTGGGTGAGCTCGTACTGGCCCTGGCGACGCATGGCCTTCTCGCTTTCGGCACGGCGATAGCCGAGCCGGGCACGGTCCACCACGATCCCAAGCGCCAGGCCGAACAGCAACAGCGCGATCAGTGTCGACAGCACGGTGAGCAGATCGTCCATCGCTCAGGCCTCGTGCCAGAAAAGCTTGCCGTCGAACGGCCGCTGGTCGATCACCCTGGCGCCGTCACCACTGAAATTGAGCATCACCGCCTGCGCCGAATCGAAAGTTGCAGCCCAGACGACCAGCCGCACGCGGCGCCGGCCGCCCATCGCGGTCGGCAGCGAGGCAAGACCGGCGAACGGCATCACCGCTGCCGGACCTTCAATGCGGAAATAGAAACCCGGCACGCCCGGCGCGGGAGCCCCGGCTTCGGCCACCATGTTGTTCTGGCGGTCGGCGAGACGGCGTTCCTGGTCCTGCAGGCTGGCGCGTTCCTTGATCTGCATGGCGAGATCGCCGTCGAGCTGCGCCTTCTCGTCGCGCAGGGACGCCAGCTCGCCGCGCTTGCGGCTGTAGTCGCTCTGCAGCTGTGCCTGCCTTGTCGCCTCGCCGGTACCGGAACCGCTGGCATTGAGCTGGTAGATGGCGGTTTCGATATAACCGGCCAGCCCGCCGGCGGCGAGCAGCACCAGCATTGCCGGTACGACAAGAAGCAGTACTGATTCGGCATCCATGTCGCCCCTCCCCCCGCGCCGTAGATGATAGTGAACTGCACTGGTACTCAAACGAAAAAAGCCGGAGCTTGCGCTCCGGCCTTTCTCTGAGGCTGCAACAGCAGCCGATCGGATATTAGCGCTTCGAGAACTGGAAGCTGCGGCGAGCCTTCGGCTTACCGTACTTCTTACGCTCGACCACGCGGCTGTCGCGGGTCAGGAAGCCCTGCGCCTTCAGCGCCGGACGCAGCGTCGGTTCGAAGTAGGTCAGCGCCTTCGAGATGCCGTGACGCAGCGCGCCGGCCTGGCCCGAAAGGCCGCCGCCGACGACGGTGGCGTAGATGTCGAACTGGCCGGCACGATTGGTCACGACCATCGGCTGGGCGAGCAGCATGCGCAGCACGGGACGAGCGAAGTAATCGTTGCTCTCCTTGCCGTTCACGGTGAACTTGCCGGTGCCCGGCTTGATCCAGACGCGCGCGATGGCGTTCTTGCGCTTGCCGGTGGCGTAGGCGCGGCCGAACTTGTCGAGCTTGCGCTCGCCCTCGACGGCAGTGGCGGCGACGGCGGCCTTGGCGTTGCCCAGGCTCAGATCGGCGAGTGTACGGGACTCAGCCATTAGTCGTTCCTCTTGTTCTTCGGATTGAGCGCGGCGACATCCAGCTTCACGGGCTGCTGCGCCTCATGCGGATGCTCGGCACCCTTGTAGACCTTGAGCTTGCTGAGCTGGCGGCGAGCCAGCGGGCTCTCCTTCGGCAGCATGCGCTCGACGGCCTTCAGGATCACGCGCTCGGGGAAGCGGCCGGCAAGGCCCTCACCGATGGTACGGCCCTTGATGCCGCCCGGATGACCGGTATGCCAGTAGAAGACCTCGTTCGCGGCCTTGCGGCCGGTCACACGGACCTTCTCGGCGTTGATGACAATGATGTTGTCGCCGGTATCGCAGTTCGGCGTGAAAATGGCCTTGTGCTTGCCGCGCAGACGCATGGCGATCAGGGAGGCGAGCCGCCCCAACACCAGGCCATCGGCGTCGATCAGCAGCCACTTCTTGTCCACTTCGGACTCTTTGGCGGTGAAGGTCTTCATCTGACGTCCTGACAGAGTAGTAAAAATCCCGCCGGACAGCCGGCGGGCGGATCGGGGCGCACTATGAGGATTTTTGCTGCGCTGTCAAACGGGTTCTGCCCTGTGAAATCAATATGTTAGGTGGCGGTATTATTTTACCTACACACCACTTCATATAAATCAAGGACTTAAGCCTCTCATCGTCATTCCCGCGAAAGCGGGAAGCCAACTTTTCTGCTGGATCCCCGCTTTCACCGTGGCGACGGGGACTGAAAACGCTTCATTCCGGCTCGCGCGGGTTCGTGGCGCTTCGCCAGCGTTCGCGGCGGTTCGTGGGTGTTCGTAGCGCTTCGCCAGCGTTCGTAGCAGTTCGTGGGCGTTCGCAGCGGTTCGTTCTGCTCCTGCGGGTTTGGCAACCGGGTGGCACACGCCAACAGAACGATATGGGAACGCCGCGTCCTGCCGTCAAGGCCCCACTCGCCCGCTACATCATCGGTTTACGCAGCGCCGCAAACAGTTTTGGCGTGGAACGGATCGCATGCTCGATGCGCGACTTCAGATCCTTGGTCGTGGTCGGCTTGATCAGGTAGCCCGAGACCTTCAGCGCCTGCGCTTCCTTCACCGTATCCGCGTTGCTGTCGCCGGTGATCATGATGACCGGCGTATCCTCTATACCCTTCATATTGAGCTGACGCAGGCCCTCGAGGAATTTCAGGCCGCCCAACGGCTTCATATGCACGTCGCAGAGGATCAGGTTGGGCTTGAACTTGGCCACTTCCATCAGGCCTTTCATGCCATCCGTCGCTTCCGCCGTCGCGGTCACGCCGAACTGCCCCAGCATTTTCTTGACTGTCTGACGAACGATCTCCTCGTCATCGACGATCAATACGCGCATCTTGCCGAAATCGACCGGCAGGCCGTGATGCACCCGGGCAGCCAGCTCGGCGTCGTTAGCGATAATGCTGTCGATCTGCTCCCGGATCTGGTTGAGGCTGACCGGCTTCACCATATAGCCCGCGACCGAATGCCCCTGCGCTTTCAGTCGATTTTCATAACCGCCATCGGCCGTGAGCATGACAATCCAGGTACGATCAAGATCGTCGCTAGTGACGGTACGGAACTGCTCGATGAACTGGAAGCCATCCATGAAACCCATATTGATGTCGCAGAAGATGATGTCGGGCCGCGCCCGCACGATCTCGCCCAGGCCCTCTACGCCATCCCGAGCCTCTGCCACATCGCGCACGCCGATCTGCGTCAGGATGCGCCGCGTGATCACGCGCGTGTAGGATTCATCCTCAATCAGCAGAATGTTCAGTCGCGAATAATCGATCTTGGGCATCGGGCTCCCCGGTCTATGCGGCGGGCTTAAGGGCGGAGATGGCAGCCGAGAAACTGTCGGCCTGCTTCTGTAGTTCGGCGATACGCGCAGCAGCCGCTGGGACATTCCCGGCATCGAGATCGCTTTGCATCTCGGCGGCGCACTCGCCCAGTTGCACTGCCCCAATACTGCGGCCGGCACCTTTCAGCGCATGCACCAGATCGCGCGCTTCGGCGGCGTTGCCCGCCCTGAGTGCGGCGTCGATGGCGGTAATGCGGTCTGGCAAATCACCCGCGAAGCCCTGAACCAGTTCGGCGGCATCCATCGTGTAGCCGCCGAAGATATCGGCGATCCGGGCAAGGTCGAAAACCGACGACTCGTTGACGGGCGCCGTCGGTACGGGTGTAGCGCTCGCCACCTCACCATTGCCATCGTGGCGCCGCAACGCTGTGCCTTGCGGCATCCATTTCTCGATCGTCGACCGCAGCAAGGCAGTGCTGATCGGCTTGGTCAGGAAACCGTCCATGCCGGCGGCGATGCAATGCTGTTCGGTTGCCGCCATGGCATCGGCGGTCAGGGCGATGATCGGCAGCCGCGTCCCGCTTCCCTCCTCGACTTCGCGGATGGCCGTCGTCATGGCGAAACCGTCCATCACCGGCATATGGTAGTCGGACAGGATCAGGCCATAGCCGCCCTGTTCGTACATCTTCAGCGCTTCTTCGCCATTCTCGGCGATTTCATGTGCGTAGCCCATGCGCGTGAGAATGCGGCGGATGATGTGCTGGTTGGTCTTGTTATCTTCCGCCACCAGGATCAGCGCCCGATTGGCGCGCGCTTCGGCCACCGACGGCGGCAGCCACCCGGCTTCTACCGACGAACGGATATCATGTTCGCCCATATCGGGGACGCGACCAGACGCGTAGGCAAGGCCGCGCCAGAATAGCTGTCGCGGCAGCGGCAACGGCAATACCGCGCTGGCGCCGTCTTCCTTGACGCGACCCATGGTGGAGAGCATCGCACGCTGCGTGGCCACCAGCACTTTCAGGTTGGACAGGCCAAGCTGACGAATGCGTTCCATCGCCTCAACCGCCAGGAAAGAGTCGCGCAGCAGCAGGAAAGCAACCGCGACTGGCACACGCCGCGCCATGGCTGTCAGGGCCTCCTCGAAATCGTGGTGCCCGGCAGTCTCGACCTGCGTGATCTTCGCCGCCGTCAGATAGCGCTGCACGATGGCGCCACCGGTGTCATCGAAACCGACCATCACGACGCCAAGATCGGATATATCCGCCGGCGGCGCATCCAGCACCGGATCGACCACCTGGAACGGCACTTCGAACCAGAAGGTGGAGCCTTCGCCGAAGATCGAATGGACGCCGATCTCGCCCCCCATCAGTTCGACGATGCGTTTCGAGATGGTGAGACCCAGCCCGGTGCCGCCGAATTTGCGTGACGTCGATGCATCGGCCTGCTGGAAGGCCTGGAACAGCCGCCGCACCTGGTCATCGGACAGGCCAATACCGGTATCGCTGACATCGAAGCGGATCGTTTCGACGCTACCACGCGCGCGCGACGCCAGCCGCCGCGCCTTGAGCAGGACATGGCCCTTCTCAGTGAACTTGACCGCATTGCCCAGCAGATTGATCAACACTTGGCGCAGGCGGTTGGGATCGCCCAGCAACTTGACCGGAATATTCGGATCGACCTCGACCAGCAGTCGCACCGCCTTGTCATGCGCGTTTAGTGCCATCACCTCGGCGGCATTTTCAGAAACAGCGGCCAGATCGAACGGCACGGCTTCCAGATCGAACTTGCCAGCCTCGATCTTCGAGAAATCGAGAATATCATTGATGATGGTCAGCAGCGCTTCCGCCGACGAACGGATCACGCGCGAGATGTCGCGCTGATCGCTGTCGAGATCGGTAGAGTCGAGCATTTCCACCATGCTCATCACGCCGTTCATCGGCGTGCGGATTTCATGGCTCATCATCGCAAGGAAGGAGGATTTCGCCCGCGTCGCCTCTTCCGCCGTTTCCTTGGCTTGCAGCAGGGCCTGCTCGGCTTCCCTGCGCTGGGTGATGTCGCGCACTGCCGCTGAGACCAGCTTCTCGCCGGCAATCGGGCTGAGACTGACATCGATGGGGAATTCCGTACCATCGCTGCGCCGCGCCGCGAGCGGACGACCCGTGCCCATTGACCTTGCCGTCGCGTGATTGAGGAATTCATCCCGAATCTGCACATGCCCGCCGCGAAAGCGTTCCGGCATCAGCATCTCGACAGGCCTGCCGATCACATCGGTTCGCCGATACCCGAACAGGCTTTCCGCCATGTGATTGAAATGAACGATGTTGCCTTCGGCGTCTACAATCACTGTCGCATCCGGCGCCCCCTCGAACAGCGCAGCGGAAAGGTTGCGTTCCTTTTCAAGCTGGCGCTCAGCGTCGCGCCTCTCGGTCACATCCTCGACGAAGCTGATCAGGCAGTCTTCATCGCCGAATTTGATGCGGCTGGCAGCAGCGGTGAGTATGCGCGACTGGTTCGAAGCTAAACGAAAATACTTGATATCCTTTGGTCCGTGGCCACCCGCAGTGAATGCACGTTTGAAGTATTCACCGACCTGCGCCCAGTCGATGGCAGCGGTCACCTGCTCCAGATGATCCGGATCGGAAACGGAATGCGCCAACCCCAGAATGCCGAGTGCTCGTTCATTGATAAAGCGCACCTGCAGCCCCGGCGTCGCGACGAGCACGCCCAGAGGCGTACGGTTCAGCAGCTCAGCCAGCCGCTGCTCCTTCTGCGCCACGCTACGGGCGAGATTGTCGTTACGCTCATAGGCCGCCTTGAACTCGCGCACGGCCTGCGCCATGGCGCCGATCTCGTCACTGCGTTCCACATACGGCAC
This sequence comes from Ferrovibrio terrae, assembly GCF_007197755.1. Lineage (NCBI taxonomy): Bacteria > Pseudomonadati > Pseudomonadota > Alphaproteobacteria > Rhodospirillales > Rhodospirillaceae > Ferrovibrio > Ferrovibrio terrae. The sequence goes on from NZ_CP041636.1 coordinate 3,644,688, forward strand.
GCCGATCGCGAGATTGCCCGACGACAGGCCGGTCATAACTTCCGAAAGCTTGCGGATCGGCCGCGTCAGCGTGCGCGCGAAGAAGAAACCGATCAGGCTCACGATCAGCACCGCCGCCAACGCACTGGTGATCGCCGTGCGATGGCCTTCTTCCAGTGCCGCGAAGAGTTCCCGCGTGCCGGCCTGCGTGATGAGCGCCCAGGTGACACCATCCAGATTCACCGGCTTGTACAGCGCTAGCACCGGCTGGCCACGGACATCCGTGGCCGTCTGTTGTGCTTCCTTGCCGGCCAGTGCGCCACGCACCGGCTCTCCGTCCATCCTTGCCATCAGGAATGCGTTGGAACTGAACCGGCTGTCGGACCGCATCAGATAGTCCGGCCCGACCAGCAATACTTCGCCGGTTTCGCCAAGGCCGGTCGGATCGAGCACAATCTGGCTGATGCGCTCGCTGGAGAACGAAAGCACGAGCGCGCCGATGGCGTGCTGCAGATCCACATTCAGTTTTGAGGCGACGAAGGCGAGGCCCTCGCCGCCGGCAGGGGCATATCTGGAAAAGTCTGCGAAGGCGGTATCGCCGAGCGGCACATGAGCGAGCGCCCGTGTATAGAGTTTGGCAAGCTCCGTATTGGCGTAGGGACCGTTCAAAACATTTGTGCCGAAATCGTCGTCCTTGCGCGTGGTATAGACGATGTCTCCGGCATCGTTGATCAGCTTCACATCCCGGATGCCCTTGATCTGAGCCAGACGCCGGATGTTGTTATGCACCTCGCGATGGATAGTGGAATACAGCGAGCCGTCATCGGCATCGTCCACGGCCTGACGGGCACCCACCGGAAAGCGTGACTCACTGCCATAGGCACGGCGCAGGTCTTCCACCTGCTCCGGTGTCATGCGCTTGAAGGCGTTTGACAGGCGCCGCATGGCGTCCTGGATATCCTGCCGCCGGGCGGCGACGGCGACTTCTTCCCGGATATCGATGATCTCCCGGATGACGGCAGCCCGCCGGCTCTCTGCCGCCGAATTCAGCTTGTCGATGGCAGCGGTGCTCAGGCCGCGCTCCGTGGTTGGCCAGATCGATCCCACCACGGCCAGGCCAACCAGCAGCGCAATCGCGCCGATCAGAACCGGAAGCTTGTATTCATAGCGCATCCCACCCCCCGGCGCCGCTCGACCTAGACTAGAATATAGCAGGCAAATACGAGCTATGCCTGCAAAATCAGTAGGTTAGAGAATGCCGAGAAGAGGCGGAAGTGAAAATTCCTTTGCTTTCAATACTTTGCGCCCGGACGCCGGTTTTTCAACGATTCAGGTGCGACGTGCAGGTGGAATGGCGTAAGTCAGCACCGAATGCGCCACGGGCTCATCCACCCCTGCCGAATACAGGCTGAGTTCGATGATGGCGAGCGTCTTGCCCAGTTTGAGCATGGTGGCCGCGGCACTGAGGTCGCCCAGGCCGGGCTTGCGCAGGAAGTTGATGTTGAGATTGGTGGTGACCGCCAGCGCCACCGGGCCAATAAGGCCGAGCAGCAGCATATAGGCGGCGCAATCGGCCAGCGTCATCATGGCGGGGCCGGAGACCGTGCCGCCCGGACGCAGATTCTGCTCGGTGATCGGCATGGCAAGGCGCAGCGTGGCGCCGTCCCACTGTTCGATTCGGAGTTTGAGCGGCCGCATCTGCGGGAATTCGCTGTCGAGAAAGGCCGTCAGTTCAGCCTGGGTCATTTTCATAGTGATGGTTCCCTCACCCGCTTCAGCTTTCGGGCTTAGCATCTGGCGCACAAAGGGAAAAGCCGGTTTCGGAACGCGCGGACGCGGCCGCGAAATTTTCGCCAGGGTGAGTTCCTGGGGGCTTGCGGTCGGGGGCCTAGGTGGCTAGGTTCCGCCCCGCACTGATCCGAGGTAGCTCAGTGGTAGAGCAGGCGGCTGTTAACCGCCCGGTCGGGGGTTCGAATCCCTCCCTCGGAGCCATTTTTCCATAAATTGAATCTGGCCCGCCGACTTTCGGCATCGCATCCGCATGCCTGCTGCGATGCGTGACGCCCCTCCCTTACACCTCCGGTTCACAGCAAAAGCAGGACACGGTCTGATCCGCGTCTCCGAGAGGTATTGCCGACTGAGTTATGAGTGTGTTCCGGCTGCAACAGCCGCGCCTTTCTGTCGCAGCCCGGGAATTTCAGAACGGCCGCACCGTTTTTTTGCAGTCCCTGTTTTTTGGAGCGACCAGTGCCCCGTCATATCTTTTTCGTATCCATCGCCGCCCTGCTCTCACTTGGTCTTGCCGGCGCCGCATCGGCGCAGGACGCGTCGTCCACCATGTCGCAGTCGCGGAGCGGCTGGTACGGCACACTGTCGGGCAACTGGCTGGTGCCGCGCGACTACGACGGCGAAGGCCAGGAGTGGAAAACCTATAACGGCTATGGCGTCTATGGCGCGCTCGGCCATCGGCTGAATGAGAGCTGGCGCGCGGAAGCCGAAATCGGCTATGGCACCGTCGAGAACGACCGCATCTCGGTCGGCAATTCCAGCACCAAGGTCGATGGCGATATCCATACCTACTCGGCGACGGGTGCGCTCTACTACGACACGCCCACGCTCTTCTCGCTGCAGCCCTATCTGGGCGCCGGCGCCGGCGTGGTGCGTCAGCGCAATGAGCGCAATGCCGTCACCGTCGGCGGCCGCAGCTTTCCTGAAGGCAGCACGCCCACCGACCTGACGGCCTTTGCCGAGGCCGGTCTGAGCTTTGATCTGGGCAATGCACTGGAGCTGGTGCCGTCCTATCGCTATCAGTGGATCGATGACGGCCGGGATGGCTTCGACGACAGCGGGATTCACGTTGCCCGCCTCGGCCTGCGCTACTGGTTCAACTGAACAGCGCGACCGCAGAATCCTGTCACTGGTACTGGGCGGCCTCGGCCGTTCGCGTCTGCCGCACCAGCTGCAGCAGATCTTCAGGCTGGAACGGCTTCTGCAGCGTGGCCATGGCGCCGAAAGCCTCGGCCATGCGCAGATAGTCCATGCCGCCGTCGCGGCCGCTGCCGGACACGGCGATGATTTTCACGCCCGGCTGCTCTTTTACGAGGGCGCGGATCGTCTCGATGCCTTCCTGATCCGGCATCAGGATGTCGGTGATGACGAGATCGAACCGCTGTTTCGCAAACAGCTCCATGCCGCTACGCCCGTTGGCGGCGCGTGTCACGCTGTGATCAGCCGCCACGAGGATCGTCTCGATGATCTTGGCCATCGGATCGTGGTCTTCGATTACCAAGATATGCATCGTCACCTCCGGTAGATTGGATGTGCGGCACTGCGCCGATCAGCAGTAAGCAGACGATTATTTCTTTCGCATTACGCCTCGGAGTCAACCTCATATTCGCGTGAGCGCTGCAGAAAATACCTGCATACACGCGTTGCAGTGCAAAAAATGCTGCAACGCATGAGTTGCTTCAACGTCTCACTGTCTCACCATGCGTGACACTGCCTTGCGCGCCAGCGGCGCCACCACCAGTACGACCGGGAAGGCCACCATCCAGGACGGCAGCCATGCGCCGAGCCAAAGGTTGATGAAGCCATCGGTCAGTACGATGCCCGGGCCTGCCGTGCGCAGGGTGGCGATACCGGAGACGATAAAAGACATCAGGGCGGACAGTACGAAACCGAAAATGACGGGAGCGAAACGCGCGGAGATCATGGAAGTTTCCTTTCGGGGAATGAGTGACAAAGAATCAGGCCGCTGCGAGCAGACAGGCCGCGAGATAAAGTCCGCAACCAAACACCAGATGCGTGATCAGGCTGCGCAACCGAGTCGCCAGCGGATCGGGCGTCCGCGCACCGGCGACACCTGAGCCGAAGGCCGGCTGCATCACCAGGTACGGCAAAGCTACGCTGACCAGGCCGAAAACCAGGGCCGGCATCGGCATGGGCGCCTGCAGCCAGCCCTGCCCTACGGCAGCGACCAGCACAGCGGCAAAAACAACGCCGATCGCGTAATGCGCGCCCCAGCCGATCAGGGCCTCGGCCGGCACCGGCGCGGCCCGTCCGATACCGTCATGGCGGAATTGCCCGTGCGCCATGTGGCCGACCCAGCGCCCGACCATGCGGTAGTCCAGACCGCTGACGCCATAGACGCGCCGCAGCAACCAGCCCCAGAGGTCCATCACCAGCGTCGCGCCGATGCCGACCAGAAGAATACGTAGTGCCGTCTCTGCCATCCTGAAAACCTTTCTTGTCAGATGTGAGAATGACGCTATCCTACAAATTCAAGTTCACTTGAGGTCAAGCATGAAATTGCTCGATATTGCCGAAGTCGCGGCACAGGCCGGGGTGCCGGCCTCGGCGCTGCGTTTCTATGAGGAAAAAGGCCTGATCGCCTCGGTGGGCCGGCGCGGCTTACGCCGTCTGTTCACCGCCGATGTGCTGGAGCGGCTGTCGCTGATCGCGCTGGGCCGGCTGGCCGGTTTCAGTCTGGAAGAAATTGCCGCGATGTTCTCGCCCGATGGCCGGCTGCGGATCCGGCGCGAGAAACTGGCCGACAAGGCCGACGACCTCGACCGCACCATCCGCCGGCTGGCGGCGATGCGCGACGGTCTGCGCCATGCCGCGGTGTGCAAGGCGCCCAGCCATCTGGAATGTCCGACCTTCCGCCGGTTGGTGAAGGCGGCCGGACGGCGCAGGACGCAGCCGGTGTCAAAAGCGGTGTCGAAGCGCGTCGCCTAGCTGGCGGCGTCCTGCTCCGGCATGGCCGCCATGCCCGGCGCGGCCAGCGGGAAATGCAGGCGCATTTCCACGCCGGCCTGGTTCAAATCATCCTGTGGCGCATCGCGCCAGGTGAAGCTGCCTTCGATCTGTTCGGCCAGGACGGCGGCGAGCTTGGTACCCGAGGCGCTGACGCCCTCGCTGGCCAGTCCGACACCGTTGTCGCGCACGATGATCTCGGCGGCATCGCCATCGCGGCGCAAGGTAATGGTGATCTCGCCGGACCGCCCGTCCGGAAAGGCATGCTTCAGCGCATTGGTCACGGCTTCCAGCACGATCAGCGCAACCGGCACGGCCTGGCGCACGTCGATCGTCACAGTTTCAAGGTCGCAGTGGACGGCAATACCGCGCTCGGGCGGCACGACGCCGGGATTCACCGCCAGCGCCCGAATGAAGGAACTGAGTTCCAGCGAACTGTATTCGGCACTGCGATACAGCAGGCTGTGAATTTCCGAGATCGCCCAGATCCGCTTGCCGATTTCCTTCAGCATCACCGCCGGTTCAATCGGTTTGCGGCTCTGGATGCGGATCAGCGACTGGATGGTCTGCAGGTTGTTGTGAATGCGGTGATTGACTTCTTTCAGCATCGCTTCGCGGATCGCACTGGTGCGCCGCGCCTCATCGAGCAGGCGGCGGTCATGCTCGGCGGCAACGCGGATGCGGTCCAGGTCGATCCGGCGCAGCATGCCGGTCAGCGCGAAATGGGCAAGAATGGCGCAGACGATCAGGATCAGGACATTGCCGACCATGGCGCGTAGCGTGTCGAACCAGACCACCTGCCTGGAGAAACCATGCACGGCAAACAACGGCAGATCGGGCACGCGGACGAAGGCATAGGTGCGCACGATGCCATCCATCCGCCCCGGCGCGTCGAAGTAGCCGGCGGCAGACTGCGCCATCGCGCGCATGCCGGCTCCGTCAGGCAACATCGTGGTCGGCGGCTCGCCCGGATCGGGGCGCGCCAGGATCTTGCCGTCGGTCCGCACCAGCACTGCGGCAGAGCCTTCGTCGAAGCCCATCTTCGACAGGAAGTCGGTGAATTTACTGATCTCGGTCGAGGCCGTGGCAATACCGCGGAACTCGTCACCGGGCAGCCGGCGCGCGATCGTCATGGTGTCGCGCTGCAGCGGCCGCAGCAACAGGCGGTCGATCACCAGCTTCTGGCTGCCGCCGCTGAGTGCGATGAAATAATCGCGATCGGCAAAATTGGCCTTCAACGGATAGGTGCGGCTGCCGGCGACGGCGTCGCCGTTTTCATCGATCACGCCGAGGCTGGTGGTGTACTGAAAGCCCGCATCCATTGCCTGCAGCATCTGGTGCAGGCGGCGCGGTTCGATCCCGGGATTGTCCTGCATCACGCGATCGATCTGATTGAGCAGCATGATCTTGCTCTGCAGCACGCGGCTGGCATATTCGCTCACCAGCGCAGCACCCTGACGCGACCGCTCCAGCGCGGCGGAATGCTTTTCCTGCCAGACCTGCCAGGTCCACAGCGATCCGATCGCCACCACGGCCACCAGCAGGATGGCGGCAATCAGTTGCGCGGAATATCGCGCGGCGCCAGCCTGTGTCTTTCCGCTTTTGACCTTCATGTCGATGGTGGCCTCAACCGGCCGCGCCGGCGAGCAGCGGCTCGATCCGGCGAACCACCTCGTCGATGTCATAGGGCTTCAACAGCAACTCGCAGGTACCGCGCAGATCGGCCGGCACATCCTGCGTCGTGATCGCACCTGAGGTCAGCAGCACCGGCGTTTCCGGCCGGTGGTCGCGCAGCCAGCGCACCAGGCCAATGCCGTTCAGCGTTCCGGGCAGATTAACATCGGAAAACACGACATCGACGCGCAGGCCGTTTTCCATCAGCACAACCGCCTCGTCGGCGGAGCGGGTCTCGGCCACCTGGTAGCCGGTGTCGCGCAGATGGTCGGCTATCACCATGCGCACCAGAGCCTCGTCCTCGACGACGAGGATCGCGGCCTTGCCGGCCGCCTGCCCCGCTGCCTGCCCTGGCGCAGAATGATTGTTGTCTGCCTCACCCATGCCATTTCCCACCCGAAAGACTCGCCCTCAACTTTGTCTGAACCGTCTGGTTACGGCAAAGTTCCGTCTGACGGCACGGAAAAATGGGTTCCTGGGGATAACTCCGTTGATCCACCGCCGCCGGTCCGCCCCGGCAAGTCATTGTCAGGGTACATCTCTTTGCTTGTTTCGGCGGCCCGGCGGGGCAAAGCTGCCGCCATGATCGACGACGTCAACCTCCCCCTCATCCTGCTCGCCGCCCTGCTCGCCACCGGCAGCCCCGGCCCCGCCACGCTCAACATCGCCGGCACGGCGATGACCTCGGGCCGCCGTCATGCGTTGGCGATGGCGTCCGGCGTCAGCACCGGATCGCTGATGTGGTCGACCGCTGCGGCCTTCGGTCTCGGCGCGGTGATGCTGGCCAATGCCTGGGTCTTCGAACTGATGCGCTATTTCGGCGCCGGCTACCTGATCTTCCTGGCGGCGAAATCGGCCAGATCGGCCCTGACGCCGGGCGATCTCGCCACGCGCGCCGGCATATACTCGTCCGCGCGGCGCGCCTATGCCGGCGGACTGGCGCTGCATCTGACAAACCCGAAGGCGATCCTGTTCTTCGGTTCGCTCTATGCCGTCGGCGTACCGGCCCAGGCCTCGCCGCTCACGCTGCTCACCATCATCGCCGCCATCGCGGTACAGAGCACACTGCTCTTCCATGGCTATGCGCTGCTGTTTTCCAGCGCGCCGGCGGTGCGCGTCTATCTGCGGCTGCGCCGTTGGTTCGAGGGCGTGTTCGCGCTCGCATTCGGCTATGCCGGCTTCAGGATTCTGACCGCCAGACTTCAGTAGGAAATTGTCGGAATCAGTGGCTGGTGTTTTCGAGTGAATCCGCCTGCAGCGCCATCAGGCGCAGCGCGGCATCCACCACCTTGTCGAAGGATGGCTGCGTGGCGCCGATCAGGCGGCGGCAGATTTCTTCCTCACTGATACCCGTACGCTTCGCCAGTTCGGCGATCCTGTTGCGCTGCTCAAGCGTCAGCAGCGGCGTGGTCGAGCCCGGAAACTCGGTCCGGACTTCTCCCATCGCCACCACGCGCGGCTTTTTCGGCATCAGCATGGAAGCCCATACGGCCGATCCGGGTAAAAGTTCCCGCCAAGCTGCGATTTCCGGGAGGGGGAATACCCCCTCCCGGACTCAACTAGCCGCGGAAGACCGGACCGCCGAACGGCGCGCCATTGGTGCCGCCATCGACGAAGAGTTCGGCACCGTTGATATAGGCGGCCTCGTCCGAGGCGAGGAACAGCACGGTCTTCGCGATCTCGTTGGCCTCGCCCAGGCGACCAAGCGGGATGACGCCCGACAACCGCTTTTCCAGCTGTGCCTTCGCGTCCGGTGTTGGGGCAGAACTGTCCCAGATCGGCGTGCGGGTGGCGCCGGGCGACACGACGTTGACGCGGATGCCGCGCGGCGCGAATTCCGAGGCCAGCACGCGGCTCATGCCACGCAGACCGGCCTTGCTGGCGGCATAGGCCGCGGACCCCGGCGAACCCATCTCAGACATCACCGAGCCGGTCAGGATGATCGCACCGCCGTCATTCAGGTATGGCGCGGCGGCCTGCACGGTGAAGAAGGCGCCGGTGATGTTGGTGCGCAGCACCTGCTCGAAAGCCTCCAGGGTGCTGGCGCCGACCGGCGTGCGGCCGGGGACGCCGGCATTGGCGAACACGATATCCAGCTTGCCGAAAGCCTCCGCCGCATCGGCCACCGCCTGCTCCGTGGCAGCGACATCGGTGGCGTCGGCCTGCAGGGCAATTGCGTTGGGGCCGAGTTCGGCCAGGGCGGCGTCCAGCGTGGCCCGGTTGCGGCCAGTGATCGCCACGCGGGCGCCTTCGGCGATGAAAAGCTTCGCGGTGGCCAGGCCGATACCGCTGTTGCCACCGGTGATTAGCGCCGTCTTGTTCTTGAGCCTCATGGAAGTCTCCTGTCCGTTTCTTTGGTTTCATCATAAAACCATGCTTGTGGTGTAATCTCGTCAGTTTTATGATGCAACCACATTGACCGGGCGGCGCGTGACGGCGCGCACAGGAGACACGGATGAGACGGACCAGCCTGAACGATGCTGACTGCCCCGTGGCCCGGGCGCTGGATGCCGTGGGCGACTGGTGGTCGCTGCTGATCGTGCGCGACGCCATGTTTGGCCTGCGCCGCTTCGGCGAATTCCAGAAAAGCCTGGGGATGGCGAAAAACATCCTGACCACGCGGCTGCGTGACCTAGTAGCCGCCGGGATTCTGGACACCGTGCCTGCAACTGATGGCGGCGCTTACAAGGAGTATGTGCTGACCCAGAAGGGCCGCGACCTCTTCCCTGTGCTGGTCGCCCTGCGGCAATGGGGTGAGACACACCAGTTTCCCACTGGTGCCTGCCGGATCGAGCTGCTGGATCGCGAAAAAGCTGAGCCGGTGCGTCCGCTGGAACTGCGCGCCGCCGATGGCCGGCTGCTGAGCGACGCCGACACGATGATACGCCTGCGCAACTAAACGCAAAAAACGGTGAAGCCGGGCCGAAGACTCGACCAGCCTGCGTTTCTTTTGGTGGCCGATCGGCTACACTGCTCCCGCAACGGGAGACACCACTTGGCAGACCCCTCGATCAACTTTCTGGACGATACGCGCCCGCCTGGCCCTCCAGGCGGCGGCGCGAGCGACAAACGTAACTGGAAAGTCCTGATCGTCGACGATGAGCCCGACGTTCATTCGCTCACCAAGCTGCTGCTGCGCAATTTCAACTATCGCAAGCGCGGTCTGAATTTCCTCAGCGCCTATTCCGCCACCGAAGCGCGCGACGTGATGCGCGACAATACGGATATCGCGCTGGTGCTGCTGGACGTGGTGATGGAGACCGAACATGCCGGGCTGGCGCTGGTCGATTTCATCCGCACCGACCTGAACAACAAGTCGACACAGATCGTGATCCGCACCGGCCAGCCGGGCCAGGCGCCGCCGCTGACCGTGGTGTCGAACCACGGCATCAACGACTACAAGGAAAAGACCGAACTGACGCAGCAGACCATGATCCTCACCGTGGTGAAGGCGCTGCGGCTGTATGAGGAATTCCTGCCGAGCTACATCGCCGCCGCGAAATTCGCCAATCTGGCTGAACGCGCGAAAGCTGGCGCCGACGACCGCGAATTGCTGCGCAGCCTGCGCCACGAACTGGAAGGCAGCGACGATGGCGCCGCACGGCCCGCCGCGGTCGCCGAACCAGCCGATCCGCGCCTTGCCGCGCTGACCGATCGCGAACGCGAAGTGCTGAAATGGGTCAGCCAGGGCGATTCAAACAAGGCCATCGCGATCCGCCTGGGCGTGCAGGAAGTGACCGTGAAGGCGCATCTGCGCCAGATCTTCACCAAGATGCAGGTGTTCAACCGCACCCAGGCCGCCTCGCTGGCGCTGCGGCTGCTGGAACGCGACGTCGAGACGCCGATCCGCTGATTCAGCCGAACCACAAGGGTGATCCACCCTGTGCCGTCTTACGTATCAAAATGATGAATGCCGCCAGTTGCGCGCGGCAGCATCGCGATACGGTTTGGCATGACGTCCCCTGTTTCTGCCTCCTCCTCTCCCCTCATTGTCTGGTTTCGCCAGGACCTGCGCCTGAACGACAATCCGGCGCTGGCTGCCGCGGCCGCCTCCGGCCGGCCGGTGATTGCGCTTTACATTCTTGAAACCGCGACGGGCGATTGGGCTTTGGGCAGCGCGGCACGCTGGTGGCTGCATCACAGCCTCGCAAAGCTCACCGCCGCTTTACGCAAGCAGTACGGTCTGCAGCTCGTCCTGCGCCGCGGCAATCCGGCGACGTTGCTGCCAGCGCTGCTGCGCGAGACCGACGCGGGCGCCGTATACTGGAGCCGCGTCTATGAACCGGCCGGGATTTCGCGCGACACCACGATCAAGGCCGCGCTGCAAACCAGCAGCATCGAGGTCGAAACGCATAACGCCGCCCTACTGTTCGAACCCTGGACGGTGAAGACGCAGGCCGGTGGCTGGTTCAAGGTGTTTACGCCCTTCTGGCGCGCCTGTCTGGCGCAACCCTCGCCCGCGCCGCAGCGCGCGCCGAAGACCCTGACGCCCTACACCGGCGCACTCGACAGCGATGCGCTCGACAGCTGGGGCCTGCTGCCGACCAGGCCCGACTGGGCCGGCGGCCTGCGCGACAGCTGGACACCGGGCGAAGCCGGCGCGACGGAACGATTACAGGCGTTCATCGACAAGGACCTGTATCGCTATGCCGATGGCCGCGACCGGCCCGACCTGAACTGCACATCGCGCCTGTCGCCGCATCTGCATTTTGGTGAAATCAGCCCGCGTCAGGTCTGGCATGCCGTGCAGATGGCGGCCGATCAGGGCGGCGCCGGTATCGCACAGAATGCCGCGAAGTTCCTGTCCGAAATCGGCTGGCGCGAATTCTGCCACCATCTGCTGTTCCATTTCCCGACCCTGCCACAGCAGAATTTCCGCTCTGACTTCGACGCCTTTCCGTGGAACCCCAATGCAGATCACGTGAAAGCGTGGCAGGCCGGCAGCACCGGCTATCCCATCGTCGACGCCGGCATGCGCCAGCTCTGGCATACAGGCTGGATGCACAATCGCGTGCGCATGATCGCAGCCTCCTTCCTGATCAAGCATCTGCTGCAGGACTGGCGCGTGGGCGAAGCCTGGTTCTGGGATACGCTGGTCGATGCCAACCTCGCCAACAATGCCGGCGGCTGGCAATGGGTGGCCGGCTCCGGCGCCGATGCCGCGCCGTATTTCCGCATTTTCAATCCGATCATGCAGGGCGAGAAATTCGACCCTGAGGGTGACTATGTGCGGCGCTGGGTGCCGGAGTTGGCGCAACTACCCAACAAATACATTCACAAGCCCTGGGCCGCCCCCGACGGTGTGCTGAAACAGGCCGGACTTGTGCTCGGGCGCGACTACCCGCTGCCCGTGGTGGATCATGACACGGCGCGCAAGGCGGCACTGGCAGCCTTTGCGGCTTTGCGTAATGATGCTGGTCAGGCAGTGGGGGATGTATGACGGAAACTGCGGGGAGACGGCGACAACGTATCGCTGTGATCGGCGCCGGCATCAGCGGCCTGGGCGCAGCCTGGGCATTGGCGCGACACCATGATGTCACCGTATTCGAGGCCAATGCCACGCCCGGTGGCCACAGCAATACGGTCGATATTGATTACGACGGCGCATCCATTGCGGTCGATACCGGATTCATCGTTTTCAACGATTGGAATTACCCCAACCTGACCCGCCTGTTCGCGCATCTGGATGTGCCGGCGATCAAGAGCGACATGTCCTTTGCGGTCTCCGTCGGCGGCGGCACGCTGGAATGGAGCGGCAACAACCTCGCCACGCTGTTCGCGCAGAAGCGGAACCTGCTGCGTCCCAGTTTTCATCGCATGTGGCGCGACATCCTGCGCTTCAACAAAACTACCGTGACGGACCTCGTCGCCGGTCGCATGACGGGCCTCAGCCTCGGCGACTATCTGGCGCGTGGCAGATACAGCGACAGTTTCATGCTGGACTACCTGCTGCCGATGGGCGCCGCGATCTGGTCGGCGCCGCTGGCCGAGATGATGGCGTTCCCGGCCGAAACCTTTGCGAATTTCTTCCGCAATCACGGCCTGCTCAGCATCGACGACCGTCCGCAATGGTACACCGTGCAGGGCGGCAGCCGCGAATATGTGAAGCGTCTGCTGGCCGACAGCGATTTCGCGCTGCATCTGCACACGCCGGTGCATGCCGTGCATCGGGGTACTGACGGTGTCGGTGTCGTTACCGCGCGCGGCAGCAGCCATTTTGACCAGGTCGTGCTGGCCTGTCATGCCGATCAGGCGTTGCGCCTGCTGGACGATCAGGCGACACCGCAGGAACGCAGCCTGCTCGGCAGTTTCCGTTTCGAGCCCAACCGCGCGGTGCTGCATCGCGATCCTGCGCTGATGCCGCGGCGGCGCAATGTCTGGGCGAGCTGGAACTACCTGTCCGAGCCGCGCCGCGACCTGCAGCGCCGCGTCGGCCTCACCTACTGGATGAACCTGCTGCAATCCATCGACAGCAGCCGGCCATTGTTCGTCACCATGAACCCGGTGACCGAACCGCGTGACGATCTGGTTTTTGCTGAATTCGCCTACGAGCATCCGCTGTTCGACCGTGCCGCCATCGACGCGCAGGCGCGGATCGGCGACATCCAGGGCAAGGACCGGCTGTGGTTCTGTGGCGCCTGGTGCAAATACGGCTTCCACGAGGACGGCTTCACGGCAGGACTGCGTGTGGCCGAGGCGCTGGGGGCGACGCCCTTTGCCGACACTGCGACTGCGCAGCAGGAGGCCGCCGCGTGATGGAACCTGCCGTCATGGCATTGCCTGCCGCCAGTCTCTACTGGTGCCGGGTGATGCATGAGCGACTGCTGCCCTTCCGGCACAAGTTCGATTACCGCGTCTTTTCCCTGCTGCTGGATATCGACCGGCTGCCCGAGATCACGGCAGCTTCTCGGCTGCTGCGCCATAATCGCTTCGGCCTGTTCAGTTTCCACGACCGCGATCACGGTCCGCGCGACGGCTCAGGCTTGCGGCCCTGGGTCGAGGCGGCACTCGCGCGCGACGGCCTGCAGGAGGCGGCAGCACGCATCCGCATCTTCTGCTTCCCGCGCCTGTTCGGTTATGTGTTCAATCCGCTCAGCGTCTTCTTCTGCTATGACACGGACGATCGCCTGCGCGCCGTGCTGTACGAAGTGAAGAACACCTTCGGCGACCAGCACGGCTACCTGATCGAGGTACCGCCGCAGAACGCCGGCCTCACAATCGAGCAGAGCGCCACCAAGCAATTCCATGTCTCGCCCTTCCTGCCGCTGGAGGGCCAATACCGTTTCCGCCTGCTGCCGCCGGGCGAGAAAATCGGCATCACCATCACCCAGTTGTCGCCCAGCGGGGCCGTGCAACTGGTGGCAGCGCAGACCGGGCGGCGCGACGTGCTGAACGATCACAGTCTGTTGAAAGCCTTCATCCGCCACCCGCTGATGACCGTAAAAGTCATGGCCGGGATCCATTGGGAGGCGCTGCAGCTCTGGCGCAAGGGTGCAGCCTTCTTCCGCTGGACGGAACCGCCGCGTGAGGCGGTGTCGACCGGCCGACCGGCCAATGACAGGAACGCCGCGGAGTGATGCATGAGTGACGTCTTTGCGGATCGCAAGTCAGCGCTGGGTCGCGCCGCCGAAACGATCAGTCCTGCCGGCGCAGCGCATCGCGCCGCAGCCAGTGCTGAACCGCTGCTGCTGAAGACCGCGCAGGACGCACTGCGCCTTCGCAATGTGCCGCGCTGGACCCGGCTGATGCTGGCACTGGCCGCACGGGTTACGCATGGCAGCCTCACCGTCACCCTGCCCGATGGCCGCGCGTTGCAGGCCCGCGGCACGCAGCCCGGCCCCGATGCACGGCTCGACATCAATCGTCACCGGCTGGCCAAACGCCTGCTGCTGGGCGGCAACCTCGCGGTCGGCGAAGCCTATCTCGACGGCGATTTCGATAGCCCGGATCTGGCCGTGCTGACCGAATGGGCCTGTCGCAACGGCGAGCTCGACAACACGCTGATGGGCAAACCATGGCTGCGGCTGCTGCGTCGCATCGGTTTCGCGCTGGCCGCCAACAGCCGGCGCGGCAGCCGCCGGAACATCGCTTACCACTACGACCTCGGCAACGACTTCTACGCCCGCTGGCTTGATCCGGGCATGACCTATTCGGCCGCATTGTGGCGTGACGAGCAGCAGACGCTGGAACAGGCACAGACCGAGAAATACCGCCGCCTCGCCGGCGAAGTGCTGCGCCTCAGGCCCGGTCAGCGCGTGCTGGAAATCGGCTGCGGCTGGGGTGGCTTTGCCAGTCTGGCCGCGCGCGAGTTCGGCGCGCAGGTGCATGCCGTCACGATCAGCCGCGAGCAGCATGATTACGCGCAGGCGCGTATTCAGCGGGAAGGTTTAAGCGAGCAGGTGCAGATCGAACTGCGCGATTATCGAGATCTGACCCGTCGCTATGACGCGATCGCCTCCATCGAGATGATCGAGGCTGTGGGCGAGAAATACTGGCCGCGCTATTTCACCCAGTTGCGCGAGCGGCTACTGCCGCATGGCCGCGCCGGCATCCAGGCCATCGTGATTGCCGACCGTTATTTCGAGGACTACCGCAGCACGATGGATTTCATCCAGGCGCATGTTTTCCCTGGTGGCATGCTGCTGTCACCACAGGCCGTGCAGCAGCAGGCCACGCTGGCCGGACTCAGAGTCGAGGATGCTTTCAGCTTCGGCCGCGATTACGCCCGCACGCTGCATCTGTGGCACAGGAGTTTCGAGGCGGCCTGGCCGCAGATTCGCGCACTGGACGCCCGCAACAAGCTGGCGTTCGACGAGCGCTTCCGTCGCATGTGGCGCTATTACCTGGCCTATTGCGAAGGCGGCTTCAACGCCGGCACCATCGACGTACTGCAATACGGCTTCAGCCGCAGCGCCTAACTTCGTGTCATCCGGCTGACGAGCGGGAAGTAGATGCGGTAAGGCAGCAACCGCAGCAGCTTGAGCAACCAGGCAAAGCGGCGCGGGAACACGATCTCGAACCCGCTGCCGCTTTCGAGCGCCTGCCATAACCGTTCGGCCGCCGCGTCCACCGGCATCAGGAATGGCATGGGAAACGGGTTTCGGTCGGTCAGCGGCGTCTTGACGAAACCAGGTGCGATCAGCCGTACACGGATGCCGCTATCTTGCAAATCCAGCTTCAGGGCCTCAGCCATGTTGATCAGCGCCGCCTTGCTGGCGCCGTAGCCCGCCGCCGACGGCAGGCCGCGATAGCCGGCCAGCGAGGCATTGATCGCCACCATGCCTGTGCGCCGCGCCAGCAGGACCGGCAGCACCGCGTCGAGTGCATTGGCCACCGTCATCACATTGGCATCCAGCAACTGCCGCACCGCCTCTGCCCGGAACGACCGCCCCGGTGTCGGCAAATGGGTGCCGGCATTCAGCACCGCGAGCCGGATCGGGCCGAGCTCGGCCTCGATCCGCGCCACCGTCGCACGGGTGGCGGCGAGATCGATAAGGTCTGCTGGCAAGGCATTGAACTGGCTGCCGGCCTGCCCTGCTTCAGCCTTGAGGCTTTCCAGCGTGTCGATACGCCGCGCCGTGCCGGCCACAACCGCGCCGGCCCGCAGGTAGCGCAACGCCAGCGCACGGCCGATACCTGAACCGGCCCCGGTGATCCACACGACTCCGTTGCCGCCTGCCGTCATTGCAGCAGGTATTCGATCTGGGAGCCGTCGCGGGCGGTGAAAGCGGTTTTCACCCAGCGCCCGTCGCGGCCATACCACAGGGTCAGCTCGACGTCGCCGCTCAGGTGATAGCGTTGCGCCGGCACCTCGTTGTGCGCAGCACTGGCGAGTTCGTACTGCTGCGGACGGATGGCAAGATCGAGGCGACGGCCATTCTGGCTGTCCATGATCGTCGCGCGGCGCACGAAATCGGGCCGCCAGTAGCTCGTCGGCATGGTATCGGCCGGCAATAAACCGCTGTAGCCCGACCCGTTCACCCGCAGACCATCTGCACCAGCCTGTGCGTTCAGATATTCCTGACGGCCATCATTGTCGGTGGTCGACCGCAGGCTGACCAGGCGGTCGCCCTCCCAGATCTCGCGCGACTGGTGAAGATAGCGAAAGAGCGTGAGGAAGCCGGCGGCCCTGACCCGAAGTTCAATATCGACATCGACCTCGCTACGCTGCCCCTCGCTGCGTACGACCACGCGGTGATGTCCGATCGGCGAACCGTTGCGCAACACCTGGAAATCATATCGCTCGCTCGACGCAGGCATCCCGGCCAGCACCGCCCATGGCAGCGCCAGCACCACCAGAAATGCGCTCAGGCGGAGAAACGCGCCCATTGATTGAAGAACCAGCCAAGCGCTCCGCTGAAGCGCAGCGGCGCATCGGTGATCGCCAGACAGATGCAGGGCTGGTCCAGCATGGCGAGCGGACGGTGTTCAACGGCAGGATCGGCGATCTCGACATCGCCGCGGCGGAAGGCCGCATCGCCGGCAGTATAGCCGCCGCTGAGAACCAGCGTGATTTCATCGCCCGTATGCGTGTGCCGCGGCAGGCCGGCGCCAGGCGCCACTTTCAGCAGGCTGACCATGCCGCCCGCCTTCCTCTGCCTGGTCATGGGCAAAGCAAAGGACTGCAACCCGGCCCCGCTCCAGCGCCAGCGGACATCGGCCAGACCGCCACCGAGATACTGGCGCAAGGGCTGCGGCAGGCCATCGGGGTCGGCGACGGGCCGTGCGTTGCGGGCCGATTCCTGCGGGCCAAGCCGCCCGGCGATGCCGGCAAACCCGGCCACGGCCCGGTCCTGATCGGCAATGGGCTGCGGCACGATCTGCTCGACCATGCTGCCGGCCATGGCCTCGACGGCCTTCAGCTCATGGCGGCAATGCGGGCAAAGGGTGAGATGGCAGGCGGCCGCCAGCGACCAGGCCTCGGACAAGGTGCCTGTCGCGTAATCCAACAGCAACTCGGCCGGAATATGGTGGGTCGGGCCCAGAGGGGTCGAATCGGTATGTGCGGCCAAATCGGTCACAGCCCTGATCTTTGCGAAGTTTCGCCTGCTGCTCTACACGGTATTGTACGTTTCGAGATGTAATCTGGATCAATCCCCAGTCCGGTCAAGATTGCCCGCCATGATGTATTTTTTCTACGGCACGCTGTGCGATGCGGATGTGCAGCGGCTGGTTCTTGGCTATCGGCCCGGTCCGCACCAGCTCCGCCCCGCTCGCCTGCCCGGCTACCGCCGCAAGCAGGCCCGCGGCCGCAGCTATCCGGTGCTGCTGCGGGCCGCTGGCAGTCAGGTGGCCGGCCTGCTGTTCCGCCCGGCCCGCGCCAGCGATGCACCGCGCCTGAGCGCTTATGAGGGTCCGGAATACGTCACCCGCGTCCTGCCGGTGCGCCGGTCCCGCACAGGTGGCGTCGCGCCGGGTCGCGCCCGGGTCTTCCTGCCGGCAGGCGCTTCGCTGCCAGCCGACTTCCACGACTGGGTCCTGCCGCGCTGGCAACAGCGTGACAAGGCCGCCTTCCTCCGTTCATTGCAAGACCAGGGTCCGATGCCATGCACAAGCCGCTAGACACGTCCAAGCAGCCCTACCCGATCGAAATCGTCAGCCATGAGCGCGTCTACGACCGGCATCTGAAGGTGGATGAACTGCACCTGCGCCACGGCCTGTTCCGTGGCGGCATGACGCCGGTGATCAGCCGCGAGGTGGTGGGACGCGGCGATGCCGTGAGCGTGGTCCCCTATGATCCCAGGCGCGATGAAGTGGTGCTGGCCGAACAGTTCCGCACCTCCGCCCTGGTCAATGGCGACCGCGCCTGGATGACCGAAGTGGTGGCCGGCCTGATCGAGGACGGCGAAAGCCTGGAAGAGGTTGCGCTGCGGGAAATGAAGGAGGAAAGCGGCCTCGACCCCATCGGGCCGCTGATCTTCATCAACTCAATCTACGCGACACCCGGCTTCTGCACTGAGCGCTATCATATTTTCTGCGCGCCGGTGGATGCGACACAGGCTGACGGTGTGCATGGGGTCGCCAGCGAGAATGAGGAAATCCGGGTTTTCACCCTGCCCTTTGCCAAGGCCTATGCCCTCTGGGAGGCTGGGAAAACCCCCAATCCGCTGGTGGCTTTCGGCCTGCTCTGGCTTGCCCTGCACCGGGACAAACTGCGCCAAACCTGGGCGGATCCACGCGGGTTGCAGCCCTAACCCCCCCTCGGTATAGGATGGAGGCATGGATTGCCCGGGAAAGCGCATTATATGGCCGCGCTCCCCCCTGATTTGAGAGCGTTATGGATACTCGCAAAGACTTCATCGACAGCATCGGCCGCACCCCTCTGATCCGCCTGCGCCGCGCGTCCGAACTGACCGGCTGCAATATCTACGGCAAGGCCGAATTCATGAATCCCGGCGGCTCGGTGAAGGACCGCGCCGCGCTGTACATCGTGCAGGATGCGCTCAAGCGCGGCACGCTGCGTCCGGGCGGCACCATTGTGGAGGGCACCGCCGGCAATACCGGTATTGGTCTGGCGCTGGTCGGCAATGCGCTCGGTTTCAAGACCGTGATCGTGATGCCTGATACCCAGAGCCAGGAGAAGAAGGACTTCCTGCGCCTGTGCGGCGCCGATCTGCGGCTGGTGCCTGCCGTGCCCTACAAGGACCCGAACAACTACGTGAAGTATTCGGGCCGGCTGGCCGAGGAAATCGCCAAGACCGAGCCGAACGGCGCGATCTGGGCCAACCAGTTCGACAATGTCGCCAACCGCGACGCGCATCTGCACACCACCGGGCCGGAAATCTGGGAGCAGACCGATGGCAAGGTGGATGGCTTCACCTGCGCGGTCGGCTCCGGCGGGACTTTCGCAGGCGTGCTGATGGCGCTGAAAGAGCGCAATCCGAAAATCCAGGTGGCGCTGGCCGACCCGATGGGCGCCGCGCTGTATCACTACTACAAGCACGGCGAACTGAAGGCCGAGGGCAGCTCGATCACCGAAGGCATCGGCCAGGGGCGCATCACCGCCAATCTGGAAGGCATCACGCCCGATGACGCGTTCCAGATCCCGGACGAGGAAGCCCTCCCGGTGGTGTTCGACCTGATCGAGCATGAGGGACTGGTGCTGGGCGGCTCGTCCGGCATCAACATCGCGGCGGCGATCCGTCTTGCCAAAAAGATGGGGCCGGGCCACACGATCGTTACCATCCTGTGCGATGGCGGTGCGCGCTATCAGAGCAAGATGTTCAATCCCGAATTCCTGCGCTCCAAGAATCTGCCCGTACCGCCCTGGATGAGCTAAAGCCAGATGACCAGCTTCCTGTTTCGCGACGATGCCTATCTGAAATCCTGCGACGCCGTCGTCACGGCGATCGACGAACGCGGCTTCCAGACCGACACCACCATCTTCTACCCGATGGGCGGCGGCCAGCCTGGCGATACTGGCCGCTTCGTGCTGGAAAGCGGCGAGACGGTGGAAATATCCGACACGCGCAAGGGCGACGGCCCGGATGGCATCGTGCATGTGCCGGCCGCGGGTTCGGCTGCGCTGAAAGTCGGCGCGAAAGGCAGGCTGGACCTTGACTGGGACCGCCGCCATCGTCTGATGCGCATGCATACCTGCCTGCATCTGCTGTCGGTGCTGGTGCCCTTCCCCGTCACGGGCGGCCAGGTCAGCGACGGCAAGGGCCGGCTGGATTTCGACATGGCCGACAGCATCCCGGACAAGGACACGCTGACCGCCAAGCTGAACGAACTGATCACCGGCGACCATGCCGTCACCGCGCGCTGGATCACCGATGATGAGCTGCTGAACAGTCCCGACCTGGTGAAGACCATGGCGGTGAAGCCGCCGATGGGCCTTGGCAAGGTGCGTCTGATCGAAGTGGCCGGGCTGGACAAACCACTCGACCTGCAGGCCTGCGGTGGAACCCACGTCGGCCGCACCGGCGAGATTGGTCCGGTCGCCGTCGTCAAGATCGAGAACAAGGGCAAACAGAACCGCCGCGTGAATATCGCTTTCGCGGCTCAAGTAGTCTGATCAGGGAGCAAACGATGTCGTCGTATGTCAATCCGGATGCACTGGTTTCGACCGAGTGGCTGGCCGAGCACCTGAAGGCGCCCGACTTGCGCATCGTCGATGCTTCCTGGTATCTGCCGACCATGAGCCGTAACGGCAAGGCCGAATACAACGACGCGCATATTCCCGGCGCAGTGTTTTTCGATATCGACGAGATTGCCGATCTCGACGTGCCGCTGCCGCACATGCTGCCTAACCCGGAAAAATTCGCCGCCCGCATGCGCCGGCTTGGCATCGGCGACGGCAACCGCATCGTGGTCTATGACGGCTCGGATGTGCATCTCTCCGCCCCGCGTGCCTGGTGGATGTTCCGCGTCTTCGGCCATACCGACGTGGCCGTGCTGAATGGCGGCTTCAAGAAGTGGAAGGCCGAGGGCCGCCCGGTGGAAGACCTGCCGCCACTGCCTCGCGAGCGGCATTTCACCGCGCGCCGCAACGATCTTCTGGTGCGCGACGTGGATCAGGTGCGCACGAATATCGGCAGCAAACGCGAACAGGTGGTGGATGCACGCAGCAAGGGGCGTTTCGACGGCACCGAGGCGGAGCCACGCATCGGCCTGCGCGGCGGCCATATTCCAGGCTCGCTGAACGTGCCATCGTCGCTGATGACAGATCCCACGACCGGCCTGTTCCAGTCCGCCGAGGCGCTGAAGGACATTTTCGGCAAGGCCGGTGTCGACCTGAGCAAGCCGGTGGTGAATACCTGCGGCTCGGGCGTGTCGGCCTGCATCCTGACACTGGGCATGCATCTGCTCGGCCATCGCCAGGTTGCGGTCTATGACGGGTCGTGGACCGAATGGGCCGGTCGCACCGACCTGCCGGCGGAAGTTGCCTGAGGAGATGACGCTTGGCCGAGGCGCGCGATATCCGCTCGTCTGAAACGGTTGCACCGGCGATCTTCCGTCTGCCGCCAGCCACCCTGCTGGACGATGGCCGCTACAATGTCACCGTCGTCTATCTGGAGATGACCAGAACGCCACCGGAGACGGCCAACCTGCCGCCGCTGGTGCCCAAGCTCGCGCTGTTGAAACTCGACAAGCCGACCACCGGATTCTACCGTTATCTCTACGATGTCGTCGGCCGTCCGTGGCACTGGGTCGACCGCCATCGCATGACCGATCTGGCGCTCGGCGGCATCATCACCGATCCGCATGTGGAAATCTGGGTGCCCTATGTCGGCGGCGTGCCGGCCGGCTATATCGAACTCGACCGCCGCAACACCGATGCCGATGACCGCAGGACCGTCAACATCGCCTATTTCGGGCTGACTCCGGAATTCTTCGGCCGCGGCATCGGGCCCTGGCTGTTGCGCGCCGGCATCCGACAGGCCTGGTCCTCCGGCATCGACCGGCTGACGGTGAATACCTGTAATCTCGACCACCCGGCTGCGCTGCCGCTGTATCAGAAATGCGGCTTCCGCCCCTTCCAGATGCGCGACGCGCTGTTCGACCCGCGACGTTAGCCGGGACTTCTCAGCTTCGGTTCGCGATCCCAGATGCGATGCTGCTTGGCGGCAGCGATGAAGGCCTTGGTACCACCAGCCCCCTCCAGAGCGACAATCCCGTCATCGGGCTCGACCCCGGCCTTGTCCATCAGCGGCTTCGCGGCAGCAACATTGCCGATCACCTTGAGATGGCTGAAGGCGTCATGCACCCAGGCTACCGCGCCAGCCTCGCGCACCAGTTTCTTCACGCCATCGGCTGACGGCAGCAGCACGACGGCATCGAACAGCACAGACGGCCCGCCTGAAATGGTGTGATTGGCCACCACCGTGCTGCCGTTGCCCAGTTTGGTGCCGCCGATCTTCGGCGCGACGATCTCCACCATCGCGCCTTCGCCATGCGCTGCATCCTGCACGGCTTTCAGGAGTTTCGCATCCGCGCCATCGGTGACCAGCACACCGATCTTGCGGCCCTTGATGGTCGGTTGCGCCTTGGCAATCAGGCTGAGCGCCTTCGAGATTTTCATCGTCTTGGCCGCTACGGCAGGCTGCAGCGTCTCGGCTTCGCCTTCCATGCCCAGCGCGGCTTCCACGCCGTTGCACAGATCGGCATGCACCAGCTTCAGCCGGCCCAGCACGCGGCGGCGGATGGCGATGGTTTCCACCTTGGCCAGTTCAAAGGCGAAAGCACTGACGATATGCTGCTGCTCCGGCCTGGTCATCGAGAGCCAGAACAAACGCGCATGACTGTAATGGTCGGCGAAGCTTTCCGGCCGCTGGCGCAACTTTGGTCCGTCGGAGGGTTCGGGGAAACTGGCAAAGCCCGTTGGTGTCTCACGCGGGGTATCGGCGCCAAGACTGTTGGGCTCATAATTCACCCGCCCCTTGGCGACCGCCATGCGCATCAGGCCATCACGCTGGAAGTTGCGCATCGGGCAGACTGGCTTGTTGATCTCGATCTCGTGGAAGTTCGGCCCGCCCAGACGACTGAGCTGAGTGTCTATGTAGGAAAACAGCCGGCCCTGCAGCAGCGGATCATTGGTGAAATCGATGCCCGGCACGACATGCCCGGGATGGAAGGCCACCTGCTCGGTCTCGGCGAAGAAGTTGTCCGGATTGCGATCCAGCACCAGCTTGCCGATCATCTGCAGCGGAATGATTTCTTCCGGGATCACCTTGGTCGGGTCCAGCACGTCGAAGCCGAGCTTGTTGGCCGTCTTCTCGTCGAAGGCCTGGATGCCGAGTTCGAATTCCGGATAGTCGCCGGCCTCGATGGCATTCCACAGGTCACGGCGATGGAAGTCGTAATCCGCGCCAGCAAGCTTTACGGCCTCGTCCCAGATCAGCGAGGTAGAACCGATCGTGGGCCGCCAGTGGAACTTCACGAAGGTGGAATTGCCCTTCTCATTGACGAAACGGAAGGTGTGGACACCGAAGCCTTCCATCATGCGGTAGCTGCGCGGGATGCCGCGATCCGACATCGCCCACATCAGCATATGCGTGCTCTCCGGCACCAGCGACACGAAATCCCAGAAGGTGTCATGCGCCGAGGCTGCCTGCGGAAAGGCGCGGTCGGCTTCCATCTTCACCGAATGCACCAGGTCGGGGAATTTCATCGCATCCTGGATGAAGAAGACCGGGATGTTGTTGCCGACCAGATCGAAGTTGCCTTCCGAGGTATAGAACTTGACGGCAAAACCGCGCACATCGCGCACCGTATCGGCCGAACCGGCGCCGCCGGCCACGGTTGAGAAGCGCACAAAAACGCGCGTCTTTTCGCGCGGGTTGCGCAGGAAGGCGGCGCGCGTGAGCGCACTCATATCCTTGTAGGGCCGGAAATAGCCATGCGCGCCCGAGCCGCGCGCATGCACGATACGCTCGGGGATGCGCTCGTGATCGAAATGCGTGATCTTCTCGCGCAGGACGAAGTCTTCCAGCAGCGTGGGTCCCCGCGCGCCCGACTTGAGCGAGTTCTGGTTGTCGGAGATCGGAACGCCCTGGTTGGTCGTCAGGGCGCGGTCGTCGCTGTCGGTCTGCTGGTGTGTCTCACCGCCCTTGCCCGCGACGGTCTTGATCCTGGTCTTGCCTGCCGCAGGCTTCGCCGTGCGCGTCGTCTTCGCCATGATGATTCATCCCTTGCTGGTCTTTTGGAGCCATTCCAAAAGAAACCGCAGAGATGAAAGTTCCGGCAGTGGAAGCTTGGCTGCGGGATCAGTTCTTGTGTTTCTGATAGTGCCGGCGCGCTTTCGCGCGATTGCCGCAGCTTTCCATCGAGCACCAGCGGCGACGCTTGTTCGGGCTTGTATCGTGAAACAACCAGCCGCAACCCGGACCGGCGCAGCAGCGAATGCTGGCCGGCTCGGCGCTCACCAGCAACTCCGCCCCCAGCCGCGCCATCGCGCCAAGCGGAGAGCCTAGTTCCAGCCCGTCGCCATGCGCCTTCCAGCCAAGCCGCGCACCGTTCACCGCCGCGATCACGCGCCCCTCAGGGTAACGCAGCAGGCAGCGGTTCAGCACGTCGAGATCTGCAGGTTTCGCAGCCTTGCCCTGTCGTGCGGCCTGGGCCAGACGATGCAGCGCTTCGCGCAGGTCTATCGCCTCGGCCAGCACGACAGCGGCCTGCGCCGGCTGGCGCACAGCGGCACGCTCCAGCCCTGCTTGTGCGGCGGCGCCAATGATGTCGAGCCGGCGCCAGCAGGCCAGCAGGGCGGCATAAGACACCAGCATCTCGTCGGGTCCGCCCTCGGCCGCGGGACGGTCGCGCCAATCCAGCGTGTTGACGAAATCCAGCGCCGGATGGCCGCCATGGAGTCCGGTGGATACGATACGGAGAGCCTCACCCATATAACCATCATACCGGTTGACTGGCTGCCGGCCAATCCCTAACTTTCGCCTCCATGGAATCGCTCCCCGACCAGCCGGAACCGGCAACCTTTACCCGCGCCGGCATCTTGCACGGCATGAAGCTGACTATGCCATACAGCATCAGCGCACTGCCCTTCGGCCTCGCTTTTGGCGCGGCTGCGCTGGGCGTCGGCATGACGCCAGGCGAAGCCATCCTGATGAGCGTGGCCGCCTTTGCCGGCAGCGCGCAGTTCGCCGTGCTGGCACTGTGGACCGCCATGCCGCTGCCGGTCGCGGCGATCATCCTGACCGCCTTTCTGGTCAATGCACGCCATATCGTGATGGGCGCCGCGCTGTATCCCTATATCTCCAACCTGCCACTGCGCCAGGTGTTGCCGGTCTCGGCTGGAATGACGGACGCGGGCTGGGCCATTACCCTGCAGGCGATGATGAATGGCCGCCGCGATCTCGGCATCCTGCTCGGCACCATGATCATGCAATGGCCGGTCTGGGTCGGCGGCACTGCTGTTGGCGCATTGATTAGCAGTGGTGGCCTGGATGTGAAACGCTGGGGTCTGGATGTGCTGATCGCCGGCGTCTTCGCCACCTCTGTCGTCGGCCTCTATCGCGGTCGCGACGACATCTGGCCCTGGATCGCGGCCACGGCCGGCACCGTGGGCGCGCTGCTGTGGCTGCCGGGCAACTGGTACATCCTGATCGGCGGCATCTGCGCCGGCCTTGCCGGACTCATCACCAGCCGCGATGAGGAAAAAGCGGCATGATCGAGGGTCTGACCACATTCGACACGGCCGCCGTGATTGCCATTCTCGGCATGGGCATTGTTACTTACGCGACGCGCGCTGGCGGCTTCTGGCTGATGGGCTATGTCACCCTGTCGCCGAAGCTGGAGCGCTTCCTGCGCCAGACCGCCGGCGGCGTGCTGGTCGCCATCGTGGTAGCCGCTGTGGTGAAGGGCGATCCGGCCATGTGGGCCGGCCTGGCGGCAGCCATCGGTATCATGATCGCGATCCGGAAATCTATGACCGCCATCTCGATCGGCATGATCGTGGCGGTTGCCATTCGCTACTTCGTCTGACTCAGTTGCTGGCGATCAGGTTGACCGTCAGCGCGATCACGGTGGTGTTGAAGAAAAACGAGACGATACTGTGCACCAGCGTTAGCCGACGCATGCCGCGCGACTGGATGCTGATATCGGAGACCTGGCAGGTCATGCCGATGACGAAGGAATAGTAGAAGAAATCTGAGTAGTCAGGATCGCCCTTGCCGGGGAATTCGAGCCCCTTGCGATCGGCTTTCTTGCCATCGCCCTCTGCATCGCCGTAATACAGATGCGCGTAATGCAGCGCCAGCACGGTATGGATCAAAAACCACGACGCGATCAGGCTGGCGCCGCCAAAGCCCAGCCGCAATCCCAGCACAAGCCCGGTCGCCCCACCCTTGCCATAGATTATCAGGCCAAGCCCTAACAGGCTGATCAGGGCCGCGATTACCACCAGCAGCGAGACGACCCAGGCGTTGTCATCCAGCTCGCGGGCACGTTTGCGCAACTGCGCGATGGAGATGCAATGGACGGCATAGGCGGTCCAGCCGAGGAACAGCAGCACGCCGGCCAGCCAGGCTGCACCGGCATGCACCATCGGATCGTCGGGCTCGAAGGGCCAGAGGAAAATCCCGCTGCCGATGCAGAGGCAGATCAGCAGCCGCCAGCCTGCCGAGAGATGGCGCAGAATATCGAACAGACGTGTCATACCTGATACAACGGTAACAGAATGGCCAAGTTCCGCTTTGCTGCCAGCGTGTTCAGTGCGCGGCCGGATGCTGTCCCGGCGGCGACTGCCAGTCGACCACCTGCCAGCGGCCGTCGACCTGACGCAGCCGGTAGCTGGTCGGCGGCGCCGGCGTGGTGAAGCAGTCGGGCTCGGCAGTCTGCAGGCCGCACATGCGGCCCGCCACGGCGATCAGCGCCTCGCCGGCACCGGACAGCTCGGCCGCCGCAATACGATAGCTCCACCAGTAGCGCGAGCTCTGCAGCTTGGCCAGGAAGCCTGACACACCCTCGCCGCCCGACCAGACAATGCGGCACAGCTCGGCATCGCGGCGCGCGAAGCAGGCCAGCAGCGTTTCGACGGCGCAGAGCGGCGTCTCCGACTGACCGATGCAGCGGCTGTCGCTGCGGTCTGCAGGTCCGATCAGGCGATACTGGTTGGCGGGATCGACAGTCGGGAGCTGTGCCCTGGCTGACGGAATGAACAGGAGACTTAGAAGAATCGCGGCTGCAAAACGCATGACGCTCCTCCCATCTGTTATGGGAGGAGCGTAGCACGGTTTTAAGATATGCCGATCTGCTTATTGCAGTATGGCTGCTTAATGCAGGATCTGGCTCAGGAACAACTGGGTGCGTTCATTCTGCGGGTTCGAGAAGAACTCGTCAGGCGTGTTCTGCTCGATGATCTCGCCGCGATCCATGAAGATCACCCGGTCGGCCACCTTGCGGGCGAAACCCATTTCATGGGTGACGCAGAGCATGGTCATGCCGCCTTCCTGGGCCAGGCCGATCATCACGTCCAGCACTTCCTTGACCATTTCGGGATCGAGCGCCGAGGTCGGCTCATCGAACAGCATGATCTTGGGGTTCATGCAGAGCGACCGCGCGATGGCGACGCGCTGCTGCTGGCCGCCCGAAAGCTGGCCGGGGAACTTGTTGGCCTGCTCCGGGATGCGCACGCGATTGAGATACTTCATCGCGGTTTCCTCAGCTTCCGCCTTCGGCTTCTTGAGCACCCAGATCGGGCCAAGCGTCAGGTTTTCCAGCACGGTAAGGTGCGGAAACAGGTTGAAGTGCTGGAACACCATGCCGACCTCGCGCCGGATGGCGTCGATATTCTTCAGGTCGTTGGTCAGTTCGGTGCCATCGACGATGATATGGCCCTTCTGATGTTCCTCCAGCCGGTTGATGCAGCGGATCATTGTCGATTTGCCGGACCCCGACGGTCCACATATGACGATACGCTCGCCCTTCTTCACGCTCAGATTGATATTCCGCAACACGTGGAATTCGCCATACCACTTGTTGACGCTCTGCAGATCGATAACTGACTCAGCCATTTTGCCAGGCCCCCTTAGCGCTTGTGTCCGGTTGCCAGACGAACTTCGAGATTCTGGCTGTATTTTGACATGCCGTAACAGAAGATGAAGTAGATCGCCGAAACGAAGACATAGGCCTCGATCGAGAAACCGCGCCATGCGGAATCGGTGAGCGCCACCTTGGTCGACTGCATCAGGTCATAAATGCCGATGATGACGACCAGCGAGGTGTCCTTGAACACCGCGATGAACAGGCTGCAAAGCGGCGGGATCACGATCTTCAGTGCCTGCGGCAGAACGACAAAGCCCATCTTCTGCGCGTAGGACAGACCGAGAGAATCGGCGCCTTCGTATTGCCCCTTCGGAATCGCCTGCAGGCCGCCGCGTACTACTTCCGCCAGATAGGCGGCGGCGAACATGATGATGGCGATCTGGGCGCGCAGCAGCTTGTCGATGCTGAAGCCTTCCGGCAGGAACAGCGGCAGCATCACCGATGACATGAACAGCATCGAGATCAGCGGCACGCCGCGGATCAGTTCGATATAGAGCACGCAGAGCGTCTTGATCGCCGGCATTCTCGAACGCCGGCCCAGCGCCAGCAGCACACCGAACGGGAATGCCAGCGCGATGCCGAATGTGGATAAGATCAGCGTGAGCGGCAGGCCACCCCACTGCGTATCCTCGACATAGCGCAAGCCAAAAATCCCGCCCCACATCAGGACAGCGACGGCAATCAGGCCGCCAACCCAGATAATGGGCAGGCTCATATTCCAGAAGCGCTGCATGCCGCTGGCGATGATCATGCCGATCATGATGATGGCCGCGATCAGCGGCCGCCACTGCTCGTCATACGGATACAGGCCAAACAGCATCAGGCGGTATTTCTGCCCGATAAAGGCCCAGCAGGCCCCGCCGCCGGCGCGGCATTCCTGAGATGTATTGGCCGTGAAGTTGGCCTTGATCAGCGCCCATTCGATGAAGGGCGGCAGGCTCATCAGAACCAGCCACACTGCCAGGACGGTGAGGATGATGTTGAGCGGTGAGGAGAACAGCCGTTCCCGCATCCAGGCAATCGGCCCGGATGTGGCGGTCGGCGGCGGCAGAGATTCGGTCGCTGTCGTCATCTTACCGCTCCACCAGCGCAATATGCTTGTTGTACCAGTTCATGAAGACGGAGATCGACAGGCTGATGCTGAGATACACCGCCATGATGATCATGATGCCTTCGATGGCCTGACCGGTCTGGTTCAGCGTCGTGTTGGCAATCGAGACGATATCGGGATAACCGATCGCCACCGCCAGCGAGCTGTTCTTGGTCAGGTTCAGGTACTGGCTGGTCATCGGCGGGATGATCACGCGCAGCGACTGCGGCAGCACGATCAGACGCAGCGTCTGGCTGCGGGACAGCCCAATCGCGCTCGCCGCTTCCCACTGGCCGTAATTCACCGCCTGGATGCCCGAACGCACCACCTCGGCGATGAAGCCCGCCGTGTAGAGCACCAGGCCAAAGAGCAAGGCGGCAAATTCCGGCGTCAGCGTCGCGCCGCCGACGAAGTTGAAGCCCTGCAGCTTCGGCACATCGAGTTCCCACGGCGCGCCGCCGATCAGCCAGCCGAGCAGCGGCATGCCGACCAGCAGCAGAATGCCGCCGCGATAGACTGGGAAGGCCTTGCCGGTGGCGTCCTGCCGCTTCTTGGCCAGATTGACCATGATGAAGATCAGCACGAAGGCCAGCAGGAATCCGATGGCTGCGAGGTCGAAGGCGAAATGCTCGGTCGGCGCCGGCACCTTGATGCCGCGGTTCGACATGAACACGCCCGGCATCACGTTGAGGGCCTGGCGCGGGCCAGGGAGCATTTCGGTGATGATGGCGTACCAGAAGAATAGCTGCAGCAGCAGCGGCACGTTGCGGATCACCTCGACGTAGATCATCGAGAGCTTGGCGACGAGCCAGTTCTTCGACAGGCGCGCGATGCCGATGACAGTGCCGATGATGGTGGCGAGGATGACGCCGATCACCGCAATGCGGATGGTGTTGAGGATGCCGACCAGAATGGCGCGGGAGTATGTGTTTTCCGGCCCGTAGGCAATCGGCGATTCACCGATGGCGAATCCAGCCTCACGGCCCAGGAAATGGAAACCGGTTGAAATATTGCGGATGGAAAGATTGTGCAGCGTGTTGCTGACGAGGAACCAACCGATGATGCCCACCAGCGCAACCGCGACAACCTGGTAGACGACAGAACGGACGTCCGGATCATTCCAACTCAGACGTCGCGGCGGTGCGGATTGCCCGCCGTTTACTCTTGGATCTGCCATGTGCCCCCCATGGCTAAGAGAAACTGAATACGCGTAGAGAAGCGATGGGCAGGCGGCGCCCTGTACGCCGCCTGCCCTGCTTTACACTTAGCGGATCGGCCAGGCGTACATCAGACCACCGGCATTCCACAGCGCGTTCACGCCGCGATCCAGCTTGAGCGGGCTGCCCTTGCCGACGTTGCGGTCGAAGCTTTCGCCGTAGTTACCGACCTGCTTGATGATGTTGTAGGCCCACTTCTCGTCAAGGCCGAGCGCCTTGCCGCCGCCCGGGGTAACGCCCAGGATGCGCTTGACGTTCGGGTTGTCGCTCTTGAGCATCTCGTCGACGTTCGCCGAGGTGATGCCGTATTCTTCGGCTTCGACCATGGCGTTCAGCGCCCAGCGGACCACGACCAGCCAGGTGTCGTCACCCTGGCGAACCAGCGGGCCGAGCGGCTCCTTCGAGATCACTTCCGGCAGGATGACATGGTCATCCGGGTTCGGCAGCTGGGTGGCGCGCGTTGAGGCG
Organism: Ferrovibrio terrae; assembly: GCF_007197755.1. Classification (NCBI taxonomy): domain Bacteria; kingdom Pseudomonadati; phylum Pseudomonadota; class Alphaproteobacteria; order Rhodospirillales; family Rhodospirillaceae; genus Ferrovibrio; species Ferrovibrio terrae. Next base: position 3,675,369 of record NZ_CP041636.1, read on the forward strand.
AGACCCGAGACGTCAGTGGTGTAGACGTCGCAACGGCCGGAGGCATAAGCGCCCACGACTTCGTCGAGCTTCTCGATCACGACCGGCTTGAAGGTCAGCTTGTTGGCGCGGAAGTAGTCAGCGAGGTTCAACTCGGTGGTGGTGCCGGGCTGGACGCAGACGGTAGCGCCGTTCAGTTCCTTGGCGCTCTTCACGCCGAGCTTCTTGGTCACGATGAAGCCCTGGCCGTCATAGTAGTTCACGCCAGCGCCGATCAGGCCCAGCGATGCATCGCGGGTCAGGGTCTGCGTGGTGTTGCGGGCGAGCATATCGACTTCACCCGACTGCAGGGCGGTGAAACGCTGCTGCGCCGTCAGCGGGGTGTGCTTGACCTTGTTGGCATCGCCGAACATCGCCGCGGCGACAGCGCGGCAGAGATCAACATCGAGGCCCTTCATTTCGCCCTTGGCGTCCGGCGCGCCGAAACCACCGACGCTGCCATTCATGCCGCACTGAACAAAGCCCTTGGACTTCACGGCGTCGAAGGTGGCGCCAGCCTGAGCGCCCTGTGCGACGAACACGAGCGCCGCTGCGGCAGCGGCCGTTGCAAGAAGTTTCATTGGTATTACCCTTCCCTGTTGTGACTGGTTCCGCCTTGGGCAGAACTGACTAAAATTATCACGACGCTGTAAAAATCGGCAAGACAAGCTCAGTTATCCACAGGACGGCCGCATACCGGGCCGCCTTGCCGATAGTAACCACTATCAAAAATCGGGCCAGTGGGTATCGCAGTGCCCCGGCTGCGAAGGTCAGAGGGTCGCCGACCAGCGGAATCCATGAGAAAAGCAGGATCCAGCCCCCCCACCGGGCGAAACGATCCCGGGCCTTCTGCATCTGCACGGGTGTGACCGGAAACCAGCGTCTGTGCTGAAAACGCAGGCACCAGACGCCCAGCAGCCAGTTCACGAGTGCACCGCACACATTGCCGCTTGTCGCGACCGCAAACAGAATTAGCGGGGGCGCCGCCGCCACGGCATGCGCCGCTGACAGCGCCACTTCGGACGAGATCGGCACCAGCGTGGAGGCGAGGAACGACCACAGGAACAGGCCACCGAGCGCACCCCAGAACTCACTGGCGTGTGTGAATGCCTGCTCTATCACGGCATCAAACTGTGAATGCGATTATCCTACGAGGGAAACACTGTGGCATTCGGTTCGCCGAGATCCCAGAGCAGACCGGCCATCATCGCCAGCCCCTCGCGCATCACTGGCAGCAGGATGTGTTCGTTTGGTGCATGCTGCGAACAGGCCGCGTAGGAATGCGGCATCCACACCGTGGGCAGGCCCAGCGTTTCGGCGAACACCTCATTGGGCAGCGAGCCGCCCAGATTGGGCAGCAGCGCCGGCTTGCGCCCCATGGTCTTCTCGACCGAGGCGAGCGCAAAGTTCACATAGGGGTGATCGGGGTCGAGCCGCGTGGCGGTGAAAATCTCCGCCCGCGCCTGCTTCACCTCCACTTGCGGGAAACCGTGCCGGTCGAGATGGCGGCGCAGCGCCGGCAGGAACTGTGTTGAATCCGGCCCTACGACAAAACGTATCTGGCAATGCGCCGTGGCGATGCCCGGGATCGCGTTGACCGGGAATTCCGGATTACCGGTCTTGAAAGCCAGCACGTCGAAACTGCACCAGCCATAGACGCGCTCGGCCGGGGTCAGGCCCGGTTCGCCCCACCAGGTGTCGATGCTGGGGCCGTCGCTGCCGCCACCGACTTCGCAATCGGCCAGTGCGCGTTTCACTCCGGCGGGCAGTTCCTTCGGCACCCATTCGGGAATACGTATCTGGCCGGTCGGGCCGGCGATGCTGGCAATGGCATGCGCGAGGATGATGCCGGGATCGGCCAGCAGACCACCCCAGTTGCCCGAATGATGCGCGCCTTCGCGCAGGTTGACGGTGAGATCGAAATTCAGCGCGCCGCGCGCACCGCAATAGAGCGTCGGCCGTTCCGGCGACAGGCGCGGACCATCGGAGGCCAGGAAGAGGTTTGCCTGCCAGGCGTCTTTCTGCGTCCTGCAAAACTCATCGAGACCCGGTGAGCCGACCTCCTCGCCGGTTTCGATCAGCAGCACCACATCGAAGCCGAGCTTGCCGTTGCGCGCCTTCAGGACAGCGGCCAGCGCCGCTATATTGACTGTGTGCTGGCCCTTGTTGTCTGCAGTGCCGCGGCCATAGAGCTTTTCGCCTTCCTGCACCACCTGCCACGGCGACAGGCCACTGCGCCATTGTGCTTCCTGGCCACGGATCACATCGCCATGGCCATAAGAAAATAGCGTCTTGGTCGCACCTGCCTCGCGACGGATCGCCACCAGGAACGGCCCGCCCTTCGGCGAGGGATTGGGATGGACGCTGCACTGGAAGCCGAGTGCCTCCAGGCTGCCGCGCATTTCCTTTTCCAGATAATCGCCCAGCGCGCCGGCGCGGTCAGGATTCTGGCTCTCGGTCGGGATGGCGACACGGCGGCTGAGATCGGCGAGGAAACCACCCTCGTCCAGATAGGCAGTGGCGGCATGAATGGCAGCGGCGCGGGTCATCTACAGGTCTCCGAAAACTCCCGCTGGCGCGGGAAACACACAACTCTCCTGGGCCAAGTCTTCTCTTTGACGGGGGGCTTTGCAATAGTCTGACTCCAGATTGGAGCCTGCCATGAAAGACGAAACCAAGCTTGCCGTCCTGGGCCGCGACCCCGAAGGTCACCACGGCGCCGTCAATATCCCGGTCTATCGCGCCTCGACCATTCTGCAGCCGAGTCTGAAGGCGCTGGCGGATGTCTATTCGGCGAAGATGAAGGACGAGCAGGTCACCACCTATGGCCGCGGTGGCACACCACTTACCTATGCCTTCGAGAATACGCTGGCTGAACTGGAAGGCGGCTATCGCGCCATGGCGTATCCGTCGGGCGCCGGCGCCTGCTCCGGTGCCATCCTGAGCGTGGTAAAATCGGGCGACCATATCCTGATCATCGACAACATCTACGGCCCGACCCGGCATTTCTGCGACACCGTACTCAAGCGCATGGGCGTCGAGACCGAGTATTTCCCCACCGCCATCAGCATGGCCGATTTCGCCGCGCGATTCCGCCCCAACACCTCTCTGGTGTTCATTGAATCGCCGGGCTCGCTGACATTTGAGATGGTGGATGTCCCAGCGATCGCCGAGATCACGCACAAGCATGGCGCCAAGCTGGCGATGGACAACACCTGGGGCACGTCGCTGTATTTCAAGAGCTTCAGTCATGGCGTTGATCTGTCGGTTCACGCCGCGACGAAATACATAGTCGGCCATTCCGACGCCATGCTGGGCATCGTGATCGCCAACAAGGAAACCTGGCCCAACCTGCGCGAAACCGCGCGCGCCATCGGCGCCAATGCCGGACCGGACGAGGTCTATCTCGGCCTGCGCGGCCTGCGCACCATGGCCGTGCGCCTTCCGCGCCATATGGAAAGCGGCATCAAGATTGCCGACTGGCTGCGCAGCCGCGACGAAGTCACCAGCGTGCGTCACCCTGCCCTGTCGCAGGATCCGGGCCACGCCTTGTGGAAACGCGACTTCCTCGGCGCCTGCGGACTTTTCGCCTTCGAGCTGCAGAAGAAATACTCCGATGCGGCGGTGGCCGAGTTCGTCGATCATCTCGAGCTTTTCGGCATCGGCTATTCCTGGGGCGGATACGAAAGCCTGATCTCGGTGCCGGCGATCAAGGGCGTGCGTACGGCCGAGCCCTGGCAGAATCATGGTTCGCTGATCCGTGTGCATATCGGCCTGGAAGATCCCGAGGATCTGATGGCGGACCTCACGGCCGGTTTCGATCGGCTGAACAGGGCGCAGGGGTAATGGCCGACATCCGCCTCCTGTCGCCGGCCGATGCACCTGCGCTGCAGGCATTTCTGACTGCACACGTCGCGCAGACCATGCTGCTGCGCGGCAACCTGCTGCGCACCGGCATCGTGGACGGCACCCAGCCTTATCAGGGACGTTACGCGGCTGCCTTCGAGCAGGACCGTATCGTCGGCGTCGCGGCGTTTTACTGGAACGGCAATCTGATCCTGCATGCGCCAAGGCATGTCGCCGCAGTGGCCCGTGCCGCCGCCGGCGACCGCCGCGTTAACGGCATCCTCGGTCCATGGCAGCAGTCGCTTGATGCGCAGGATGCGCTGGACCTCGGCAGCCACCACCTGAAACTGCGGTCGCGCGAAATCCTGATGTCGCTGACACTGGACGGCCTGCAGCAGCCCGAACCGCTGCCGACCCAGAAACTCTCGTGGCGCGTGGCGACATCTGACGATATCGACCTCCTGTGCGGCTGGCGCGACTCCATGATGCAGGAGACCCTGGGAGGCACGCCGTCGCAGGCCGCGTCGCGGGAAAGCCGCGGCGACGTTGAACGCTGGATAGCCGAAGGTAACCAGTTCCTGCTGCTGGACGATGGCCGGCCGGTATCAGGCTGCAGCTTCAATGCCCGCCTGCCCGATGCCGTACAGCTCGGCAATGTCTGGACACCCCCCGAGTGGCGCAGCCGTCGTTACGCAAGGGCAGTGGTCGCACGTGCACTGGAGCATGCCAGAAAGGCCGGTGCGGTGACGGCCGTTCTGTTCACTGACCGCGAGAATGCCGCAGCGCAAACGGCTTACGTTGCGTTAGGCTTCACGGTGGTCGGGGACTATGCCATTTTGCTCTTTGCTGACTAGGGAGCAAACACCATGAGCGACATCCTCACCGCGCAGGCCGATGGCGTCCTGACCATCACCTTCAACCGGCCCGACAAGAAGAATGCGCTGACATCGGCGATGTATGCCACGCTGGCCGATGCGCTGGAGGCTGCCGATACCGATCCGGCCGTGCGCGTGATCCTGTTCGCCGGCAATGGCGGCGCCTTCACCTCGGGCAACGACCTGCAGGATTTCCTCAACAATCCGCCGCAGGGCGACAACACGCCGGTCTTCCGTTTCCTGCGTGCAATCAGCACGGCCTCGAAGCCGATGATTGCGGCGGTCAGCGGCGTCGCCGTCGGTGTCGGCACCACGATGCTGCTGCATTGCGATCTGGTCTATGCTGGCGAGAGTGCGAAACTCTCCCTGCCCTTCGTCAACCTGGCACTGGTGCCCGAGGCAGCATCTTCGCTCCTGCTGCCCGCCATGGTCGGCCATCATCGTGCAGCCGAACTGTTCATGCTGGGCGAGGCTTTCACGCCGGCAACCGCCAAAGAGTACGGCATCGTCAATGCCATCTACCCGGACGACAGGCTGCTGGGCGAAGCCACTGCGGTGGCGCAGAAGCTTGCCGCCAAACCGCCGACCGCGATGCGCCTGACCAAGCAGCTGCTGAAACGCACCAAGGGCGATGTGGCCGGCCAGATGGCGCAGGAAGGCGAGCATTTCCGCAGCCAGCTGAAATCAGCCGAGGCACGCGAGGCGATGACCGCCTTTTTCGAAAAACGTCCGCCCAAATTCAGCTAAGCTGCGCTTAAAACAACCGGAACATCGTCGCTTGCGGCGGGTTGAATATGGCCCATCCCGAAAAGGAGGCCAGTAATGCCCAACCGCAATCCGAGACAGGCCGACACGCAGAAGCAGCCGCCCATGCCTGGCCGCAGCAGTGACGTCGGCAAGGACACCGATGGTGATGGCCGGGTGGTTCAGCCGGGTCATCAGGCCGGAGACGTCGATGGCAATCGCCAGCGCAAAGCCCAGTCAGGCAGTTCTGTCGGCAAGGATACTGACGGCGACGGCCGTGTTGTGCAGCCAGGCCGCAAGCCGGGCGAGATCGACGGCGACCGCCAGAAACAGAAGCACTGACGACACTTCAGTCGTAGCCGAAAAGGCCCGCCATTCAGGCGGGCCTTTTTTTGTTAATGCGCAACGCTGATCCGCGCATGCTTCGCCTCCGGCATCAGGCGGCGGAAATCCTCGCCCTTCACGTGTACCAGCGTGCAATGATCGCCGCCCTCAAAGTACAGATCATCCATCGTATCGAGGCGGCGGTCGATCACCACTTCCACGCCATAGGCATCGCCCAGCGGCGGCAAGGCGCCGCGCGCGCAATCGGTGAACAGCGTCATGATGTCGCTTTCACTGGCCAGACTGACCGGCCGCTTCACAGCTTTCGATAGTTTGGCCAGTTCAACATCGCAGGAGGCCGGCACGGCGGCCAGCATGAAGCCATCGTCGTCTTCAAGAAGAACCGCTTTCACCACGCAGGCTTCCGGCAGGCCGGCGCCGTGCGCCGCCTCGCGCATGGTGGCTGCGCCGGGATGTTCGACAAGTTTGTAGGGAACGGATTCCCGCTCCAGAAACTGCTGCAGGCTGCTTGCAAGTGCCATCGACACCCTCCTCTGGCAAGGGTGACGGCCGCCGGATCAAAAACCGGATTGTTTCCCCCGGCGGTGCCGCCGATTGCGATCAGGTTAGCCCGTGACACCGGCGAGGCCTAATGACAATACAGAGACCGGGGATTTTGTTGAATTACAGCCCTAGCTTCAGAGGGCGCGGCAGTCGCGGCAGACGCCGACGACTTCGATAGTCTGGCGTTCGACCTGGAAACCCAGCGCGCGTGCATCCTGCTGGATACGGGTGCCGAGTTCAGGATCGTTGATCTCAGTGGCCACGCCGCACTGGCGGCAGATGAAGATTTCCTGCTGCACGGCATGGCCAGGCTCGATGCAGCCGATAAACGCATTCAGGCTTTCAACCCGATGCACGAGACCCTGTTCCATCAGGAATTCCAGCGCGCGATACACGGTGGGCGGCGCCACCTTCTGGCCATCGCTGCCAAGCTGGGCCAGCAGATCATAGGCGCCGGCCGGCTTGTGGCTCTGCCAGATCAGTTCCAACACGCGGCGACGGATCGGCGTCAGCTTGGCGCCGGTGGCATGGCAATGGCTTTCGGCCGCCGCCAGCGCATCGGCGATGCAGACGGCGTGGTCGTGACCATGGCTATGAGAATGTGGCTGGTGGGCGTGGCGGGACATGCCCGTCATTATAGGGCGGTCGCCGCCGGCTTCCAATGCCTGCTATTCCGCCAGAAACTGGGCGATCAGCGCGATCTGCTCAAGCGTATCCAGCGCCGGGGCATGGCCGACGCCCGAAATGTCGATCCGGCGCGCCTTCGGGCCACGGCGGGTCATCTCGGCGGCGGTGTTCTCGGCCAGCAGGTCGGAAACCGCGCCGCGCAGCAGCAGCGTCCTCGCCGCGATCTGGTCATACAACGGCCAGGCGTCACCGGTGGCGGCGGCTGCCTGCCGGCCCAGCACGGCGGCGATCTGCGGATCGTAATGCGGAGTCAGCCGGCCGTCGGGCAGACGGCGAACTGATGTCTCGGCCAGCTTGCGCCAGCCGGCATCGCTGCTGATCCCGAACGGCGCATAGATGGTGCGGAAATACTGCTCGAGTTCCGGCAGGCTGGCAAACGATGGCGGCGAGCCGGCGTAGGTGAGGATGCGGCTGACGGCACCGGGTGCGATGGCCGGGCCGACATCGTTGAGCACCAGATGACTGATGCGGTCCTTCAGCGCCGTGGCAGCCACCACCATGCCGATCAGGCCGCCCATCGAGGTGCCGACCCAGCGCGCAGTTGTCAGCTCTAGCTGCGCGAACAGTTCGATGGCCTGGCGCGCATAGAACGGCACTGTGTATTCCGCGTCTGGTTCCGGGCTCCATTCGCTCAGGCCCCGGCCAATGGTATCGACCGCCAGCAGGCGATACTGCCCGGCCAAGGCCGCGGCCAGATTGTCAAAGTCATGCGCATTGCGGGCGAAGCCGTGCCACAGGATCACGGCGGGCGCCTCCGCCCTGCCCCAGTCGAGCAGATGGACGCTGCGGCCAGCCAGTGTGAGATAGCGTGAGACCGGGCTCATCTGCGCATCTGCCGCAGTTTGCCGACGATGCCGACCGGGAAGAAATAGACGCTGAGCACGAACAGGATGCCAAGCCAGAGCAGCCAGCGGTCGGCATGGAACAGGTTGGGCAGCAGCGGGATTCCTGCGCTTTCCAGCATGCCGCTGAACTTGCCCATCAGAACCTGCAGGTAATTCTGCGCCAGAATGAAGATCGCAGCCCCCAGCACCGCGCCATAGAGCGTGCCCATTCCGCCGATCACCACCATCAGGAGGATGTCGATCATGATGGCGAAGCTGAGCGTAGTATCCGGTCCGGTATAGCGCAGCCACAGTGCCATCAGCACGCCGGCCAAAGTGGCCATGCCTGCCGACAGGCAGTTGGCGACCGAGCGGTAAACCACCACGCGATAGCCCAGCGCTTCGGCACGGAAGTCATTCTCGCGGATCGCCTGCAGCACGCGGCCGAAGGGTGAGTTGACCACGCGCAATGCCAGCAGGAACAGGAGCAGCGCCGACAGGAAGATCAGGTAATAGGTCAGGATTCGGCCATTGATCATCACACCCATGACGGGCTCGTCGAACAGCCGGAAGGCCGGCCGCAGCATTTCCGGAATCCGGTAGCTGCGGCCGTCCTCTCCCCCCGTAATCTCATTGAGCTGCGAGGCCAGGATGGCGAAAGCGGAGGCCACCGCCAGCGTGATCATGGCGAAGAAGATCGCGCGGACACGAAGGCTGAACAGACCGATCAGAAGCGCCAGCAGGATCGCCAGCACCAGCGCAACGACAATGCCAATGCCAAGTGCCGGCCAGGTGGGGCTGAAATTGTACATGGCGATCGCCACGCCATAGCCGCCGATTCCGTAGAACATCGTATGGGCAAACGACACGATGCCGGTATAGCCGAGCAGCAGGTCGTAGCTGGCAACCAGAATGACGAAGACGCAGATCTTGGCCGCGACATTCAGCGGCTGGCTACCCGGGAACAGGAAGGGCGCGAAAGCCAGGCAGACCAGCACGATGGACAGCACGGCGCCCAGCACGCGCGAGCGCGGATAGTCGCCGGAGAGCAGGCTGTGGATCGGGTTATTCGGCAGCATGCGCCTCGCCCCCCTTACCGCTTGGCCACGGGATAGAGGCCCTGCGGTCGCCACAGCAGGATCGCCACCATCAGAAGAATGCTGCTGCCGAGCGCCAGCTTGGGCGCCAGGAAGCCGGTGTAGTTGGCGACCAGCGCGACCAGAATGGCGCCGATGAAGCAGCCGCCGACCGACCCCAGACCGCCAATGATGATGACGATGAAGATCAGCACGTTCACTTCCATGCCCATGCCGGCGGTCAGGGTCTGGCGATAAAACGCCCAGAGCACGCCGCCGAGGCCGGCCAGCGCCGAGCCGACAATGAACACACCAACGAACAGCCGGCGGATCTTGTAGCCCAAGGCCTCGACCATTTCGGGATTCTCGACACCGGCGCGGATCAGCAGCCCGATCTTGGTACGGTTCAGCACCAGATGCATGACTCCGAAAACGAGCAGGCCCAGCACCACGGCAATCACGCGATATTTTTCCATCGCCGCGTCACCGATCACAATGGCGCCGCGCAGGCCTTCCGGCAGGCGCAGCGGGATCGGGCTGGCGCCCCAGATCACATGGATCATCTGTTCGGCCACGATCATGCCGCCCATGGTGATCAGAATCTGCTTGAGATGCTGGCCATAGACCGGTCGGATCACCACGCGCTCGAAGGCATAACCCAGGGCACCAGTCACCAGCATGGCAACGAGAATGCAGGCCAGCAACGCGCCGACATTGAGCCAGAGATTGGTGCTCTCGACCCAGCCGGCCAAAGGCCCGAGCGCGACCAGGCTGACATAGGCACCAAAAGAGATGAACACGCCATGGCCGAAATTCAGCACGTCCATCAGACCGAAGACCAGCGTGAGGCCAGAGGCCATCAGGAAGATCATCATGCCCATGGCGAGTGCGGCCACGGTGAGCGTGACCCAGGTGGAAAAGCTGCCGACCAGCGGCAGAGCTACCAGCATCAGGATCGGGACCAGCAGCACCGGCAGGTAATCGACGCGTACTTTCGGCAGCGTCACGGTAGAGGCGGTTTCAGCAGCAGTGCTCATTGATGCGCATCCATGCTCAGGCCCAGCAGTTTCTGCTGCAAGGCGGCATCCTCGGCCAGTTCGGCCATCGCGCCGCGATGCACGACGCGGCCGTCATCCATCACCGCGACATGATCGCCCAGCAGTTTGGCGGCAAGGAAATTCTGTTCCACCAGCAGGATGGTCGCGCCGGTGGATTTCAACTCCTTGAAGGCCTGCACCATGTTCATGATGATGGCCGGCGCGAGACCTTTCGTGGGTTCGTCGATCAACAGCAGGTCGCGGGGCTCGACGATGGCGCGGGCAATCGCCAGCATCTGCTTCTGCCCGCCCGAGAGCACGCCGGCCGCCAGCGACCAGAATTTCTCCAGTGCCGGGAACAGGCCGAAAATCCATTTCAGCCTATGCGGATCGAGATCGCCGTTGCGCGCGGCGAGAACCAGGTTCTCGCGCACGGTCAGGTCGGCGAAGATCGCCATATTCTCGGGCACGTAGGCGATGCCTGCCTGTGCAATCTCAGGCGTCGGCAGTCTGGTGATGTCGCGACCATCGAAGGTGATGCTGCCTTGGCTCGCCTGCCACAGGCCCATGATGGTGCGCAGCGTGGTGGTCTTGCCGGCACCGTTGCGGCCGAGCAGCATAGTGAGCTGCCCGCGCGGGATCGCCAGATCGACGCCATGCAGGATGTGATACTGGCCGATATGGGTATGCACGCCCTGGAGATTGAGCAGATTGTCGCTCATGCGGCGGCACTCCCGTCGGCCGGCAGGCCGAGATAGGCCTGCTGCACCACCGGCGAGGCGATCACGGCGGCGGGTTCGCCATCGGCGACCAGGCTGCCGTTATGCAGCACGATGATGCGGTCGGCCAGGCTGCGCACGACATCCATCTTGTGTTCGACCAGCAGTACGGTCTTGTCGCCACGCGCCTTGATGCTGTGGATGAGGTCGAGAATGGTCGGCACTTCGTCGACCGACATGCCGGCGGTCGGCTCGTCGAACATGAAGATATCGGGCTCCAGCGCCAGAAGCAGCGCGACTTCCAGCTTGCGCTGATCGCCATGCGGCAGCGCACCGGCCGTGGCATTGCGCTTGTCGAGTAAACGAACAGCGTCGAGCAGACTGTCAGCCTTCTCGATCAAATCGTGGCGATGACTCCACAGCTGCAGCAACTGCAACCCCGCGCCCGCGCGGCTCTGCACGGCAAGCCGCACGTTTTCCATCACGGTCAGATTGGGAAACAGGTTGGTGAGCTGGAAGGCGCGGCCCATGCCCTGCTTGGTGCGGGCGGAGGCCGTCAGCCCCGTGACGTCCTGGCCACGCAGCAGCACCTGGCCGGAGGTGGCGCGCAGCTGGCCGGAGATCAGGTTGAAATAGGTGGTCTTGCCGGCACCGTTCGGGCCGACGATGGCGGTCAGTGTGCCGGGCTGGAAGGCGCAGCTCACGGCATTGACGGCGACATGACCGCCGAAGCGGATCGTCAGGTCGCGGGTCTCTAATGTGGGTGTTGCTGGCATTGTCCGGATAAAAAAAAGACCGCCGGGACAGTATCGTCCCGGCGGTGGCGTCAGTTAGCGCTTGTTGCGGATCGGCAGCGGCATGCCCGATTCCTGGATGGTCTGCACCAGTTCCAGAAGATCGTTGTCGTCCTTGCCGTCCTTCTTGACCTTGAAGTGGTACATCTGCTGCAGGGCCTGATGGTCTTCCTTGCGGAACAGCATGGTGCCCTTCGGCGTATCGAAGACCATGCCTTCCATGGCAGTGATCAGCTTCTCGGTATTGGTGCCACCCGCCTTCTGCACGGCGGTCAGCGCGGCCGAGGCGGCAGCGAAACCACCAGCGGTGAAGAAGTCCGGCGGATTGCCGTTGTTGCGCTTCTTGTGCTCGGCAACGAACCAGTCGTTGATCGGGTTCTTCGGGAAGTCATGGTAGTAATAGACGGCGCCTTCCATGCCCGGATAGGGCTTGTAGCCCTTCATCACCGGCAGGATGTTGCCGCCCGGCGCGATCTCGATGTTGAAGCGTTCCGGCTTCAGGTCGGCGATCTTGGGCAGCGGATGCGGGCCGGCCCAGATCACAGCGATCACGCGCTTGCCCGGCTTGTCCTTCAGCGCGTCGAACATGCGCTGGGCAGACGCCGTGAAGTCAGTGGTCTGCTGCGGGGCATACTCTTCGAACACGATCTTGACGTTCGGACGGATCTGCGCGAGCGCATCCTTCATCGCCTTCACGCCATCACGACCGAAGGCATAGTCCTGCGCCAGCGTGGCGACGCTGACCTCGCCGCTCGCCGGGAAGGCGGCAGCGCCGGCAATCGCGTCTTGCGACGAGTTGCGGCCGGTACGGAAAATATAGCGGTTCCACTTCTCACCGGTGATCGCATCGGCCACGGCGGGCTCGACGATCAGGATTTTCTTGTGCTCTTCGGCAACCGGCAGCATGGCGAGCGCGCCGCCCGAACCGGTCGTGCCCACGGCCAGGTCGACGTTGTCGTCGGCATAGGCCTGTTCCAGCATCGACTTGGCGAGGTCGGGCTTGAACTGGTCGTCCTTGGTGATGACCACGATCTTGCGGCCCTGCCAGGTCATGGTGCCCTTGGTCATATACTCAAGGCCCATCATGAAACCGGTTTCGGTCTGCTTGGCATAGGCCTCAAGCGGACCGGTCTTGCTGGTGATCAAAGCGATCTTCAGGTCGGCGGCCTGCGCCGACAGCGCCAGACCGGCGCTCAGTACGGCGGCGAGGCCTGCCGTCTTCATCACGCGCTGCATGTAGTCTCTCCCTTGCGATGCGGGCATGGCGACGGAGACGAAACGAATGGCATGCGACATGCGCGACATTTTCCGCTCCTCCCTTTGCTTGGCCCGGGTTATCCCGGTGCCGATGGCGGACCGCGCCCGCTGGACGGTCCACAAACATGACAGTTGATTCATGTTTCATAGATTTGTACTGTCCGGCCACTGGGACGTCAAGCTGCATTCCGGTCATTCTGGACAAACCGCCAGAGCCTGACCGCATGCGGATCGTCCCGATGAACGGATTATGACAAGAGATTCATGGCTTACATGAACCCGAGGAAACGCGTCCTGCCCCTGCCCAAGACTGGCCGGGGCGAGCAGACCCGCCGCAAGATTCTCGATGCCGCGCAGCGCGAGATCGGCCGGCGCGGCTTTGCCGAGGCTTCCATCGCCACGATCACGGCCGAAGCCGGCGTGGCGCAAGGCACCTTCTATATCTACTTCCGCAGCAAGGAAGACGTGATGCGCGAGCTGGTCCTGCATATGGGCCGCATGCTGCGCCACCATCTGACCGAAGCGACAACGGGCGCCAAGGACCGTATCGAAGCCGAACGGCTGGGTCTGCGCGCCTTCCTCGATTTCGTGCGGCGCAACCCCGACCTCTACAAGCTGGTGGAAGAATCGCAGTTCGTGGATGAGAAAGTCTATCGCCAATATTATACCGACTTCGCCAAGTCTTATCGTATCGCGCTGGCAGCCGCCGAGAAGCGCGGTGAGATCACGCCGGGCAAAGGCGATCACGCCACCGAAGTGCGCGCCTGGATGCTGATGGGCATCTCGGTCTTCCTCGGTCAGCGCTATGGCCTGTGGGATCCCAAGGCACCGCTCGATCCCATTGTGGATGTGGCATCCGCCATGGTCGCTGGCGGCCTTGCCGCTAAAGCCGCACGCTGATGCCTACGACGTTGCTGGATATCGCCGACGGCGTCGCGCGACTGACGCTGAACCGGCCGGAACGGCATAACAGCCTCGTCCCTTCCCTGCTCGACAGCATGAATGCCGATCTCGACCGCATTGCCGGCCATCGCGAGATTCGTGCCGTGGTGCTGCAGGCGAGCGGTCGTAGCTTCAGCACGGGCGGCGATGTTGCCGGTTTCCATGCCGTGCCGCGCGGCCAGCGCCGTGCCTATGCCGAAGGCCTCGTCGGCAGCCTGAACCGCACGATCCTGGCATTGCTGCGCTTGCCGGTGCCGGTGATCGGCCGTATTCAGGGGGCTGTTACAGGCGGTTCGCTCGGGCTACTGCTGGCCTGCGACCTTGCCGCGATCACGCCGCAGGCTTTCATCCAACCCTATTATGCACAGGTCGGCTTCAGCCCTGACGGCGGCTGGACCGCCATGTTGCCTGCCCGTATTGGCGCGCAGCGTGCCCGCGAAATCCAGCTGCTGAACCAGCGCGTCTCGGCGCAAGAAGCCCTGCAACTCGGTCTCGTCACCACGTGCATCGAAACAGACACACTGGATGCCACCATCGAAGGTTGGCTGGAGAAGCTGAAAACCATGCAGCCGGCCAGCCTTGCCAGCACCAAGGCCTTGCTGGCCGCCGATTGTGCCGCCGGTCTTGAGGCCGAATTGCGCAGCTTCCTTGAGTTGATCGACAGCGACGAAGCCGAAGCCGGCATGACACGATTCCTGAACAGGGGCATCTGACCCACCATGCAGATCGTGTTCGACATTGCTGCCCGCCGCGCCGAACTGACGCCGGACAAGATCGCCTTCACCGAAGTCGAGACCGGCAAGCAACTGAGCTACGCCGAGCTGAACGCGCGCGCCTGCCGCTTTGCATCCTGGCTGCAGGGCCAGGGCATCGGCAGCGGCGACCGCGTGGCTATTCTCTGCCTCAACACCACCAGTTTTTTCGAAATCCTATTCGCCTGCGGCAAACTTGGCGCCATTCTGGTGCCGCTGAACTGGCGCCAGCCGGCGCCGGAACTGCTGCCGGTAGTGCAGGATGCCGCGGCGAAACTGCTGATTCACGATGCCGAGAACGCAGCTGTCGCCGACGCGCTGAACCTGCCGCTGCTGTCGCTGGCCGGTTACGAGCAGGCCGTGGCGGCCAGCACATCCGACAATTTCGACACGGCATGGCCGGCAGACCGTATCTGGTACATGCTCTATACCTCCGGAACCACCGGCAAGCCCAAGGCGGTGATCCAGACGCCGGGCATGGCTTATGCCAATGCCATCAATATCGGTCAGGCCATCGACCTGACCTCGGCAGACACCACGCTCAATTACCTGCCGCTGTTCCACACCGCCGGCATCAACCTGCATACCCTGCCCGTGCTGATCTTCGGCGGCAGCGTACAGGTACTGAAGAAATTCGAGATCGATCCAGTGATGGCCGCACTGCAGAACGGTGACTGCACCGCTTTCCTCGGCGTACCGGCAATCTATCAGGCGATCAGCCTGCATAAGGATTTCGCCACTGCCGATTTCTCGAAAGTGCGCAGCTGGAGCTGCGGTGGTGCGCCGCTGCCCATCACGCTGATCGAACTGTTCGCCAGACGCGATGTTCTGGTCTGCAACGGCATGGGCATGACCGAAACCGGGCCGACGGTATTCCTGATGGACCGCGCGCATGCCAAGGCAAAGATCGGTTCAGTAGGCAAGCCGCAGATTCTGGCCGAGGTGCGCGTGGTGGATGACCACGACGCCCCCCTGCCCCACGACCATGCCGGCGAATTGCAGATTCGCGGTCCGGGTGTAACGCCGGGTTACTGGAACAACGAGAGCGCCACAAAATCCGCCTTCACCAGGGACGGATGGCTACGCACCGGTGATGTCGCGCGCCGTGATGCGAATGGCTACTACTACATCGTCGACCGCATCAAGGACATGTTCATTTCCGGCGGCGAGAACGTCTACCCCGCCGAAGTCGAGATCGTGATCTACCGCTTTCCCGGCGTGCTGGAATGCGCCGTGATCGGCGTGCCGGACGAGAAATGGGGCGAAGTCGGCTGCGCCTACGTGCTGCCACAGCCGGGCGGCAGCGTCGATGGCGAAGCGCTGCGTGTCTATTGCCGCGAGAATCTCGCAGCCTACAAGGTGCCCAAGCATATCCGCATCATCGAGGATTTCCCGCGCACCGCTGCCGGCAAGGTCCAGAAGCATATCCTGCGCAGCCGATTTTCCGAGACCCCGTCATGAGCCATCCCGGCATGATCAGTATTGTCCGCAGCCTCAGCCAGGCGGATTTCAACGCCTTCGCCGCCGTCAGCGGCGACAACAA
Source organism: Ferrovibrio terrae (assembly GCF_007197755.1). Taxonomy (NCBI): domain Bacteria; kingdom Pseudomonadati; phylum Pseudomonadota; class Alphaproteobacteria; order Rhodospirillales; family Rhodospirillaceae; genus Ferrovibrio; species Ferrovibrio terrae. The sequence continues at coordinate 3,691,371 of NZ_CP041636.1, forward strand.
CCCTATTCATGTCGACCCGGACTTCTCGGCCCGTACCCGTTTCGGCCGCACGGTCAGCCACGGCATGCTGCTCTACACCGTGCTATGGGGCCTGGTGCAGAAATATTATCCCGGCGCGCGGCAGGTCAACCAGACACTGATGTTTCCTAACCCGACCTATGCCGACGATCCGCACCGTTTCACGTTGAACGAGATCGCAGCGACCGATGGCCGGATCGTGCTGTCGACCCAGGTGATGCGCGTCGCCGACGGCTCTCTGGTGCTGGACGGCCAGTCGGAGATCGCACTGTCATGAGCGAAGCCTGCATCCACAAGGGCATGCGCGTCGGCGATCATGCCGAAACCCGTCGCAGTTATGCGCCCGACGACATCGCCGCCTTCCACACTCTGGCCGGCGAACCGGACACCGCAAGAGACGCAGTACCCGAACCGCTGGTCGGCGCACTGTTTTCCTACCTGCTCGGCGTCAAGCTGCCCGGCTTTGGTACCAACTACCTGAAACAGGAACTGCAATTCGAACAACCCGTCCCGGTCGGCGTGCCGCTGATCGCTCGCGTCGAGATCACGCGTCTGCGGCCCGACAAGCATCTGGTTGATCTGGCCACCACCTGCCGCGATGAAAACGGCACTGTCTATTGCCGTGGCCGCGCCCTGGTGCTGGCAAAGGATGTTGAGGCCTGAGCGTATGATTCATGTGGCCGAAACAGGCAGCGGACGGCCGTTGATCTTCCTGCATGGCTGGTCGAGCCATGGCGACTACTTCGGCCCGCAGGTCGAAGCGCTGGCGCGCGATTACCGGCTGCTGATGCCAGATCTGCCGGGCCACCGCCGCAGCCCGGCGGCGCCCGAGGCGCTGAGCATCCCCGCCCTCGCCGCCGACCTGCACAAGCTGATCATGGCGCGCGGACTGGAGAAGCCGGTGCTGATCGGCTGGTCGATGGGCGCGATGGTGGCGCTCGACTACATCGCGCAGTTTGGCAGTGATCGCCTGGGTGGCCTGGTGATTGAGGACATGACCGTCAAGATCACTAATGAATCCGGCTGGCGCTTCGGCATCCGCAATGGCTTCGACGCCGCCCAAAGCACGGCAGCCGTTGCGGCGATGCGTGAAGACTGGGTGGGCTACAGCCAGAATGCCATGCCGCGGCTGTTCGCCCGCAGCTACACGCCTGCTGCTGAACTGGGTGACTGGATTTCGGCCGAGATCGCACTCAACGACGGCCATGCCATGGCCGCACTCTGGCAGTCTATGGCCGCCCAGGATTACCGCGCGCTGCTTCCTACACTGGCGCTGCCCGTGCTGATCCTGCATGGCGGCGAGAGTCAGTTATACGAGCCGGCGGTCAGCCAGTGGATGGCGGCCAACATCCCCGGGGCACACCGCTGCTGCTTCGACAATGCCGGACACAGCCCGCATCTCGAAGTGCCCGAAGCCTATAACCGGGCACTGGTCGATTTCGTCACGTCCCTGTGATCCGACCTGCTTCCCCCGAAAACTGTAACGGCCATCACTTGTCCTGACGCGTGCAAAGGCGGAAGGATCGCCACGGCCCTGCAGGGAGAGCGACACAATGACCACCCACTGGTTTTATGGCTGGCGACTGACCGCCCTGATCGCGTTCCTGCTGTCACTCATGACGCTGGGCATCATTGGGGCTCACGATTTCTCCGTAGACGGACTCCGCATGGCGATCCGCGCCACGGCACGCACCTCGCTGCTGCTGTTCCTGCCAGTTTTCGCCGCCTCCGCGTTGGTACGCCTGCAGCCCAACGATGGCACGCGCTGGCTGCAGCGCAACCGCCGCTATCTCGGCGTCTCTTTCGCCGCCTCGCATATCCTGCATGCTTTCGCGATCATCGCTTTTGCGGTCAGCGATCCGGTCCTGTTCGGCAGCATGACCAGCACGGGTACGCTGGTCACCGGCGGGCTGGCCTATCTGTTCATCCTCGCCATGGCCGCTACGTCGTTTGACGGCGCCGTGCGCTGGCTCGGCTTGCGGAACTGGCGTGCCCTGCACTGGAGCGGCAGCTGGTATATCGCGATCTCGTTCATCATCACCAACGCCAAGCGCACACCCGGCATGCCGCTCTACTGGCTGGCGGTGACGCTCACGCTCGCCGTGATCGTGCTGCGCCTGTTCGACTGGTGGCAGCGCCGCAAGGCCGCGCGGATCGTCAGTATACCGGCCTAGCGCGCAGCCTGCGCACCAGCCAGGTAGCCAGCGGCCAGAACAGGATGATGATGGTCAGCACGCCCAGGCTGGCTGAGATCGGCCGCTCGAAAAATACCAGCGGATTGCCATTCGCCTTGATCATCGAGGTGACGAAATTCTCTTCCAGCATGGTGCCCAGCACCACGCCAAGAATAGCCGGAGCCACGGGGAAGCCGTTCTCCTCCATCACATAGGCCAGCAGGCCAAAGGCCAGCGTGATGGTGACGCCGAAGACCGTATTGTTGATCGCGAATGCACCCACTGCGCAAAACAGCAGGATGATTGGCATCAGGATGTTGCCCGGCACGCGCAGGATGTTGGTGGACAGGCGGATCGCCAGCCAGCCGAGCGGTACCATAATGATGTTCGCAACGATGAAGACCAGGAAAATCGCGTAGACGTTTTCCGGGCTGTTCAGGAACAGCGTCGGGCCCGGATTGAGGCCCTTCAGATACAGCACGCCGATGGCGATGGCCGTGATGCTGTCACCGGGAATGCCGAAGACAAGCGCGGGAATCCAGGCACCGCCCAGCGCGCTGTTGTTGGCCGCGCCGGATTCCACGATGCCCTCCACATGTCCGGTGCCGAATTTCTCAGGTTCTTTTGAGAGTTTCTTGCTGAGCGCATAAGACATCCAGGAGGCCATGTCGGCACCCGCCCCCGGCATAATCCCCACCGCGGTCCCCAGCACACTGCCACGCAGAATCTGGGTTGGATATTTTTTGGTCAACGCCCACATGCCGGCAAAGACATTACCCAGACGCTGAACGAGAACGCGCGCCGGCGGATCGGTATTCACGACGAAGCGTAAAATCTCCGAGATGGCGAACATGCCCACCATCATCGGGATCATGCTGATCCCGCCCATCAGTTCGGTATTACCGAAGGTGAAACGCGGATAGCCGCCGGGATTGTCGAGGCCGACACAGCCGACCAGCAGGCCGATCAGCAGTGCTATGATCGCCTTCAGCACGCTGTTGCTGCCAATGAAGACCGCTGCCGAAAGCCCGAGGATGACGAGCCAGAAATATTCAAAGGACGAGAATTTCAGTGCGATCTCAGCCAGCGCCGGAGCGGCGGCGATCAGTACCGCCGTGCCAAACAGCCCGCCGATCGCTGAGAAAACCAAGCCGGCACCAAGTGCCTGTTCCGACTGCCCCTTCAGGGTCATCTGATAGGCTTCGTCGGTATAGGCGGCCGAGGCCGGTGTGCCGGGGATACGCAACAGCGCCCCGGGAATGTCGCCGGAGAAGATCGCCATAGCGGTGGCCGTCACGATGGCGGCCACCGCGGGCACCGGCGGCATAAAGAAAGTGATCGGCACCAGCAGCGCAGTCGCCATCGTTGCAGTCAGCCCCGGTATGGCACCGACGAAAAGCCCGAAGGCGGCCGCGCCGACCATGACCACCAGCACATAGGGATCGAAAACCAGTTTTGCGGCGGCAGCAGCGAGAGTCAGCAGGTCCATGACCGTCCCCTACCAGTGCAGGCCCTGCAGCAGCCCCCAGGGCAGCGGCACGCGCAGAAATTTGTAGAAGACGGTGTGGATCACCAGCGTGGCAATAATCGCGATCGGCAATACCAGGACTTGGCGCACGCCGAGCGCATAGAACAGCACAGCCAGGATCAGCACACCGGTGATGATGAAGCCGAGGAAAGTCGAGCAGAAGATATAAAAAAGCAGCGACGCGATCACGAGCAGAAAGTTGATCAGATGCGGCGTCGACCGTGTCCATGCCCCCATCACGACCAGCGGCATGCGTTCGCCGCGCAAGCCGCGCCAGATCAGCAGCAGCGAACAGCCGAGCAAAAGCATCGCGACCAGGCCGGGGAAAGCCGAGGGGCCGACATTCTGTCCCGGGATCGGCGGATACTGGCTGACGGTGACAAGGATTGCGACCGCCAGCAGCGCAAGCAGCAGCCCGCTCAAAGCATCATGAATTCGCATGGCACCAACCTGCGGAAAAGAAAGACCGGCGCAGCTTTGAGGGCTGCGCCGGCAGCACTGTGGGCGACGGCTTACTTGGCGATGCCGACGGCCTTCATGATGGTGCCCATGTCGGCATCCGACTTGGCCATGAACTTGGCGTAGTCCTCCGGACCGGCCCAGACGATGCCGAAGCCGCGCTGCGCCATGAAGTCCTGATAGTCCTTGCTGTCATAGACCTTCTTGACGGCGGCGGTCAGCTTGTCGGCGACATCCTTCGGCAGGCCCTTCGGTGCGGCAATGCCGCGCCAGGCGGCCATGGTCCAGTCGCTGCCGGTTTCCGACTTAAGCGTCGGCACTTTGGGGAACAGCGCCGAGGGCTTGGGGTCCATGATGGCAAGGCTCTTCACCTTGCCCGCCTCGATCAGCGCACGTGCTTCCGGCAGCGAGACCGGCGCGATCTGCACGCCCCCGGCAATCATGTCCTGCAGTCCCGGCGCCGCACCGTTGCTGGGCACCCAGCCCACGCTCGACGGATCAATGCCCTGGTCGCGCAGCAGGCCGGCCAGCGCCAGATGCCAGATGCCGCCCTGACCGGTGCCCGAGGCCTTGAACTTGCCTGGGCTGGCCTTCACGGCCGCGAGCAATTCCTTCACTGACTTGTAGGGGGCATCGGCCGGCACCTGCACGCCAGCGGGATCGGCATTCACCAGCGCGATCGGCGTATAGGACGACGGCGTCAGTTCGGTGAGGCCCTGCCAATGCATCATGGCGATCTCGACCGTGATCAGGCCGATGGTGTAGCCGTCGGCCGGCGCCTGCGCGATGGCGGCATGACCCACCACGCCGCTGCCGCCGGTGCGGTTCACCACATTCACCGGCTGCTTCAGATCTTTTTCCAGCAGGCTGGCGATGATGCGCGCAGTGGCATCGGTGCCACCGCCAGCCCCCCACGGCACGATCATGGTGATCGGACGATCCGGATAGGCCTGCGCACCTGCTGCGGCGAGCAGCGCCGCACCCGCGACCAAGCCCGTGACAAACGCCTTGAACCCACGCATGAAATCCCTCCTGCTGATTGACGTTTCCTCGATGCCGGCGCGTCTTCTCAATCGCGCGCCGTTACACCATGGGGAGTACTATCTCCCATCTCATATGTCAGATCAACGTGAAAGGCGCACCCATGCATCGCACTTTAGTGCGCTGCACACTCGTATCAGGAGGTGACAGGTCTGGTCAGGCCAGGCCGTGGCTGCCCTGACGCACATCCAGCCGCACGATGGCCTGTTCCAGGGCCGCGCGATCGGTCAGGTAGTAGGTCTTGTCCTTGCGCGTCACCTGGCCGCCATGCAGCAGGTTGGCCAGCACGCGCGCGACCGTCTCGCGCGTGGTGGCGGCGCGGCGGGCGATCTCATGCTGCTTGGGCATGGGATAGATCATCCAGCCGTTGTTGTTCAGCGGATCCTGGCGCGCCAGCTTGAGCAGCTCGCGATAGACACGCTGGATGGCGCCAAGCGTGGCAAGGTCCATGATGCGCTCGTTGTTGGCGCGGATGATGTTGGTCAGGCGTCGCATCACCTTGATGCCGACAGCGGGCTCGCGCGCCACCAGGGCCTCGAAGGCCTTCGGCGGCAAGGCGGCCAGGCGGCAGGAGGTCTGCGCCACGACGCTGGCTGAACGGCGCTCGCCATCAATGGCGGCGATCTCGCCGAAATAGCTGCCGGCGGAAACCAGCGCATAGGAAATCTCGCGACCGTTGCCGGAGAAGTTCACGACCTCGACGGTGCCATCGACGACGAAATAGACGTCACGGCTGTCGCTGTTGCGATCCAGAATTTGTTCATGCGCGGCGAAGCGGCGCCACTGGCAGGCGCGCTCCACTTCGGCACGCGCAGCCGGGCTGAGATCGCTCAGCAGATCGATCTTTTCCAGACTGTCAGGCGCGGCGGCGCCAACGGCTGCCTTGGCCATGAAATCCCCCTACCCGATCCCGTCTATGCTCGTCGATGTCAACGTGCCGCCGCCGACCGCCCGAGAGCGGCAAACAGGTTCAACAGCATCTGCTTGCGGTCAAGATTGACCGATTCCCCGCGGTCGAGCAAGCGACCGAGCTGCTCCCAGTCCTCGGCCCAGCGAGCCGGTGCCTGCCATTGCGACAGGCGTTGGGCCAGCGCAGTTTCGCCGGGGAAGATTTCCGCCCAGCCACTGCCGCCGATCCGGCCCGCCGCCGCGGCCCGCACCATACGGGCGAGCCACCAGCGAAACAGCTCGGCCATCAGCTGGAAGCCGGCGCCGCTGCGGTCGCGCGCCAGAACATCGCCAAAAGCGTGCAGCTTGGTCATGTCGGATTTCGGCAGCTGGCCCACGATGTCGAGCAGGCCATGCAGCAGTTTCAGCCCGCCCTGCGATGCCAGCACCACGGCACGGCCCGGCGAACCTTCCGCCAGCACGCCAAGGCCGCGCCGCTCGGCGGCATCCAGATCGGGCAGCAGGCGATCCAGCGTGGGCTGCATCGCAGCTTCGTCGAGCGGCTTCAGCGCCAGCCGGCGGCAGCGCGATCGGATCGTCGGCAGCAAGCTGCCCGGAGCATGGCTGACCAGCAGCAGTACGGCGTTCGCCGGCGGTTCTTCCAGGATCTTCAGCAGCGCGTTGGCGGCATTAATGTTCATGTCGTCGGCGGCATCGACGATGCAGACTCGATAACCACCCTCCGCAGCCGTCTTGCCAAAACGGTCGATCACCGCGCGGATATCCTGCACCACGATATCGCCGCGGAAGCGGTCGGCCTTGTCGTCCCAGCTGCGCTCGACCGCGATCAGGTCGGCATGACCAGCATTGGCAACGCGTGAAAATACCGGGTCTTCCTCGGAAACGGTGAGCGAGGTCGGCAACACTGGCGCATCGCCGAACAGGCTGGGGCCTTCATCGGCAGCCGAGGCCGGCCCATGCTTGAGCAGGAAGCGTGCGAAGCGAAACGCCAGCGTCGACTTGCCGACACCACGCGGGCCGGTGATCATCCACGCATGCGGCAGCCGGCCCGAGGCCCAGGCCTCGAGCAGTGCCTTCTCGGCTACTTCATGCCCGAACAGCGCAGTATTATGCCGCGGCGCCCAGGTGGCAGCCTCCTGCGGATCGAATTCGCTCATGCGGGCAGATTAAAGCGCGCGGCGACGGCCTGCCAGAGTGCTGCGGCCACCTGATCGGGATTCCCGCCGGCATCGATCAGTCTGCAACGCTCCGGCTCGCGTCTGGCGATCTCGTGAAATGCCGCCCGCAGGCTTTCATGGAAGGCCAGCCCCATCCGCTCGTAACGGTCTTCAGCCTGAGCCGCGCCGGTCATGCGGGTTTTCGCCCGAGCCAGGCCGGTTTCCACCGGCAGATCGAGCACCAGAGTCAGGTCGGGGGCAAAATCACCCAGCACGAGCCTATGCAGCGCCGCCACCGTCTCACGACCGACAGAACCGGCATAGCCCTGATACGCCATGGTGGAATCTGCAAAGCGGTCCGAGATCACCCAGGCGCCGCGCGCCAGTGCTGGCTTCACGGTTTTCTCGACATGGGCACGGCGAGCCGCGTAATGCAGCAGGGTTTCGGTCATGGCATCCCAGCGGGCGGGATCGCCGGTGACCAGCAGGCTGCGGATGTCTTCAGCGCCCGGTGTGCCACCCGGCTCGCGGGTCTGCACCACGTCGATGCCGCGTGCTGACAATGCAGCGGCCAGACGCTTCACCTGGGTCGATTTGCCGGCGCCCTCGCCGCCTTCCAGCGTGATGAAATGGCCGCCCCGAAGTCGATCGGGTTGGACGGTCACTGCTTGTTCGCGCCCCAGAGCAGGTAACTGACCGCCGCGCCGATGCGGCCGGTGAAGCCCAGCTGCTGCACATCGGCACCGGCCAGCAACGGCACTTCACTGACAACAGTGTCACGGTTCATCACCGTCAGCTTGGCGACCGGCGTTCCCTTGGCAATCGGTGCCGGGATCGGGTTGTCGTAGGACACCGTCACCTTGATATTGCCTTTGGTCTGTCGCGGCAGGGTGAGCGCCAGATTGCGATCAATCACCAGCGGGATGCGCCCCGCATTGCCGAGCCAGACATCAGCCTCGTCCACCACCGCGCCGGCGGTGAACAGCTTGTAGTTATCGAACTGGCTGAAACCAAGTTCGAGCAGCCGTTCGGCCTCGCGCGAGCGCTCGTTCATGCTCTTCAGGCCGTTGAATACCATGATCAGGCGGCGATCACCGCGCTTGGCCGACGCAGTCAGGCCATAGCCAGCGGCTTCAGTATGGCCGGTCTTCAGACCGTCGGCGCCGCCATCCTTGTAGAGCAGCGGATTGCGGTTTCCTTGCGTGATCGGCTTCTTGGTCGCGCCATCGATCCCGTAGGTGAACTCCTTCTGGGAGTAGAAGTGATAATACTGAGGGTGACGCGCAATGATCTGCTGGGCGAGAATCGCCAGGTCGCGCGCTGTCATCAGATGCTGCGGGTCGGGCCAGCCCGAAGCATTGCGGAAGGTGCTGCTCTTGAGGCCAAGCTGCTTGCCGCGCTCGGTCATCATTTCTGCAAAACGTTCTTCAGTGCCGGCAATGCCTTCGGCCAGCACAATGCAGGCGTCGTTGCCTGACTGGACGATCACGCCCTTCAGCAGGTCTTCCACCTTCACGCGCCCGCCGATCGGCACGAACATCTTCGAGCCTTGGATGCGCCAGGCCTTTTCGCTGACCGGCAGCATGTCGTCCATGCGCAGCTTGCCAGCTTCGAGCTGCTCGAAAACCATGAAGGCGGTCATCAGCTTCGACATCGACGACGGCGGCATCAGTTCGTCGGCGTTCTTCTCAAAAATGACCGTGCCGGTATCGTAGTCGAGCAGAATCATCTGCTTGGCCAGCGTCTCCACCTGCCCCAGCTGGGCAAACGACGGACGCGCAACTGCAACGGCGACCACGGCCGCAACAGCGGCGACAGCATACTTACTCCACAACGATACGCGCATTGGTCTGTCCGTTATTGATTGCTTGCTGCAACGCCTGATCCGCCTGCGTCACCTGATTGAAGGGGCCGAGGCGAACGCGGAAAAATTCCTGCCGGTTGATGAAGGTCGAGCTGACACTGGATGGGCCGAGCAACGACATCTGCGCCGCCAGCTTATGAGCATTCTCATGCAGGGTGAAGGCTCCAACCTGCACATAGATCTGGCCGCCGCGCGCCGGGCCGACCTGCGGCGTCTGACGGTTCAGCTCCGCTTTGGTGATCAGCTCGCCAGGCGCACCGGTCGCCTGCGGATTTTGTGTATTCTGCGCCGCGAGCACTTCCATCGCCGAAGGCTGCGACGGCGCCGAGCGCGCCACGTCGCCGCTGCGCCCGCGCATGCCGGGCGGCGGCGGCAGGGCTTCGGCCTGCACGCCACCGCGGGGCGCAGCCGACGGCGTTTCATCGGTGCCGGAACGCGATGCGATCTGCGCGCCTGGCTCGCCAGCGAGCGGCGCCGGGCCGATATACTGCACGCGAACCTTCGCCGTCCCCTGGCGCTCGTAACCGATCAGTTGCGCGCTGCGGCGCGACAGATCGATCACGCGGCCGTTGGCATAGGGGCCGCGATCATTCATGCGCACCACGATGGTGCGGCCATTCTCGAGATTGGTGACACGCACCAGCGACGGCATCGGCAGAGTCGGATGCGCCGCCGTCACCTCGTTCATGTCGAAGATTTCACCGTTGGCGGTCGCCTTCCCGTGGAACTGCTCGCCATACCACGAACCGATGCCGGTCTCGTCGTAGTTCGGGTCTTCCTTGGGGTAATACCAGACTCCGTTGATCTGGTACGGATTGCCGACCTTGTAGATGCCGCCCTTGGCAATGGCGGCCTGGCTCGGCGGCTCGCCGCTGCGGACAACCGATTTGGCGGAATGGTTCAGCAGGGCGGCTTCAGCACAGGCCGATAGACCGAACAGAGCCGCCAGCAGGGCCAGACTGCGAAGCGCCGGACTGCGTGAAATCGGGGCGCAGGTCTGCTGCGTGGTTCGGGAGTCCCCCCGACCCCCCCGGTTTAAGCAAGGGATGGCGTGTCGCTGACGATTCATAGCCTAGATGTTGGGTATTTTACCCGTCACCCAGCCGATCGGCAAGCAGGCTGACCGTCAAAGCATAGTGATGGGCGCAGTTGTAGCGCAGGATCGAGCGGTAATTGCCATAGACCAGGAAGGTGGGCCCGCCCGCCCCGTCAGGCTGTACCAGGGCTCCGCTCTGCTGGGCCTTGGGCAATTCGCCGCCATCGGTGCGGCGCACGCCCAGCCGGGTCCAGTCCTCCAGACTCATGTCACGGGTCATCTGGTCGATGGCGCGGCAGCCCGAACGGCCTTCCCGCGCATAATTGCCCAGTGTTTTCTGCAGTTCGGCCGAGATCCGCACTTCGCGACCCCAGGTCTGCGAGGTATTCCAGCCATGTTTGGCGAGGTAGTTGGCGATCGAGGCGAAGACGTCGCCGGTGTTACCCCAAATGTCGCGTTTGCCGTCGCCGTCGAAATCCTCGGCATAGGCCAGGTAGCTGCTCGGCATGAACTGCGGCTGGCCCATCGCGCCGGCCCAGGAGCCTTTCATGGTCGGGAAGTCGATATAGCCGCGATCCAGCATGGTGAGCGCCGAGAACAGCTCGTTGCGGAAATAGCTGGAACGGCGCCGATCGAAGGCCAGCGTGGCCAGCGAATGCATCAGCGGCACATCGGCCTTCACCGCGCCGTAGCGTGTTTCGATGCCCCAGATCGCCAACACGAAGCGCGGTTGCACGCCATAGCGCTGCGACACCTGGCGCAACAGCGCCTGATGATCATCGCGCAGCTTCTGGCCGCGCTGCACGTTCAGGGGCGTGATGACACGGTCGCGATAGGTGGCGAAGCTGAGTTTGAATTCTGCCTGGTTGCGGTCGCGCTCGATGATGCGCATGACCGGCTCGACGCCGGTCAGTGCCGTGCGCACGACGTCCTGCTTGATGCCCTTCTGAAGCGCCTCGTTGCGGACCTCGGCCAGGAAGGCTTCAAATTCTGCGCGATTGAATGGCGCCACCGCCTCGCTAGCCGGAGCCCCGGACGTGGCGGTCGGTGCGGCAGGTGCTGACGCGGGTGTGGAGGCTGCAGCAGGTGCCACTGCCGGAACAATCGGCGTCGCGGCAGACGCCGAGGGCGTCGCGCCTTCGCGCGGCTGTCCGGAAGGACGCCAGCCGCATGCCACGACCAGCCCGAAACCAAGCAGGACGACCGCCAGCCGCAAGCTTCGCATGCTCTACCTCCGAATCCGCAATCTCCAAACCGTTCAATGTGTTAACCTAAAGCCGACGGATTCGCCAAGCACCCGCCGTGATATCTCACGGCTTTGTTTCGGCTGTACCGCGCCCCGGCAGCAGACCAGACGTCCATCCCTGCAGCCGATACCAGAGCAGTCCCAGCATTTCCCGGGCCACAAAATTGAAGCCGGACAGCCGGCGCAAGGGGGAAAACTCCAATTCCGGCGGATTACCGGTCAGGAAATCGACCGGATAGGGCAGCACCGGCCATCCCAGTGTCTCGAAGGCATTGACCGCTCGCGGCAGATGCCGGGCCGAGGAGACCAGTATCCAGACCTGACCCTGTCTGGGCTGGGCCAAAGCATGGGACAACCGGGCATTCTCCGCCGTGTTGCGCGACGTCCGCTCGTAGAGCACCCGCTCAGGATCGAGGCCAAGCTTGGCAAAGACGGCGGCGGCAACATCAGCTTCGGTCACCTCGCGATCCAAGTGCGGCACGGCCGCCCCGCCACTGAAAACCAGCTTTGCGGCTGGATACTGCCGGGCCAACGCAACAAAGCCGATCAGCCGGTCGGCATTGCCGTTAAGTTCCGGCCAGCCGCGTACGGCCATGATATCGGGCCGCTCAGCGCCGCCCAGCACAATGATGCCATCGACCTGCGCCGGCAGTTCGGGAACCGGAAAATACTCCTCCAGCGGCCGCATCATCCAGTCATGCAGCGGCAGCAGGCCGATGGCGCCGATAACCAGCAGCATCATCGATCCGAGCACGATTCCGATCCGCCGGGTGAACTGCCACCAGGACAACGGCAGCGCTAACACCAGCAGGAAGAAAATCCAGCTGCTAAGATCGGTCAAAATGGCGAGAAACGGTCCAAGCATGATCAGGGGGGTCTCGGGAGAATCGCGATTCAGGCGAACCGGCGGTGTCACTTTGCGAGGGCTGGTGGTAAATATCAATCGACCATGGTTCGCCCCCTGCAGACAGAGGCCATGACCGCTCTCGCCCCGCTTTCGTTACCGGCCGCTTCCCTCACCTCACGCCTTGCCGCATTGATCGCCGCCAGGCCGATTGGCGTTGAGGATTATCGCGCGGCTGCCCTCTTCACGCTGGATGCACTGGCCAATGCACTGGCCGGCCGCAGGACGACCGCCGGAGAAATCCTGCTCGACTGGGCCGATGCCGAACCGCTGACCACCGGTCGCGAGGCCATGCTGCTCGGCGGGCTGACACATATCCTGGAAGTGGACGACCTGCATCGTGCTTCGGTGGTGCATCCAGGCTGCGTGGTGGTGCCGGCCGCCTATACGCTGGCGCGACGCCGCAACCTGCGCGGCCATGCCTTCCTGGCTGCCGTGCTGCGTGGCTTCGAGGCCTGCTGCCGTGTCGGCATGGCGGTGGGGCCGGCGCATTACCGCATCTGGCATAACACCGCGACCTGTGGCCCCTTCGGGTCCGCCTATGCCGCCGGCGACATTCTCGGCCTCGATCATGCCGCCATGACTGATGCACTTGGGAATGCCGGCACGCAATCTTCAGGTCTGTGGCAGTTCCTTGAGACCGGCGCGATGAGCAAGCATCTGCATGCCGGCCGCGCCGCTGAAGCAGGCTTGCTCGCAGCCGATCTTGCCGCACGCGGTTTTTCTGGCCCGCCGCAGATTCTTGAAGGCGAGAAAGGCTTCTTCAAGGCGACCTGCGCCGACCCGAAGCCGGAACGCCTGCTGGCAGATCCGGATGCACCGTGGCAACTGCGCCTGACCTCGATCAAACCATGGCCGTGCTGCCGTCATACCCATCCGACCATCGATGCCGGCCTTTCACTTGCTGCGAAAATCGGCAACCGGAACATTGAGCGGATCAAGGTCGCCACCTATCAGGCCGCACTGGATGTCTGCGACCGCGTCGCGCCACGCAGCGAATACGAAGCGAAGTTCTCACTGCAGCATACCGCCGCCGCGGCCCTCACGGATGGGCATGTCGATTTCGCCAGCTTCGATCCTGCAGCCCGCGATCGCCTGGCGGCAACGGCGGCGCGCGTCGAGATCATCGCCGCCCCCCCTTATGTGCGGCGCTATCCGGTGGCCTGGGGCGCCGAGGTGACAGTCCAACTGGATGATGGATCGGAATTGAGCGCAAGCCGCGAGCATGCCTATGGCGATCCCGAAAATCCGCTGGATCAAAGCGCCATGCGCGCCAAGGCCACCATGCTGCTGGAATATGCCGGCATTGCAGCGCCGGCCAAATTCATCGATGCCGTGCTGGCGCTGGCCGAGGATGCCGCCCTGCCCGACCTGCCGCCGGTGCAGCCATGATGCGCATCCTGCTTCGCACACTCCTGCTGTCATGCGCGCTGACCACGCTGATCGGCGCTACTGCCTTGGCACAGGGCCAGGCGCCCGGCCGCGAAGGTGCCGCGCGCGCCAACAAGGCCTGCTTCAACCAGAAAGAAGCCGAAGCCGAAGCCGAAGTGCGCACCGGCATCCAGCTGCGTGAAATCCTGCGCCGCTGCGTGCAGATCGACCCCGACGGTCAGGCCTATCTGAATGACTGGTACGCCTTCGACCAGGAAAACGGCGACCGGCTTCGCAATGCCGTTGAGCTGCGCCGCGCCGCGCTCTCGCGGATATTTACCACTCGCAGCCAGGCCCAGCAGTGGGAAACCGATTCCGCGGTCGCAACCACGAAACCGCTCCAGACCAACGAGGCGGTGTGCAAAAGCACTTACGACATCGTCGAGCGGATCAAGAAGGATAAATGGAACGGGTTCAAATACTATGCCCGCCTCCAGGAGCAGATTCTGATCTACGATCTTCCACTTTGCAAAAAGTGAACGGCCAGGGGGCGGCTCGTATCCGATTCCGGCTTTGCCGGGGTGGCGGGTAGCGTCTAGTATCGTCGCGATACTGTGGAGATCATCCTTCAGCCATGAACCCCGACCTGCTGCGCGCCCGCCTGTTGCTGATCGAAGATCACGGGCCAACTGCCGAGACCCTGCAGGCAATCCTGCAGGCGATCGGCTTCAGTCGGATCAGTCATGCCGGCAATACCGACCTGGCCTTCCAGATGCTGGAGCAACAGCCCTTTGACATCGTACTGTGCGACTTCAATCTCGGCGCCACGAACGGCATTACCCTGGTGCGCAACATCCGCAAGCCTGGCGGCATCGGCAATCCGAATGTGCCGCTGGTGATGATCACCGCACATGCCGAAACCGACCGTGTTGCCGAAGCACAGGCCGCCGGCGTCGACGATTTTCTGGTCAAACCCATCGATCCTGAAACGTTGACGCGTTGCCTGGCCACGCTATTTGACCGTTCACGCAGCTTCGTCAAGACCAAGACCTATGCCGGCCCTGATCGCCGACGCCGACACGCCGCCGATAATCCCGAGCGTCGCCAGGCAGATCGCCAAACCGCTTCGTCAGTCCCCCAGAACAAATGGATCGTGCCACCGAAATCCTGAGGTGATCGCCATGTTGCGTCGTTCCGCGTTGCTTGTCGCAATCTTCAGTGTTGCGATCTCATTGGCCCCGGAACGACTGCTGGCGGCCTGCCTTGGGGCCGTGGCGCAGCGCGAACGCGTGATGCCCTCCAGAGTGATGCCGGCAAATTTCCAGCCTGCTGCCGTACCAACCAGCAGCGTGCGGGTTACCTTCGTCGGTCACGCCACTTTCCTGCTCGAAACGCCGCAGGGCGTTGCGGCCGCCACCGATTACAACGATTACATCCGGCCCAGCGTACGGCCTGACATCGTGACAATGAACTATGCGCATACCACGCATTATACCGACCACCCCGAACCTGGCATCCGTCACGTGCTGCGCGGCTGGTCGTACCAGGACAAGCCGGCGCGGCATAACGTGCAGTTCAAGGACATGCGCGTGCGCAATGTGCCGACCAATATCCGCAACTATGGCAATGGCACCGAATTCGACGGCAATTCGATTTTCATCTTCGAGGTGGGAGATCTCTGCCTCGCCCATCTGGGGCACCTGCATCATAAGCTGACGCCGGGCCATCTGGCCGATATCGGCCGGATCGACGTGCTGTTCGTGCCCGTCGATGGCGGCTTCACCCTCAACATCTTCGACATGCAGGAAGTGATTACCCAGCTCGCCGCCCCGCTGGTGGTGCCCATGCATTATTTCAGCGAAAGCACCCTGGAGCGATTCCTCGCCCGGCTGCGGGACAGCCATGAAATCAAGCTGAATGACGGCCCCTCCACACTGATTTCGCGAAATACAATTCCTAAAAAACCATCCGTAATGGTGCTTCCGGGGCCTCATTAACCCTTTGGCGCATATAACCCCACCACTAGTCCTCCAGGACTATGGCGAACCGTGCTTACCTGTCCGACACTACTCTCCATAGGCAGCATCGACCTTCGGATGGATCGCCATGAGTATGTTTCTTCTGGTTCTTGCTTTCTTGCTGATCGGGGTTCCCGGCACCGCCTTCGTCATTTTGCAGCTGATCTCGGCGCATCGGCGGCAGGCGCTGGCCTATCGCTGGAGCGCGTCGGAAATCCAGCGCCGCGGGGCGCGGATCACCGAGATGGAACGCGCCACGGCGAATGACCGGAAATCGATCGGTGAACTGATGATGAAGATTTCGACCCTGCGGATGACTGTCGACAGACTCGAGAAGCTGATCGAACAGTCCGGCAAGCCTGCCACCGCGGCAGCCAAGAAGTAGCCTGCAGCGCTTCTAAAGTATTCGAAATCAAAATTTGGTGTGCATCTGACGCGATTACTTTCGCGTGAGCCACTGTGTCTGCGTTTTTCTTCAAGGTGAATAGCCGGGTGCAATAATGATATCTGAAATACATGAGAGCCAATGGAATATTGCTGACGTCCGATGGTCTAACGAATTATACAGCCGCCGCTGTTTTCCGGGTGGATGTGGCAGAGCAGCAGGGGTGACACATACATGAGTCAGATCACGATCGATCAGCAGTCTCGCCTGCTGGCACATTTGTATTCAGGCACGATCGAATACGGCCGCTGGGCGGATGTGCTTCGCATCCTGACCACGTCATACGATGCCGTGAATTGCTCGCTCGCCACAGTCGACATGCGCACCGGCAAGCCAATCGTGCAGTATACCAGCCAGGCATTCGAGCAAAGCTGGTACGAGGAATATCACAACCACTACGCCAAGGTGAGCCCGCTGCGGCCCGTGCTGCTGAAGCGCGAGAATATCGGCCGCGCGATGACCATCGAACAGGTGATGCCGCCGCAGGAATTTGAAAAAACCGAATTCTACTGCGACTTCTTCAAGCGTTACGGCATCCGCTATGTGATGGGATCGGTGTTCAAACTGGAGCAGGGCCGCGCCGCCTATATCGCGCTGCACCGTTCACCGCGCACTGCGCCATTCGACGACAAGGACATCGATGCGCTGCAATCCTTCCTGCCGCACCTGAACCTCGCTTTCCGCATCCGCTCGCATTGCATGGGGCTGAGCCGCTACGAGGACGTGAGCCAGCAGTATCTCGACTCCAAGGGCAAGGGCTTGCTCTGTCTGGACCGCCACGGCCGCGTGGTGTCAATGAACAAGGAAGCCGAGCGCATACTGCGCCTCAACGACGGCCTGACACTGACGCAGGGCCATCTGCAGGCCGCGGACCTTGGCGACAACCAGCGCCTGCAGCAGTTGCTGTCACGCAGCAGCCAGACCGATATCGTGGCCAATCCCAGCATCGTGGATTCGTCGGCCGGTGGCGCCATCGTGGTTCGTCGTGCCGATGGCCGTCCGCCTTACTCGCTGTGGATTTTCCCCGTCGTGGGCCGCAGCGTGCATTTCGAGGACAACGAGATCGCCGCCGCAGTCGAAGTGTCTGATCCGCTGCAGAGCGCGCTGCCGACGCCGGAAGATGTATTGGCCGGTTATCGCCTGACCAAGGCTGAACTCCGGCTGGCCAGCGCGCTGGTCGAGGGCGGTCAGCTAAAGGACATCGCGCTGCGCTTCTCCGTCAGTGTCAATACCCTGAAAGTCCAACGCCGCTCGCTCTATCGCAAGATCGGCGCAGCCCGTCATTTCGATCTGATGCGCCTCGTGCGGCGCGAGGCATAAACATCATGCGTCCTGCTCTTGCCACCAAACTCGCCGAACCGGCTCTGCCGCAAACCTATGTCACACCGCTCAGCCCGGCCCATCTCGGCCTGGTGCGTGCGACCTTCCAGATCCTGACCGTCGACCGCGACCGGCTGACCGAGATGTTCTACGCCCGCGCCGTGGCGCTGGACCCACATATTCAGCGGCCGCAGCTGATTTCCAACATGGTGACCCAGCGGTTGCAGTTCATGCTGGTGCTCACCGATCTGGTGCAGCAGCTCGATGACCTGCCCCGCCTGGCACAGACCGCCGCCGGCTTTGCGCGCCGACACGGCATCTACGGCGCCAGCGACCCGCGGTTCCGCACCGCCCGCGCCGCCCTGGCCTGGACGGTGGACCGGATCCTGGAGACCGAGCGGAACAGTGCGATCCAGATGGCCTGGAATGCCGCCTTCGACCTGGTGGAGGCGCTGGTGAGCGGAGGCATACCGGCCGAGCGGTAACCTCTCCGCCCCGACCCTCGACGGTGTGCGGCTGGTGCGCTAAAACCCGCCCGCTGGACAGGTGGCCGAGTGGTTTAAGGCAGCGGTCTTGAAAACCGCCGTACCTTTACGGGTACCGTGAGTTCGAATCTCACCCTGTCCGCCAGGGTGTAAATAAAATCAAATACTTAATCATATTTACGACAGAAAACCATCTTTCAGGCCACTTATTGACTGAGGCTCACTGCGAGCGGTGCTCGCACGGCGAAGAACATGCGATCTCATCGATCCACACTGCTCGGGCGGCACAGACGGCTCAAGCTGCACCGGGCGTCCCCGCTCCACCCTAATATCCGGCTTATTCAGTTGGTTTAGCGCGTTCGCCTCCCAGTTTCGGTCAGATCCGTCTTCTCATCCGAAGAGGAAGAAATGTTTCGCGGCGCAGCGCTTTTCTTTGCCTGGTATCACGTGGCATCGGCAGTGATAAATGCCTGAAAGCCCGAAACGATATCAGGCGTCCATTTAGGTCAGTTTGGTGGCGGGCCCCCGGCTGGGGCCCGCCGGTCGGGGGCCGCTCAGTCCAACATAACAAAGCTTGCACTGGTGAATTGACCAACGCCGCCAGCCCCGGCGATAACATCGCCGCCGCTGTCCTGACGCACCCAAATCTCGAAATAGTCAGTTGTCGCAGTCACGGGCACTACCTCTGTGATTGATGCACCCTGTTCTGTTGCCGTGCCCCGCGCAGCTTCGCGCTCGCTTCGATAGATAGAGCCGTTTCTGTAAATCGCGATCCACAGCGGAGTTGCATCGACAATAGTGTCGTAACCGACCTTTGCAGTGATCATCGCCTCGCCGGTCCGGCCAGGCGTCCAGCGATAGTTTGTCGCCGCGTCGAATTTCCCGCCTTTGTCGAAAATCTCGGTGGCCAGCGCGAGCTTGGTCCAGGTGTTGTGCGCGATGGTCTGGTTGGAAGCTAACTCGACGTTTGCACGCGGCACAGGACCCGCATACATGCCGTAATTGTCTTTCGTCGTGCTGTCGTCAGTGACAGGCGTGGTGCAGGCGTTCTTCAGCATCTCGAAGCGGTTGTTTTCCGCTGATGCCCGAAGATGCACGCCGACCGTCGTCCCGCTCTGGGCCTCGATGAAGGCGCGAATCTTGTTGTCCTTGCCGTGGACCTCGATGGCCGTGTTGTCGGTCGCGTTCACGCCTGCGTCGATGAAGTTGGCATTCACGCGCCCGCCCGACGCTGTGCCGACCCGAAGGGAGACGCCGCCAGGCTGCTGATCGTGGATGCCGACAAGCTGCATGATGTTCTGCGTGATGTCGTGGCTGCCGTTTTCCAGCACCACGCCGTCGTCGCCATCGATGACCTCAACCAACTTCCAGAAGCATCTACCAATGCCGCCATTGGTCGGTTTGAAGCGGACGCAGTCTGTCCCTTGAGAGCCGACCGTATGCAGATAGAAGGTACTGTCGACAATAACCGTATTCACATCCAGCGGGACGTCATTGCGCGGCTCGAACAGAACCGCCGACCCGCTTCCGCCATACTGGATCTCGCCAGCAAAGTGGAAGTTGACCCCCATGCAGCTGTCGAAATGGAAGCCCGGATCAGACCCGACGCCAGGCGCGAAATAAACATCGACTCCGCCGAACCAGATGGTCTGGCCCTGCATCGGGGGCCAGTTGATGCCGGTCGTGCAACTGATCGTCGCCGGCATTGAGCCATCGCTGGTGCGGTGGCCGCCGCCGAAAACGAGAAGGTCGTAGCCGTATTCACAGGCGTAATCGATCGCCTCTTGCAGGCCGGCAGTCGTGCTGGCTGAAATGTCGATCTCGGCGCCGGTTTGATCGAAGACCGACCACACGCCGCTATTCGGGCCCCAGCGCATCGTCACGCAGGCTTGCTTGGCGGCCCCAAGATATGCAAGAGCGTCGTTTTCGGCGCCGGCTTGAGACAGCTTTGCAATGATGCGGTTCTTCGCCGGCTTGACGAGTCTGATGGTCCACGCAGTTAAAGTGCCTGACCCATAAAAGATGTCCGATTGAATCACCAGGGCGCCAGTGCTGGCGCTGTAACTCGTAACTACGCCAGTCATGAACTTGCCGGATGGGTCGGCAGTTGCCTCAATCGTCACGGGCTGGCCGGCTGCCCAGTTTAAATCTACCTGGGTGGTCAGGCTCTTTGAGCCGGCACCGATGGCCAGACTAGTCGTGGAAGTGCTGGTGTATTCGGAAGCGCTTGCGTCAGTGGTCAGTGCTTCCAAATCAGTCAGATACGCACGGAAGGCGGCTTTATTGATCGGCATCCCAGTGGGAATGACCTCGGCGACAGTTGCCATTATTTCGGTCTCCTAGAGCGCAGTTGCGCTATCGCCAGTGCTGAAAGCGCTGGAGTTGTTTGAGGGATCAGTTAATTGAATCAGTGAATTTGATTCGTTGCCGGCGGATGGCGGCGCGTAGCTAGGCGGCTTACGTGGGCTTCAAGCCGCCGTCGTGCTGCCTCGTCAACGTCGATGCGCCAGCGTTCACACGCCGCCTGAAATTCCGGCATGTCGAAAAATGAATCCCCAGCCCGTAGTTGCGACACGCATCGCTCAAGTGCTTCAAAGAAGGCAGCGCGGGATTTCTTAAGATCTTCTGTAATGGCATCGCCGGTGGTCATTAAGCGCCCGGCCTCCCATAGTCGCGGCCATCCTTGCCCTTCTTCACTGCGAGCCTAAAATCGGGCCCGGTGCCGGGCTGCTGCGAACTGCTATCGACCTGACAAATCCATAGCGATCCACCGAGCGAAACCGTGTCGCCACGCTCGTAGCGCTCGCCTGGACGATAGAGTCCCTTATCGATGGGGATTGGTAGTTTCAGGTAAACAACTTTGACGTTTGGGCCGCGTGTAAAGCGCAGCGTTAGCCTTCGCTCGCCGTCATAGTCGGCCTGAAGTTCTTCTTCCTCGATGGCTGCAATGCGCTTGTAAAGGGGCGCGATGGAATCAGCAATCAGGTCGACAATGCTCGGCATGATGCCCTTTATAAATGTGCCAATATCGGAGCGTTTCATGGCCGGCCCCCGCCTTTTTCCAGCGCCGCGCGTGTCTCGGACTCAATCCAATCAGCGGTGATGCCTTCATTGATGCCGGCACCTTCCAGCGCGGTGATGCGTGCCTCTAGCTCGTCAGCGCGAACGCGATGGGATTTCAGAGCTTCAAGTGTTTTATCCATGAGTGCGCGGAGCATGCGATCGACTTGGTCGGCGGTAAGATATTTTTCCGGCATGTGCTTAGGCCGTGACCGACGTATAGGCAGCGCCGGTGATGTACTGGACGGCAGCGCTGCGGCGCTTCTTCCAGTTGATCACGCGCTCGGCTTTCAGGCCGATCAGGCCGCGCTGCCACAGGGACACCAGCACGGTCGAGTTGGTCGTCGGCTCGTCCGGCTCGCTGTCCATCTGCAGAGCCGCGACCCCGCTGCTGTCGAGGAACACCTGGCCGTCGTCGGCGATCATGATCTCGCTCGCTTTCGCGAGGATGATCAGGCCGCCGGCCTCGTAGGACTGCGGCGAGGCCGGGTCTTCCGTGGCAACCGCGCTTTCCGAGGTGATGACCGGCAGGCCGAACATGACACCGCCGGCAGCGGAGATACCGGGGAAGTCGTAACTCCCCCCGGTTCGCATCATTGAAAACCGGATCGCTTGTTCCTCGGTCATGATCAGCACAGCGCCAGCCAGTGTCAGATTGGCGGCCAGGAACTGGGCGAAGAGAAATTCCAGATCGGCGCGAGCGTGATTAGCGGTGGTGCCGCTGGCTCGTCGCGGCGTGACGCCGTGGGTGATCGAGGCCGGGGAAACGTTCGACACTTCGGCAACCACCGGATCGACAAACTGCCGATCGACAAACTGCGCCATTGCCGCCAGCAAGTCCGACCGTACGAGAGCTTCCGCCGCCGGGCTGGAGAACAGCGCGAGTTCCTTAGTCAGGGCCACGATTCCGGCAGCTTTGGCCCAACGCAGCGCCACGGTATCGAGATCCATGGCACCGAACGGCGCCGCCCTGCCCTCTCCGACCCAGGCCATCGATACCCCAGCCGACTGCCGCGGCACCGAAATATTGAACGGCACCGTTCGCAGGCCGGGAATGCGGCCAATGATTGTCATCGGCCGCAGTAGCTCGATGAACTCGCCGGACATGGTGTTGTATTCGACCAGGGGCGCAGCCCAGGTCGCATCCGTCGTGGTGCCGGCGGAAATGGCGGACTTGAGCACGTTCCCCACTTCCGGGGTGCTGGCATCCCAGCGCTTGGCGAGAGCGGCGGCTTGCATTAGATCGCCCTTGGCAGCAGCAAGCGCCATGGCGTAGCGGGTGAAGGCCGTACCCTTCGGCAGATAGCTGTAGGTCATGATTTTCCTTTCGGGCGCGCTGAGGCGCCGCCGATGGCCTGCGGCCATCACGGTTGTATGATTTCGAGTTTCTGGGGGTTTGGGGCTTAGGCTTCCGTCGTGGCGCGCATTGCCGCGCCTGCCTGAAGTTGAGCGGTAAGCTCCCCGACAAAGTCAGCCGCGAACTCATCGACCGAGTCATCGGTCAGGCGCGCAATCTTCAGCGCCTCATCGGCCCGCGCGAACGCGGCCTCTAAAACGGCAGCCACGTCGATTTGCACGAAAACCGACGCCGGCTCGATCTCTCGCCTTACCTGTTCGTAGAATTCAGGTGCCGACAAGTTCCGCCACTCTGAATAACTGCGTCGCAGCTCGACCCGCCGCAAACTGGGGGCACCCTCGATTTCGTGACTTACCTGCAGGCGATGATGGCGCCAGGCGGCAACGAGCTGGCCGCCGCGAGCATCTGCCTCACTCGGTGCCGGCCGTGTCGCGCGCATGATGCCGGCAAGCGCCAGGCGGTTTGCATCTGAAACCGACGGGCCGGCTCCGGCAATTGCGGCGGTCAACGCGATGACGGCAACGTTGCGATAGCTGTGGCGCCAGTGTCCGCTATCAGGCGGACCATCCGGTAATTCCAGGCCGGCATCGATCCAATGCCGCAAGCTCTTGGCGGTTACGCCAGCCGCATAGGCAGCCACCGCAAACCGCAGATTGGTGTCTGCCGGTTCGGTCATTTCAGTTCCTGTTGAGGGAGGGTGCTAGAACGCAAAACGCCCGGCACGGGGCCGGGCGCAAAAGCGGTATTATTACGATTTATAGCGCGCCTTGATTTCAGCGTCAAGCCGGAAAATTCCGGCGCTGGAATTTTTACTCTGCAGTGCGCTCCGCTGGCCGCTGTCGATACGCGAGGAATGGATTTTCCTCCTTCGGTGCGGCCGGCAGATTCTGGCGTGACCGGGCACCGAACAGGCCGAACTGTTCCGCCATGCGCCGCGCCTCGGCCAAATGGGCGGCCGGCGGCACTTCGCCTGACTGCCAGCACAAATTGATGCAGCCCTGCAGATTGCAGAAGTTGCCGAAACTTGTGGTGTCGCGCCGGTCGGCAAGCCGGTTGAGGGACACCCTGCCGACTTCATCGATCCAGACGTCTTCGCCGGCAGCGGTCAACCATGCGGGCTTCGCCGGCAGGCCCTGTTGATCGATGAATCCTACCGGCGCAGGCTCGCGGCATGGCCGCAGCGTACCGCGAGCTTTTTTCTCTGCCGAATGCAGTGGTTTACGTCCACCCTTCATGGTCTGCAAATCTCATCTGGTCTGGAAGTTTGAAGTGGATAAGCAACAATTTGACCGACCACACGGCAATTGGGGCATGCGACTCAGACATAATCGCTCCCCCCCCCGGTGGTCTATCGGGATCGATCTCTGTCTGGGGTGATGCGGTTCCCAAAGCCGCCATCGTGCCGAGCTGTCCATGCATCGTGGTGCGGCTTCGACATTGCCTGCCAGTTCTCTGGGTCCCAGAACAATTCTAGGTCGCCCTTGTGTGCCTTCTTGTGGTTCACGACCGTTGCCGCTGTCACCTGCAGCTTTCCGCCTTGGCAGGCGTCGCACTCGCACAGCGGATGATCCGCAAGGAAATGCATGCGGGCAATGCGCCAGCGGCTCGAACTGTACAGCGCTCGGATAGGGTCGCTGGCCCGTTGCTGATCGTGGCGGCGCTTCCGTTCGCGCTCGGCCTCAGCTCGCGGCTTTTGCCAGGGTTGCCGCAGTGTGGGGGGTTTGCTCGGCATGGTGTCTCCAGCGCTAATCGGAGGGAGCCAGCACATTCAGCGCTGCCACAGCAAGCCCAGCCGCATATGGTGCGGTTGCCCAAGGTGCAATGCGGCGGGCAGTCTCGCGCTGGCTGTGTCCGGCGCCTACTAGATACCAGAGGGCAATGCCGGGCTGGCTACTGGCACCGCCGACCGTCTGTAAACATTCCCATACGAAATCCTTGGCGCGCTGGATACGTTCGCTTGTGTTACTGGCCTTGCCGCCAGGCAGCCGGCCTAGATCGGCAGCGCGTAGCGGGTCGAGGTGCGCGAGGTCAAATTCATTGCGAAAACGCTTGGCAATGGCGAGTTGTGCCGCCGTAATCTGGCCTTTGTTAAACATGATATCCAGGTCGCCGATGACAACCTCAGCAGTTCGCGCCTCGTTGCGCGTAGTGCCAGGCACCAGCTCGTAGATGACCGCAGTCGTCGTCGCATGCTTCGCGCGATGCTCCGGCGTCCGCTGCTCTGGCGCGCAGTAAACCGCTGGTTTCGAGCGGCGGCGATGGCTGGGCATGGGGGGATCTCCACCATTTTTAGAGGCAACTTCCACGGACCGGGGGTTGGGTTGCGCGCGTGTGGCGTCAGTTAAAAATCCCAGGATTTTCTATTTCAGCCGTCGCGCTTGCCGTGCGACGTCAATCGAGGCATCGGCATCGCCTGTTGCCGGCGGTTCGGGGTTGCCGATCAAGGCCTCGACTCGCGCTACCTCGACTGCAGCGATGCGCCAGATTTTCGCCCCCAGTTTGAAGGCCTTCAGCTCGCCGCGTGCGATCATGCCGCGCACGTGGCGCGGTGACACACCCCAGCGCTTTGCGAGCTGTTCCGGGCTTAGTGGGGCATCTGTCGAAGTCATGCGAGTCCGGCCTCCTGCATTGCCCGTGCGCGAGCTGCGATGCTTTCGGCGCTGGGGGGCAGCCGTGGGCCTGCTGTGATCGCCGGCGGCTGCAGCAGCCGCTGCAGGCGCTGATATTCTTTGCGTAGCCGCAGCGCTTCCGCGTCGAGCGCGGGCTTCAGCTCGGCGAAAGCCGGGAACCACTGAAACGCACCGGCGACGCGCGCCAAACTGTTTTTCGTGAAAACGCCGGCTGGCTGCTCGATCAGCGCGACATAGGCCGCGACGCGGCGCTCAGCCTCATCTAGCGGCATGCGGCCGGCACACAGCGCCCCGAGTGAGATTAGCCATTTGCGGACGGCTGCCGGCTCCGCTGGTGCCAGGCGTGCAGGGAAGTCAGCCAGGATCGCCCGCGCCTGTGCAAGCATTGCCGGCGATGGCGCGGTGGGTTGCAACCAATTCCCGGCGGTGTCCTCCATGTGCAGAGCCTGGAAGAGTGCCTGCGAACCTTGGATAGCGACCTGATTCATTGGAATTCGCGCTCCATCATTTGGTGGAAGCCACTGCCGCCGCGCTGCCCTGCGGCGCGGTCGTAGCCGCCTTCCATCAGCTTTGTGAAGGACTCCGGCTGCAATAGAAAATCGAAGCTCGCTCGCCAGCCATCCTTGTTGCTGCCCAGCATCCAGCGGTTAGCCCTGACTTTGCCGAGGGCGATCCGCCAACCCTCCAACCCGCCGGCTTCCGCTATTCGCTTCCGCAACTTTGCGCGGCGGCTGTCCGTCAGTTTCTGAACTCGCGCTAAGGACTGTTCATCTGCGAGCTGATTCCATGCGGCAACGGCAGCATCTAAATCTGCGTTACCTTCATTTCCTGTATTTCCTTCTTTCTTCTTTGTCCCGGTGCTGTCCCGGTGCTGTCCCGCTGGCGTCTCGGGTGCTGTCTCGGGTGCTGTCTCGCCTTCCGAACGCGCAGTCTGCATTTCATCGTAATTGCATATGGTTATGATGAGTTGCCCTGTCTCGGTTCGTGTCCTGATAAGTGTCTCGGTTTTTAATCGGCCGATGAATCGCTCAACAACACCCTTTCCCCAGCCGAACCGCTCCGCCATGAACCTTATCGAATGCGAAAGCTCGCCGCGCTGCAGCTCGACAGTCTTGCCAGCAATGCTGATCCGCGTCGGCCTCCAGCGAGCCTCTTCGATCAGCCAAGCCCATGCCTGGGCGCGGCTAAAAGCCTCGCCGCGCCATGCTGGGTGGTCTTGCCAGCCGCGCTGCATCAGGAAGTAGCCCGCCACTGTGGCGCTTACTGCTGACCGCCTGCGCTGGGCTTCAATCGCGGCAGCGCATCCAGCCAGGCGCGCAAATCGTCCGCGAGAACGATGGTGCGGAAGCCGTCTTTGCGGGCGATCAGCGCGCCGCTTTCGATGTGGCGATAGAGTTGACGCCGGCTGCGGCCGGAAAGCTGGGCTGCTTTGTCGAGACTGTACGCGAGTGGCTGATCTAACATTGCGTGTCGCTCCATATTATGTCGCGCCGTGACGCGCTTGATTCATCCATAGACCAAATTCCACAACTAACCACTATCGGCCCCCTAGAATGCAGCCGATCTGTTTCTAGGAATTGATCAAGCGGGGTATGAACAACAATATATTGTAAGGCTTGGGAAATCGGAGTTGTCCGCGTCGTCCAAAAAGCGCAGCAGCAGAGTTATCCCTGGTTATGCAACGAGAAACGCGGCCAGTCTCCCGGCCGCGCTGCTCTCCGCATGGATCAGGCTGCCTCGTCAGACGCGCTCATGCGTGTGACGTTGTCGTGCCAGCTGGCGAACGTGTCGCCGCGGCTGCGGCTGCTTCCGTAAACGAGCTGCGCGATCTCAAGGGCATGGTAGGTCATGCCCTTGCATTCTTCGGGCGAGGGTTCGACTTCTTCGGTGCCGAACAGCGCGCCATAGGCATGGGCGCGCGCCACAACGTCTCGCGGACAGGTGGCCGAGGCATCGACCACGAATTGCTCTAGTCCCAGTTTCACCCGATTAATCGGAGGGTCTTCCTCGCCCTGAAATATCGCCATCCACTCCACGATGGCCGCGCGAAGCATCCAGGCCTCGGTAATGGTCATGTCGGACCAAGATTCGGCAATCATGGCGCGGATTGGCGCCTCAGTTTCCTGATAGGACGCCTTCGTTCCGCAGGCCTTTACGATCTCGCCTGCAGATGCATTCAGGGCGCGAATAGCCCCTAAAAAATGCCGGATTGTCTGTAAGCCGGTCGTCGGCTTATGTTCCTGCTCAGCCATCGTCTTGCGCCTCCAGCGCTTCGGTGGTCAGGCCCTGGTGTGGTGCTCGTAACACCCGCCGGGGCCGTCTTTGCCCGGTGCCGCCGGGCGCGGTCTATCTGCGCTGTCTCGCGCCGATCTGAATAACCTTCCCGCCCTTCGCCTTCGAGGCATCGATGAATTTCGCCCAGGCATCCATCAGCTGCCGCCGGCGGTCAAACAAGTCGGTGCGGCGGTATGCGGCCTCAACCTTGTCGGGGATAGCGTGCGCGAGGGCTTGTTCTGCCACTTCGCGCGCAAAATTCGTCTGCTCGGCTGCCCAGATTCGGAAGCAAGACCGGAAGCCGTGAACCGTCAAATCATCGCGGCCCATTCGCTTCAGCAGCATCAGCATGCTCATATTGGAAAGCGGCGCCTTGGCCGCCCGGCCGCGGAACAGATAGCCCTTGCGATCCGCTTCCGGCGTTTGCCGCAGGATCTCGACCGCGCGGGCGCACAGAGGGACGCGGTGCTCCTTTCCGGCCTTGATCTTTTCGGGCGGTACGATCCAGACGGCGGCCTTAAGGTCGATCTCAGCCCAGACCGCGCCGAGTGCCTCCCCGGTGCGAGCTGCCGTCATAATGGTGAATTCCAGCGCGCGGGCGGCCTCCCCATCCTGTGCCCGCAGCTTCGCCACGAAAGCGCCGATATCAGCATAGGGCAATGCGGCGTGGTGCTGAGTGCGCTTTACGCGGCCTCGGGCGGGCAGCAAGTTCTGCAAGTGGCCTTGCCACCGGGCGGGGTTTTCTCCGCTTCGCAAGCCGCGAGCTGTGGCCCAGT
This sequence comes from Ferrovibrio terrae, assembly GCF_007197755.1. NCBI lineage: Bacteria > Pseudomonadati > Pseudomonadota > Alphaproteobacteria > Rhodospirillales > Rhodospirillaceae > Ferrovibrio > Ferrovibrio terrae. Next base: position 3,719,443 of record NZ_CP041636.1, read on the forward strand.
CCAGCACCGCCGCAATGCGGCCACGCAGGCGACTGGCTGTCACGGTCTTTTTGGCCCATAGGGGCTCAAGCGCGTTGATAACCATAGCCGTGTCGATCGACGCGACTTGGACCTTGCCGAACCGGGGATAGGCATACAGCCGCAGGGTCGCATCCCATTGCTTGGCGTGTTTGGCTGACCGCCAGCCGGCGGCATGGGCCGCGACGTACCGGCTGGCCGCCTCTTCAAACGTCATCGCCTTGGCGTTCTGCGCTGCATTGGCGGCCCTCTCAGCGCGGGCGGCGCCGATGGGGTCAATCCCCTGCCGCTTCAGCCGCTGCAGCCGCAGCGCCTCCGCTCGGGCCTCTGCCAGCGAAACCACCGGCCAGGGCCCTAGTCCCATATCGCGGGGCGTGGTGCGGCCTGCCATTCGATATCGGAAGATCCAGGAGCGTGTTTCGGCGTCGGTGACGCGCAAGTAAAGCCCCCAGCCATCGGCATGGAAGCCGGGCGGCTTCTTGCCGATCCCTACTGCGCTCAACCGCTCTTTCTTCCGGGTGCCCATAATTCAGCCCATCTTTTTAATGTGACATACTGTGGCACGGCACGCCGGGAAGTCAACGGAGATTGAGCTAGACCCTCTCCAATTGCGGCGATTCTAGCGGTGTTGCGTCACGGGCTGGCACGTCTAGGCACAGAGTTAGATTGTCACCCTGTCCGCCATTCTGGCAATTGCAAAAAAGCCGCAGAGACTGCGGCCTTTTTCCGTGCAGAGTTCCGAAGCTGTAAACGGGTCAGCCGGCCGCCGGCGCGGCGGCCTGCCCGGTCAGACCGGTCATGTAGGTCGGCGCCATCTTCTCACCGGTACGGCGATCGTGTTCCAGCAGGATATGCAGAACCAGATCGTAGGACTGGTAGCAGTCGTGCAGAATCGCGGCCATTGCCAGCAGCTGGCGCGGGCTGAGGCGCGACAGCCTGGTGAAGTTGCGCACATAGACCGCATCGGCCCAGACCGTCTGGCTGAGACCGGCGTAAATGTCCTGCTGCACCAGCATCGGCACGATGGTGCGGCTGACGGTCGGGAAGAAGCGATGGAAGGCGTAGCCCTGGCTGCGCAGGAACACATCGACGTCGCCGAACAGCGGCTGGTCGACATAGAGCGGCAGGAACTCCACCTCGGTCTGGATCACCAGCGCATCCGCAAGCCGCTTGGTGGCGTTCTGGAACACCATCAGTTCGGCGCCCTGAATGTCGATTTTAACGAAGTCGATGCCTTCGGTTTCCGGAATATCGTCCAGACGCGTGGTCTCGACCTCTATTTTCGACACCACCTGGCCCCAGTTCGGGAAGCCATGAAACAGATTGAGCACTTCGGTATTCGGCGTCAGCAGCGACGTCATGCCGGACGAGGCGCACAAATTCAGGGTATGCCGTTTGCCATCGCCGATCGCGTTCGGCAGATAGGTCTCGTTCGGACCCTTCATTCCGTTCAGCTTGGCCAACGCATCGGTATTCGGCTCGAAGCCGATGATGTCGGCGTGACCGCCACGCAGCAGAGTGTTGTATTGCGGGACGGCGTCGAGCGGGTTCGCCCCGATATCGACGATCTTCACCCTTACCGACGAGCTTGTAAGCGCGTGAAATGAACCGGGAATGGCCATGAGATCCTGCCTTGTCTGACGAACTCGTTGTGCTCAGGCTCGGTTCTAGCGGGCAATGCTTACTGTTTGGTTTCCCGCTGCAGGATATCGCGCACGGCCTCCGAGATGCGCAGCCATTCCAGGGCACCATCGCGGTCGCCACCCTCCGCCAGCATGCTGGCGCGATGCGCGGCAATCCGCAGTGCCCGGCGGCCATGGAAGCGGAACAGCAGCCCCGCCGTCTTGTCGGGCGCCAGTCCTTGGTCGCTGCGGAAGTCTTCGCTCATCGGCGACCTCCAGGGGGCAGGCCTAGGTCTGCCGACACCGCATCAGGAGCGCGCTGCAACAAGATATTCCTCATCCCGCTCAGCCAATCGCCAGAAGCCAGGCTTCGATCTGTTCATCGCCGAACAACTCGACCTGGGCCTGCGTCAGTGCATTGGCTTGGGTCGTGGTCATCGAGGAAATCGACGTCGTGGTCAGGCCAACAATGGCGGTCAACGAAATGGCCGCCAGCTGGGTGGTCGACAACTCGTCGATATCGATTTCCTCGAGGGCGCCAACCTGGGTCAAGGTCAGACCGGTCATCTGCGCCGCGGTCAGAACGCCAACCTGGGCCGCGTCCAATCCGTTGAAGGCGGTTTCCGTCAACGCGCCAATCTGGGACGCTGAGAGGCCGGCCAGCGCCGTGGTGCTGAGCGCCACCGTCTGCGTGCTGTCGAGGGCGCCAAGCTGCGTCGTGGTCAGCGCTTTGACCTGCGCCGAGGTCAGTACGCCCAGCCGATCCGTATCGAGTGCGTTCAGGCTGGTGGTGGTGAGCGCCGCAATCTGCGTGGCCAGCAGGCCGCCCACCGCAGTACTGGTCAGCGCCTCGACCTGGGTGCTTTCCAGGGTGCCGATCTGCGTGGCGGTCAGGCCCCTCGCCTGCGTCAGGCTCAGAACACCGAACTGATCCGCTGTCAGCGCGTCAAGCTGCGTCGTGGTCAGCGCACCGATTTGCTGCGACGTCAGGCCGGCCACGCGCGTGGTGTCCAGCTGAGCCAGATTGGTGGTGCTCAGGGCCGCCGCCTGTGTCGTGCTCAGCGAACCAAGCTGGGTCGAGCTCAGTTCGTTGAAATCCTCCGGATCAAGCTGGTTGATCTGCGTCGTGGTCAGACCGCGCAATTGGATAGCGGTCAAGGCCTGCGCCTGAGTGGTATCGAGGTGCTTGAGGTTGGTACTGCTCAGGGTCTGCAGTTGCGTCGCCGTCAGCGATTTGATCTGTGTCGAGCTCAGCTCCGCAATGTCAGTCTCTTCCAGCCCCTCGATCTGTGTCGTGGTCAGGGCCGCGATCTGACTCCCCAGCAATGCCTGGGTCTGCGTCTCGTCCAGGGCGTTGAAGGCCGTGGTCGTCAACGAGCCGATCTGCGCAGCGGTCAGGCCAGCCAGCGCCGAAGTGCTGAGCGCGGTGATCTGCGTGGACAAGGCACCGAGCTGCGTTGTAGTCAGCCCCTTCACCTGCGTCGCAGTCAGGGCGCCAAATACAGCCGTATCAAGATTTTCAATCTGCGTGGTGGTCAGGCCGCTGAGCTGGGTGGCTGCCAGATTGGCGATCGTCGTGGTGCTGAGTTCCGAGAACTGCTCGGTAGACAGCGAACCGATCTGCGTCGAGGTCAGGCCCTTGATCTGGGTCGAAGTCAGCGCCGCAAAGACCGTCGTATTCAGTTCATCGATTTGGGTCGTCGTTAGCGCGCCGATCTGCGTCGAAACGAGGGCCGCAATGCGGGTTTCATCAAGGTCTGGCAGGAGGGTGGTGCTCAGGCCCTTGATCTGGGTGGTGGTCAGGGTGCCGAACTGCGTCGCTGTCAGTTCATTCAGATCGGCCGCCAACAAGCCGTTCAGCTGCGTGGTGGTCAACGCCCTGAGCTGGGCGCTGCTGAGCGCCTGGAACTGGGTTTCGTCGAGTTGCGACAGGTTTTCGGTCGACAGAGACTTGATCTGCGTCACCGTCACCGCCTTGAGCTGGGTTACGGTCAGATCGGCGACATCTTCGGAACGCAAGCCAGCGATCTGCGTCGTGGTCAGGCCGGCAATCTGAACTGTGGTCAGCGCGCGGGTCTGGGCGGTATCAAGCTCGTTAAGCGCTTCCGTGCTCAACGCCGCGATCTGGGTCGCAGCCAGGCCGGACAGGGTCGTGGTGCTCAGCGCCGTGATCTGCGTGCTGTCGAGCGACCCGAATTGCGTGGTGGTCAGCCCCTTGATCTGTGTGGCCGTCAGCGCGGTGAATGCCGTGGTGCTGAGGGCGCCCAGCTGTGTCGTGGTGAGAGCGCCAAGCTGCAGCGCCGTCAAACCGCCGACCTGTGTGGTGGTCAGTTCGGCAATGGCGGTCTCGTTGATGGCCTTGACCTGCAGGGTGGTCAGACCTGCAAGCTGGGTCGAGGTCAGATCCAGCAGATCGGTGCTTTCAAGTCCGGCAATCTGCGTGGTGGTCAACGCCTTGAGCTGCAATGCACTCAGAGCCTGGAACTGGGTGGTGTCGAGCGCTTCCAGATCTTCCTGCTCCAGCGCCGCAACCTGCGATGCCGTCAAAGCCTTGATCTGCGTCAGGCTCAGTTCACCGATATCGGTGGTGGTCAGTTCCGCAACCTGCGTGGTCGCCAGACCGGCAATCTGTGCGGCGCTCAGCGCCGACGTTTGTGTGGTGTTGAGTTCAGACAGATTGGTCGACGTCAATGCGCGCAACTGCAACGTGGTCAGCGACTTGATCTGCGTTGTCGTGAGATCGGCAACATCGAGTGAATCAAGCGACGCGATCTGCGTCGTGGTCAGGGCTGCAATCTGCGTCCCCGCCAGGGACTTTGCCTGGGTCGAACTCAGTGCGTTCAGCGTCGATGTTGCCAGGGCTTTGATCTGCGCCGCCGTCAGGCCGGCCAGAGCAGCGGTGCTCAGCCCCTCAACCTGCGTATCCTTCAACGCGGCCACTTGCGTGGTCGTCAGCCCCTTGATCTGCGTCGATGTGAATGCGGCAAAAACAGTCGAATCGAGAGTGTCGAGCTGTGTCGAGGTCAGGCCGCCGATCTGCAGAGCGGTCAGGTTGGCAATAGCGGTCGAACTCAGAGCGCTGAACTGGTCATTGTCCAACGAACCGATCTGCGTCGACGTCAAGCCCTTGGTCTGCGTCGACGTCAGGGCCGCGAAGACCTCGCTGGTAATCGCGTCAAGCTGCCCGGTGGTGAGCGCGCCGATCTGGGTCGCGGCCAGGGCCCCAACCTGGGTTTCGGTCAGGTTTTCTATGGCACCATCGGTAAAGGCGCGAATCTGCGTCGTGTTCAGGCTGCCGAACTGCGTGGACGTCAGTTCACCAAGGTCTTCGCTGCTGAGCCCGCTGATCTGCGTCGTCGTCAGGGCCTGCACCTGCGCCGTGGTCAGCGCCTGCGCCTGGGTCTCGGTCAGAGCCGCGAGATTTTCGCTGGTTAGCGACTTGAGCTGCGTCGCGGTCAGCGCCTTGATCTGGGTCGTGCTCAGCTCGGCGATATCTTCCTCAGCCAGAGCATTGATCTGCGTCGTGGTCAGGCCGGCGATCTGCGATGCCGTCAGGGACTGCATCCGCGTGGTGTCGAGACTGTTCAGCGCAGTCGAGGTCAACGCACCGAGCTGAGAACCGGTCAGGCCGGAAATCGCTGTGCCGCTCAGCAGTGCAATCTGGGTATCTTCCAGCGATGCGATCTGGGTGGTGGTCAGCCCCTTCACCTGCGTGACGTTCAACGCACCGAGCAGGGTTTCGTTCGCGCTATCAAGCTGCGTAGTGGTCAGCGCTGCGATTTGAAGTGCCGTAAGACCACCAACCTGTGCTGACGTCAGAGTCTCAAGGACCGCTGCATCAATGCTGCTGATCTGCGCTGTTGACAGGGCGCCGATCTGCGTCGACGTCAGTTCCTCCAGATCGGAGGCCGCGAAATTCGCTATCTGCGTCGTGGTCAACGCCTTGAGCTGTGCCGCCGTGAGCGCCTGAGCCTGCGTCTCGCTCAGCGCGGAGATGCTCTCGCTGGTGAGGCCTTTAAGCTGCGTCGCCGTCAGCGACTTGATCTGCGTCACCGTCAGATCGGCAATTGAATCCACGTCGAGCGCATTGATCTGCGTCGTGGTCAAGGCGGCGATCTGGGTGGCGAGCAATGCTTTGCTCTGCGTCGTATCCAGAGCGATCAGCGCCTCTGTGCTGAGGGCCGCAATCTGCGACGAAACCAGGCCCGTGAGTGCGGTCCCTGTCAGGGCCTTGACCTGGTCTTCCAGCAAGGCGCCGACCTGGGTGGTCGTCAGTCCCCTGATCTGGGTCGAGGTCAGGACGCCCAGCGCTTCCGTGCTGAGTGCGCCAATCAGCGTGCTGCTCAGGCTGCCGATCTGGGCAGACGTCAGACCGCCGATCGCAGTCGTGGTCAGTCCGCTGAACTGGGTTTCATCCAGCGACGCAATCTGCGTCGTGGTCAGGGCCTTCACCTGCGTCGTGCTCAACTCGGCAATGACCGTCGATGTCAGAGCGTCAAGTTGGGTGGTGCCAAGAGCGCTGATCTGGCTGGCAGCCAGCGCTTTTACCTGGGATGTGGTAAGGAAGCCGATAACAGTGTCGCTGAGACCCTTGATCTGCGTGACCGACAGGGCCGCGACCTGACTGGTGCTGAGTTCCGCAACGTCCGCATCAATCAGATCGTTCAGCTGCGTCGTGGTCAGCGCCTGAATCTGCTGATTGCTCAACGCCTGGACCTGCGTGGTTTCGAGAGCCGCCAGGCCATCACTATTCAGCGATTTGATCTGCGTGGCTGTCAGCGCCTTGAGCTGCGTCGTCGTCAGATCGGCAACATCCGTCGTTTCCAGCGACGAAATCTGGGTCGTGGTCAGGGCTGCGATCTGCGTGGCAGCCAGCGCTTTGCTCTGCGTCGTATCCAGAGCAATCAGCGCCGTGGTGCTCAGGGCGGCAATCTGTGTGCCCGCAAGGCCGGTGAGCGCGGAGCTGCTGAACGCGGAAACCTGGGTCGATTCGAGCGCCTTGATCTGCGTCGTGGTAAGCCCCTTGATCTGCGTCGAGGTCAGAGCGCTCACGGTGGCGGTATCAAGAGAATTGAGCTGTGTCGAGGTCAGACCACCGATCTGCGAAGCGGTCAGGCCGCCAATCGTGGTTGTGGTCAGCAGGGCAAACTGTTCGTCGCTAAGCGCACCAAGCTGAGCCGCCGTCAGCCCCTTGATCTGGGTGGCCGTCAGCGCCGAGAAGGCGTCGTCATCCAGTGATGCGATCTGCGTCGTTGTCAGCGCGCCGATCTGCGCGACCGCCAGAGCCTGAACCTGCGTCGTCTCGAGTTCATTCAGAGTCGTGGTGGTCAGGCCCTTGATCTGGGTGGTCGACAGGCCCTTGATCTGCGTCTCACTCAGCTCGCGCAGGTCGTCTGATGTCAGGGTGTTCAATTGCGTCGTGGTCAGAGCCTGCAACTGCAGCGTGGTAAGTGCCTGGGCCTGGGTGGTATCCAGCGCCGACAGATTCGTATCCGTCAGCGCCTTGATCTGCGTAACAGACAGGGCCTTGATCTGTGTCGTGGTCAGATCCGCTACATCCGCAGTATCCAGCGCTGCGATCTGCGTGGTCGTCAGCGCCGCGATCTGCGTGGCGCCAAGCGCCTTGCTTTGTGTCGTATCCAGCGCATTCAGTGCCTCTGTGCTCAGAGCTTTGATCTGGGCAACAGTGAAGCCCGCAAGCGCCGCGGTGCTCAGAACCCCCACCTGGCTGCTGGTCAACGCACCGACCTGCGTGGTCGTGAATCCCCTGATCTGCGTCGCGGAGAGCGCGCCCAGAGCATCGGTGCTCAGGGCATCAATCAACGTTGCGGTCAGGCCGGAAATCTGGGCGGACGTGAGGCCGGAAATGGCCGCAGTGCTGATCGCACCAAACTGCGTGGTCTCCAGAGAACCGATCTGCGTTGAGGTCAGCCCCTTCACCTGGGTGGAGGTCAGTTCAGCGAAAACAGCGTCGCTCAGCCCATCAATCTGGGTCGTGGTGAGGCTGGCGATCTGCGTGGCGGTCAACGCCTGCCGCTGAGCGCTGCTCAGGCCATCAATATTGGTATTGCTGAGGTTCGCAATCTGCGTAGTACTGAGGCCGGCTATCTGCGTCGTATTGAAGTCGGCAAATTCGACGGCAGCAAGATCATTCAGCTGGGTTGTGGTCAGCCCCTGGAGCTGCGCCGTCGACAGCACCTGAATCTGCGTCGAGGTCAACGTCGCCAGATTATCGCTGCTCAGAGCCCGCAACTGCGTGGTGGTGAAGCTCTTCAGCTGTGTGACGGTCAGTTCTGCCACATCCGCGGAGTCCAGCGCCGCCACCTGCGTCGTGGTCAACCCCTTGAGTTGGGTTGCCGTCAGCGCAGCGCTCTGCGTCTCGCTCAGGGCATTCAGCGCTGTCGTGATCAAAGCGCCGATCTGCGAAGAACTCAGCGCCGCAAGCACTGTGCTGCTCAGAGCAGTAATCTGGGTTTCATCAAGCGAGGCGATCTGCGTTGTCGTCAGGCCCTTGGCCTGTGTCGAGGTCAGCAATGCGATCTCGTCGGCATCCAGACTGTCGAGCAACGTAGTGCTCAACGTACTGATCTGCGATGCAGTCAGGCTCTGCAGCCGCGTTGACGTCAGATCAGACAGCGCGGTCGAATTCATTGCCGCTATCTGGGTGGTCGAAAGTGCGGCAAACTGCGTCGAACTCAACTCATCGACATCGGTTTCACTGAGGCCCGCGATCTGCGTCGTGGTCAGCGCCTTGATTTGCGCCGTGCTCAGCGCCTGGAACTGGGTCGTGTCGAGTTGCGAGAGATTTGTGCTGGTCAGCGCCTTGAGCTGCGTGACGCTCAATGCCTTGAGCTGCGTTGTGGTCAGATCCGCTACATCCGCAGTATCCAGCGCCGCAATCTGTGTCGTGGTCAGGGCCGCAATCTGGGTGGCCGTCAACGCCCGGGTCTGCGTGGTGTCCAGTTCATTGATGGCCGAGGTGGTCAGCGCGGCGATCTGGGTGCTAGCGAGTGCTGAAATGGCCGCGGTAGTCAGGGCTGCAACCTGGCTCCCCTCCAGCGACGCGATCTGCGTCGTGGTCATGGCCTTGACCTGAGTGGAACTCAGTCCGGCAAATACATCCTGATCCAGCGCATCGATCTGCGTGGTGGTCAGAACGCCGATCTGCGCAGCCGTCAGGTTGAGAACCTGGGTATTTGTGAGCCCGTCGATCGCCTTGATCTGAGTCGTCGATAAGCCGGCAAACTGGGTGGCGGTCAGCAACCCGATCTGCTCAGAGACCCATCCAGAAATCTGCGTCGTGGTGAGTCCGCCGATCTGGCCAGACGACAAGGCACCGATCTGCGCCGACGACAAATTGTTCAAATCGTCCGTTGCCAGCGACCGCAGCTGGGTTGTCGACAGAGCCGAAAGCTGCGCTACCGTCAGGTCGCCGACGTCAGCACTGTCGAATGCATCGATCTGCGTTGTGGTAAAGCCTTTGACCTGCGTCGTGGTCAGCGCCTGTACCTGCGTGGCGTCCAGGAAATTGAGCGCAGTAGTGCTTACCGCTCCGATCTGAGCCGCTGTCAGTCCCGACAGTGCGACATTCGTCAGAGCGGCAACCTGGGTATCTTCCAGTGATGCGACCTGGGTCGTCGTCAGCCCCTTGACCTGCGTCGAGGTCAGCGTGCCAAACGCCTCCCCTACCAGCACATCCAGCTGCGCCGTCGTCAGCGCGCCGAGCTGTGTCGATGTCATATTGGAAACCTGTGTCGTGGACAGGCTTTCGATCGTCTCTGTGCTCAGCACTTTAATCTGGGAGGACGTCAGCGCCTTGAATTGCGTCGCTGTCAGCGCCGCGCTGTCCAGCGCGGCAATCTGCGTCGTAGTCAGATTGGCAACCTGTGTCGTAGTCAGCGCCGCTGTCTGCGTGGCAGTCAGGACCTTGAGACCATCCGTGCTCAATGCGCGCAGCTGCGTGGTGCTCAGCGCGGCGAGCGCCGATGTGGCCAGCGCTTCGACATTCGTCTCGCTCAACGCACCGATCTGGGTCGTCGTCAGGCCCTTGGCCTGCGTCGCATTCAGGGCCCCAATAGTCTCAACGCTGATCCCGTCGAGCTGTGTCGTGGTCAGGGCGCCGATCTGGGTCGCCGTCAGCTGTCCGAATTGCGTGGTGGTGAACTCATCGAGATCCGCCGCCAGGAGCCCCCTGATCTGGGTCGTCGACAGGGCGCGAAGCTGCGTCGACGTCAGCGCCTGCGCCTGCGTTTCCTCCAGCGCGCTCAGATTGGTGGTGCTGATTCCCGTGAGCTGTGTTGATGCCAGCGCCCCCAGCACCGAGTTGCTGAAAGCCTGGAACTGAGCCTGATCGAGCGCGCCCATCTGGGTCGCCGACATGCCCTTGACCTGAGACGAGCTCAGCACGCTCAGAATATCAGGGACAAGCAGCTTGAACTGCGTCGTGGTGAGCGCGCCGATCTGCGTCGACGCGAAATTCTTGAAATGGCTTGTCGTCAGGTCATTCAACGTGGTCGTGCTGAGCAGACGCAGCTGACCCGTGCCGACCTGGGCCAGCTGGGCTGCGGTGAGTTCGTCAAACTCCTCGACGCGTAACGCGCCAACCTGGGTGGTATTCAGGCTGCGGATCTGCGTACCGCTGAGCGCCTGCATCTGGGTGCTGTCGAATTCCAGGATCTTGGTCGACAGCGCTTGAATCTGGGCCGAACTGAAGACGGCGATCTGAGCGGCATTGAAGACCATCTGGTCTTCATTGAAGTAACCAATCTGCGTCGACAGGAGCTGCGCAACCTGTCCCGTGTTGAGCGCGACGATCTGGGTGGAGTCAAGCGACTGAATATCAGTCGACGTCAGCGCCCTGAGCTGTGCAAGTGTCAGCGCCTTAATGCCGGAGGATGTCAGTTCTGATACACTCATCTCGACTCTCCACGCCCGGACCGCTTCTCGGTCCGCGACCTGTTCAACTCGCGCGCTTTTTTCCCATATAGGCCTGCTCGGTGGCCTTGATCACCTTGGCTGTCCACAAACGCCGATCCTCGGGAACTGGGCGGAATTTGTGACGGGCAGCGATCTTGGCCTGGTAGAAACCGTTGAAATTGTCTTTCGCCAGCATTTCCTGCGCTTCGTGATCTTCTTCGCAGGACAGTTCGTGATAGAGGTCCAGATTAGCAAGATCGGGTACGGGAATTGCCCCCTTCTCGAAGTCCTGCCACATCTGCTGATACAGGCCCTCGAGCGATCGGGCCAGACCGTTCATATCGAACAGCACGCTGGTGTCGCGCACCTTGGCCAGCTTGTCGCGGCACTTTTTCAGTGCGGCGCGATCGTTGCCGAGCGCAATCGCTTTCTTGACATAATCCTCTGGCGACTCACAGATCATTTCCGGCATACCCACGGCCTGCACCAGGCTGCCGCAGACGCGCGACGCGAAACCACGGCCGGAGAATGTCAGTACGGGAACACCCATCCACAGTGCATCGGACGCCGTGGTATGGGCACCATAAGGGAAGGTGTCGAGGAACAGATCGGCCAGCGGATAGCGCGCCAGGTGTCTCGGATTTGGCTGCTTAGCGGCGAAAATGATGCGGTCCGGCGAGATACCCCGCGCCTTCGCGCCTTCACGCAGTGTTTCATGCGTGACGTCGGACGACCCGAGCAGCCACAGAACGCTGTTCGGAACATTGGCGAGAATCTGCATCCAGCGGTCGAAGGTGAGCTTGCGCAGTTTATGCGCGCCGTTGAAGCAGCAGAACACCACGGCATCTTCAGGCAGGCCGGCATCCGCGCGGGTCGGCTGTTCGGTGGCGATCACGCGCTTACGGTCGGTCGGCTGGTAGCACGGCAGGCGCGCCACCTTCTCCGTGTAATACACCTCGAAATCCTTCGGAATCAGCCACTCATCCGCAATGATATACTGATGGTATGGACTCGCCATGCTGCCCGGATAGCCAAGCCAGTTCACGATTACCGGTGCCGGACGATACGACAGCGCCTTGGTACGCGCGTCGCGCGTATAACCGTTCACATCGACCAGGATGTCGATGTTGTCGGCGGCAATGCGCTCTGCCGCTGCACGGTCATCCATGTCGCTGACATCGATCCAGTGCTCAACGGCTGCGTTGATGCGTCGCTTGGTCGGATCGTCAGTCTTGATGCCGCAATAGTATGCGAAGACCTCGACCTTCTCGCGATCATGCAATTCGAACAGCTCTGACATCAGGAAGCCGATCGCATGCTCGCGCAGATCCGAGGAGAGATAACCGATGCGCAGCCGTTTCGACGGCTTGCGCGCCGTCGTCTGCCAAAGATATTCGCCATTAAGGGAAGGATCACCGATACCGCGGTTATACGCCCAGGCACCGCCCAGCTGGAACAGCGGATCATCCGAATAGGCACCCGATGATAACGGGCTGAAGCCCTTCATCAGGTCCATGCGGGTGACGCCCTCCCATGGCTCGACCACCGGCCACTTGTTCAGGATCATGCGCTGCGACAGGAAATGCTGCGCGACATCGTTCTGCTTCGGATCGAGCGTCAGACCCTGCCGCAACACGGCCTCGCATGAGGCGTGCTGCAGATTGCTTTCCAGCACACGGCCGATCTGCTTGTAGGCGGTCTTCTTATGCTCGATCGCCGGCGCGGTCAGTGTGGCCAGTCGCTGAACAATCAGATTCCACTGATTGACGGCCGCATTAGCGTTGCCCATGCGCTCCAGCACATTGCCGAGATTGATATAGGCCGGATAGAAATCTGGATTGGCGGTGACGGTCTCTTCGTAGACCGCCTTCGCAGCGGGAAGATCGCCGCGTGCGCTTAGCAAAGTGCCAAGATTGAAACCTGCCACATACCGGAATGGGTCGGTGGGATTACACTTATCCCACAGCCTGTATAGCAGGATCGCCTTGTCAGCCTCACCACTGGTCTGCAGGCGCGCGGCCTGATCAATCAACTCCGTGATGGGCATCGGACGTTCGGCCAGTGTTGCGACCAAACTTTCGAAATGCGAACTACTCATCTTTACCCCATGCAGCTGCCGCTGACGCCAACGGCTTCCCTTACTAGAGGAGTAAAGGTTACTCCCTTAATAAATCACTACGGGAAGCTGCTCGGGAGGCAGGAGCGACAAAGTCGTATTCCCGCCTCCCGGAGGAGCCTTAGCCAAGGGCCTCGAGCCAGGCCTCGATCTGCTCGTTGCTCAGCACGCCGACCTGGGCCTGCGTGAAGGCATTCGCCTGGGTCGAGGTCAGCTCAGCGATGTTGGTGGTGCTGAGCAACTGGATCGCCGTGGTGTTGATCGCGGCAATCTGCGTCGCATGGAACTCCGCGATATCGGAGGTATCCAGCGCGCCGATCTGCGTCGAGCTCAGACCAGCCACCTGTGCCGTCGACAGCGCCTGAACCTGGGCAGTGCTCAGGACGTTGAAGTTGGTCGTTCCCAGACCAGCAAGCTGCGTCGCAAGCAACTGGCCAACCTGAGTGGTGGTCAGGCCAGAGATGAAGGTCGTGTCGACGTCGCCCAACTGCGTCGTCGTCAGAGCCTTCACCTGCAGGACGGTCAGAGCCGCAGACTGCGTGGTGTCCAGAGCGGCCAGCTGCTCGGTGCCCAGAGCTCGGACCTGAAGCGCGGACAAACCGCTGACCTGGGTCGTGCTCAGTTCACCGATATCCGTCGTCTCCAGGTTGCTGACCTGCGTGGTGGTCAGGCCGCCCAGCTGGGCGTTGGTCAGCGCCTGGGTCTGTGCGGTAGTCAGAGCCGACAGATTGGTGCTGTTCAACTGCTGCAGCTGGGTGGTGGTCAGACCCTTGATCTGCGTGGTGGTCAGATCCCCGATCTCGGTCGTGTCGAACGAGGCGATCTGCGTCGTGGACAGACCCGCGATCTGCGTCGCAGTCAGCGCCTGCTGCTGGGTGGTATCCAGAGCATTCAGGGCGGTGGTGCTCAGAGCCTGCAGCTGCGTCGCCACCAGACCGGTGAGCGCCGTGCTGCCCAGTGCGGCAGCCTGGGTCTCATCCAGCGACTGGATCTGGGTCGTGGTCAGACCCTTCGCCTGCGTACTGGTGAGTGCGCCCAGCGCCGTGGTGCTGAGAGCGTCCAGCTGCTCGGTGCTCAGCGCCCCGACCTGAGCCGAAGTCAGACCGCCGGCGAGTGTGGTGGTGAGTTCGCCCAGCGCCGTGGTGCTGATCGACTTCACCTGGTCCGTGGTCAGCGAGCCGAGCTGCGTCGAGGTCAGCTCAGTCAGATCGGTGGTCTCCAGAGCGCCGATCTGCGTCGTGGTCAGCGCCTTGAGCTGCACCGCCGACAGCGACTGAGCCTGCGCGGTGGTCAGCGCATTCAGGTCGGTGGTCTCAAGCGCACTCACCTGCGTCGTGGTCAGCGCCTTGATCTGCGTCGTCGACAGATCCGCGATGTCAGTCGTCTCAAGCGAGGCGATCTGCGTCGTGGTCAGAGCCGCGATCTGCGTGGCGGCCAGAGCCTGCTGCTGCGCGGTGCTCAGCGCATTCAGGTTCGTGGTCGTCAGCGACTTGATCTGCGTTGCCGTCAGCGCCTTGACCTGAGTGTCCGTCAGATCCCCGATCTCGGTCGTGTCGAGCGAGGCGATCTGCGTCGTGGTCAGGGCTGCGATCTGCGTCGCCGCCAGAGCCTGCTGCTGGGTGGTATCCAGAGCATTCAGGGCGGTGGTGCTCAGAGCCTGCAGCTGCGTCGCCGCCAGACCCTTGATCGCCGTGCTGCTCAGCGCAGCGGCCTGCGTCTCATCCAGCGAGTCGACCTGGGTCGTCGTCAGACCCTTGATCTGCGTGCTGCTGATCGCGCCGATCGCCGTGGTGCTCAGCGCATCCAGCTGCTCGGTGCTCAGCGCACCCAGCTGTGCGGCCGTCAGACCACCAACCGAGGTCGTGGTCAGGTCGGCCAGCGCCGTGGTGCTGATCGACTTCACCTGGTCCGTGGTCAGCGAGCCGAGCTGCGTCGGGGTCAGATCAGCCAGGTCGGTGCTTTCCAGCGCGCCGATCTGCGTCGTGGTCAGCGCCTTGAGCTGCACCGCCGACAAGTTCTGAGCCTGCGTCGAGGTCAGCGCATTCAGGTCGGTGGTCTCAAGCGCACCGACCTGCGTCGTGGTCAGCGCCTTGAGCTGCGTCGCCGACAGATCCGCGATGTCAGTCGTCTCAAGCGAGGCGATCTGCGTCGTGGTCAGAGCCGCGATCTGCGTGGCGGCCAGAGCCTGCTGCTGCGCGGTGCTCAGCGCATTCAGGTTCGTGGTCGTCAGCGACTTGATCTGCGTCGCCGTCAGCGCCTTGAGCTGGGTCTCCGTCAGATCCGCGATGTCAGTCGTCTCAAGCGAGGCGATCTGCGTCGTGGTCAGGGCTGCGATCTGCGTCGCCGCCAGGGCCGTGGACTGAGTGGTGTCCAGAGCATTCAGGGCGGTGGTACTCAGAGCCTGCAGCTGCGTCGCCACCAGACCCTTGATCGCCGTGCTGCTCAGCGCAGCGGCCTGCGTCTCATCCAGCGAGTCGACCTGGGTCGTGGTCAGACCCTTGATCTGTGCACTGCTGAGAGCGCCGATCGCCGTGGTGCTCAGCGCATCCAGCTGCTCGGTGCTCAGCGCACCCAGCACGCTCGCCGTCAGCGCACCGATCTGGCCGGCGCCGAGTTCAGCGATCGCCGTGGTGCTGATCGCCTTCACCTGGTCCGTGGTCAGCGAGCCGAGCTGCGTCGAGGTCAGCTCCGCGATGTCGGTGCTTTCCAGCGCGCCCACCTGCGTCGTGGTCAGACCCTTGAGCTGAGCCGCCGACAGCGACTGAACCTGTGTGGTGACCAGCGCATTCAGGTCGGTGGTCTCAAGCGCACCGACCTGCGTCGAGGTCAGCGCCTTGATCTGCGTCTCCGTCAGGTCCGCGATGTCAGTCGTCTCAAGCGAGGCGATCTGCGTCGTGGTCAGAGCCGCGATCTGCGTGGCGGCCAGAGCCTGCTGCTGCGTATCAGCAAGTGCATTCAGGTTCGTGGTCGACAGGGCCTGGATCTGCGCCGCACTCAGCGCCTTCACCTGGGCCACGGCGAGCTCTTCGATATCAGTGGTTTCCAGCGCACCGATCTGCGTCGTGGTCAGACCAGCAATCTGGGTTGCCGCCAGAGACTGCGTCTGCGTGGTGTCCAGAGCATTCAGGGCGGTGGTGGTGATCGCACCAACCTGCGCCGCAGACAGACCCTTGATCGCGGTGCTGCTCAGCGCAGCAACCTGGGTCTCATCCAGCGAGCCGACCTGGGTCGTCGTCAGACCCTTGATCTGCGTGCTGGTGAGCGCGCCAACGGCCGTGGTGCTCAGCACATCCAGCTGCTCGGTGCTCAGCGCACCCAGCTGCGAGGCCGTCAGGCCGCCCGCCGCGGTGGTGGTCAGGTCGGCCAGCGCCGTGGTGCTGATCGACTTCACCTGGTCCGTGGTCAGCGAGCCGATCTGCGATGCAGTGAGCTCAGCCAGGTCGGTGCTTTCCAGCGCGCCGATCTGCGTCGTGGTCAGCGCCTTGAGCTGCACCGCCGACAGCGACTGAGCCTGCGCGGTGGTCAGCGCATTCAGGTCGGTGGTCTCAAGCGCACTCACCTGCGTCGTGGTCAGCGCCTTGATCTGCGTCGTCGACAGATCCGCGATGTCAGTCGTCTCAAGCGAGGCGATCTGCGTCGTGGTCAGAGCCGCGATCTGTGTGGCAAGCAGAGCCTGCTGCTGCGCGGTGCTCAGCGCATTCAGGTTCGTGGTCGTCAGCGACTTGATCTGCGTTGCCGTCAGCGCCTTGACCTGGGTCTCCGTCAGATCCCCGATCTCGGTCGTGTCGAGCGAGGCGATCTGCGTCGTGGTCAGGGCTGCGATCTGCGTCGCCGCCAGAGCCTGCTGCTGGGTGGTATCCAGAGCATTCAGGGCGGTGGTGCTCAGAGCCTGCAGCTGCGTCGCCACCAGACCCTTGATCGCCGTGCTGCTCAGCGCGGCGGCCTGCGTCTCATCCAGCGAGTCGACCTGGGTCGTCGTCAGACCCTTGATCTGCGTGCTGCTGATCGCGCCGATCGCCGTGGTGCTCAGCGCATCCAGCTGCTCGGTGCTCAGCGCACCCAGCACGCTCGCCGTCAGCGCACCGATCTGGCCGGCGCCGAGTTCAGCGATCGCCGTGGTGCTGATCGACTTGACCTGCGTCGAGGTCAGCGAGCCGAGCTGCGTCGAGCTCAGTTCACTGACATCGGTGCTTTCCAGCGCGCCGATCTGCGTCGTGGTCAGCGCCTTGAGCTGAGCCGCCGACAGCGACTGAACCTGTGTGGTGACCAGCGCATTCAGGTCGGTGGTCTCAAGCGCACCGACCTGCGTCGTGGTCAGCGCCTTGACCTGCGTCTCCGTCAGGTCCGCGATGTCAGTCGTCTCAAGCGAGGCGATCTGCGTCGTGGTCAGAGCCGCGATCTGCGTGGCGGCCAGAGCCTGCTGCTGCGTATCAGCAAGTGCATTCAGGTTCGTGGTCGACAGGGCCTGGATCTGCGCCGCACTCAGCGCCTTCACCTGGGCCACGGCGAGCTCTTCGATATCAGTGGTTTCCAGCGCACCGATCTGCGTCGTGGTCAGACCAGCAATCTGGGTTGCCGCCAGAGACTGCGTCTGCGTGGTGTCCAGAGCATTCAGGGCGGTGGTGGTGATCGCACCAACCTGCGCCGCAGACAGACCCTTGATCGCGGTGCTGCTCAGCGCAGCAACCTGGGTCTCATCCAGCGAGCCGACCTGGGTCGTCGTCAGACCCTTGATCTGCGTGCTGGTGAGCGCGCCAACGGCCGTGGTGCTCAGCACATCCAGCTGCTCGGTGCTCAGCGCACCCAGCTGCGAGGCCGTCAGGCCGCCCGCCGCGGTGGTGGTCAGGTCGGCCAGCGCCGTGGTGCTGATCGACTTCACCTGGTCCGTGGTCAGCGAGCCGATCTGCGATGCAGTGAGCTCAGCCAGGTCGGTGCTTTCCAGCGCGCCGATCTGCGTCGTGGTCAGCGCCTTGAGCTGCACCGCCGACAGCGACTGAGCCTGCGCGGTGGTCAGCGCATTCAGGTCGGTGGTCTCAAGCGCACTCACCTGCGTCGTGGTCAGAGCCTTGATCTGCGTCGTCGACAGATCCGCGATGTCAGTCGTCTCAAGCGAGGCGATCTGCGTCGTGGTCAGAGCCGCGATCTGCGTGGCAAGCAGAGCCTGCTGCTGCGCGGTGCTCAGCGCATTCAGGTTCGTGGTCGTCAGCGACTTGATCTGCGTCGCCGTCAGCGCCTTGACCTGGGTCTCCGTCAGATCCCCGATCTCGGTCGTGTCGAGCGAGGCGATCTGCGTCGTGGTCAGGGCTGCGATCTGCGTCGCCGCCAGGGCCTGCTGCTGGGTGGTGTCCAGAGCATTCAGGGCGGTGGTGCTCAGAGCCTGCAGCTGCGTCGCCACCAGACCCTTGATCGCCGTGCTGCTCAGCGCGGCGGCCTGCGTCTCATCCAGCGAGTCGACCTGGGTCGTCGTCAGACCCTTGATCTGCGTGCTGCTGATCGCGCCGATCGCCGTGGTGCTCAGCGCATCCAGCTGCTCGGTGCTCAGCGCACCCAGCACGCTCGCCGTCAGCGCACCGATCTGGCCGGCGCCGAGTTCAGCGATCGCCGTGGTGCTGATCGACTTGACCTGCGTCGAGGTCAGCGAGCCGAGCTGCGTCGAGCTCAGTTCACTGACATCGGTGCTTTCCAGCGCACCGATCTGCGTCGTGGTCAGCGCCTTGAGCTGAGCCGCCGACAGCGACTGAACCTGTGTGGTGACCAGCGCATTCAGGTCGGTGGTCTCAAGCGCACCAATCTGCGTCGTGGTCAGCGCCTTGACCTGCGTCTCCGTCAGGTCCGCGATGTCAGTCGTGTCCAGGGCCTGGATCTGCTCGGTGGTCAGAGCCGCGATCTGCGTGGCGGCCAGAGCCTGCTGCTGCGCGGTGCTCAGCGCAACCAGGTTTGTGGTCGTCAGCGACTTGATCTGGGTTGTGGTCAGCGCCTTGACCTGGGTCTCCGTCAGATCTCCGATCTCGGTCGTGTCGAGCGAGGCGATCTGCGTCGTGGTCAGGGCTGCGATCTGCGTCGCCGCCAGGGCCTGCTGCTGCGTGGTATCCAGAGCATTCAGGGCGGTGGTGCTCAGAGCCTGCAGCTGCGTCGCCGCCAGACCCTTGATCGCCGTGCTGCTCAGCGCAGCGGCCTGCGTCTCATCCAGCGAGTCGACCTGGGTCGTCGTCAGCCCCTTGATCTGCGTGCTGCTGATCGCGCCGATCGCCGTGGTGCTCAGCGCATCCAGCTGCTCGGTGCTCAGCGCACCCAGCACGCTCGCCGTCAGCGCACCGATCTGGCCGGCGCCGAGTTCAGCGATCGCCGTGGTGCTGATCGACTTGACCTGTGTCGAGGTCAGCGAGCCGAGCTGCGTCGAACTCAGTTCACTGACATCGGTGCTTTCCAGCGCGCCGATCTGCGTCGTGGTCAGTGCCTTGAGCTGAGCCGCCGACAGGGCCTGGGTCTGCGCGGTGGTCAGCGCATTCAGGTCGGTGGTCTCAAGCGCACCAATCTGCGTCGTGGTCAGCGCCTTGATCTGCGTCGTCGACAGGTCAGCGATGTCAGTCGTTTCAAGCGAGGCGATCTGCGTCGTGGTCAGAGCCGCGATCTGTGTGGCAAGCAGAGCCTGCTGCTGCGTGGTATCCAGCGCATTCAGGTTCGTGGTCGTCAGCGACTTGATCTGCGTCGCCGTCAGCGCCTTGATCTGCGTCTCCGTCAGATCCGCGATGTCAGTCGTCTCAAGCGAGGCAATCTGCGTCGTGGTCAGACCGGCGATCTGCGTCGCCGCCAGAGCCTTCGACTGGGTGGTGTCCAGAGCATTCAGCGCCGTGGTGGTGAGCGCGCCAATCTGCGTCGCCGCCAGGCCCTTGATCGCCGTGGTGCTCAGCGCAGCAACCTGCGTCTCGTCCAGCGAGCCGACCTGGGTCGTGGTCAGATTCTTGATCTGCGCGCTATTGAGCGCACCAATCGCCGTGGAGCTCAGCACATCCAGCTGCTCGGTGCTCAGCGCACCCAGCTGCGAGGCCGTCAGGCCAGAGGCCTGCGTCGATGTCAGTTCGACCAGCGCCGTGGTGCTGAGCGACTTGAACTGCGTCGAGCTCAGCGAGCCGAGCTGCGTCGAGCTCAGTTCGAGCAGGTCGGTGGTTTCCAGAGCGCCGATCTGCGTCGTGGTCAGCGCCTTGAGCTGCACCGCCGACAGAACTTCGATCTGCGTCTGGACGAGCGCATTCAGGTCTTCCGTGTCAAGCACGCCGATCTGCGTCGCGGTCAGCGCCTTGATCTGAGTCGTGGTGAAATCAGCGATGTCCGAGCTGTCCAGCGACTTGATCTGCGTCGTGGTCAGGGCCGAAACCTGAGTCGCCGTCAGCGCCTTCTGCTGCGTGGTGTCCAGCGCAACCAGGTTCGTGGTCGACAGCGACTTGATCTGGGTTCCCGTCAGGGCCGAAATCTGAGTCGTGGTGAAGTCGGCAACATCGAGGCTGTCCAGCGCACCGATCTGCGTCGTGGTCAGAGCGGCAACCTGCGTGGCAACCAGAGCCCGGGTCTGATCAGTGTCGAGGGCGTTCAGCGCCGTGGTGCTCAGCGCCGCAACCTGCGACGTGAACAGCGCGCCGATGGCGGTGGTGGTCAGCGCAGTGGCCTGGGTTTCGTCAAGCTGGCCGACCTGGGTGGACGTGAAGCCCTTCGCCTGGGTCGCGCTCAGAGAATTGATGAAGGTCGTGGACAGCGCCTGGGTCTGCGTCGTGCTCAGGCTCTGGACCGAGGTCGAGCTCAGACCGCCGATCTGCGCGGTGGTCAGCTGCTCGAGGTTCGAAGTGCTGATGGCCCGGATCTGGGTGGCGTTCAGCGCACCGAGCTGGGTCGAGGTGAACTCGCCAATGTCGGCATTCTCCAGCGCGCCGATCTGCGTCGTGGTCAGCGCGCGAATCTGCGTGGTGTTCAGCGCGACAATCTGCGTGGTGTCGAGCGCCGAAACATTGGTTGTGCTCAAAGCACCCAACTGGGCGGCGGAGAGCACCGCGATCTGGGCTGCATCGAAGACCAGCTGCTCGGAAGTGAAGTAGCCGAACTGGGTGGCGGTGAGCGCTTTGACCTGCGAGGTGAGCAGCGCATCGACCTGCGTCGTGCTGAGCGATTCGATGCCAGTCTGCGAGAGCGCCGCGACCTGGGTCGACTTGAGCGACTGGATGTCTGTCGTGCTCAGGGCCTGAATGGCCGTCGAAGACAGGTTGGCAATCTGAGCAGTCGAAAGGAAGCTAATACCGGACATGAGAAATCTCCCCCAAAAAGCGCCTTGCGCTAGCCGTTAGTCGTGTATGCGATGCGACGGGTCAGGCGTGCCTCACGCCCCACTCGCCAGTGGAATAGGCTTGCGTACACGACATCGCCATTCCGGTGAGCCTGACACCAGAAGAGCGCAAAAATGCTGGAAACAGCGGAAATGCTAGAGAAACGAGCGACTACAGCCCGGATAAAATCCGGTCCAATTAGCTCGTTCAGCAGGACGATTTGCCATCTAGGGGCGAATCTACGGCCTGGGGCCGCTTCGCGGTAGGTACCCATGGCTAGCGCTCACTTTCTGTAGCGTTTCGCAATAACTTTCTGTACGCGTGGCCTAGGGGTAATTCAAATGCGTGGTTAACGCAAGAGGATTCTTGCACGCGATAGTTTCATAGAGCTGTAATACGAGCCTCAGCAGCGGAATTCCGAAAAGACCCGTTTTTTCAACAGACCTGCGGGGCGAGACGAATCGGCCGCCGGGCCTGAAATGAAATTTACATTTAAAATCAATTACTTAAATATAGTCCAAAGAGGCGAATCCGGTCACAGATTTGTCTCGCGGCGAGACACAGGCACAACCAACGCGCGACCCTCCCGGTCTCGACGATAGGAATATTAACCTGCAATTATTTGTGAGAATTCGTCAGACGATCGAGCGGAAATAGGCGATCGTTTCCTTCAAACCGTCTTCCAGCTTCACTTTTGGCTCCCATCCGAGGGCCTGCTTGGCCTTCGTGATGTCCGGCTGGCGCTGTTTCGGATCATCCGACGGCAGCGGTTCAAAGATCAGCTTCGATGAAGAGCCCGTCAGCTTCAGCACCAGTTCCGCCAGCTCGAGCATCGTGAACTCGACCGGATTGCCGAGATTGATCGGGCCGGTCACTTCCGGGCCAGTGGCCATCAGGCGCACGAACCCGTCAATCAGATCGCTGACGTAGCAGAACGAGCGCGTCTGCGTGCCTTTCCCGTAAATGGTGATGTCCCTGCCCTTCAGCGCCTGCACGATGAAGTTCGACACCACGCGGCCATCGTTGGGATGCATGCGCGGGCCGTAAGTGTTGAAGATACGGCCAACCTTGATCTTCAGCTTATGCTGGCGATGGTAATCGAAGAACAGCGTTTCGGCGCAGCGCTTGCCTTCGTCGTAGCACGAGCGCAGGCCAATCGGGTTCACATGGCCCCAGTACTCTTCGGTCTGCGGGTGAATCTGCGGGTCGCCATACACTTCCGAGGTCGACGCTTGGAAAATCGTGGCGCGCACGCGTTTGGCAAGACCAAGCATGTTGATCGCACCATGCACACTTGTCTTGGTGGTCTGCACCGGGTCGTGCTGATAGTGGACCGGCGATGCGGGGCAAGCCAGGTTGTAGATCTGGTCGACTTCCACATAGAGCGGGAAGGTCACGTCATGCCGCATGATCTCGAAACGCGGATGCTCCAGGAGCGCCTCGACGTTGGCGCGGCGCCCCGTGAAGTAGTTATCGACGCAGAGGACATCCATCCCCTCGCCGATCAGCCGCTCGCACAGATGTGAGCCAAGAAAGCCCGCACCGCCCGTGATGAGCACCCGTCCTGAATCACGCATCCCGTCCCCCTGGAATCACACCGCCGCAGCGCCGATTCGCAAAGTTACCGGCGCCCTTAACTCTGCACAAGCGCTGAATGATTTTTGACGGCGGCAGGCCGAACCGAATCGCACACCCGGCTTAGTCGGCGGCCTGCATCCGCGTGTCGGACCGCATGAGGTTGCGGCCATCCTGCTTGGCGCGATAAAGCGCGACATCGGCGCGCCCGATGAAGGTCTCGGCATCGTCGTCGCTGCGCAGAACGGCAATGCCCACGCTGACGGTGACGGGGATGGCACTGCCGTTGAAAGTAAATGCGGCATTCTCGACGGTCTGGCGGATCGTCTCGCCCAGCCTTTCGGCATTGAACAGGTCACAGTTGCGCAACACGACGAGGAATTCATCTCCGCCCCAGCGGCAGATCAGATCCGACGAGCGCAGGCTTGCGCGGATGGCATTGGCGATGCCGATCAGCACGCGATCGCCTGCGAGATGCCCCGCCTGATCGTTGATCGGCTTGAAGTGGTCGGCATCCACCATCACCACCGACAGCGGCTGGTTCAGCCGGCGCGCATCACGTAACGCCTGATCGATCAGGATGTCGTAGGCGTGACGGCTCGCCAGGCCGGTCAGTTTGTCGGTCGTCGCCATCGCCTCCAGCCTGCGCTGGAAACGGCTGATAGTAAGCCACGTCGCCAGCAGAACAAGCGCAGTGATGACGATACAGATCAGCAGGTTGATGTAGAGCGCACGCCTGATCTGCGCGACATCGCTATCGGCTTCCTTCTCGACCAGTAGATACCAGCCAAGTTCAGGAATAAAACGCACGTTGAGGAAACGTGTGCTGCCACGATAATCGTACTCGAAAGTACGCGTCTGCCGTGGCGACCATTGCGGATACATTTCACCCAGATTGCCGCGCTGCATGACTTCGCTCTCGGGCACCGAATTGTCGGCACCAACGAGAACAATGCGCCCTTGGCCGTCGGCAAAATAAACCGTGCGACCGAAACGGCTTTGATAATCGTCGATCAGGGTGCGCACGGCATTCACCGTCAGGCCGATACCGGATGCGCCGAGGAAGTTGCCGGAATAATCCATGACGCGGTAGTTGATAAAGATCGTCATCGTATCCTGATTGGCAAGATCAGGATCGACATTGATCTCGTATGGCAGGATCATGTCGCGTACGCGGTAATACCACTCATCGCGAGGTTCGTTTTGATCGACGCGTTTGAGAATGCCATCGGCATGATAGTAAACGCGCGTGCGATCCGAGACGAAGAAGCTGGTGATCGCGCTGTAGCGTTCCTTGATCGCATGCAGGTACTGCGTGATGCGCTCGGGATCTTCCTCACCGTCAAGAACCCAGTCGCGCAAAAACGTATCCGTCGCCATCACCGACGAAATGACGATCGGCTGGATCAGGTCTTTCTGGATTTCGGAATAGATGTTGTCAGAGGTGAGCGGCAGTTCGGTTTCGATCACCGCGTCGCGCAGCGACTGCCGTGACACGAAGTAGCTCGCCAGCGATGTCGCCAGAAAGCCTACCAGCAGCAGCAACGTCACCGTTGCCACCAGCACCCGCTTGCCACCCAGGACGAGCCTCATCAAAACACCAGCTTCAGACTGAACCCCGGCGACAGGCATACCCGTCGCGCGGGTGCCCCGTACAGAGGCCGGGCCGGGAAAATTTGACGCCTATAACAGCGCCTGGATTGACTCCGGGATCGATGCTTTAGAAGAAGCTTAGTACGAACCGCAAACAGACGGTCGCAAGGAACAACCCAAAGAGGATCTCGAGCTTCCGCTTGGGCAGGGAATGCGCCAGCCGCGCCCCAACTGGGGCAGTCCAGATGCTGGTCGGCACGAAGAGCAGGAAACCGATCAGTGACACGTAGCCCAGCGCAAGTGGCGGTTGAAGAGCGGCAACGTCAGGGAATTCCGCGGCTTTCGGCCATCCGGCGTAGATATAGCCGATTGCGCCAGGGATCGAGATCAGCACGCCCAGCCCCGACGAGGTCGCCACTGCCTGATGGATCGGCCGGCCGTAGAAGGTCATGAACAGGCTGGAAAGCTGGCCTCCGCCGATGCCCATCAGCGCCGAGAGCACGCCAATCACGAGGCCATACAGCCGCATGATCAGGTTGCCTGGCATGTCATCGGCCAGTTTCCAGCTGTCCTTGCCCAGCAGCAAGCGGAAGGCCGACAGGCCGGCAACGATGACGAACACGGCCTTGAACACGTCGGCCGGCGCGTAACGCGCGATCACACCGCCGGCGAGGACACCGATCACCACCGGAACCGCCCAGATTTTCACGATCGACATATCGACCATGCCCTTGGCGCGGTGCGCATTGAAGGATCGGATCGAGGTGGGAATGATCACGGCCAGCGACGTGCCGACGCAGAACGGCATCCGCGCCTCTTCCGGCACACCAAGCAGCGTGAACAGCTCGTATAGCACCGGCACGATAACAGCGCCGCCACCAACGCCAAAAACACCGGCCAGGATGCCGGTCACAGCGCCGGCTGCGAGCAGCGCGACGGCCAGCATGGCCAACTCGGGATAGGGAATGCCCAGGATCATGAGAAAACTCGACTACGAAAAACGGAGCCGGATTGTCTGCCCAAGCAAGTGGATGAGCAACAGCGGATCACCAGAAAATCCGCACGAAATATACGATTTGCCGGTCCGATTGGTCACATTGGTTCGGCGTTTGCCGGATCAGGGCGCTTCCTTCTGCAGATCGCCATAGGCGACGCAGATCATAAACTGCTCAATCTCATCTGGCCGATTTACCGAGACCGGCACCACTATCGACTCCACCGCCAGATAGCCGCGGTCGACATAGGCCATCGTGCCATGCACGCGCAAAGGCCGGCGATGCTGTAGCACCCACTGATGCGCCAGGTGATGACCGTATTGCGTGGCCTCGGAATAAATCTCGTCAAACCACTTGCCGGTCGTATCGCGACCGGCATGAGCGACAACCTCGGTTCCGATCAGGCGATTGCGATAGCGCTGGCGTGACTCGTCCATCTCGATGATCAACATATATGGCAGAAATTCGACTAGGGTCTCCGGCGCGAAGGCCTGGCGCGACGGAATGGTCAGGCCCGGCGGTATGCGGGCCCGCCAGGTTTCAGCGAAAGCACGCGGCCGCGCCGACCAGAATTTCAGTTCGGGATCGCTGGCGAAAGGCTTGTCGCTATTTCGCCGACGCGAATCCTGTGCCGGTGCCATTGAAGGCCGATCCCATCGTCTGTTTGCGGTTTCAGCATGGCACAGCGCCAGACGGCGAAAAGCATTAAAATTCAGCCATGCGTTGCCGCAGGCTGCTGAAATGATCGGATTGTGCTTGAGGGGAGGAAAAGGTGATGATGCGCCGGCGGGCCACTGCATCCCGCTTTACGGACGGCGATCATCGTTGGTCTCAACGACCAGAACTGAAGATAATCATGAATTCCCTTAATTCAAGGTTACCAAGCGAATAGCAGAAAGATTTCACAATATTGCCGCATTCGGGCATCGCTGACGCTACAGGTGGTATGCAGCTGTCTGTTTGTCCACAGACAGTCTCACTTCGGCAGCCCGAAGACCTCGCGCATTTCAGCCACGCCGCGCAACGTATGCCGGCCGAGTGAGACCAGTCCGGTGTCGCTGCCGGCAAGGCGGGCGAAGCTTTCCGACACCACCAGATTGCAGTCGAGTGCCCCGCACAGGTTCTCCAGCCGCGCAGCTTCATTCACCGTCGGGCCGATCAGGGTGAAATCGAGGCGCGCACCGGTGCCGACATTGCCATACATCACCAGACCTTCATGCAGCGCTATATCAAGCGCGAGGACTGGCAAACTGGCCGCTGCGCGCTCGGCATTCAGCGCAGCCACCGCATCGAGTGCGGCCTTCGCAGCCTTCAGCGCCGCCCTGCCGACCTCCCTGCCCGCCCGCCGACCATCGAGTTGGAAACTCGCCAGCAGGCCGTCACCGAGGAATTTCAGCACCTGCCCGCCGCCGTCCTCGATGGCGGGACCGAGACAGTCGAAATAGGCGTTCAGCGTTTCAACCAGAGGCTCGATGGCCAGCCGATCGGCCAGCGCCGTGAAACCGCGCAGGTCAGCATAAAGGATCACGGCTTCGATGCGCTCGGCCTGGCCGCGGCGGATCACACCGTTCAGCACCCGATGCGCTGCATCGCCGCCGATATAAGCAGCTGTCAGGTCGCGGCTCATCTGCGTCAGCATCGCGGCCTTCACCGCCAGCGCCAGCAGCCGCACCAACCGGCGCAGGCGCATCAGCTGATCATCGGTGAAACCGCCGGCCTGCGCGGTGGTGAAGGAACTGATCATGCCAATGCCGGCATAGCGGTCAGTGATATGGCGGCTGTCTTCGAAGGTCCAGCCGAAGCTGTGCGCCATGGCAAACCAGTCGCTCAGGCCCTGTTCGGTGAATTCGCGCAATACCTGAAAATCATGCACCGCCTTGTCGCCGACCAGCAGGCGGCGCATCTCGGGCACGTTGTTGCTCAGCATATGCCGCAGCGGGCTGGCAACCCAGGCTTCCGGCTCGTCGTTGGGATCGCGATGCGGCATGGCATCGTTACCGACCAGCCCACCATCGCGCGTCCAGGTATAGCCGCGCGCGCGCAGCAGCGGATGCAGGGTAGCCATACCGACAAAAACCCGCTGCAGCGGAATCCCCGCTTCAACTGACCTGGCGCAGAAGTCGGTGATCAGGGCTTCGGGTGAGGCATCATCCAGCCCGGCGTTGATCAGCCACATGGCAACCGGCACATCGCTGGCCGGCATGGTATCGGTATTGGGAATCATCATGTCCCCAGCCTATACGACTGCGCCGCCGATTTCCTGTGACAGCAACTGGTTTTTTTACGCGGCAGCGGATCGCTCCGGTGGGCTGGCAGTCTCGTCGGAGCGCGGATCGAGGTCGGCCCGCACCGGTGCCGTGCTCGGCATTGGCACGAAATCGGTTTTCTGCTCCTGGGGTGGTGCCGCGCGCTGGCGCATGCGATGCAGGGTAAAGACCGTCATCGCGGCATGCACGAATGCGGTGAAACCGAACAGGCCGAGCGGTCCAAACCGGTCCATGGCAATGCCGCCGATCATCGGGCCGACCACCGATCCGGCACCATTGATCAGCAGCAGGCCGCCGGCGATGGCGACGAAGTCGACATCCTTCGCCATGTCATTGGCATGGGCGGCACTGAGCGCGTAGAGCGGAAACGAGAAAACGCCGAACAGGAAAGCTGCGCCAATCATCAGCGGCGGCATCGCGAAGCCGGTGAAGATCAGCAGCAGAGCCGCACTGCAGGCCAACCCGCAGGCGATCAGGATGGTCTTGCGGCGATCCATCCGGTCCGACAGGCGGCCGAAAGGCCATTGCGACAGCGCGCCGCCGATCACAGTGGCGCTCATGAACCAGGCGATCTGCGGCACTGTCAGCCCCATCTGCGAGGCGAAAGCCGGCGCCATGCCCCAGAAGGCCCCGTTGGCCAGCCCCACCGTGAGCACACCGGCCACACCGACCGGCGACACGCGGTACAGGCTCCGCAAAGAAAGCCGCGCCGAAGAGATCGGCGCCGGCTGCGGCGAGCGGGTCAGCGCAACCGGCACGGCCGCGAGCGACACGAGGATGGAAGCCAGGCTGAAGAGATGAAAGCGCAGCGGATCGTCGGCCAGCATCAGCATCTGGCCGAGCGTGATGACGGAGAAGTTCACCGTCGTGTAGGTGGTGAAGATCATGCCGCGATTTTCCGGCGAGGCGCGTTCGTTCAGCCAGCTTTCAATAATCAGGTACAGGCCGGCCATACACAGGCCTGTCATGCCACGCAGCAGCCACCAGCCTGGCGCACCGACGAGGATGGCGTGCAGCAGCGGCACGACCGATGCCACCGCCACCATCGCAGTGAACAGGCGGATGTGACCGACGCGGCGGATCAGTTTCGGCGTCAGCACGCAACCGGCAACGAAGCCGACGTAATAGGCCGACCCCATCACGCCAATCGACAGAGCGCCGAAATTTTCCAGGTTGGCGCGCACCGGCAGCAGGGTGCCCTGCAGCCCGTTGCCGGTCAGCAGCAGCGCAACACTCAACAGGAGCGCGCCGACCGGCGCGAGCGTGGCGACCATCAGACCTAATCCCAAAATCCGGCCCAGCCGGCAGGATCAGACCGCCGCAGAGCACCAAGACAGAATTTTCAACCTCATACAGATCGTTGCCCAGGAATGCGGCAAGGCGATGGCGAGGCCTGACGCAACACCCGTGAGAGTGGATATACCGCATTTCCGTAACGGCAGCACCGCCTTGCGATTGCAAAGCTTAAATCCCCGTAATCAGTGCAGAAACCAATCGCTAACCATAACTCCTCCGAAGCCGAGCATCTACTTACGGTATTTTAATGACGGGCCTGACGAAACCACGCGGTATGACTCCCCGCGTTACCCACCAAAGGTCCGCTCCCCTCATGTACATGTCGAAAATCAAAGCCAAATCGCCCACCACCGGTCGCCTGCTGCGGATCGGACTGGGGGTCTTTCTGCTGGCTCTGTTCGGCTATGCCATGATTCCTGGCGTCTTCTTCTCGCAGGCCTCGGTCGGCCGCGTGAATGCCGACCTGGTGACACTGCGCGCACCCATCGACGGCCAGATCAGTTTCGGTGAAGCCAAGATCGGCGCCCGCGTGACGCGTGGCCAGACTCTGGCCGTGCTGCGCGATCCGCCCGAGCGTGACGTGCGTCTTGCCAATCTGCAAGCACAGGGCGCCGCGCTGACCGAACGTATCGGTGGGCTTGAGCAGCAGATCGCCGCGCTCGAACCTATCCTGCAGCGCCTGGGTGGCGACAGCCGTAATTTCCGCACTGCTGTGATCAACAGCCTGATCGCGCAGGTCGCCGAAGCCGAGGCGCGCGTACGCCAGGCCGAAGCCAACGCGCGCCTGCTCGATGTACAATTCAAACGGATCGAACCCCTGGCCGAAAAAGGCTACGCCAGTCGCGCCGATTTCGACCGCCGCCGTGCTGAAGCCGATGTCGCACAGGCCGACCTTGCGGCGCAGCGCAAAACGCTCGATCGCCTGCGCCAGGAGCGCGAGGCCGCCGACCGTGGCATTTACCTGACCGACTCATACAACAACGCGCCTTACTCGCAGCAGCGCCGCGACGAAGTCGAGTTGCAGCGCCTGGGCCTCGCCAACCGCAAAACCGAGCTGGACGCAGAACGCGCCCAGGTCGAACGCCAGATCGAAGCGGAGCAGCGCCGTCGCCAGCAGGCAGGTGAAGCCTCGATTACCGCGCCGGTCGATGGAGTACTGTGGCGCCAGCTGGAAAGCGAAGGCGCGACCATCAATAGCAGCGCGCCGCTGCTGCAGATCGCCGATTGCTCGCGCATCTTCTTCGAAGTGCTGCGCGACCGCCGCACCGATGAGACGCTGTCAATCGGCGACAGCGCCAATGTGGAATTCGAACGCAACGGCCAGATGGTCAGCCACAAGGCGCGTCTCGTCGGCATGCGCGGCGATCAGGATGGCGACCGCCGTGAATTCGCCATCAGCAGCACTGGCACCGCCGATCAGTTGCGCTGGATCTTCGCCGTTGATTTCGCCTCCGGCGCGCGCGCCGGCAATCCGCAGACCGTGGTGATGCAGCCCGAAGCCTGCCCGATCGGTCGGGTCGGCCGACTGCATCTTTCCGATGGCTTCACAGACCGCATGATCCGCAAGGCCGGCAGCCTGCTCGGCAGCCTCTGAACATGAACAATCTGCTCGCCGCCGTTCCAGGCATCGCACTCCTGACCGGCGCAATCCTGCTGCTGCCGTTGTTCAAGCCGCATAACCTGCTGGTCCGCCGCGGCCTGATCCTGGTCGTGCTGGTGCTGAGTGTGCGGTATCTGTGGTGGCGCATCAGCGAAACACTGCCACCGCTGGCACAGCCGGCCGACTTCGTGTTCGGCCTGCTGTTCCTGCTGCTCGAACTGATGCTGGCCTTCAGCACCTGTATCTGCCTGATCACCTTCTGGCGGCATCGCGACAATACGGCGATGGCCGAGCAGAATGAGCGCAAGAGCCATCACAGCGTCGATATGCCCGCCGTCGATGTCTTCATCCCCACCTACAATGAATCCTGGGAGGTGCTGGAGCGCAGCATCCTGGGTGCCAGGGCGCTGGATTACCCAAATTTCAAGGTCTGGGTACTGGACGATACGCGCCGGGACTGGTTGCGGGATAAATGCGCCGCCATGGATGTGCGCTACCTGCGCCGCGACGATAACAAGGGCGCCAAGGCCGGCAACCTGAACAACGCGCTGGCGGTTTCAAAAATCGAAACCAACGCACCCTATATCATGGTGCTGGACGCCGATTTCGTGCCCAAGCGTAAATTCTTGCGCCGCGTCGTTGGATTCTTCGACGATGCACAGGTGGCGCTGGTACAGACGCCGCAGTTCTTCTTCAATCCAAACATGCTGCAGCATAATTTCATGCTGTCGGAATCCTGGGTCGATGAACAGCGCTTCTTCTTCGATACGCTGCAGCCCGCGAAAGACGCGTGGGACGTGTCGTATTGCTGCGGTACATCTTTCGTCGCCCGCCGCGCCGCCATCGAGGATATCGGCGGCTACCCGACTGAAACCATCACCGAAGACATCCTGCTCAGCTTCAAGCTGATCGATGCCGGCTATGTCACGCGGTATCTCAACGAGAAGCTGTCCAACGGTCTCGCACCGGAAACCATTGCCGAATACATCAAGCAGCGCAGCCGCTGGGGCATCGGCGCCATCCAGTCGCTGTTCGTCAAGGTCGGGCCTTTCGGGCGCAACAACCTCAGCCTGATGCACCGCTTTCTGTTCCTCGAGACCGCCAACTACTGGCTCAGCCTGCCGACCTTCTGCCTGTTTGGCCTGATCGCGCCACTGCTCTACTGGTATGCCGGCATCTCGATCCTGCATGCCGACGCGGCCGACTACGCCTTCCACTTCATGCCGGCCTTCTTCTCATCCACGGCGCTGTTCGTCTGGGTTTCCAGCGGCCGCATCGTGCCGATCCTGACCGATCTGACGGAATTCGTCTGCGCGTCGCGCGTCGCGCCATCGGTATGGTCGGCGCTGCTGTTCCGCAAGGTGCAGACCTTCCGCGTCACCAATAAAGGCCTGCAGACCGATCGCGTTCAGATCAACTGGACCGTGATGCTGGAAGCCGGTGCGCTGTTCGCCCTCACCGCCTTTGCCGTGTTTGCCTTCCGCACCAGCCTGGTCGAAGGCCGCTTGCCCGATGGCGGCGACCCAACTCTCTATACTTTCTGGAGCTGCTGGAACCTGCTGATCCTGTCGCTGGTGATGCTGCTGGCTGTCGAACGCCCGCGCCAGCGCCGCGAGGAACGCTTCGACCTCAACGAGCCGGCCAACATGTACTGGAAGGGGCAGCGCTACTCGACCTGGCTGCTCGACATGTCGGTGTCGGGCGCCCGCATCGATCTGCCGCCGGCCCTGGCGGTCCAGCTGCGCGATGCGGAAGTCATGATCGACATTAACGAGGTCGGCCCGGTCAAGGCGCATGTCACCTCGGCCGGTGGCGGCCTGCTGCATCTGCGTTTCGATGCCGCTGGTGCGCGTGACGCCATCATCACCAAACTCTATACCGGCAGCTACGACAGCGTCGCGCAGCAGGCCAGTATTGGCACGGCGCTCGGCGGCATGTTCAAGCGCGCCTTCGGCTGGCAATGAGTTGCGATCCTGCCCCTGGCACCCTATATGCCGGAAGCAGGGAGGCCGCTATGGATCGCAAGCAGCACTGGGACACCGTCTACACGACCAAGGCAGCCACCGAAGTCAGTTGGTTTCAGGACAATCCTGCTTTGTCCCTCGACCTGATCGACCAGAGCGGCATGCCAAAGACAGCGGCGCTTGTCGATATCGGCGGCGGAGCATCCCGGCTCGTGGATACCCTACTGGCGCAGAATTATAGCGATGTGACGGTACTGGATATTGCGGAGCCGGCATTGGCCGCCAGCAAAGCGCGCCTCGGCGACCAAGCGCAGCGCGTGCACTGGATCGCAGCCGATATCACTCACTGGCAACCTGCCCGCCACTACGCCATGTGGCACGACCGCGCCGTTTTTCATTTCCTGACCGATGCTGCCGATCGCGACGCTTACAGGCGCGCATTGCTGGCCGGCACCGCAAGCGGCAGCCAGATCGTTATCGCCAGCTTTGCGCCAGATGGTCCGGAACGCTGCAGCGGCCTGCCGGTCATGCGCTATGCGCCCGAGAGCCTGCTAACAGAACTTGGTGCGGAATTCGCCCTGCGGGATGCACGCCGCGAAGAGCACCACACGCCCGGCGGCAGCATCCAGCGCTTCCAGTACAGCTGTCTGTTGCGCCGCTGAGTGACCCTCAGTCGGCCTCAAGGAAGGCCGCCAGCGCCTCCGGCGTCACGTCAGCTTCGGCAGCCAGCCGTCGCGCAAGCTCGGCCGCGGCGCCGCGTAGTTTGCCGGGCGGCCGGTCGAGCCAGTAGGACACCGAGTTGCGCGCGATACGTGGATCGACCTGCACGACGCGGCCGGCATCGAGATCGCGCTGCGCCAGCGGCGGCCGCGCCAGCGCGATACCCAGCCCGCAGGCCGCCGCATCCAGCACCAGGCTGTAATCCTCGAAGCGGCGATCATGTGCCGCCGGGCGATAATCCAGTCCCTGCTCGGCGAACCAGGCCCGCCAGCCGGTGGCGCTGGAATCATGGATCAGCGGATAGTTCAGCAGGCGCTTGGGGTCGCCGCTGCCGATCTCCTTGGCCAGTTCGGGCGAGGCGACCGGAAAACACCATTCCTCGAACAACTGCAGCGACACCCGCCCCGGCACCTCGCCACGCCCGCAGCGCAGGGCAAGGTCGATGCCTTCTTCCTCCAGATCGATCTGGCGGTGATCGACGCTGAACAGGATGCGCAGCGCGGCATCGCCACCGCTTTCCAGTTTCGCCAGCCGCGGCATCAGCCACCGGCTGCTGACCGAGGGCAGCGCGCTCAGGCGCACCACCGAAGTGCCGCGCGGCTCGGTCCAGCGATCCGAATAAGCGCCGATCAGCGCAAAGGCCTCACGCGTGGAGACATAGAGCCGGTCGCCGTCGGGGGTCAGCTTTACACCGCGCGCCGCGCGCAGGAACAGTTTCAGACCAAGCCAGCGCTCCAGCTTGGCGACCTGCCGGCTGATCGCACCATGGGTCAGGTTCAGTACCTCGGCGGCGGCGGAAAAACTGCCCAGCCGGGCGGCGGCCTCGAAGGCGCGCAGTGTGTCGAGGGGCGGAAGCTGGCTGGGCAAGCTGTGATCCATACGCACAGCTGACCCATTATCTGTTCGATTGTCAATCAGCTTATCCCGCTCCATCCTCCAGCTCATTGATATTCAAGGAGCTTTCGCCATGACCACCGCTTGCCCAGCCCTGCCGGCCCCATCCGGTACGACCCCATCCCGGCTCGACGTCACCACCCTGACCCTGGTGGCGATCACCGTGCTGGGCTGGGCATCCGCCTTCCCGGCCATTCGCCTCGGCCTCACCGGCTTTGGCGCGCTGGAGCTGGGCGCGTTGCGCTTCGGCATCGCCGCCGTGCCGGCCGCGATCTTCCTCGCCGTCACCCGGCCCGCCTTGCCGGGCTGGCGCGATGCCTGGCGTTTTGCCTTCGGTGGCGTAGTCTTCGTCGCGCTCTATACGGCGCTGCTCAACCTGGGCCAGCGCACGGTGCCCGCGGCGGCTGCCAGCTTCATCATCAACGTCAATCCGATCCTGACCGCGCTGCTGGCCATGGCCTTCCTGAATGAACGGTTTGGTCTTTACGCCTGGCTCGGCACCGCGCTGTCTTTCCTCGGTGTCGGATTCATCGCTGTTGGCAAGCTCACCGGCTTCGACTTCGACAGCGGGATTCTTCTGGTGCTGGGCGCCACTTTCTGCACCGCGATCAACAGCATCGTGCAGAAGCCGCTGTTTGCCCGCCACAAGCCGCTGACGGTGGCCGCCTGGAATATCGTGATCGGTGCGCTGATGCTGTCGCCCATGCTGTATGACGGCGTGGTTCAGATGCAGGTGGCATCGCCTGATGCGATCTTCGCCGCCATCTATCTCGCCGCCATCCCCAGCTTCGTGGTCTACGGCACCTGGGCGATGGTGCTGGCCCGTATGCCAGCCTCGCGCGCCACCAACATGCTTTACGCCGTGCCGCCGGTGGCGACGCTGATCGGCTGGCTCTGGCTCAACGAGGTGCCGACGACGCTCGGCCTGATCGGCGGCGCGCTCGCGCTTGGCGGCGTGGTGCTGGTGAATGTGAAGAAGTGACGGCCGGCAGGCCGTCACCACTCACCGGTCGCTATGATGCGTCTTGGCCTGGATGCCGGCATCGCGGATCTGGCTCAAAGTCTGGCGCGGCGTCAGTGCTTCGGGATCGAGCTTGATCTCGATGATCGCCGGCTTGCCGCTTTTCTGCGCACGTTCGAAAGCTGCCGCAAAGTCTTCCGTGCGCTCCACCGTCTCGCCATGGCCGCCGAAGGCACGCGCATAAGCCGCGAAATCGGGATTACGCAATTCCGTGCCACTGATCCGCGCCGGATACTCGCGCTCCTGATGCATGCGGATGGTGCCATACATGCCATTGTTCACGACGATGGCAATGATGTTGGCGCCATATTGCAAGGCTGTTGCGAATTCCTGGCCGGTCATCAGGAAGCAGCCATCGCCAGCAAATGCGACGACCGTGCGCTGCGGATTGACCAGCTTGGCCGCGACTGCCGCCGGCAGACCGTAGCCCATCGAGCCCGAGGTCGGCGCGAGCTGGTCGCTGTGGCGACGATAGCGATGAAAGCGGTGGATCCAGGTGGCGTAGTTGCCGGCGCCATTGCAGAAGACCGCATCGGCAGGCAGCGTTTCGTCAAGCCACTTCATGATCTGCGACATCTGCACGTCGCCCGGCGAGGTCACCGGTGCCTGCCAGGCTTCATAGTCGACGCGCGACTGTTTCGTGGCTGCCGCCCAGGCCTTGCCGTCCAGCGGCCCCATCTTGGTCAGCGCTGCGGCGAAGGCGGCGTTGCTGGCATGGATCGGCAGATCGGCGGAATAGACGCGGTTGAGTTCTTCGGCGCCGGCATGCACATGCACGATCTTCTGGCTCGGCACCGGAATGCCCAGCATGGTGTAGCCGCCGGTCGTCATCTCGCCGAGCTTGGAACCCATCACCAGCAGCAGGTCTGCCTCTTTCACGCGTGCCTGCAGCTTGGGATTGATGCCGATGCCGACATCGCCGACATAGTTCGGCCAGTCGTTGTCGATATAATCCTGGCGGCGGAACACCGCGCCGACGGAAATGTCCGACGCGCCGGCCCATTCCTGCACCTGCTCGCGCACGCGTTCGCTCCAGCCACTGCCGCCCACGACCATGAAAGGCTTCTTCGCATCCTGCAGCATGGCCTTGAGCTGCGCCATCTGCTCCATCGAGGGATGCGCCTCGGCCGGAATGATCGCGCGACCATCGGCACACTCGACCACATCAGTCAGCATGTCTTCCGGCAGCGCCAGCACCACAGGCCCGCGCCGGCCCGACATCGCCACCGAAAACGCCCGGCTGATGAATTCAGGGATGCGCGCGGCGTCGTCGATCTGCGCCACCCACTTGGCCATCTGGCCGAACATGCGGCGGTAGTCGACTTCCTGGAAGGCCTCGCGCTCGATCATGTCACGACCGACCTGGCCGATGAACAGGATCATCGGCGTGGAATCCTGGTACGCGACATGCACACCAGCCGAAGCATTGGTCGCGCCCGGACCGCGCGTCACCATGCAGATGCCCGGCTTGCCGGTGGTCTTGCCATAGGCATCCGCCATCATGGCGGCGCCGCCTTCCTGTCGGCAGATCACGAACTTCATGTGGTTGGTGTGATCGTGCATCGCATCCAGCACGGCGAGGAAACTCTCGCCCGGCACGCCGAAGGCCATGTCAACGCCATGCAGGCGCAACTGCTCGACCAGGATCTGACCACCACTGCGTTTCATAACCGGAACTCTCTGCTGGATGATTAGCGCTTGAACTTGAAGAAGCTCGCCGGGGTCATCAGCTGGGTCTGCTGGCCGGTCAGATACCCGGCTTCGGCACTGGCCTTCAGGAAGGCCTGCCAGTCCGGGTCGGCCTGCATCCCGGCGCGCTTGGTCTCGCGATCGGCGGCGCTCTCATAGGCCCAGATATGGATATAGGTGTTGATCGGTCCGGTCTCGGTGACCAGGAAGGCAACGGGCTGGCCGAGATGGCGGGTCTGCGGCGTGAAACCCAGCTTCTCGTAGAGTTCAAGCTGCAGCTTGATGGTGCCGGGGCGGCAGGAATAGGTGCGGACGTCGAACAGCATTTCCGAGGTTCCTCTGTATGAGGCAAAGGACACTAGGCAAGCCGGCGCGGCCTCGCAAGCCTGCCGCCCGGCTTGTCCTGCCGAATGACGAGCCCCAGCACCAGGCGCGGCGTTTTGCACTGCACCGCCTTGTTTGGCCGACGGAATCCCGTCATAAGCAGGGAAAGCCTGAACGGGAGGAAAGCATGCAGATTGCCGCGCGGATGTCGCGTCTGGGTTCGGAAAGCGCGTTCGAGGTTCTGGCGCGCGCCAAGGCGCTGGAGGCCCAGGGCAAGAGCATCATCAACCTTGGCATTGGCCAGCCCGATTTCCCCACACCGCCGCATGTGGTCGAAGCCGCGATCAAGGCACTGCGCGACGGCCATCACGGCTATACGCCGGCCAACGGCATTCTCCCGTTGCGCGAAGCTGTCTGCGCCGAGATCGCTGGCCGCTACAAGGTGAATGTCTCACCCGATCGCATCGTGATTGTGCCGGGCGGCAAGGTGACGATGGCTACCGCCATCGAAATGTTCGGCGAGCCCGGCGCCGAGATCATGTATCCCGATCCCGGTTTCCCGATTTACGAATCTCTCGTCAATTACACTGGCGCGAAACTCGCCGGCTATCCGCTGCTGGAAAAAAACGGCTTCGCCTTCCGCGCGGAGGACCTGCTGGCGCGCATCACGCCACAGACGCGGTTGCTGATCGTCAACTCGCCGGCCAACCCGACCGGCGGCGTCGCGCCGGCCTCTGAAGTGAAGAAACTGGTCGAAGGGCTGCAGCGCTTCCCGCATGTCACCATCATGGCCGACGAGATCTATTCGCGGCTGGTGCTGGATGGCGACGGCACGTATGCAAGCTTCATCCCCTATCTCGACCAGTTGGCCGACCGGCTGATCATCCTGGAGGGCTGGTCGAAGACCTATGCCATGACCGGCTGGCGTCTGGGCTGGGGCCTGTGGCCGTCGCGGCTGGCCGAGCTGGCCACCAAGCTGGCGATCAACACCCATTCCTGCGTCAACGCCCCGACGCAGTTCGCCGGCATCGCGGCGCTGACCGGTCCGCAGGACGCCGTCGAGGAAATGCGCCTGGCCTTCCGCCGACGCCGCGACCTCTGCGTCGCCGGGCTGAACAAGATTCCGGGCATGTCCTGCATCAAACCCGAGGGCGCCTTCTATGCCTTCCCCAACATCACCGGGACCGGACTGAATGCCCGGCAGATGCAGGACGGCCTGCTGGAGCAGGCCGGCGTCGCCACCATCGCCGGCACCAGCTTTGGCAGCCATGGCGAGGGGTATATCCGGCTGTCTTTCGCTGCCTCGGATCAGGCCATCTCCGAAGCCCTGGAGCGCATCGCGACGTTTCTCAGTCAGGTCAAGCCGAAACAATGGGCATAAAATTGCCTGCTTTTTGTCCAAAGAGTATAAAAAATGATCAAACAGCCCCTGCACACTTATCCACACCCCCGTCTGTAGCGGGAATCCTGCACGTTAAGGCCGGGTTAATGCTGGCACAGAGCGTGCATATCTGAACCCGTCATTCAATTCAGACAAAGTGTTGTCGCACCCATGAAAAAGATCGAAGCCATCATCAAGCCTTTCAAGCTCGACGAAGTGAAGGAAGCGCTCCACGAGATCGGCCTGCAGGGCCTCACTGTCACCGAAGCCAAGGGTTTTGGTCGCCAGAAGGGCCATACCGAGCTCTATCGCGGCGCCGAGTATGTTGTCGACTTTCTCCCCAAGGTGAAGATCGAGGTCGTGCTCGACGACGCCATGGTCGAGAAGGCCGTCGAAGCCATCACGCAGGCGGCCCGCACCGGCCGTATCGGTGACGGCAAGATCTTCATCTCGACCGTTGAAGAAGTGATTCGCATCCGCACCGGTGAAAAGGGCGCGGAAGCGGTCTAACGGCGGAGCAGGAATTCTCCGCCTCCTCACCCTCATCGAGTACCGCCCTCTCCCGGGCCCGATCTCTGTGAGTCGTTACCAACCAGGGAAGAACTAGCAGGAAACAACAGCCATGGCTGAAGCCAAATCCATCATCAAGCAGCTCAAGGAAAAGGAAGCCAAATACGTTGACTTCCGCTTCACCGATCCGCGCGGCAAGTGGCAGCATGTCGCCTTCGACATCACCATGATTGATGAGCCGACCCTGAAGGAAGGCATCATGTTCGACGGTTCGTCGATCGCCGGCTGGAAGGCGATCAACGAGTCCGACATGCTGCTGAAGCCGGACCTCGACAGCCTGACCTGGGACCCGTTCTCGGCGCAGACCACCGCGATCCTGTTCTGCGACGTGCTGGAGCCGCATGAAGGCACCCCTTATAACCGCTGCCCGCGTTCGATCGCCAAGGCTGCCGAAGCCTTCGTGAAGGCCAGCAAGGTGGGCGACACTGCCTACTTCGGTCCGGAAGCCGAGTTCTTCGTCTTCGACGACGTGCGCTTCAAGACCTCGATGAACGAAACCTTCGTCTATATGGACGACATCGAAGGCGACTACAATTCAGGCAAGGTTTACGAAGGTGGCAATATGGGCCACCGCGCGCCGATCAAGGGCGGCTACTTCCCGGTCGCCCCGCTCGATCAGGGCGGAGACCTGCGTTCGGAAATGCTCTCCACCATCGCCGCCATGGGCGTGACGGTCGAGAAGCACCACCACGAGGTGGCGAACAGCCAGCACGAACTTGGCGTCAAGTTCGCGACCCTGCTGAAGTCCGCCGACAGCATGCAGATCTATAAGTACTGCGTGCACAACGTGGCCCATGCCTGGGGCAAGACCGCGACCTTCATGCCGAAGCCCATCAAGGGCGATAACGGCTCGGGCATGCATGTGCACCAGTCGATCTGGAAGGGCGGCAAGCCGATGTTCGCCGGCAACAAGTATGCCGGCCTGAGCGAGATGGCGCTGTACTACATCGGCGGCATCATCAAGCACGCCAAGGCGCTGAATGCCTTCACCAACCCGCTGACCAACAGCTACAAGCGCCTGATCCCCGGCTTCGAAGCCCCGGTGCTGCTCGCCTACTCGGCGCGCAACCGTTCGGCTTCCTGCCGCATCCCGTTCGGCGCCGGTGAGAAAGCCAAGCGCGTTGAGGTCCGCTTCCCCGATCCGGGCGCGAACCCCTACCTCGCTTACTCGGCCATGCTGATGGCCGGTCTCGATGGCATCAAGAACAAGATCCATCCCGGCCCGGCCATGGACAAGAACCTGTATGACCTGCCGGCTGAAGAGCTGAAGAAGGTTCCGCAGGTTTGCGGTTCCTTGCGTGAAGCGCTCGAAGCCCTGGACAAGGACCGTGCCTTCCTGAAGGCCGGTGGTGTGTTCAACGACGACTTCATCGACTCCTACATGGAACTGAAGTGGGACGAGGTGTACGCCTTCGAGCACACCCCGCATCCGATTGAGTTCTCGATGTACTACTCGGTCTAAGACCGAAGACGTACTTCCCTGGGCCGCGGCTTCACAGCCGGGTGTCCAACAAGCCCCGCCGGTTCCTGCCGGCGGGGCTTTCTTTTGCCTGCCGCGCATAACGGATGGGAGTATATTCGCCTCACCCTAAAGGGGAGGATGCCATGACCAAGCAAAAAACCATCGCCACCGCCGCTCTCGCCGCCCTGTTCAGCCTCGGCCTTGCCGGCGCAGCCTTTGCACAGGCCACTCCAGCCGCGCCGCCTGCCAATGCTCAGAAAGGCCAGGCGATGAAGGATGACAAGGCAGCGAAAGACAAAGCCGCCAAGGACAAGAAAGCCCAGGGTCAGAAGAAGGGCATGGATAACGGCAAGAAAATCGGGATGGACAAGAAAAAACCCAGCTAGCCCTGTTACCCCGTTTCTGTTTTTTCACCTTCCGCCGGTACGCCCCACCCCCTATCATTGGCTTGGGTTGGGTGCGGCAGGTGATGGTGTGATATGCGGGCGGGGTTCAAGGCTGTGGCTATTCTGGCGCTGCTGCTGACCGGCGGCTGCGCGAAAGATTTCAACACCACGAATACAGCGCGCTACCACGATGCCGGCACGCGCGCCGAAGCAGTGCGTGACTTCCCGCAGGCAGAAGAGTATTACGGCCGCGCACTGGTCTGGGCCGGCACCGAACACGTGCCCGCCTCGCTGCTCTCGCTCACCATGTACAATCTTGGCCGCATGAAGGGCCATGCCTGCAAGTTCGACGAAGCGCGCGAACTGCTGCTCACGTCGCTGGCACTGGAAGAGTCCACCTCCGGCCCGTCCAGCGCGCAGGTCTCGCGCCGGCTTTTTGAACTGGGGCGGCTCTACTACGATCGCCGCCTCTATGCCGAGTCGGTGCCTTACTATGCCCAGGGCGTCGCCATGGTGCGCCGCCTGAAGCTGGAAGCGGACGAGCCGGTCACCTTCACCGAGGCGCTGCAGGACTATGCCAATGCGCTGCGTGAGGCCGGCGACCGGCGCCTGGCCGACAGCCTGAGCGGAGAGATCACCGCGCGGCGCAACCAGGAGGTCGGCACCCGGCCGCGCTACCTGATCGCCCGCTACAGCCCGTCCTGCCGGAACGGCCATATGCTGGTCTATAACGGCCGCGCCTGAGCGCCCCAGCACCTGTGGCCTGACACCGGGCCCCCTTGATTCTCCGGGGCGGCCCGACCACACTCCGCGCCGATGAGCAACGCCGTCGTCAGCCCGCAGAAGATTACAGTCCGACCCGGACCGATCATGTTTTTCGTCGGCGTCGTCAGCTGCTGTATCGGCTTTGCCATGCTGGCGCCGATGCTGGTCGACATCGCTGATGACCACGAGGACTACGCCGTCTTCCTGGTCTGCGCCACCGGCACGCTGTTCCTCGGCGCTGGCCTGGCCTTTGCCACTTACGACCGCGGCCAGAAGATCACCCTGAACGAGACGCTGCTGCTGCTGCCGGCCACCTGGCTGACTGTCAGCCTGGTGAGCGCGGTGCCCTTCATGCTGTCGGAACTGCAGATGCCATTGGCCGATGCGGTCTTCGAAGCTGTTTCCGGCCTGACCAACACCGGCTCCACCGTAATTGTCGGACTGGATGACCTGCCGCGCGGCCTGCTGATGTGGCGCTCGCTGCTGATGTGGATCGGCGGGTTTGGCGTCGTCACCATTGCCGTGCTGGCGCTGCCTTTCCTGCGCATCGGTGGCCTGCAGCTGTTCAGCCTCGACCTGTCGCCCAATTCCAGCAAGTTTCTGCCACGCATCACTGAAGTGGTGAAGCAGATCGGCGTTATTTACGCGCTCCTTACCTTCGCCTGCACTTTCGCCTTCTGGGTGGCGGGGATGAGCTTCTTCGATGCCATCAACCATGCCATGACGGCGCTCGCCACCGGCGGCTATTCCACCCACGACGCCGGTTTTGGCTTTTTCGAGAGCGCGGCCATCGAATGGGTGGCCGTCGTCTTCATGATGCTCGGCGCCATGCCCTTCGGCCTCTACATCCTTGCCACCTACGGCCGGCCCGAGATGCTGTGGCGTGACGAGCAGGTGCGCCTGTTTCTCGCCATTATTGCCGCGTCTACCGCGATGATCGCGCTGTGGCGGCTGGTGCATGAGGACCTTGGGGTCTGGGAAGCCATCCGCAGTGCCGCCTTTGCCGTGGTCGCCACGATCACGACCTCCGGCTTCACCGGTCACGATTACTCGCTCTGGGGCGGCTTTCCCGAAACGGTTGCCTTCCTGCTGATGCTGATCGGCGGCTGCACCGGATCGACGGTGGGTGGCATCAAGGTCTTTCGTGTTCTGATCATGCTCAAAACCCTGCGCATGCAGGTGCGGCGCCAGATTTATCCGCATGGCGCTTTCCGCGTCACCTTCAATGGCGACACGGTGTCTGATGCCATTCGCACTGGTGTCGCCACCTATATATTCACCTACCTGCTGCTGCTTGTG
Source organism: Ferrovibrio terrae (assembly GCF_007197755.1). Classification (NCBI taxonomy): domain Bacteria; kingdom Pseudomonadati; phylum Pseudomonadota; class Alphaproteobacteria; order Rhodospirillales; family Rhodospirillaceae; genus Ferrovibrio; species Ferrovibrio terrae. The sequence continues at coordinate 3,762,228 of NZ_CP041636.1, forward strand.
ATGCTGATGCTGGCAATTTCGGCCTTCGGACTGAATTTCACCGAAAGCCTCGGTGCGGCAGCCACCGCGCTGGGTAACGTCGGCCCCGGCCTCGGCCCCAACAGCGGCCCCTGCTGCACCTTCAAGGAAGTGCCGGCCGGTGTAAAATGGCTGATGTCGTTCGGCATGTTGGCCGGGCGACTGGAAATCCTGATCCTGCTGATCCCGTTCAGCCGCTCTTTCTGGCGGAACTGATCCCCTCGGCAACTGACGTGACGGCCGTCACTGGCCGTTCACACACCCATCTTGCGGGCCCATCGGGGCAATCTAATCTCGTAAGCACCATGCGCCGCCACCTGCTCTCCCTGCCATTACTGCCACTCCTGGCACTGACCGGCTGCGCTTCCAGCACCGAGATACCGATGCCGAACAAGCCTGCCCATCACCTGGCCGACGGACGCTTCCGCAATCCCTATAACGACAATCCGCCGGCGCCAGCGACGCTCGGTGACCGAATTCCGTTTTTCTGGGGCATGATGTGGAAGGGCTTCGACATCGTGACGGTGCCCGAGGGCCATGTATTGCCTAAGGCCGAAGTCTTGGCCGGGCTGCAGCGCCATCATAACGCCGACAGCTACACCTGGCTCGGCCATGCTGCTTTCCTGATCAAACTCGGCGGCGCCACCATCCTGACCGACCCCTATCTGTCTGAGGTCGCCGGACCGTTCAATGCCTTCGGACCGAAACGCTACGTGCCGTCCGCCCTGTCACCGGCTGAGCTGCCGCCCATCGATATTCTGACGCTGAGCCACAATCACTACGACCACCTCGACCTGAAAGCTATCGCGGCGATTCCAAACAAAGACAGGATCAGCGTGGTGGTGCCGCTTGGTCTCGGCGTGTATTTCCGCGACTCCGACTATACCGATGTGACCGAACTCGACTGGTACGACAGCATCGAGCGCAAGGGTGTCCTCGTGACGGTAACGCCTGCGGTGCATTTTTCACGCCGCGGCCTGTTCGACGGCAACCGCACGCTCTGGGCCGGTTTTACCTATGCGGCCGGCGGCCGCAAATTGTATTTCTCGGGCGACACCACATATGGCACGGTCTTCCGCGAAATCGGCAGGAAGCTCGGCCCGTTCGACACCGCCTTCATCGGCATCGGCGCCTATGAACCGCAGACCATCATGCGCAGCAGCCACACCACGCCCGAACAGGCTGCCCAGTTGGCCCGGGATGTTGGCGCGCGGCGCGTGATCGGCATGCACTGGGGCACGGTTGTGCTCAGCAATGAACCACCTTTCGAGGCGCCGGACCGCCTGCGCGCGGGTGCGGCTGCCGCAGGCTATGCGCCAGGCGAAGCCGATGTGATGCCAATCGGGGCGACGAGAGCTTTCTGACCGGAACTTTCGCGGCCTTCCGCCATTTACTCCCAGCCTGCCCCAAGACGTCTGAGGAGTGCCCATGGCCAGCGAATCCCTGCATGCCCCACGCGAACGTCTTTCGAAAAAGACGATCTCGATGCATCACGCCATCGTCTCACTGATGGAGGAGTTGGAAGCGGTCGACTGGTATCGTCAGCGCGCCGACGACTGCGAAGACGAGTCGCTCAAAGCCATTCTGCTGCACAACATGCGCGAAGAGATCGAGCATGCCGCGATGGCACTGGAATGGCTGCGCCGCAACGACGAGCACTTCCAGGAACAGCTCAAGGAATACCTGTTCACCGAGAAGGACATCGTCGCCGCCGAAAAGACGGCGATGGGCCGGGAATAGATGAACCTGGGCTAGCCAGCCGCCACGATCTCCAGCTCCACCAGCCATTCCGGTACCAGCGTCTGCACCACGATGGCGGTCGTCGGCACCACGCGGCCCTTCAGTGCGGCGACACGCGCGTTCTGATTGGCCTCGACATAGGCCGGATCGCGCAGATAGCTGGTGATGCGGACGATATTGTCCACCGTCATGTCGGCGCTGGCCAGAATGGCGCGCAGGTTGTTCCAGATCAGCGCCAGTTGCTCGTCCAGCGTCTTGCCGGCCGCGCCGCTTTCATCCAGTCCCATCGTGCCGGCGACATAGAGGAAGCGTGACGGATTGCGCACTTCCAGCGCATGAATGTAGTCCGGCGTGGCGGCATAGACGCCTTTGGTCGGATTGCGGGTGATGGTTTCCATGGTCGTCACCCTTTCAGTCTGGCCCGTTAAGTCTGGCCAGGGCGCGGGCGTCGACCTCCTGCATCATGGTCGCATAGGGTCCGAGCTTTCCGCGTAAGCTTTCTACCGTTGCCGGATCGGCCGTGGCCGGCGACCCGCCATAGGGCGGCTGCGGCTCGTATTCGATCTGCAATTGGATTTCCCGCGCCGCCTGCTCGCCCGCCAGTGCCTGCACCAGCACCAAACCGAAATCGATCCCGGCCGTGACGCCACCTCCGGTCACGCGGTTGCGGTCGGTGACGACGCGTTCAGACACCGGTATCGCGCCAAACGTCGCAAGGCGTTCGATCGACATCCAGTGCGTGGTTGCGCGATAGCCTTTGAGCAGCCCGGCCGCCGCCAGTACCAGTGCGCCGGTGCAGACTGCCGTGACATAGCGGCAGCCCGGCGCCTGTGCGTTGAGGAACTTCAGCGTGGCAGCGTCTTCCATGACCTGAAGATGCCCCGGCCCGCCGGGAACGCAGACGATGTCGAGCTGCGGGCAGTCGGCATAGGTCGTGGTCGGCAGGATGGTGAGGCCGGCACTGCTGCTCTTCACCGGCTGCATATCTGGTGCCAGCAGGTGGCAGGTTGCGCCGGGCAGCTTGGAAAACACCTCCCACGGCCCGGTGAGGTCAAGCTGGGTCAGGTTCGGAAACAGCACAAAACCGATCTGCAGGGACATGACGGCCTCCCGGTTGGAACAAGGTCAGAATGTTTTGATGCCCAGGCGAGCGGCGCGGCAGAATCCGCGCTCCCCGGTGGAACCACCTTGTCTCGCCAGTCGCGCCGATGCGGCCAGTGTGATGGATGCGCCGCCACGCTTCAATCGTGGAATTGCACCGGTTCATTTTGGATTCCCGCTTTCGCGGAAATGATGAAAATGGGAAACTGCGGTGAAATTTTTTACCGGAGCCGCCCCATGGCCCATGCCTTCACGCCCGCCCCAGCCATTCACAGTGGCCATAACCGCCCGGACCTCGACACGCCGGAGATTCGCCAGGCCCGCATCGACCTTGCCACCTGCTTTCGCATGGCGGCAAGGCTCGGCCTGCATGAGGGTATCTGCAACCACTTCTCGGCCATGCTGCCTGGCCATGACGACCTCTTCCTGGTCAATCCCTACGGCTTTGCCTTCAGTGAGGTGACCGCCTCCAATCTGGTGGTCTGCGACTTCCATGGCAATGTCGTCGCTGGTCACGGTATCCCGGAAGCCACCGCCTTCTTCATCCATGGCCGCATGCACAAGAACGTGCCGCGTGCCCGCGTCGCGCTTCACACGCATATGCCGCATGCCACGGCTCTGTGCATGGTCGAAGGCGAGCCGCTGGCTTTCGCCGGCCAGTCGTCGCTGAAATTCTACGGCCGCACCAGAGTCGACCACGACTATAACGGCCTGGCGCTCGACAATACTGAAGGCGATCGCATTGCGGCCTCGGTGGGCGATGCCGACATTATTTTCATGATGCATCATGGCGTGATGGTGCTGGGCAAGACCATCGCCGAGGCCTGGGACGATCTCTATTACCTGGAACGCGCCTGTCAGGCCCAGCTGCTGGCCGAAAGCACCGGGCGAAAACTGAAGCCGGTGCCGAAACACATCGCGCAGGCGACCTATGAGCAGATGCGCGCTGGCGACGATGAGTCAGCCCGCCTGCATCTGCTGAGCCTGCAGCGCATTCTGGATCGCGAAGAGCCGGATTACAAATCCTGAGACATAGGCCGGTGCCCGCTGGTCCTACAGCACTTCCTCGGCACGGGCGGCGAGCTCTTCAAGCCGCAGTGGCTCAGCGCGGCCGGGCGTCAACGCGGGGAAGACCAACGTCACGGTAGTCCCCTCCCCCGGCACGCTGTGCAGATCGAGACGGCCGTGATTGAGTTCGACCATCGCCTTGGCCAGCGGCAGGCCTAGACCGGTGCCGACATGCTTACGACTCAGCATGCTGTTGACCTGACCAAACGGCATGAATGCGGCGCGGATGTCAGTCGCCGACATACCGATGCCGGTATCGCCAATCTCGACCACGGCCTCACCTGCTGCATTGCTGCTCAGCATGACCGTCACCTGCCCCTGCGGCGGTGTGAACTTGATCGCGTTGGACAGAAGGTTGATCAGGATCTGGCGCAACATCCGCTCGATCGCCATGATGTGCAGGCCCGGGGTAGCGATCTCGACCTTGACCTGAACCTGTTGCTGCGTTGCCAGTGGACGCAACAGGCGGATCGCCATTTCAATGCCGTCCTCCACTTCGATGGCTTCGGCGTCGCGGGCATCGAACCCGCCGGCTTCCAGCTTGGCCAGATCGAGCAGGTTGTTGATCAGGTCAAGCAGGTGCTGGGCGCTGTCGTTGATGTCGCCCGCGAATTCGAGGTAGCGCGCATTCTGCATCGGGCCGAAACGCTGATGACGCAGGATATCCGAGAAGCCGACGATGGCGTTCATCGGTGTGCGCAATTCATGGCTCATATTGGCGAACTGCGCCGCGCGGGAATTATTGACGTCCTCGGCATTGTGCAGGGCGATGGCCAGTTCGCGAGTCATCATCTTCAGCCGGTAGCGCGCGGTGCGCTGTGCCCGCAGCATCATCTGCGCATGCAGGATCACCGGCGTGGCGACCAGGATGGTGATGATGCCGCAGATCGTGAACATCTTGCCGTTCAGCGGCTGCGCAAAGATTTCGCCGCAGAGGACCAGCAGTATCTGTGTGCCGAGGGCGCAAAACCCCACCAGGATTGCCGTCGCAAGCGCGACATGGCAACGGCCGAGCCAGCGGTTGGCGGCATGCAGGTAGCGCAACAGGCGGGGCTGTTGTCTGGTCGCGGCAAAAAGCATGCCGGAGTGTAGAATCCCGGCCGCAACCGCAGCAGTATAAAAACAATAATCTGGGCCCTGACGGACACAGATTCCGGCCCTTGCCGCACTTAATAGTTGAAATCAGATTTCACCCTGCGGGTATCTGCCACCCGAGAGGCGCGCCGGATACTCACCCAGGCCAGTTAATTTTAACGATTGCCGACCAGGCTCCTTTCGCTACCCCACGATGCCGATCTGCCAGGGTACGAATTCGTGGTCGCCGACGCCGAGAAGCTCGCTCTTGCTCTTCTCGCCCGACGCGGTGCGCAGGATATGTTCGAAAATCTCCTGCCCCATTTCCTGCATTGACCTCGTGCCGTCGAGGATCTGGCCGCAGTTGATGTCCATGTCCTCTTCCAGACGACGGTACATCGGCGAATTGGTGGCAAGTTTCAGCGACGGCACCGGCTTGGCGCCAAAGGCCGAACCGCGACCGGTGGTGAAGGCGATGATGTTGGCGCCGCCGGCGATCTGCCCGGTGGCCGAACATGGGTCGTAGCCGGGTGTATCCATGATGACGAGGCCCTTGGTCGTTACCGGTTCGGCGTATTTGTAGACATCCATCAGCGGCCCGGTGCCGCCTTTCATGGATGAGCCGAGCGACTTCTCGAAGATATTGGCCAGGCCGCCAGCCTGGTTGCCCGGACTGACCACGCCGTTGATCTGCACGTCGCGACCGACGGCATAGACGTCTTTCCACCAGCGAATGCGCTCGATCAGCTTCTCGCCGACCTGTTGCGTCACCGCGCGGCGCGTCAGCGTGTGTTCGACGCCATAAAGCTCCGGCGTTTCAGACAGGATCGCCGTGCCGCCATGACGGACCAGGATATCCATCGCCGCGCCCAGCGCCGGATTGGCGGTGATCGACGAGAATCCGTCCGAGCCGCCGCATTGCAGGCCCACTGTAATGTGGCTGGCCGACACGGTGCTGCGCGTCACATCGTTCGCCTTGGGCAGGATGCGCTTCACGGCCTCAATGCCGGCTTCGATGGTCTTGCGGGTGCCGCCCGTATCCTGCATCACGAAAGTGACGAGGCTGTCGCTACGCTCCAGTCCCTGTTCTTCCATCAGGCCGCCGATCTGGTTGCGCTCGCAACCCAGGCCGATCACCAGCACGGCAGCCAGATTGGCATGGCGCACATAACCACCCAGCGTCCGGCGCAGCAGTTGCATCGCCTCGCCGGTCATCTCCATGCCGCAGCCCAGCGCATGGCTGAAGGCCACCACGCCATCGATATTCGGATATTCTGCCAGACGCTCCTCGGTGAAGTGCCGGGCGATGGCATGCACCACCGTGGCCGAGCAGTTCACCGTCGAGACAATGCCGACGAAGTTGCGCGTGCCGACCCGGCCATCGGGCCGCACGATGCCCTGGAAGGTGGCGCGCTGCGCCTCGGGTAGCATCTCCACCGCCCGGTAATCCTGGGCATAGGCATAGTCGCGGTCGAATTCGCGGAACTCGGTGTTGTGACTGTGCAGCATGCTGCCGGTCTGGATGTCGTCCTTGGCGAAGCCGACGGTGACATTGTACTTGCGGATCGGGTCACCCTTCCTGATGTCTTCGGCGGCGATCTTGTAGCCGGCCAGCGTCTTGTCGCGGATCAGGAAGCCGGGATGCCGGTTATCGCCTTCCACGGGGATGCCGGGCACCACATCGATGCGGGCGACGACGGTGTTGTCGTCCGGGTGAAGACGGATCACGGGCCCGATCAGGCGCTTGGCATGCAGGTCGATCATGGACATGGGGCGGACTCTGTTGCTGGTCAGAACTCGATTGATTTTACACCGGTGTGGGCTGGTCGTAAAAAATGTTACCGGTAACATGAAAGCCAAACCTACCGTCAAAAAGCGCGTTTGGCTATACTCGATTTGTGAAGAAGCCCGCTCAGAAGCTATCTAAGACCCGTACCGCAGTTGCGAAAACGCCGACGTTGGCCGATATCGCCGTCGAGGTGGGCGTTACGAAAATCACGGTTTCCCGCGCTCTGAACACACCGGACCAGCTCTCGCCAGCCACGCTTGAAAAGGTGCTCGCCGCCATCAAGCGCAGCGGCTACACCCCCAATCTGCTGGCCGGCTCGCTGTCGTCGAATCGCTCCAAACTGATCGTCGCCCTGGTGCCCAGCATCAGCGGTGCGATGTTCACCGCAACGATGCAGAATGTGGCCGAACACCTGCAGCAGCATGGCTATCAGCTGCTGATCGGCCAGGCCGGCTATGACGATGCGCGCGAGGATGCGCTGCTGGAAGCCGTGATCGGCCGCCGGCCGGACGGCATCATCCTCACCGGCATCGTACACTCCACCCAGGCGCGACAGAAACTGCGCGCCGCCCGCATTCCGGTGGTCGAAACCTGGGACCTGACTCAGAAGCCTATCGACATGCTGGTTGGCTTCTCGCATCCCGCCATCGGCAAGGCGGCGGCGGAATACCTGTGGCAGCGTGGCTGTCGCCGGCCAGCCATCATCTCGCCCGACGATCGCCGCGCCCGGCTGCGCGCCGAAGCTTTCACGACCTTCTATGCGGCCAGGAAGATTGCCGTACCGATCGTGGAGGCGCCCGCCCCCACTCCCATGGGCGACGGCCGCAGCGGGCTGGCTGCATTGCTGCATGACCATGCGCACATAGATGGCGTGTTCTGCGGCTCAGATAATCTGGCGCTCGGCGCGGTGGTCGAGGCGAAGGCGCGCGGCATTGCCGTGCCGCAGCAGTTGAAGGTGATTGGCTATGGTGACCAGAGCTATGGCAAGGATGCCGATCCACCGCTGACCAGCGTGCGGATCGATGGGGCTGCGATCGGGCGTATCGCGGCCGAGATGCTGATGGCACGCGCCGCCGGCCAGACCCCGAAGAAAAAAGTCGTCGATGTCGGATTCGCCATCGTGGAGCGCGCCAGCGCCTGAGTCGCGACTTCAATCTGGGTCATCATACGAGTATACACGCGATTACTACCCGCACGCCTCAACCACAAGTATTCGATGCAATAAACCATAAGTAATCAGATACACCCCAAAATCATTCAAAATAAAACTTCAAGTAAAAAAACATTAAGCACGAAGATTTCACTCATCCAAAAAACGTTTTTCTGCGAATAATCCGCATACGCTGATTTCTCGAGAATCAACGTTTCAAAAAAAGAACCACTGGCAATGACGCTGGTGATGTGCAGAAAAAGGATGCGTTGATGTTTCAGTTTTCCACGTCGCCCTCAGCGAATGATCTGCGGGCGCAGTTCGCGGCTATCAACCGCGCTCAAGCCATCATTGAATTCACGCTGGATGGCAAGATTCTTACCGCCAATGAAAACTTTCTCAGCGCCATCGGCTATTCGCTGGTCGAAATCCAGGGCCAGCATCACGGCATGTTCGTGACGCCGGAATATCGCGCCAGCGCGGAATATAAGGCCTTCTGGGCCAGGCTGGCACGCGGTGAGTATGAGTCCGCGCAGTACATGCGCATCGCCAAGGGTGGCCGGGAAATCTGGATCCAGGCCAGCTACAACCCGATCTTCGACAAGCGCGGGCGCCCGTATAAAGTCGTGAAATTCGCGACAGATATCACCGAGCAGAAGCTGACCATGGCCAATTACGAAGGCCAGCTCTCGGCCATCGGCAAATCGCAGGCCGTGATCGAGTTCAGGCTCGACGGCACCATCTTGACCGCCAATCCGAATTTCCTCAGCTGCATGGGCTACAGCCTGGATGAGGTGAAGGGTCGTCATCACAGCATGTTCGCACCGCCCGGCGTGAGCGAGAGTGCGGAATACAAGGCCTTCTGGGCCAAGCTCGGTCGCGGTGAATTCGATGCCGGCCAGTATCGTCGCGTGGGCAAAGGTGGCACGGAAGTCTGGATTCAGGCCAGCTACAACCCGATCATGGATGCCGCGGGCCGCCCATATAAGGTTGTCAAATACGCCACCGACATCACCGCCCAGACCAAGGCCGCGCAGATGCAGCAGCTGGCCGTGCGGCAGGTGGGCGAGGTGGTGGAAGCCACCAAGGCGAACGATCTGACCCGGCGCGTTTCGCTGGACGGCAAGACCGGCGACACCCGCGCGCTATGCGAAGGCGTGAACGATCTGGTCGTCGCCATGAGCGCCATCATCGGCAACCTGCGCACGACGTCGGCGACTATCGCCGCCGCCTCGGCGGAAATCTCCACCGGCAGCCAGGACCTCGCGCAGCGCACGGAAAGCCAGGCCGCCAGCCTGGAAGAAACCGCCGCCTCCATGCATGAGGTGACGCAGACCGTGAAGATGAATGCCGACAATGCCCAGGCCGCCAACCAGTTGGCCAGCGCGGCACGGGACACCGCCGAAAAGGGCGGCACCGTCGTGCAGAATGCGGTGGCCGCCGTCAGCGAGATCGAGAACAGCGCCCAGAAGATCAGCGACATCATCGGCCTGATCGACGAGATCGCTTTCCAGACCAACCTGCTCGCCCTGAATGCTTCCGTGGAAGCCGCACGTGCGGGCGAAGCCGGCAAGGGCTTTGCCGTCGTGGCGCAGGAAGTGCGTGCCCTGGCCCAACGCTCGGCCAACGCATCGAAGGACATCAAGGCGCTGATCCAGACCTCGAACAGCCAGGTGAAGACCGGCGCCACGCTGGTCAACCAGGCCGGCCAGTCGCTGACCGAGATCGTCGGTGCGATCAAGAAGGTGTCGGATATCGTCGCCGAGATCGCGGCCGCCAGCCGCGAACAGTCGAGCGGCCTTGAGCAGATCAACACCGCGATCGCCAGCATGGATGAGATGACCCAGCGCAACGGCGCGCTGGTCGAGGAAACCTCTGCTTCCGCCCAGTCGCTGTCGAACCAGGCCCAGGATCTTGCCGGTCTCGTACAGCGTTATCGCCTGGACGACAGTGTGTCACCCGCCCCTGCTCCGGCAGCCCGGCCGAAGACGACAGTTCTCACGGTGAAGAGCAACGGCGCAGCCCGCCCGACTGTCACGCCACGGCCGGCACTCAAGGTCGTGCCGCAACAGCCCAAGACGGCCAACGCTGGCGAGTGGGAAGAATTCTAAGCGCGCGGGCCGTCGTCAGTTTCTGACGGGGGCGCGGCAATGGCGATCTGCCAGTTGTGGCGGATCGCCAGCACCCGCAGCACGAAGCACAGCAAACCGCCCGCAATCATGCTGATATGCGGCGGCACAGCCAGCAACTCTCCGGCCACCACGATGGCAGCGCCGGCCAGCGCCGCCACCGCGTAGACTTCGGCGCGCAGCACGGTGGGGATTCCGGCCAGCATAATGTCGCGCACCATGCCGCCGCCGATGCCGCTCAGCACACCCAGCATCGCGGCGGCCAGCGGATTCATGCCAAACATCAGCGCCTTCTGCGTGCCCAGCACGGCAAACAGCGCCAGACCCGCAGCGTCGAAGAGTTGCACCGGATGCTTCAGCCGCTCGATCAGCGGATAGCGGAAAAACACGATCAGGGCGGCCACGCCGGCAATCACCGGATAGGCCCAGTCGCGGATCGCCACCGGCGGCAACGCGCCGATCAGCACGTCGCGCAGGATGCCGCCCGCCGCCGCGGCGGCAAAACTCAGCACCAGCACGCCGAACAGGTCGAGCCGCCGACGCACGCCGGCCGTCGCGCCCGAAAGCGCGAACACGAAAGTCCCGGCGAAGTCGAACAGGGTCAGGAACATGGCATCCGCAGCCTGATCGTGATCAAGGTGGCTGGCGCCGGTCGTGCAGCCCCGGTCAGGGCTGCTTTTTTTTCGGTTTCGACCAGCCGGACTTGTTTGTAGCAGGCGCACGGTCGGGCTGGAACTCTCCGCCTTCGCTGCGTTCCTTCTTTTTCCACGGCGGCTTGCCGCCCGGCTTGAAGTCGCGCGGTTTGCCCTCGCCGGGTTTACCGCCGCTGGCCGCGCGTTGCTGGCGGAATTCGTGTTCCGGAATCCAGGCCTTCTTTTCGCGCTGCGGCGAGGCGGTTTCCGGCGGCGGGCCATCGGCGCGCGTGATGCTGATCTTCTTCTCGCCGGTGCCTTCGCGCTCCACCGTCTGAATGAAGCGTTCGGCTGCGGGGGCCGCGATCTCGAACAGGCTTTCGGTATGGAAGATCTTGATCGATCCGACATCGTTGCGCGTGACATGGCCGACGCGGCAAATCAGCGGCAGCAGCCAGCGCGGTTCGGCATTCTGCTTGTGGCCGGCATTGATCTTGAACCAGCTGCCGCCCAACCTGCCCCTGCCCGGGCCGTCCGAGGCAAGGCCGTCGCGCGGCGTCTTCCGGCCGTAATTCGACTGTTCCGGCCCCCGGTCATTCTCGGCGGCGACATCCAGCAGCTCTTCCGGCGCAGGACGGTTTTTCTGCTGCAGGCGCAGGAAGGCGGCGGCAATCCGCTCGGCGCCATGCTGTTCGATCAGCTGGGCGGCAAATGTCTGCTCTTCAGCGGTCAGTTCGCCCTGCAGCGTCTCGTCGTTCAGGATGCGCTTGCGATCGGCGGCCTGGATTTCCGTGGCCGACGGCGGCTGGCCCCAGGTGGCGTCGATATTCCGCTCGCCCAGCAAACGCTGCATGCCGCGCCGGCGGTTATGCGGCACCAGCAGCACGCAGAGGCCCTTGTTGCCCGCTCTGCCAGTACGACCTGACCTGTGAAGCAGTGTCTCACTGTTGGTCGGCAGGTCGGCATGCACCACCAGTTCCAGACCGGGCAGATCGATGCCGCGTGCCGCCACGTCGGTGGCGACGCAGACCTGGGCCCGACCGTCACGCATCGCCTGCAGGGCATGCGTGCGCTCGTTCTGGCTCAGCTCGCCCGACAATGCGACGACTGTAAACCCACGATTTGAGAGGCGCGCGGTCAGGTGTGTCACCGCCATACGCGTGCCGCAGAAGATAATGGCGCTTTTGGCGTCATGGAAACGCAGCACGTTGATGATGGCATTCTCGCGCTCGTTCGGCGCCACCATCAGCGCGCGATAGGCGATGTCGCCATGGCGCTCGGTCGCACTCGCGGTAGCGATGCGGATCGCATTCTTCTGGAACCGCGTGGCCAGTTGCGCGATCGGCTTGGCCACGGTGGCCGAAAACATCAGCGTGCGGCGCTCGGACGGCGAGGCATCGAGGATGAACTCAAGGTCCTCGCGGAAACCGAGATCGAGCATCTCGTCGGCTTCGTCGAGCACGACAGCGCGCAAGGAACCGATATCCAGCGCGCCGCGTTCGATATGATCCTTCAGGCGGCCAGGCGTGCCGACCACGATATGCGCGCCGGCATTCAGCGCCTGGCGCTCGGCTCGCATGTCCATGCCGCCGACACAGGAGACGACGCGGGCATTGGTCTGTTCATACAGCCAGGCCAGTTCGCGGCAGACCTGCAGCGCGAGTTCGCGCGTCGGCGCGATGATCAGCGCCAGCGGCGGCATCCAGCTGCCCGGACGGAACGGCTCGAAGCCGTCCGATCCCTGCAGCAGCGTCGGTGCGATATTGAGGCCAAAGGCGACGGTCTTGCCCGAACCGGTCTGCGCCGAGACGAGAAGATCGGCCTCGGCATGTTCCGGCGCCAGCACGGCGGCCTGCACAGGGGTCAGGGTGGTATAGCCGCGCGCGGTGAGCGCCGCGGCCAACGGCGAAACGGCACCGGCAAAGGCGGCGCCAACAGACTCAGTCATGTCTACTCTAACTTTCAGGAGATGCGGGGTTCGGCGGTCAATGCAGCGGCCCACCCAATGTCACAGGGCCGATCAGGGAATGGCGATCATCCTGCGCCGGCCCTGCTGGGGCGGGTTTTAGGGGCGAAACCCGGATTCGTCAACCGCAGGGCGCCCCCCTGTGACAATTGGGCACTTTACCGCGGGAAACGGGGCACCGATTGACCTTGCGGCCCGCCCCGGCAAGGCAGACACTGTCGCCAGACGACTCCTGACAATCAAACCGCACTCCAGCTCGCATGGGGTCCACAGCAGGGCAGCACCTCGCTCTGCTGCGGCACCGATTGTGCTTATGAAAGCCCGCCTCATGTCCAGCCGCAGTACAGAGACCACCGTCACCTTCCTGCATGCCTTCCATATGAAGGGGCTGGAACAGCCGCAGCCGGCTGGCACCTACCTCGTGGTGACCGAGGAAGAACTGCTGGATGCCCTGTCCTTCCCGGCCTGGCTACGCACCGGCACGCAGCTGCATCTGCCCGCCATCGGTCTGCCGGCGTTGTCGCGTCAGGCAATTACCATCGATCCGGACGACCTGTCGGCCGCACTGCTGGCGGATGGCCCGTCCCGCACCGCGCCGCCTGCCGCCTCGCCGCATCCGGGCGGGCACTGAGATGCAACTGCGCATCCATCATCGCACCATCTATCTTTACAGCCGGCCGGTCGATCTCGGCCCGCATCGCCTGATGCTGCGGCCACGCGAAAGCCCGGACATGCGGCTGCTGTCCTTTGCGGTCAGCACCTCGCCGCCGAGCCTGTTCGGCTGGAGCCAGGATGTCTATGGCAACAGCGTGGCGCGCGCGCTGCCGATGTGGACCGCCGACAGCCTGATGATCGACTGCGAAATCCGCGTCGACAACCTGGCCCTCGCCAACCCGACGCTGAACATCGCGGCCGAGGCAACCTCCTACCCCTTCCGCTATACCGACACCGAGTGGAACGATCTCGGCCACCTCACCCAGCCGCTCTATGCCGATCCGCACGGCGAGCTGCGTGCCTGGGCGCAAGCGTTTGTCGCCGCGTATCCAACCGGCACACTGGCGCTGCTGCTCGACCTCAATGCCGGCGTCGCGGATGCCGTCGCCTATCAGAGCCGGCATGGCGACGGCACGCAGACGCCGCTGGAAACCCTGCGGCGCGGCTGGGGCTCATGCCGCGATTTCGCCGTGCTGATGGCGGAAGCCGCACGCCAGCTGGGATTCGGTGCGCGGCTGGTCTCGGGCTATCTCTATCTGCCGGATCTTGATCCTGGTCTCGATGCCGGGCCGGCCGATGCGACGATGCCGGCCACCGGCGCAACGCATGCCTGGATCGAGATCTATCTGCCCGGCGCCGGCTGGGTGGCTTTCGATCCCACCCATCGCAGCTATGGCGGCGCCAACCTGATCCCGGTGGCGGTGGCGCGCGGCATTGCAGACCTGCCACCAGTGGAAGGCAGCTTCACCGGCACGACCGGCGACTATATCGGCATGCATGTGGGCGTAACCGTCTCGGCGCCGGCGGCGCAGCACGGCATGATCCGCAGAACCTGAAACCCGCCGTCGGGACTACTTGCGGTAGCCGCCGCCCTGCATCTCGCGCAGCACCTCAAGTTCCTCCCGGTTCGGGCAGAAATATGGCAGCGCGGCGTCATCCCGCGCTTCCGCCGGTACGCTGAGCCAGTCGCGACATTCAGAACGTTGCCTGCAAAGGGCGCAGACACGCTGCAGATCCGGCAAGGCGCCCCGCATGGCTGCAGTCTGCTGCAGATCGCCACGACGCAGCAATTCGTCCAGTTCGGCGGTACCGCCGCTTTCGGCGATCAACGTGCCGACATCGCCTCCACTGAGTCCAAGATCCTGCGCCACCCGTCGGCGTTCGCATCCGTCGAGCGACTGCCACTCACGCAGGCGAGCGGCGCGGCAAAAGGTTTCCTTCACATCGTCCAGCAAACTGCCGACAACGCTGCGCTCGCCCGGTTTCCTTGGTTCGTTCATGGCCTGCCTCCTCGCCTATGAATACGAATGAAGGCTGTATCCAATCGTGTGGAAGCTCTTTGTCCTGGATCAACGATGGCCACCTTTAGTCCAGACCATTCGCTCCCCCGGACCACCGTCACCCCGGCTTCGCCACCCGCAGGAAAACCTCGCCGACCAGCAGATGGCTCACCTCGCCCCCGGCATCGGTCAGCGGCAGGATCAGCCGGTCGTATTGCAGGATGCGCGGCCCGTCCCAGCGCGTGATGCTGACATGGAAGGCCTCGCGCTGCTCGAGCGCCAGGTCGAGATGCTGACGCACCACCGGGCGCGTCTCGCGTGTGACGCCGTCGGCATCGGGCTTCAGCGCCGCCGTGCGGCGATACTGCTCGCCCATCGCCAGATAGGCATAGCGGCCATCGCCTGCCACCTCGAGGATGGCGAGGTCGGCCGGCCCGGGCAGCGCATGCGGTTCCGGCAGCGCATCGAAGCCGGCCATCGCCTTGTCGCCGCGCGCCTCGTCATACCAGACCTTCAGCGCGATCAGCGCCGGCGCGACGATCTCATCGGCCGCATAGTGACGCGTGCTGCCGTTGGTCACGTCACTTCCCTTCTGCCGGCACCGGACGCGACTTGCCGTTTTCATCGATGGCGACATAGGTGTAGACGCCCTCGGTCACCTTGATCTCGGTGGGATCGAGGCGGCGGGCCACGATGGTTTCCATTTTTACCGCCATCGAACTGCGGCCCACACGGATGACGCGGCCGTAGATCGAGACAATATCGCCGACCTTGATCGGCTGGTGGAAGGTCATCGCATCCACCGCCACGGTGACGACGCGGCCCTGGGCGCGACGTGCCGCGACGATGCCGCCGGCGATATCCATCTGGCTCAGTACCCAGCCGCCGAAGATGTCGCCGTTGCCGTTCATGTCGGCCGGCATTGGCGCCGAGCGGATCAATGGCTCGCCGCGCTCCGCGACAGTAAGCTCCCTGGCCGATTCGCCTACCGATTCTTTGCCCATGCGAACCTCTATATTCCTACCAGATGTTGGTTGTTTCCCGGGTGTGGCCTACTATACTGCGGCGCAAATACGAGTCACCCCTTAATCTTAAATCCGTGAATAGTATGAACGACTTGTTCCAGACGGGAAGCAAGGGCGGCAACGATTACACCGCCAAGGACATCGAGGTTCTCGAGGGTCTGGAGCCGGTGCGTCGCCGGCCCGGCATGTATATCGGCGGCACCGACGAGCGCGCCCTGCACCACCTCTTTGCCGAAGTGCTCGACAACTCGATGGACGAGGCCGTCGCCGGCCATGCCGACCGCATCGAGGTGTCGCTGCTGGAAGACGGCAGCTTGCGCGTGACCGATAACGGCCGCGGCATCCCGATCGACAGGCACCCCAAGTTCAAGGACAAGTCGGCGCTCGAGGTCATCCTCACCACGCTGCATTCGGGCGGCAAATTCTCCGACAAGGTTTATTCCACCGCGGGCGGCCTGCATGGCGTCGGCATCTCGGTGGTGAACGCGCTGTCTGACCGCCTCACCGTCGAAGTCGCCCGCGACAGGGAACTGTGGAAGCAGGATTACTCGCGCGGCGCGCCGCAGGGCAAGCTGGTCAAGGTCGGCGCTGCCCCGAACCGTCGCGGCACAGCGGTGATCTTCCATCCCGACGAACAGATTTTCGGCAAGGGCGCACATTTCCGCCCGTCGCGCATTTTCAAGATGGCGCGCTCGAAGGCCTATCTCTATCCGGGCGTGAAAATCGTCTGGTCCTGCGCGCCTGAGCTGCTGACAGGCAGCGAGGAAGTCACGCCGCAGGAGGCCGTGCTGCATTTCCCCGGCGGCCTGCAGGATTACCTGTCCGAACAGCTGGAAGGCCAGCAGACAGTGACCCCGACGCCGTTTGCCGGCCGCGCCGATCTGGCCGGTGGACGTGGCAAGGTGGAATGGGCCATTCACTGGCCGCAGGATATCGATGAAGGCTGGCTGCAGTCCTACACCAACACGGTGACGACGCCGGAAGGCGGCACGCATGAGGCCGGCTTCCGCACGGCCCTGCTGCGCGGTCTGAAGGATTATGCCGAGCTGGCCAACAACAAGAAGGCCGCGCAGATCACTGCTGA
Organism: Ferrovibrio terrae; assembly: GCF_007197755.1. NCBI lineage: Bacteria > Pseudomonadati > Pseudomonadota > Alphaproteobacteria > Rhodospirillales > Rhodospirillaceae > Ferrovibrio > Ferrovibrio terrae. The sequence continues at coordinate 3,778,998 of NZ_CP041636.1, forward strand.
CGACATTCTTGGTGCCGGCGCGGCGATGCTGTCTCTGTTCATCAAGGATCCGCAGTTCCAGGGCCAGACCAAGGACAAGCTGGTCACCGTGGAAGCGCAGAAGCTGGTCGAGACGGCAATCAAGGACCATTTCGACCACTGGCTGGCCGGCGCGCCGCAGCATGCCAACGCGCTGCTGACTCGCCTGATCGAACGCGCCGAAGACCGCCTGCGCCGCCGCGCCGAAAAGGACGTCAGCCGCAAGTCGGCCACACGCAAATTGCGTCTTCCCGGTAAACTCGCGGACTGCGCTGATGAGGCCGCCAACGGTTCTGAAATCTTCATCGTCGAGGGTGACTCGGCCGGCGGTTCGGCCAAGCAGGCGCGCGACCGCCGCACCCAGGCCGTGCTGCCGCTACGTGGCAAGATCCTGAACGTGGCCTCGGCCGCCTCGGGCAAGCTGGCCGCCAACCAGGAACTGGCCGACCTGATGCTGGCGCTGGGCTGCGGCACCGGTGGCAAGTATCGCGACGAAGACCTGCGCTACGACAAGGTCATCATCATGACCGATGCCGATGTCGATGGCGCGCATATCGCCTCGTTGCTGATGACCTTCTTCTTCCGCGAGATGCCGAAGCTGATCGAGCACGGCCATCTCTATCTGGCGCAGCCCCCGCTCTATCGCCTGTCCGCCGGCGGCAAGACTTTCTATGCGATGGACGATGCCGATAAGGACAAGCTGATCAAGCAGCATTTCGGTACGCGCAAAGTTGAAATCAGCCGCTTCAAGGGTCTGGGCGAAATGCCGCCGGGCCAGTTGAAGGAAACCACCATGAACCGGAAGAACCGCGTGCTGCTGCGCGTGCAGGTGCCGGTGGAGGAGGCCCGCGAGGCCGACGATCTGGTGGAGCGCCTGATGGGCCGCAAGCCGGAACTGCGCTTCCAGTTCATTCAGGAACGTGCCGCCTTCGCCACCGATATCGACGTCTAGCCGATGTCGGATTTCATCAGGGCCAACGACCTG